>DATHVD010000047.1:0-52573 GCA_035461525.1 Gaiellaceae bacterium
GCGCAGGACCTCCGTCAGCGCCGGCGGCGCCTCGACGGTGAAGTGCACCATGATCTCGGCCCCGAGCGCCTCGCGCAGCTCCGCCGTGCCCTTGAGGCGCTGGTCGGCGGGCGTGTCCGGCGAGAGCGCCGCGTCCTCGAGGTCCTCGGGCCGGATGCCGAGGATGACGGTTTGCCCCTCGTAGGAGCGGAGGGCCGGACGGACGGAGAGCGTCTCGTCGCCGAGGCCGATCCGCTGGCTCCCGGCCTTGACGGCCAGCGCGCCGTCGGCGCGCTCGAGCGTGCCCTCGACCATGTTCATGGCCGGGCTGCCGATGAAGCCGCCGACGAAGAGGTTGACCGGGTGGTCGTAGAGCTCCTGGGGCGGCGCCACCTGCTGCAGCTCGCCCTTGCGGATGACGGCGACGCGGTCACCCATCGTCATCGCCTCGATCTGGTCGTGAGTGACGTAGATCGTGGTCACGCCGAGCTCGCCCTGGAGGCGGCTGATCTCCGCCCGCATCTGCACGCGGAGCTTCGCGTCGAGGTTCGAGAGCGGCTCGTCCATAAGAAACGCCTGCGGCTGCCGAACGATCGCGCGCCCCATCGCCACGCGCTGGCGCTGCCCGCCGGAGAGGGCGCGCGGCTTGCGCTTCAGGAACGGGTCGAGGCCGAGCACCTTGGCGGCGTCCTGCACGCGGCGGTCGATCTCGTCCTTCTTCTCGCGCCGGAGCTTGAGGCCGAAGGCGATGTTGTCGTACACGGAGAGGTGCGGGTAGAGCGCGTAGCTCTGGAAGACCATGGCGATGTCGCGGTCCCGCGGCGGGACGTGGTTCACGACGCGGTCGCCGATCTTGACGACGCCCTCGGAGATGTCCTCGAGGCCGGCGACCATCCGCAGCGCCGTGGTCTTCCCACACCCGGAGGGGCCGACGAAGACCATGAACTCTCCGTCCTCGATCTCGATCCCGAAGTCGGAGACGGCTCTCGTCCCGTCGGGATAGACCTTGCTCACCTGGTCGAACGTGACTGCGGCCAGCGGAAATGCCCCTTTCTCCTCTGAACCAGTGCCTGAGCGCGGCGAGCTTACCAGTTGCTCACACGCCTGGCCGGAAACCGCCGCGACTACACTCAGCCGCGATGCGAACGAGGACGATCTGCGTGCTCGAGGGCGATGACACGGGGCAGGAGCTGCTCGAGGAGGCGCTCCGCGTGCTCGCTCCCGACTTGATCGGGCTCGAGCTCGAGCTGCCGCGCTACGACCTCTCACTGGAGTCGCGGCGCGCGACGGACAACGGGGTCGTGCACGAGGCGGCGCGCGCGGTGCGGGACGCCGGCCTCGGCCTCAAGGCGGCGACGATCACGCCCGAGGGCGCCGGCGACGTCGGCAGCCCCAACCGGATCCTGCGCGAGGAGATCGGCGGGCACGTGATCGTCCGCACGGGCCGGCGGATCCCGGGCGTCGTCCCCATCGGCGGGGCGCACTTCCCGATCTCGGTCGTCCGCATGGCCGTGGGCGACGCGTACGGCGCGAAGGAGTGGCGGGAGGGCGAGGGCGAGGACGAGGTCGCCTACCGCACGGAGCGGATCGAGCGGCGCGTCTGCCGCGCCGTCGCCGAGTTCTCCTTCCGCCACGCCGAGCGGACGAAGGCGAAGGTCTTCGGCGGGCCGAAGTACACGGTCTCGCCGGTCTACGAGGGCCTGCTCAAGGAGGAGATGGACGCCGCGGCGGAGCGCCATCCCGGCGTCGAGTACGAGCCGCAGCTGATCGACGCCACCTTCGCCCTCCTCATCGGCTCGGCCGGCGAGCCGCTCGTCATCCCGGCGCTCAACCGCGACGGCGACATCCTCTCCGACCTCGTGCTCCCGCTCTTCGGCTCGATCGCGGGCTCCGAGTCGCTCCTCGTCGCCTTCAACGAGGACTACTCCCCGCGAGCCCTCATGGCCGAGGCCGCGCACGGGACCGCGCCCGCGCTCGCGGGCAAGAACGTCGCCAACCCGATGGCGATGATCCTCGCCGCCGCGGCCCTCCTCTCCCACATCGACGACGAAGAGCCGCGGGCTGCGGGCCGGGCCGTGCGCGAGGCCTCGCTCGAAGCCGTCTCGGCCGGCGTCCGCACCGCCGACCTCGGCGGGCACTCGACGACGTCCGAGTTCACGGACGAGGTCGTCTCCCGCGTCCGCTCCAAGCTGGAGGTGTGGGCCGCGCTCGGAGAGGGTTGAGCGCCCTCGTCGGCTACCTCCGCAGCCTCGACCCGGGGCTTCCCCGCTCCGTCTGGATCCTCAACCTCGGCGGGCTGGCGAACGCGGTCGGAAACGGGCTCGCGTTCCCGTTCGTCGTCATCTACCTGCACAACGTGCGCGGGTTCTCGCTCGGGACGGCCGGCCTCGTCCTCGCCACGACGGGCGCGGTCAGCCTCCTGTGCGGCCCCGTCGTCGGGATCATCGTCGACCGCATCGGCGGCCGGGCGACCCTGGCGGTCGCGCTCGTCCTCCTCGCCGTCGGCTTCGGCGCCCTCCCGCTCGTCCGCGAGCCGTGGCACGCCTTCGCCGCGGCGGCGATCGGCGGGGTCGGGAACGCCGGCTTCTGGCCCAGCCAGTCGGCGCTGATCGCCGGGCTGACGCCGCAGGCCCGGCGGCACGGGGCCTTCGCGCTCCAGCGGGTGACACGAAACCTCGGGATCGGGATCGGCGGCGTCGTCGGCGGGCTGATCGCGACGACGGACAGCCCGACGAGCTTCACCGTCCTCTTCCTCGTCGACGCGGCCACCTTCCTCGTCTTCGTGGCGCTGCTCCCGCTCGTTCCGGAGCCCGAGCTCCCGGCCGTGGACGACGCGCTCGCTCCGGGCCGCTACACGGACGTGCTCCGCGACCGGGTCTTCCTCGGCATCGTCGTCCTGAACGTGCTCTTCGTCAGCGCCGGCTACGCGCAGTTCGAGCTCATGCCGGTGTTCGCCAAGAACGAGGCGGGGGTCTCGGAGACGGGCATCGGCCTCATCTTCTTCGCCAACACGCTCGCGATCGTGCTCGCACAGTTCCCCGTGGCGAAGGCGCTCGAGGGCCGGCGGCGCATGCGCGCGCTCGCGGTCATGACGGTGCTCTGGGCGCTCGCGTGGCTCGTGGTCGCGGCAGGCGGCTACTCGTTCGAAGCCGTGGCGGCGGCACTCGTGATCGGGCTCGGCGCGGTCGTCTTCGGGCTCGGCGAATGCTTCCAGGGGCCGGTGCAGGGGGCCCTCGTCGCCGACCTCGCGCCTCCGCGGCTCCGCGGCCGCTACATGGCCGTCTCGACGATCTCCTGGGACATCGGCTTCATCGTCGGCCCGTCCGTCGGCGGCTTCGTCCTCGGCGCGGAGCCGTACGCCCTCTGGCCGCTGGCCGCCTTCGTGTGCCTCCTCGCCGGCATCGGAGCGCTGGCCCTCGAGCGTCGCCTCCCCCGCGAGCTCCGCCTCACGCCCGCGTGAGCCGGGTCAGCCGACGAGACGGTAGAGCCTGAAGACCTCGTGCTCGATCGGGAGAACCTCGACGTCCGCGAAGCCGGCCTCGCGGGCATAGCCGCGCAGCGTGTCCGCGCGCATGACCGTCCCGGTGCCTGCCGACGGCGTCTCGGAGAGGCCGACCGGAAGGCAGCAGAGGACGCTGTACGTGTACATGAGGCGCTCGACCTCGTCCCCGGGCGCGGTGAACTCGTCGGCGACCCGCTCGTCCATGACGACGACCGCGCCGTCCGCTGCGACGAGGCCCCGCAGCGTCCGCAGGAAGTCGACGGGCCTAGAGAGGTCGTGGACGGCCTCGAAGACGGTGACGAGCTGGTAGGCGCCCTCGTCCCCCCGCTCGGCGCCGTCGCGGACGTGGAAGCGGACGCGGTCGTCGACCCCGGCCTCCTGCGCGTTCCGACGCGCGAGCTCGATCGAGGGCTCGTCGACGTCGTAGCCGTCCACGGTCGCGTTCGGGTAGGCGAGCGCCATGGCGATGCTCGACCAGCCGCCGCCGCACGCGACGTCCGCGATCCGCGGGGGCGGGTCGGCGGAGAGCCGCTCGTGGACGTCCGGGATCGCGGGCAGCCACTCCGAGCCGAGGAGGTTGAGGAAGACGGGCCGGTTCGCGTCGGCCTGCGCCTCGCGCCCGAACGAGCCGTAGGCCTCCCACGCAACGCCCCCGCCGGCCCGGAAGGCCTGCTCGACGGCCTCCAGGACCTTGCCGAACGCGACCGCGTAGCGGGCCATCGGCGTCAGGTAGGCGAGCGAGTCGCGGTCGGTAAGGACCTCGGCGTGCTCTGCGGGGAGCCGGTAGCGGCGCTCATCCGGCGCAGCCGCCTGGTCGTCGACCTCGAGAATCCCCGCCACGGCCTGCTGCTCGAGCCACTCGCGTGCGTAGCGCTCCTGCGTCCCGGTCGCCCCGGCCAGGTCCGCAGGCGTCATCTCCTCCCCGCCTGCAAGCGCCCGGTAGAGCCCGAGCCGGTCGCCGAGGTGGACGGTGAAGAGCTCGTAGGCGCCGAGCGCCGCGCCGAAGAGGCGCTCCGCCAGCGCGTCGCGGCGCGCTTCCTCCGTGGTGGCCATGCTCCCTCCCTCTCGCGTCCGCCCTACCGCTGCTCGAGCGGCGGGTTCTGCACGTTGTGCTCGGTGGCGTACTCCTCGACGAGCTTGTCGACGACGTCCATTCCGTCCCCGTAGGCGTAGTTGATCTTTACGAACGGCTCCCACTTCTCGGGCAGCGCGTCCTCGGGGAAGATCGCCTCGACCGGGCACTCCGGCTCGCACGCCCCGCAGTCGATGCACTCCTCCGGGTCGATCACGAGCATGCGGTCCGCCTCGTGGATGCAGTCCACCGGGCAGACGTCCACGCAGGAGCGATCCTTGATGTCGATGCAGGTCTCTCCGATGATGTACGTCACGGGTGAAAGTCTACGCAACGAGGTTCTCGACCAGCTCCGGCGCCCGCTCGGAGAGAGCCGAGCGCACGACGACCCGATCGAGGCCGGCAGCCTTCGCCGCTCGGAGGCCCTCCGTGTCCTTGTGGTTCGTGAACCCGAGGATGGGCACGTCGGGGAAGGTCTCGGCCACCTCGGCGGGGTCGACGCGGGCGACGTCGGCGATGACGAGGTCGGGCGGGGCGGCGCTGTCGGCCGTGACGAGGCTGTGGGCTCCGCCGAGGAGCACGTCGAGCTTCCCCCGGAAGAACACGTCGACCCCGACGAGCAGGATCGTGGCCACGCGACGAGCCTACCACCCCGGCCGGGGGCGCAGAAGGGCTCTGGTAGGTTGCGCGGCGATGTCCGTCGGCCAGCTCCACACCGTCGCCCGGGTCGAGGACGTGCCGCCCGGCAGCGCCGTCGCCGTCGAGGCCGGAGGCCGCGAGCTCGCGCTCTTCCGCTGCGAGGACGGCTTCCACGCGACCCAGGGCGAGTGCCTGCACATGAAGGGCCCACTGGGGCGCGGGAAGGTCGAGGGCTGCGTCGTCTCCTGCCCCTGGCACGGCTGGCAGTACGACGTGCGGACGGGCGAGAACCTGTTCGACCGGGCGCTCGCGCTCGAGACGTTCGAGGTCGTGGTCGAGGACGGCGAGGTCAAGGTCGCCGTCTGACGCCGAGCTCGCGCGCGGGCTCGACCTCGTCCGCGCCGGCCGCTACTACGACGCCCACGAGGCGCTCGAAGATGCCTGGCGGGCCGCCGAGCCCGGCGAGCGCGACTTCTTCCAGGGCCTCGTCCACGTCGCGGTCGCCTGGTACCAGGCGGGGAGGGGGAAGCCGGTCGCATGCGGGCGCCAGCTCGAGAAGGCCGCGCGCCGGCTCGTCCCGTACGCGCCCGCGCACCGCGGCCTCGACGTCGAGGCGCTGCTCGAGTCGGTCGAGGCCGCGCGCGACCGCTTCCCCGACCTCCCGCCGCCCGTCCTGCGCTCCCGCTGAGCGCGCGTGTCTCAGACCCCGACGCCGAAGAACTCGAAGACGCGGTTCACGGCGATGTTCAGCCACCAGAAGCGGTCGAAGAAGAGGAGGAGCCCGATGGCGACGAGGAGCGCGCCCGCCACCACGCGGAAGACCTGGTAGCGGTCGCGGAGCCACCGGAACGTTCCCATGGCCCGGTCGAAGCCGACGCCGACGGCGAGGAACGGGAGCGCGAGCCCGGCCGAGTAGACGAGCAGGAGCACCGAGCCCTGGAGCACTGTCTGCCCCTCGCCGGCGAGCGCGAGGATGGCGGCGAGCACGGGGCCCACGCACGGCGCGGCGCAGAGGCCGAAGGCCGCGCCGAGGAGCGCGGCCGAGCCCGTGCGGTGCGCGCCCTCGACGAGCCCCGGCGCCGCGAGCCGGTCGAGGAACGGCAGCGGCAGGAGCCCCATCATGGCGAACCCGAGCGCGACGACGACGATCCCCGCGAAGGAGAGGAGGTAGCCGCGGTTCTCGCCGGCGAGGCCACCGGCCGCAGCAGCAGCCGCCCCGAGCGCGACGAAGACGGCGGTGAACCCGGCCACGAAGGGGAGGCTGGCGAGGACGACGCGGCGACCGCCGGCCCCCACCTCGGCGCCCGACACCGCGGCGAGGTAGCCGGGAACGAGCGGGAGGACGCACGGCGTCCCGAAGGACACGAGCCCCGCGACGAAGGCGAGCGGGATCTTGGCCTCCATCGGATCAGCCGTCGAAGCGGGCCAGCTCGTCGTCGAGCCGGCGCTCGAGCTCCGGGTCGGGCGGCGGGCGCCCGTTGCCGCGCGGATCCGCCGGCGCGGGCTCGGCCAGCGACCTGCTCCAGCGCCGCAGCGCGACGGCGAGGACGATGATCGCGAGCAGTCCGCCCGCGAGCGGCAGCGCCCAGGCGAGGAGGTTGAACCCGCTCCTCGGCGGCGCCGCGAGCACCCCTTCGCCGAACTGGGCGACGAGCGCGTCGCTGATCTCGGCCTCGGAGTCGCCCGCCGCGATCCGCTCGCGGATGAAGGCACGCATGCGGTCGGCCGCCGGCGCGTCGGAGAGCTCGAGGGTCGTCCGGCACGTGGGGCAGATGAACTTCTTCTCGAGCTGCGCGAGCGTCGGGGCCTCTTCCCCGCCCCCGCCGCAGCCCGCGAGGGCCACGGCCAGGAGCAGACCCAGGACGGCGAGGCCTCTCATCGGGCGCTCGTGTCGAGGGCGACGCGCACGTTCTCCAGGAGCTGCTCCTCGGTGAAGGGCCCGACGATGTGCTCCCCGACGAGCCTCCCGTCGCGGCCGACGAACCACGTCTCCGGGAACCCGGTGTTCCCGAAGCGGCCCAGGCTCGCGCCGTTTCCGTCGTAGGCGATCGGGTACGTGAGCCCGTAGCGGTCGACGAACCGCCTCGCGTCGGCCTTCAGGTCCTGCGCGTCGACCCCGACGACGACGAGGCCCTCGTCGCGGTAGCGTTCCCACGTCTCCTGCAGGAGCGGCGCCTCGTCCTTGCACGGTCCGCACCAGGAGGCCCAGAAGTTGAGGACGACGGCCTTGCCGCGGTAGTCGGCGAGCCGGATCGTGCCGTCGCCGTCCAGGGTCTCGTACACGAGCGCGGGTGGGTACGGCCGCTCGCCCCGCTTGACCGCGGCGGAGAGGCTGCGGCCTTCCTCCTGCTCGGCCAACCGCCAGCCGAAGAGGGCGACGAGGGACGCGATCACGAGGACGGCAGCCGCCTGCATGACGATCTTCGCGCGGCGTGCCATGAGCCGCGACCCAGTCTAGCTGTGCCGCTACGCCCGGACGACGAAGACCGGGGTGCCGACCCGGACGCGCTCGAAGAGGCGCTCGGCGTCCGGGATGCGCATGCGGATGCAGCCGTGCGAGGCCGAGTAGCCGATCGAGGCGGCGTCCGGCGTCCCGTGGATGCCGACGGCGCCGACGCTCAGGCCCATCCAGCGGGTCCCGAGCGGGTTGCCGGGGCCGGGCGGGATCGGCTTCGCGCCCGCGGCCCAGCCGGCGGACGGCGGGTACCACCACGGGTTCCGTTGCTTCGTGACGATCCGGAAGCTGCCGAGCGGGGTCGGGTACGCGGCCATGCCCGTGGCAATCGGATAGCTGACGACCGCCCGCATAGGGCCGGCGCCCTTCGGCCGGTAGAGCGTCAGCCGCTTCGACTCGCGGCGGATGACGACGGCCGGGCCGAACTTCCGCGGCGTCACCTCGGGCTTGGACCTCTTCACCGGGAGCGCGACCGTCCGGCTGTGCGCCTTGAGCGCGGCGATGAGCCGGAGGCGGGCCTCCTTGCGCACGAGCGCCCGGCCCTGGCGCGCCTTCGTCAGGCGGGGCGTCAGGCCGACGAGGCGGACGCGGGTCGAGACCGGCTTGCGGTTGAAGCTCTTCGCCCGCTTCGCCACCCATGCCTTCAGCGTCGAGCGGGTGATCGAGACGCCCAGCGTCAGCGCTTCGCCCTCGGGCGCCGCGAGCGCCTCGGCGGCTGCCGTGACGAGACGGGCCCGCGCGCCGAGGCGGATCGGGCGGGCCGCGCCCGTGACGCCGCGCAGGGAGAACGCGAGCGGCTGGGCGAAGAACGCCTGCAGCGCGGCCTCGGCCTCGGCGGCCGTCATCCCGCTCACGTCCACGCCCGAGACCGTGACGCCGAGCGCGATCGTCGGCTCGGGATCGGGCGGCGGGTCCTGCGCGAGCGCCGGCGGGGCCGCGGCGAGCGCCAGGAGCGCGACGCAGAGGACGAGGAGGGTGCGTCTCACAGGCGGGATCTTAGACCTCGGCACGGCGGAGGATGTTGCAGCCACGTAACGTTTCGCGAAGCATGATCGTCTGCCTCCACGTCGCCACGGGCGCTCTCGCCGGCTCGCTCGCGGGCTCGCGCCGGCGCGCGCTCCTTGTCGGCCTCGCGGCCCACGCCGCCGGCGACGCCCTTCCGCACCAGGACATCGCGTCCCGCCGCTTCGAGACGTTGAGCGGCATCGTCGGGCTCCTGCTGCTCGCCGCCCGGCGGGGACCGCTCGACTTGGCGGTCGTCGGCGCGGCCGCCGCCTCCGCTCCCGACCTCGAGCACGTGCTCTCCCTGCCCCGCCCCGGCGGGCGCAAGCTCTTCCCCAGCCACCGCGTCCGCGGCTGGCACAAGGCGGGCGGGCTGCCCGCGTGGGCGCAGGTCGTCGCAGCCGGGGCGATCCTCGGCGCCCTCTACGGGCGCGTCGGCAGGTAGTCCTCGTCGAGCTCGCCGCCGCGGGCGACGAAGTCGATGATCATCCGGTCGGTGAGCCACTCCACGGGCGCCCGGTCGTCGGTGAGCGGCCGCTCGGTCGCCCGCACGGGCACGAGCCCGTCCTGGAAGAGCGGGACGAGCGGCGCGACGGCGGCGGGCGCGGCTCGCACGCGCTCGACGAGGACGTCCTGCTCCACGGACTCGTCGAAGCCGAGCATGAGCTGGTTGAAGCGCAGCGGGCTCCAGAGCCAGACCTGCGGCACCTCGGCCAGGAGCGTCGACCCGACCGCCCGCGTCAGCCGGTCGTCGCCGGGCACGGTGGCGATGTTGAGCGCGATCACCCCGCCCGGCCGCAGGTGCTCCCGCGCGGCGGCGAAGAACTCGCGCGTGGCGAGCTGGAAGGGGATGTACGGCTGGTGGTACGCGTCCACGACGATGATGTCGTAGGACTCGTCCGTCAGCGCGAGGTACGGCCGCCCGTCGGCCGTGATCACGTTCAGGCGCGGGTTGTCCTCGAGGCCCATGTAGCGCCGCGCGGCCTCGCTCACCTCGCCGTCGATCTCGACTCCGTCGACGACGACGTCCGGGTAGACCTCCCCGAACGCGCGGGCGACCGTGCCGCCGGCGTTGCCGATCACGAGCATCCGCTCGACGGGCCGGTCGAGGAGCGGCGGCACGAGCAGAAACGTGTCCCAGACGCCGCCCGTGAGCACGGAGTCCGGGTGCCAGACGGAGTGTACAGCGACCCCCTCGTTCAGCCTGAGGACGCGTGAGCCGTCGGCGCGCTCGACGACCTGGATGTACTGGTAGGACGACTCGGTCTCGTAGACGAGCCCGCTGGTCGCCTTGACGACCCCCGTGGGGACGAAGAGGAGCGCCGCGACGGCCACGGTCAGGAGCTGCCAGCGGCTGCCGAGCAGGAGCGCCGCCGCGAGCAGGATGAGCGCCGCCGAGCCGAGCATCGTCCTCTGCGTGCCGAGGAGCGGGATGGTGACGATCGCGGAGAGGAACGTCCCGACGATGCTGCCGACGGTCGAGATCGCGTACAAGCGCCCGGCGACGGCGCCGGCCTCGTGCACGTCGACGAGCGCGAGCCGGATGGCGAACGGCGCCACGGCGCCGAGGAGCGTGATCGGGATCGCGAAGAGCCCGAGGGCGGCGAAGAAGGAGCCGACGACCGCGCCGACCGAGACGGCGTCGAGGCCGCGCAGCGCCAGGTCGAGGATCGGCCGCGCCACGAAGGGCGTGGCGGCGATCGCGAGCGCGGCGACGAGCATCATCCGGCCGAGCACGCCCGGGTCCGGGTAGCGGTCGGCGACCTTCCCGCCCAGCCAATAGCCGATCGAGAGGTAGAGGAGGATGAGGCCGATGATGTTCGCCCAGACGATCGTGGAGCTGCCGAAGTAGGGCGCCAGCAGGCGCGCGGCGGCGATCTCGGTGGCGAGGGTGCCGACGCCGGCTGCGAAGACCACCACGGCCAGCCGCGTCCGGCCGATCGTGGCCCCCACCGCGGCGGGGGCGGCGTCGGAAGCTGTGCTCACGGCCTCAGCCTGCCAGCTTGAGGCAGACGACGGCGCAGTCGTCCGCCAGCTCTCCGCCGGCGAACGCGCGACAGTCGTCGAGGACTGCCGCGGCGAGCTCCTGGGCCGTCAGGCTGCGCCGCTCGGCGAGGAGGCGGTCGAGGCGCTCCTCGCCGTAGAAGGCGCCGTCGCGCCGCGCCTCGAGGACGCCGTCCGTGTAGAGGACGACGCAGGCGCCCGGCTCGAGGCGCACGCGCTCCGCCGCGTAGGCCTGGTCCCGCTCGATCCCGAGGGCGAGCCCCCCGCCGCCGAGGGGAACGACGCGGCCGCCCGGCTCGACGACGCGTGCCGGCGGGTGGCCCGCGCTCGCGCACGCGACCTCGCGCCGCAACGGGTCGACGAGCGCATAGAGAAGCGTGACGAACTTGCCCTCGGCGATCTCGTCGCAGACCACGTCGTTGACGTCCGCCAGGAACGCCGGCGGCTCCGGCCGGCCGCGCGCGAGCACGCGGAAGCTGTACTTCGTCATGGCCATGTCCGCGGCCGCGGAGATGCCCTTGCCGAGGACGTCGCCGATGACGACGGCGAGCCGCCCGTCCTCGAGCGCGACGAAGTCGTAGAGGTCGCCGCCGACGTCCACCTGGTCGGCCGACTGGTAGACGTGTCCGACGTCGAGCCCGCGGACGCGCGGCAGCGCGCGCGGGAGGAGCGACCGCTGCATCGACTCCGAGAAGTCCTTCTGTTGCTGGTAGAGACGGGCGTTGTCGATCGCGAGGGCAGCCTGCGCGGCGACGGCGGCGGCGACGGCGACCTCCTCCTCGTCGAGCGGGTGAGCTGCGTCGAGGCGCACGATCGTCAGCATCCCCAGCGCCTCCGTCGGCGTGGCGAGCGGCAGCACGGCTGCGCTCGCGCCGCGGCGGAGGAACGGGTCGAGGATGTTGTGGGCGTCCTCGGGGGAGGTGGCGCCGGGACGCAGCACGACCCCGTGGCGGGAGCCGAGCACGCGGCCGGCAAGCGGCGCCGAGACAAGCTGCGTCCGGGCCACGAGGCTGCGGACGACCTCCTCCCCGCGCGGGTCGGCGACGTGAACGGCTCGTGGCTCGAGCCGCTCGCCGCGGCCGTCGGGCAGGCGGACGACGGCGACGTCCGCGTCGAGGAGCTCGACCATCGTGCGGGCGACGGCGTCGAGCGTGGCGTCGAGCGAGAGGTTCTGGGCGAAGGACTGAGAGATCGCGTAGAGCCCGCGGAGGTGCCGGGTCGAGCGGCGCTCCGACTCGAGCGTCCGCTCGAGCACCTCGGAGAGCTCCTTCGTCCGCTCGTGCAGGCGGGCGTTCTGCACCGCGACGGCGAGCTGGCTCGAAAGGGCGAGCAGAAGACCCTCCTCCCCCTCCCGGTAGGGTCGCGGGCGGCTCTTGTAGACGGCGAGAGCGCCGATCGTCTCGTCGTGCACCTGGAGCGGGATGAAGATCGCCCGGCGAATGTCGCTCTCCTCGAGCACGTGCTCGAGCCCGCGCAGGCGCGGGTCCGTCTGCATGTCGCGGATGAAGAGGTAGCCGCGGCTCCGGAACGGGCCCAGCGCGAGCTCGAGCAGCCGGTCGGCGAGCTCGTTGTGCGGGCCGCCCAGGCCGCGGGCGGCCGCAGCGGTGAGCCGTCCCTCCTCGCGCAGATAGACGGCGACGTGCCCGCTGGAGGTCAGCTCGGCGACCCGCTCTACCGCGGTCTCGAGCGTGTGGGCGAGCGAGAGCTGCGCGATCGCCTGGCTGACGACCGCGACGAGCGTCTGCGACCGCTTCAGCGCGAGCGCGACGAGCCCGACGCGACGGCTCCGCCGCAGGGCGAGCGCGGCGCGGGCGGCGAACGGCGCCAGCATCTCGAGATCGGGGCCCGCCTCCCCCTCGCGGGGGAACGCGAGCTGGAGCACGGCCGTCGGAGGCTCGCCGAGCGGCACCGCGTGGACGAGCCACGGCCCCACCGCGTCCGGGCCGGGGTCTCGCTCGCTGATCGCCCTCCGCGCGCTCTCGGCCGCGGGGGCCAAGTCGGGGACATCGCCGCCGAACCCGTGCGCAGCCAGCTGCGTCGGTCGCGCCTCGGAGTCGATCCGCCAGAGCGCGGCGCCGGCCGCGCCGGCGGCCTCGCTCGCGACGCGGACGATCTGCGTCGCCGTCTCCGTCTCGTCCGCACCGGCGGCCAGCGCCTCGCCGAGGAGCTCGAGCCGGGTCTGCATCGCCTCCTCGGGCGCCTCGGCGCCGTTCCCGCCGGCGCGGTCGACTCGGAGGGCGAGCGCGAGGTGCGCGGCGGCCGCGCGGGCGAGGGCCTCCTCCTCCGGCCCGAAGGGCAGGCCCGCGCGGTAGAGCTCGAGCACGGCCTCGATCTTGCCGCCCGTTGTCACCGGGACGATCCGGACGATCGGCATCGACGCACGCGACGCCGCTCGCTTGACCGCGGCCGGCGCGCCCGGCTCCCCGGGGGCGTCCAAGAGCTGCCGCTCCTCGAGGCCGACCTCGTCTGCGGGCACGATCGTCCCTTCCAGCTCGGCGGCGAGCGACAGCGAGTCGGTGTGCACGGCCCGGGCAACGAGCCGTCCCTGCGCGTCCGCGAGCCGGGCGACGACGAGCTCGGCGCCTGTCCCGAGGGCGACTGCCCGAAGGAGCGCCGGCAGGCCCGAGACGTCACCGCGCACGAGCTCGAGGGCGGCCGCGGCAAACGCCGTGAGCGCGCCTCCCGCGGCCTGGCTCGGTGCGGCCCCAGCCCCGGAGCCCGGTGCCGGAACACCCTCCACCGGGTCATTATGGCGACCGCCCGCGGGCGACGGGGGGCGACGGCTGCAGCTTGCGACCTCCGGCCGGAGCGGCAACAATCCCGGCTGATGGCCGCCCCTGCGCCCCGCCGTGCCCACGTGGAGGAGGTCGAGCGCGAGCCTCCCGTCGAGCCCTACGCCGTCCAGCGCCGGCTCCGGCGCGAGCGCGCGCGCCGGCAGGCCCGGTTCGATCACGAGCGGGAGCAGCGGCTCGCCCAAATCCGTTTCCTCTTCCTCCTCGGCGCGCTCGTCTTCCTGACGCTCTTCATGAGCCTCTCGGTCTGGGAGACGATCACCGCGCTCTTCGGTCTCTAGCTTGGGCACCGGCCAGGGAGCAGGAGGCGCCTCTCCGCTCGCGTCCGCCCGTCCGGGCACGGGGCCGTCGCCGGCCGGGCTGTGGCGCACCGGCGAACTGCTCGCCTGGCTGGGCGGGCTCGTGCTCGTCCTCGGCCCCTTCATGAGCTGGTACACGATCGGAGGCGACCTGCGGGGTCAGCTCTCCGTGATCGGCTGGCACACGGGCGTTATCGGCAAGCTCGTCTTCCTCGTCGGCGTCGGGGTGCTCGTCCTCCTCTCCCTGCGCGCGTTCGGGGTCGAGCTCCCCCCCACGGTTCCCGACGGGATGATCGTTGCCGGCCTCGGCCTCGCCGGAACGATCCTCGTGCTCGTCAAGATCATCGACATCCCGGAGCGCTACGAGCCCAGCGTCGGGCGCAGCATCGGGATCTGGCTCAGCCTCCTGGCGTCGCTGCTCCTGATCGTCGCGGGGCTCTTGAAGTCGGCAGAAGACGCCTGACCGCGACCCTGGCCGCAACGCCCACGGTCACCCCGATCGCGGCCCCCAGAAGGACGTCGAGCGGGTAGTGCACGCCGACGTAGACGCGCGAGTAGCAGACCGCGAAGGCGAGCGCGCCGAGCGCCCAGCCCCAGCGTCCGAGCATGAAGGCGAGGATGACGGCCCCGGCGGCGCTCGTGGCCGCATGGCCCGAGGGGAGTGAGGTCGAAACGTCCCAGCGCAGCAGCGGGTCAGCCTGTGCCACGCTCAGGTAGGGCCGGTCGCGGTCGAACGCCGTCTTGAGGAGAATGGCGATCACGTCCGCGGTCCACACGGTCGCGGCCGTGACCAGCGTGACCGGGAGCGGCCGGCGACCCGCCAGGTGAGCGAGGACCGGCGCCAGCGCGATCCAGAGGAGCGCGGCGTGCGCGGACACGGTCAGCGCGACGAAGAGCCAGTCGAGCCCGGAAACCCGATGCTCGACCACCCAGACGAACACCTCCCGATCGGCGTCGAGAACCCACGAGGCCGCCAGGGCCGGCGCGCTCAGGAGCGAAGGAGCTGCCTGGTCGCTTCCAGCAATCGGCGCGGATCGAACGGCTTTCCGATGAAGGCCTGCGCTCCCCGCTCCTCAGCCTGCTCGCCGTCCTCGACCATGCCGCTGTACATGATGACCGGAATCGACTCGACTCCGTGGCGCTCCTGCACCCGTTTGAGCATCTCCCAGCCGTCCACGCCCGGCATGAGCACGTCCAGGAGAATGAGGTCGGGAGAGCTCTCGTCGAGCGCGGCGAGCCCTTCGCCCGCGCTCGCAGCCTCGCGTACCTCGTAGCCCTCCATCTCCAGGTTGACGCGGATGAACTCGCGCAGCTGCGGGTCGTCGTCGACGACGAGCACTCGTCGACCCTTGGGCACCGCGACCTGCCCTGCGAGGAAGCGGTCGAGGTCGGTCCGGCGGAAGCGCCGGTGGCCGCCGGGCGTGTAGAAGGCGGGAAGCTGGCCGTCGTCCGCCCATTTGCGCACCGTGCTCTGCGCGGCGCCCAGGTACGCAGCGGCCTGGCCGAGAGTGAGCCACTCCCGACCGACCTCCGCGGAATCCGATGTCTCCGCGGAATCCCGATGTCGATCGCTTGGCATGGGCCGCCATGTAAAAGTCTAGTGAATCCTTCGCGTTCTTCTACCTCTGTGACGTCGTCACGGTGACGGTCCGCTCGTCCGGCTGGACCGTCAGCGGCTCGAGCGTGCGAACGATCGTCTGCGTGCCCCCCGGTCGGGGGGCTTCCTCGACCGCGCGCCCGATCGAGAGCCCTGCCAGGAAGACGACCGCGAGGACGACCAGGCGGAGGATCCAGACGGCCGCGCGGGCGCCCCGCCGCCGCCGCGCACGGCCCCGCCTGCGCTCGCGCGTGGGCATCGCCGGCACGGCCTAGGGGGCGTAGTCGCTCGCGCCGCGCGCGTAGTCGGCGAAGGCGGCGTCCTGGACGAGGGAGGCGTCCCGCACGCCTGCGCGCGAGCGCGGCGGCGTCGCCTGGACGACGACGTCCCGCACCCAGTCCTCGGAGCCCTCGTAGGCGCGGGCGAGGTCGGCAAGGGTGTAGGACTGGCCGACCCGCTTCCTCAGCTCCGCGACGACCGCCTCGACGAGCAGCAGGAGATGGCGGGAGCGCGCCGTGCCCTCGCCTTCGGCCTCGAGGCGGCGCCGCCCTTCGTCCCACTGGGAACGAGCGGTCTCGAGCATCAGGGGCCGTTCCTGCCGGGCGCGCCCTCGGCGCGCGCGCAGCGGGCGTCGGGGCACCAGCGCTCGCCGGCCTCGGCGAGGATGGCCTCCCCCAGCTCGTAGCCGGGCCGGGCGAGCGCGAACGCGGCATGGGCGTGGAGGCACTTGAGCTTGCCGGGGGCGCGCGTGCCGCCGATCCCGACGTCGAGCTCGGGTCGCAGCTCGCGCTGCTCCCGGTCGGCGCGTCGGAGGCTCGCTCCGAGCTCGCGGTCCTCGGCGGCCGCGCGTGACCAGCGCTCGACGCCGCCCGCCGCCTCGAGCCGGGCGATCGCGGCAACCAGCCACGGGCAGGTCAGGTAGTACGTCGTGGGGAAGGGCTCGCCGTCGGCGCCGAACGGCCCCTGCTCCGTAACCGCGGGATAGCCGTACGGGCAGCGGACAGCCACCCGGCGAAACGGCTTCGCCGGACGCCCGAGCTGCCAGGAGACCACCCGCCCGTCGTCCACGAGATCATCGTAACGGGGCCTTCGCGCCCCGCCGCCGTTCCTCTTTCCACTCGTCGATCCCGTTGACGATGAAGAGGCGCTCGCCGGGGCGGACGAGGCTGAGCTTCCGGGCCTCCCGCTCCACGAAAGCGTCGGTGGCCGCCTCGACGATGCGCTCCTCTAGCACGGCGTTGGCGCGGGTGAGCGCCGTCAGCTCGGCCTTGCGCGCCTCGACGTCCTCCCGGGCGTCCCGATAAGCCCGGAGGGGCTGGACGTAGCCGAAGAGGATCGCCAGGAGGACGAGCGACGCGATCCAGCGCAGCAGGCGGGAGCGACTGCGGCGGCGGGTCGGCGAGGAACTGCGGGAACGAGCCGGCATGGGCATGCCAACTTCGACCGCCTGCAGCAGCCTCCTGCTTTGTACAGATCCGGTCGGACGGAGCCGGCCGAGCGCCGGGCGGAAGGGCGCCTCAGGCGGTCTCGACCTTGATGAGATTGGTCGTCCCGGGGACGTTCACGGCCGTGCCGGCGGTGATGACCACGCGGTCCCCCGGCTCGACGATCTGCGTCGCGCGCGCCGTCTCGAGCGCGGCCGTCCAGAGCTCCTCGACGTTCCGCGCCTCCTGGATCTCCGCGGGCACGACGCCCCACTCGATGGCGAGCTGCTGCATCGCGGTGCGCTTGTGGGTGACGGCGATGATCGGGCGCCGCGGCCGGT
This sequence comes from Gaiellaceae bacterium, assembly GCA_035461525.1. GTDB lineage: Bacteria > Actinomycetota > Thermoleophilia > Gaiellales > Gaiellaceae > JAIBJN01. The sequence goes on from DATHVD010000047.1 coordinate 17,107, forward strand.
GGCGGGCGACGGCGGACGCCGTGCGGCCGCTGTACGTGGGGACGAGGATGGCGGAGGCGTTCAGCACCTCGGCGATGTCGCACGCCGCGTTCGACATGGCCTCGCCCACCGTCGGGAAGGGGTGGTCGGCGGCCTGCGCGAGCTCGTGACGGTAGTCCAGGCTGGGCTCGACCGCACGGGCGATCCGGTCCATGTAGGCGACGCTCTCGACCGGGTAGCGGCCGATCGCCGTCTCGCCGGAGAGCATGACCGCGGAGGTGCCGTCGAGGATCGCGTTCGCCACGTCGCTCGCCTCGGCACGCGAGGGCTCCGGCTTCGACATCATCGACTCAAGCATCTGCGTGGCGGTGATCGCGGGCTTCCCGTGCTCGAGCGCCGAGAGGAGCACGCGCTTCTGGACGAGCGGGACGGCGGCCGGCCCGATCTCGACGCCGAGGTCCCCGCGCGCGACCATGACCGCGTCGGCGGCGCTGACGATCGCGTCGAGGTTCTCGACCGCCTCGGCTTTTTCGATCTTGGCGATCACGAGCGCGCCGACGTCGGCCGCGTTCAGGAGCTCCCGCAGGCCCCGGCAGTCGGCCGCCGACCGGACGAACGAGAGCGCGACGAAGTCGACGTCGAGCGAGAGGGCGAACTCGAGGTCGGCCAGGTCCTTGTCAGTCAGCGACGGCACGGGGATGGGGACGCCCGGGACGTTGACGCCCTTGTGCGAGCCGACCGCCCCGCCAACGAGCACGGTCGTCCTGACGCGACCGCCGTCCACCTCCTCGACGCGGAGCCGGACGAGCCCGTCGTCGATCAGGACCTCGTGCCCAGGACGGAGGACCTCGGTGAGCACGGCCGGCATGATCGGGATGTCGTCTCCGCGGATGCTGCCGTCGCCGGCGATGACGACCGAGTCGCCCTCGACGAGGATGCGCGGCACGTCGAGGTCGCCGATCCGCACCTTGGGGCCCTGGAGGTCGGCGACGAGCGCGAGGGGCCGTCCCGCCCTCGACTGCGCCTCGCGGACGAGGCGGGCGCGCTCGCCGTGCTCGGCGTGCGTCCCGTGCGAGAAGTTGAGCCGCGCCGCGTCCATCCCGGCGACGATGAGCCTGTCGAGCGCGTCCGGCGACGAGGTCGCCGGCCCGATCGTGCAGACGATCTTCGTGCGGCGCAACCCGAGGCTCACGTCGTCACGTTAGCGGGAGCGGCCGCAGACGACCCACTTGCGGCTGGCTTCCCTTTTGGGGCCACCCCGGACCACCACCCGCTTCGAGCGTAGCGAGACAAGGCGCGCGCGTGGGGAACGGAATGTGCCGAGAGCGTGCCGGATCGTCGCGGAAGGCGGCAGGGTCGGGGTCGAGGCGGGCTGCCGGGCAGGCGCCGGGGTGGCGGCCCCGCCGGGATCCCTACGGCACCGCGCGCGGGAACGCGCGCCAGCCCGGATACTCCGCCCGCTCGCCCAGTTCCTCCTCGATCCGGAGGAGCTGGTTGTACTTCGCCACCCGGTCGCTCCTCGACGGCGCGCCGGTCTTGATCTGTCCCACGCCGGTCGCAACGGCCAGGTCGGCGATGGTCGCGTCCTCGGTCTCGCCCGAGCGGTGGGACATGACGGCCGCGTAACCGTGGGCGCGGGCGAGATCGATCGCTCTCAGCGTCTCGGTCAGCGTCCCGATCTGGTTCACCTTGACGAGGATCGCGTTCGCCACGCCCTCGTCGATGCCCCGCCGGAGGCGCTCGACGTTCGTGACGAAGAGGTCGTCCCCCACGAGCTGGACGCGCCCGCCGATCCGCCCCGTGAGGGTGCGCCAGCCGACCCAGTCGTCCTCGGCGAGCCCGTCCTCGATCGAGACGATCGGATAGCGCCCGCTCAGGTCCTCCCAGGTGGCGATCATCCCCTCCGTGTCGAGCTCCAGCCCCTCTCCGCGAAGCACGTAGCGGCCGTCCTCGTAGAGCTCCGTGACGGCGGGGTCGAGCGCCAGCGCGACCTTGCCCTCGTGCCCCGCCCGTCGCACCGCTTCGAGGACGACCTCGATCGCCTCCTCGCTCGAGCCGAGGTCGGGGGCGAAGCCGCCCTCGTCTCCGACGGCCGTGGCGAGGCCCCGCTCGTGCAGGATCTCCTTCAGCCGGTGGAAGGTCTCGACGCCGAGCCGCAGGGCCTCCGAGAACGACGAGGCGCCGGCCGGGACGAGCATGAACTCCTGGAAGTCGAGGCTGTTCTGCGCGTGCGCGCCGCCGTTGACGACGTTCAGCATGGGCACGGGCAGGATGCGCGCCTCGTCCCCGCCGAGCCAGCGGTAGAGAGGCAGGCCCGCCTCGGCGGCCGCCGCCTTCGCCGCCGCGAGCGAGACGCCCAGGATCGCGTTCGCGCCGAGACGCTCCTTGGTCGGGGTGCCGTCGAGCTCGACCAGGAGCTCGTCGAGAGCGGCCTGGTTGTCGGCCGGGACACCGGCGAGCGCGGGTCCGATCGTGCGCTCGACGTTCTCGACCGCCCGCAGGACGCCCTTGCCGAGGTAGACCGACGGGTCGGCGTCCCGGAGCTCGACCGCCTCGAAGCGGCCCGTCGAGGCCCCGGACGGGATCGCTGCGCGGCCGGCGGCGCCGGAGTCGAGCTCGACCTCGACCTCGATCGTCGGGTTGCCGCGCGAGTCCAGAATCTGCCGTGCGTGGACGCGGGTCACCTTCACCTGAGCGCCTCCTTGGCCCGATCGAAGTAGCTGTCCTGCTCCTGCACCGGGAGCGAGACCCAGTCGCGCCCCTCCTCCTCCGCGATCGCGGCAGCCCGCTCGACCCGCTCGACGAAGCGCTCCGTGGCGCCTCGCAGCGCCAGCTCGGGGTCGACGCCGACCTTCCTGGCCACGTTCACGGCCGCAAAGAGCACGTCGCCGAGCTCCCCTGCGACCTCTGGATCTGGCTCCGTCTCCGCGGGGCGGGGCAAGGCGGTCGAGAGCGCCTCGCGCAGCTCGGCGAGCTCGTCGTCGAGGTCGGCGAGCGCGCCCGCCGGGTCGGGGTAGTCGAAGCCGGCCGAAGCGGCCCGGCGCTGCACCTTCCTCGTCCGCAGGAGCGCCGGGAGCGTCGCTGGGACGTCGTGGAAGATCCCGTGCCGCTCCTCCTGCTCCCGCTTCAGCTCCTCCCAGCGGCCCTTGACCGCCGCGGCGGTCTCGAGGGAGGCGTCTGCGAAGACGTGCGGGTGCCGGCGGACGAGCTTCGCGTGGATCGCCCTCGCGACGGCGGCGAGGTCGCCGGCGCCCCGCTCCTCGAGGAGGAGCGCGAGGAACACCGTCTGGAAGAGCAGGTCGCCCAGCTCGTCGAGAAGCTTCGCGTCGTCGCCCGCGAGCGCGGCGTCGGCGACCTCGTAGGCCTCCTCGACGGTATGCGGGACGATCGTCCGCTCGGTCTGGGCGCGATCCCAGGGACAGTCGCGGCGGAGCCGCTCGGCCAGTTCCTGGAGCTCGACGAGCGCCCGCTCGAGGCCGTCGCCCCCGCCCACGCGGGCTACTCGGTCTCGGTCTCCGGCACGGGCGCGACGTCCTCGGCGCCGGTCGGCGTCTCCTCGGGCGGAGGTGGCTCGAACCCGGGCGCGTACGCGATCTCGCCCTCGAAGCGCTCGCGCAGATCGGCGATCCACTCGTTGATCCGCTGGTTGCGCCTTTCCTCCTCGAGCTGCTCGCGGATCTGCGGCTCGACGTCGGCGAGCTCCTGCGTCGCTGCATCCTCGACGTCCCCGACGGCCTCGATGATGTGCCAGCCGAACTGCGTCTGGACCGGGTCGGAGAGCTCTCCGGTCTCGAGCTCGAACGCGGTCTTGTCGAACTCCTCGACCGTGGCCCCCTGCTGCGCCGTGAAGTTGCCACCGTCCTCCGCGGAGCCGGGATCCTGCGAGTGCTCCTTCGCGAGCTCGGCGAAGTCGGCGCCGTTCTCGAGCTGCTGGTGGAGGCGGTCGGCCTGCCGCTTGTTCTCGACGAGGATGTGCCGCACCTCGCGCGAGGCGGGCGTCTCGAACTGGGGCCTGTTCTCCTCGTAGTAGGCCTCGACCTCCTCGTCGGTCACCTCGACGTCCTTGGTGACCTCCTCGAAGATCTTCTCCGAGAGGACGCGGGAGCGGACGTCGTCGCGAACCTGCTGATCCGTGAGCCCCTGGTTCTCCAGCTCCTGCTCGTACTGCTCCTCGTCGCCCTCGAAGAACTGCTCCTTGAGCTCGTCCAGGCGCTCCTCCACCTCGTCGTCCGTGACCTCGATCCCGAGCTCCTCGGCCGCGATCTCGAACTCGGCCTGCTCGACGAGGCTACGCACGATGGCGTTGCGGAGCTGCGCGAACTCGGGCGTTCCGGCGGCCGGAAACTCCTGCTCGCGGGCCTCGTAGGTCGTCTGCGCCTGGGCGAGCAGGCGGTCGTAGTCCGCCTTCGGGATCTCGCGGTCGCCGACGACGGCGATCGCCCCGGCGGGGACGTCCGGCGTGTCCTCGCCGCCCCCGCCGCAGCCGGCGGCGACCGTTACGAGGGCGAGCGCGGCGAGCAGGGCGACGATGCGAGTCCAAAGAGGCATGTGAGCGGGGCTCAGACGGACAGCCGAAGGTCGAGGATAGCATCGACGAGACCGAGGGCTCCGGAGAACGCGTCCACCCGCTGGGTCACCTCGCGCTTCGCGCTCGAGTAGACCGCCGTCGGCACCGTCGAGCGCAGTGTCCGCAGCTCCTCCGAGCCGAGGAGAAGGGGCCCGACAGCGGCCCGGCCGGAGCGGTAGACGAGGAAATCGCCGCCGAGCCGGGCGAGCTTGAGCTTCGCCTCCTGGATGGTGAAGAGGCTCTCGACTGGCTCCGGGAGCGGGCCGAAGCGATCCTCGGTGGCGGCCCGCAGCTCGCGCAGCTCGTCGTCCGACTCGGCGAGCGCGAGCCGCCGGTGCAGGTCGATCTTCTGGGCCTCGGCCGGCATGTAGTCGGCGGGCACGTAGGCGTCGACCTGGGCGTCCACCCGCACCGGCCGGGCGGCGGCGCGGCGCGTCCCCGAGAGCTCCGCCACGGCCTCGCCGAGAAGCTCGACGTAGAGCTCGAAGCCGATCGCCGCGACGTGGCCCGACTGCTCGGCGCCGAGCAGGTCGCCCGCGCCGCGGATCTCCAGGTCGCGCATGGCGATCGCGAAGCCGCTGCCGAGCTCGGTGTGGTCGGCGAGTGTGGCGAGACGGGCGCGGGCCTCCGGCGAGAGCTCCCGGCCGTCCGGGTAGAAGAGGTAGGCGTGCGCGACGACGTCGCTCCGGCCCACGCGGCCGCGGATCTGGTAGAGCTGGGCGAGTCCGAGCGCGTCGGCGCGCTCGACGACGAGCGTGTTGACCTGCGGGATGTCGAGGCCGGACTCGATGATGGTCGTCGAGACGAGCACGTCGCCGTCCCCGGCGAGGAACGAGAGCATGTGGCTCTCGAGCTCGCGCTCCGGCATCTGCCCGTGGGCGACGATGACTCGCACCTCGGGGACGAGCTGACGCAGCCTCTCGGCCGCCTCCTCGATCGTCTCGATGCGGTTGTGGAGGTAGAACGACTGGCCGCCGCGCTCGTGCTCGCGCAGGAGCGCCTGCCGGACGAGCTCCTCGTCGTACTCGCCCACGTGCGTGCGGATCGGCCGGCGGCCCTCCGGCGGCGTCTCGATGACGCTGATGTCCCGCAGGCCCGCCAGCGACATGTGCAGCGTCCGCGGGATCGGCGTCGCCGAGAGCGCGAGAACGTCGACCTCGAGGCGGAGCTGGCGCAGGAGCTCCTTCTGGGCCACGCCGAACCGCTGCTCCTCGTCGACGACGACGAGCCCGATGTCCTTCGGGACGACGTCGCGGGAGAGCACGCGGTGCGTGCCGACGAGGACGTCCACCTTCCCGGCCGCGAAGTCGGCGAGGACGCGTTTCACGTCGGCGGGGCGGCGGAAGCGCGAGACCATTTCGACGGTCACGGGCAGGTCGCGGTAGCGCTCGCGGAACGTGGCCCAGTGCTGCTGCGCGAGGATCGTCGTCGGCGCGAGCACGAGCACCTGCTTGCCGTTGGCGACGGCGATGAAGGCCGCGCGGACGGCGACCTCCGTCTTGCCGAACCCGACGTCCCCGCATACGAGTCGGTCCATGGGGGTCTCCGCTTCGAGGTCCTGCTTGACGACCTCGATGGCCACGCGCTGGTCGGCGGTCTCCTCGTACGGGAACCCGGCCTCGAGGCGACCGACGAGCTCGTCGTCGGCGGAGAACGAGACCCCCTCGGCGCGCTGGCGCCGCGCGTAGAGCGCGAGCAGCTCACCCGCGAGCTCGCGCGCGCCCGCCCGGGCGCGAGTCTTGACGTTCTGCCAGACCTTGCCCCCGAGCCTCGAGAGAGGGGGCGCATGCCCGTCGGCGCCGACGTAGCGCGAGACCTTGGCGATCTGCTCGTGGGGGACGTAGAGGCGGTCGTCTCCCTTGAAGGCGAGGAACAGGTAGTCGCGCGTGACCCCGGCCACCGTCTTCGTCTCGAAGCCGAGGAGCTTGCCGACGCCGTGATCCTCGTGGACGACGTGGTCGCCGGTGCGAAGGTCGGCGAAGCTCTGGAGCGCGCGGCCGACCCGGACGTCGGCGCGCGGCGGCCGCTTGCGGAAGACCTGCGTGTCGGGGAGGAGGACGACGCCGAGGTCGCGCAGGACGAATCCGCGCCGCGCCGGGGAGACGGCGAAGGCCAGCCCCGGCTCCTCCGGGAGCTCCTCGCCCGGCTCGAGAACGGTCGCCTCGAGCCTCCGCAGGAGCGCCTTCGTGCGCTGGGCCTCGCCGCGATGGGCGAACGTCACGACCACGCGGTTGCCGCCCCGGACGTAGCCGAGGAGGTCGCGCTCCGCCTCGGCGAGCCCGCGGGCCGCGACCGCGGGTCGCTGCGCCTCGAAGGCGTGCCGCTGCCCGCCCGGGAGCGGCGAGAGCCGGACGGCGCCGCCCGCATCGAGGCGGGCGCCGAGCTCCTCCTCGACCGCCTCCGCCGCCTGCTCGGCCTCCCAGATCAGGTCCGGCGGAGGCAGCGGGGCGACGAGGTCGTCGGGGACCTGCGCCACCTCCGGCGGCTCCTCGTCGGGGAGCGCCGGCAGGACGGTGTCCCCGCGGCGCTCGCCGGCCGGCTGGATCGTCGCCTCCTCGAGCGCGTGGAGCGTCCGCTGCGTGAAGGCCGAGAACGCTCGCAGGGACTCGATCTCGTCGCCGAAGAGCTCGACCCGCACGGGCTCGCGGCCGGTGGAGGGAAAGACGTCGACGATCCCGCCGCGGACGGCGAACTGCCCGCGCTCCTCGGCCTGCGCCACCCGCTCGTAGCCGGTGAGGGCGAGCCTCTCGGCGAGCGCGTCGATGCCGGGCTCCTCACCGGGGCGCAGGACGATGGCGCGCGGCCGGGCATCGGCGGGTGGGACTCCCTCCGCCGCGCCGACCGCCGATGCGCACACGAGCCCGCCGGCCGCGAGCACGTCGAGCGCCCGCGCCCGCTCGCCGACGAGGTGGGGCGGCGGCTCGAGCCCGCTCCCCCAGCGGACGCCGCGGGAGGCGAAGAGGCCGACGCGCTCCTCGCCGAGGAACCAGGCCGCCGCCTCGGCCGTGTCGCGGGCCTGGGCGTCGTCGGGGAGGACGCAGACGAGCGGGCCGCGGGCGAGGTGGAGCGACGCGAGGAAGAGCGGCAGGATCGGCTCGGAGACGCGCGCGTCCGCCGGAGCCTCCAGGAAAGCGCGCAGGCGCTCGCCCTCTGCGTACGCACGGGCGAGAGGTGCGAGTGCCTGGGCTTTCGCGGTCGCGGGCCGGTCCATGGACAAAGACGAAACCGAGGGGTTCCGCCGGCGGCATCGTAGCCGCCGGCTTCGCGGCTACCTGGCCGCGTACGATTCGGCCGTGCCGGGAGAGCTCCGCCCCATCGGGACGCGACCGAAGCTCGTCGCGTCGTTCGACCCGCCGGGGGCCGCAGACGCGTTCCGCCGGTGGCGCGCCGACCACGGCGCGCTGCTCGAGACCGTCCCGGCCGAGGCCATGCGGGTCGAGTACGGCCGGGCGCCCGGCGGTGGCCTCCTCGTCCGCGTTCGGATCGACGAGGGGCATCTGCCCGCCGGGCTCGCGCGCTAACGCCGGGGGCACCCCTTCGTGGGGAGCGGAGCTAGAAACGCGGGGCCTCTGCCGACGACGAGGAGGGCTTCGTACCGCCGGGCCGCTACGGCGCGCGAGGCCTGCGGCGGGTGTCTTCCCGGGAGGCGGCGCGCCCTTCTCTCTTCGGGCGGGACGGCCGGGCACGGACGTCCGGGCGACGTCCGGCTCGCGGCGGTCGCAGCGATCCGGCCGCGCGCCGTCACCTCGCGCCCCCTCTCACCGGGGCCGGCCGCGGGCCTCCCTCCGGTCTGGACCCTAAAGGGGAAAAGCGCACGCGTGACTCGCGGAACCGTGCCGGCTTCCCGCCGAGCGGACGCCCGGCGGGCGGAGCGTCCTACCCGGGCCGTTCGTTGAAGCGGCGCTGCGCCTCCTCGAGGCCGTCGCGCACCACGGTCTCGACCGCGGCGGCGGCGCGTCCGACCAGGGCCTCGACGTCGATCTCCGGCCCGAAGGGGGAGAGGACGAAGTCCGCCACGGGCCTCGGGTCGCCCCGCTCCGGCCGGCCCACCCCCACGCGCAGGCGCAGGAACTCCTGTGTGCCGAGTTGGCGCGCGATCGAGCGCAGGCCGTTGTGCCCGGCGAGACCCCCGCCCGCGCGCACCTGGAGACGCCCCACCTCCAGGTCGACCTCGTCGTGGACGACCAGCAGGCTGCCGGGCTCGACCTTGAAGAAGCGTACGGCCGGACCGACCGAGCGCCCCGACTCGTTCACGAACGTCTGCGGCTTCAGGAGCGCGACGCGGGCGCCGTCGAGCCGGGTCTCGGCCAGCTCGCCGGTGAACTTCGACCGGAACGAGGCACCGAGGCGCCGCGCGAGCTCGTCGCAGACCATGAAGCCGACGTTGTGCCGCGTGGACGCGTACTCGCGGCCGGGATTGCCGAGGCCGGCGACGAGAAGGTCGAGCGTCGAGGCCGCCTCGCCCCGACGAAACAGGCGCACCGCGGGAGGCTAGCCCTCGTCCGGCGAGGGCTCCTCGCCGGCGGCCTCGGCCTCGGGGGCCTCGCCCTCCTCGGCTTCCATGCCTTCCTCGAGCTCCTCGCCCTCGGGGATCTCCTCCGGCTCCGGTTCCTCCACCTTTGTGGGCGCGCCGACCGTCGCCACGACGGCGTCGGGGTCGTCGAGCAAGGTCACGCCGTCGGTCACCGGCAGGTCACCGATGCGCAGGCTGTCTCCGATGGCCATGCCCGAGATGTCCAGCTCGAGGCGATCGGGCACCTCCATCGGCAGCGCCTCGACGTTGACCTCGCGCTGGACGAGCGTGAGGACGCCGCCCTCCTTCACGCCCGCGGATTCGCCCACGAGCTCGACGGCGACCTGCGCCTGGATCGGGCGGTCGAGCCGCACCTCGTGGAGGTCGATGTGCAGGAGCCGCGTGCGGACCGGGTCGAGCTGGTAGTCCTTGAGCACCGCGTGGTGGGCGGTCTTCTGGCCCTCGAAGACGACGTCGAGGATCGCGTGCAGGCCGTGGTCGCCCGTGAGGACGCGCCGGAGCTCCCGCTCGGCGACCGCGAACGGGTGCGCGGGCTTACCGCTCCCGTAGAGGACGCCGGGGACCATGCCGTCCGCGCGCAGCCGCCGCGCGTCCGCGCTTCCGCGCCGCTCGCGCGGCTTCACCTCGAGCTTGATGCGCTCACCCGCCATACCGGCGGGCAAGTCTAGCGAAGGCGCGTCGTCGGGCGGCGCTACCGGCCGGCGGTGCGGGACTCGAGCTGCCCCTGGATCTGGGAGACGTACAGGCACGAGCTCCCGCTCGCGCTCGTCCAACGCTCCTCGCCGGAGACGAGATCCGCTGCAGCCGCGTCCAGGAGGGGCCGCCGCTCCTCGAGGGCCCCTCGGCAGCCCGAGGCGCTCGCCGTGGCCGGGATCGGGATCGGCGTCGCGGGCTCCGAGACCTCGAGGGTCTGGATCTCGACCCGGATCCGTGGGGGGAGGCATGCGTCGGCGCCGCTCCCGCGGCCGCGCCTCCACGCGCGCCTACGCCGCGGGCGGCGAGGCGGGTCGGGGAACTCGGGCTCGCCGCGTCGGTCATGAGGAACCCGGCATGAGAAGGACGATGGTCGCCGTCTCGGTCGCGGGCATCCGCCCTCCGTGGCTATCTCACGGCAGATCACACGTCTCAGGGCGAGGCGCGCTCCGGCCGCCTCGACACGAAGTGCTGGCGTCACCCCAAGCGGCACAGAAAGGCGGCAAGCATGTCTGCGGATGTCCTCCGGATCAAGCTCCGGAACTTCCCCCAGGGCCATCTCGGCCGTCGTCTCCTCCTGGTCACCCTCAAGTAAGGCGAGAGGCCTTCCCCCCACCCCGAGCGGTCCGTTCATGCGGGCCGCCCGTCGTTCGGTCCCTGACCCTGGCGCGGGCGGTCGCGCGAGGGCAACCGGCTCCGGCCTGAGTGTGCTCAGACGATGACGCCCGGGTCGTCCGGGTGCAGAACGCTCCAGACGAGAAGCTGCGCGCGGATCTCGCGCCGGCCCTGGGCTTCGTCCGGCGCGTCGGGGAGCGTGACGCTGATCGCCTTCGACCCGCTTGCGTCCACGGCGAAGCCCGCACGGGCAAAGTGCTCGCTCACATCCCCGACGAGCTCGGGGTTCCCGATTTGGATTCGTACGGGCCGCAGTTCTGTCTCATGATGGTTCCGGCCCTGGGGTTCCGCGACCGCTCCGACGGGGGGTTCCAGGAGGCAGAGGCGCGGTGTTGCCTAAAGACGATGTGGCTACCGGCGGCGCGCGCACGGCCTTTCCGACCGCGGCCCCGAGCTCGTGCGGGGCCAAGGGCCTGAGCAGGTAGGCGACAGGTCGGAGCCTCCGGATCGAGAGCTCGGCCGGGTAGATGCTGACGACGAGCGGGACGGACGGCCGCCGGCCGGCGAGCTCTCTGGCGAGCCCACGACACGCTCGCCCATGCCCGGCTCGAAGAGCATCGCGTCCACCTCGGGCGGCTCCGTCCGCGTTCCGGAAGCGCACCGCCTCGTGCCCCAGCCGGCCAGCGGCTCCCTCCAAGAGGGCGAGGACGTCCGGTCCCGCTCGGCGACGAGGAAGGCACCGGACGGCACCTACCCGGCGGTGGCGCCGTCGCCGGTCGCCGCAGACCCCCCTGGCCATGGTCGAAGCGGACGGGTGAGCGGACGCCTCTGCCGGCTCGTGCTGGGAGGATCTGCCTATCTAGAAGAGCTGGTTCTCGCCGGCGAAGATCGCCGAGACGGACTCGTCCGAGAAGACGTTCTCGATCGTCTCTGCGAGGATGCCCGAGATCGTCAGCACCGTGACCTTGTCCGGACGGTTGAGCTCTCCGATCGGCACCGTGTCGGTGACGGCGAGGCCGGCCAGCGCCGAGTCGGCGAGCTTCTGCAGAGCGTCCTCGGGAAACAGGCCGTGGGTCGCGCAGGCGTACACCTCGGTCGCCCCCGCCTCGAGGAGCGCCTGGGCGCCCGCGACGAGCGTCCCCCCCGTGACGATGATGTCGTCGCTCATGATTGCGATCTTCCCCTCCACGTCGCCGACGACCTGGGTGACGGCGGCGACGTCGTGCGCGGGGCGATTCTTGTTCATGAGCGCGAAGTCGGCGTCGAGCATCTGCGCGAACTTCGTCGCCATCTTGGCGCGCCCGGGGTCGGGCGAGACGGCGACGACGGCGTCCCCGAAGAGCCCGAGCGTCTCGCGGTAGTAGCGCGCGAAGAGCGGCAATGCCGTCATATGGTCGACCGGGATCGTGAAGAACCCCTGGATCTGACCTGCGTGGAGGTCCATCGTGAGAACGCGGTCGGCGCCCGCAGCCTCGAGCACGTCGGCGAGGAGCTTGCCCGTGATCGGCTCGCGGGGGGAGGACTTCTTGTCCTGCCGCGAGTACGGGAACCAGGGCATGATCGCCGTGATCCGGTTGGCCGACGCCAGCTTCGCCGCCTGGATCATGATCATCAGCTCGAGGATGTAGTCGTTCGTCGCGGGGCCGTGGCAGGCCTGGACGATGAAGACGTCGGCGCCGCGGATCGACTCGCGGTAGCGGCAGTACGTCTCGCCGTTGGCGAAGGTCTTCAGCTTGACGTCGCCGAGCTCGATGTTGAGCTGGTCGGCGATCTTCCCGGCGAGCACCGGATGCGAGCGTCCGGCGAAGAGCATCAGCTTGCCCGAGGGGCCGCGTTCGATCCACCGGCCGCGCTCCCCGTGCGGCTGCGGCGTGTGCTCGGGCGTCACGCCGAGGCCCGGGAGCGAGAGCTCAGTCGTTCCGCTTTCCACGCAGGTAGCCCTCCTTCGTCACCTGTCGCGCGCGGGCGATCGCGAGCGACTGCGGCGGCACGTCCTCGGTGATGTACGAGCCGCCTCCGATCCATGCATCGTCTCCGATGGTCACGGGAGCCTCGAGACCATTGTGGATGCCGGTCCTGACGTTCCGCCCGATCGTCGTGCGCCCCTTGGGGCGGCCCTCCTGGTGCGGGAAGTTGGCGGTGATGGTTCCGGCCCCGACGTTCGACCTCTCCCCCACGTCCGCATCGCCGAGGTACGAGAGGTGGGGCACCTTGGCGCCCTCGCCGAGGCTCGCATTCTTCAGCTCGACGAACGTCCCGGCCTTGGCGTTCCGGGCGAGAACGGTGCCGGGCCGGAGGTAGCAGAACGGCCCCACGATCGCGTCCTCCCCGATCTCGGCGTCGACGACGACCGCGTGCGGACCGACCTCGGCGCCGCGGCGGACGACGGTGCGGCCGCGAAGGACCGTGAACGGGTGGACGACCGCGTCGGGCTCGATCTCGACGTCGGGCTCGATCCAGGTCGTCCCGGGATCCACGATCGTGACGCCGGCCTCCAGGTGACCGGCGACGATGCGGTCGCGGAGCCGTGCGGCGGCCGCTGCGAGATCTGCCCTGGTGTTCACGCCGTCGCCCACACGCGGGTCCAGCGCACGGTACACGCCGACGCCCCGGGCGTCATCCACCAGGTGACGGATCGCGTCCGTGAGGTACAGCTCGCCCTGCGCGTTGTGGGGGTCGAGCCGGTCGAGCGCGCTCCAGAGGGCGTCTGCGGCGAAGACGTAGACAGACGAGTTGACCTCGCGCACGGCGAGCTCCTCGGGGGTCGCGTCGGCCGCCTCCACGATGCCGGTGACACGACCCGCGTCGTCGCGGAGGATGCGGCCGTAATTGCCGGGGTCGTCCGGCTCGAAGGAGAGCACGGTGGCGGCCCGCGACTCCTCGCGGTGCGCATGCAGAAGCCGGTCGAGCTCCCCCGCGGAGAGGAGCGGCGTGTCGCCGGCGAGGACGAGCACCTCGCCGGCGAAGCCCTCGAGCGCTGGCCGGGCGGACGCGGCCGCGTCGCCCGTCCCCCGAGGCTCCTCCTGGACGGCGAGGACCGCCCCGGCCGGCAGCGTGTCTTCGAGCTCGGCGACTGCTTCCGGCGAGACGACGACGACGAGCGGCTCCGGGCCGAGCCCGCGGACGGCGTCGACCGCCCAGTCCAGGAGCCGCCGGCCGAGCAGGGGGTGGAAGTGCTTCGGCCGGCGGGAGCGCATCCTCGTGCCGAGCCCGGCGGCCAGCACGACGGCTGCGAGAGGCGTCCGGGTCACGAGGGCGTCATGGCTGGGGCGGGAGGATTCGAACCTCCGGTCACGGGACCAAAACCCGCTGCCTTACCGCTTGGCTACGCCCCACTGCAAGCGAGTATAGGCGCGGCCGTCTGCGGTTCACCGGCGGTCGGCGAGGAGAAGCACGAGGAACCCGGCGGCGAGGACGACGAGCACGACGATCGCGACGACACGGACGAGCTCCCAGAGCACGGGTACGAGCACGGCGATCAGCTGCGAGGACGCCGCGATCCAGGAGAGCTCTCGCACGGAGTGGAAGCGGGACGACTTGCCGAGGAAGACGTAGAAGGCGACCGCGAGCGCTGCCAGGCCCACGACGACGAACCACCCGATCCCGTTGACGAGGACGAGGATGCTCTCGACGATCCCGATCAGGAGCGCGAGCCGGAGTCGGCGCTCCCGGAGCCAGAGGCCGCGCCTGCTCTCCGCGGGGTCGATCACGGCGAGGTCGGTCACGCGGCGCGACGTTACCAGACGGCCGCCGCGACCCAGGCACGTGCTCGAGAGCCGAGGGCGCGCCGGGCGGATGCGGCCTCGTCGTGCCGGTGGAAGAGGCCGTAGACGGCCGGTCCGGCGCCGCTCAGGTCGGCCCTGAACGCGCCAGCGGCGAGGAGCTCGGACGCGAGCGGCGCGCCGCCGGCCGCCACGAGGAGGTCGTTCACCGGCAGGGCGGCGAGGTCGCGGGGCCGGCGGCAGCGGGCAAGCGCCGCGCGGAGGGCGGCCCGGCGCTCCTCGAAGCGTTCGCCTCCACCCAGCTCGTCGAAGCGGGCGTACACGGCTCCCGTCGAGGACTTGACGGCGTCGCGGGGCACGGCGACGACCGCCCAGAAGTCCTGGGGGAGGTCGAGCGGCGTCAGGCGCTCGCCGGCCCCCTCGGCGAGTTTCGGCCCCGGCTCGAGGAAGAAGGGGACGTCGGCCCCGAGAGACGCCGCGAGCCCGTATAGGGCCTCCGGCGCGAGCGGCTCCGGCAGGACGGCGTTGGCGAGGCGGAGCGCCGCCGCGGCGTCCGCGCTGCCGCCGCCGAGCCCGGCGGCGACGGGAATCGCCTTGTCGATCCGGACGCGCCAGGCGGGCTCGACCCCGACTTCCGCGGCGAGGCGCTCGAGGGCGGCGCGAACGATGGTGTCGGCCTCGAAGCCCTCGACCGCGACCGTGTCCGCGGGCTCGAGCTCGAGACGGTCGCAGAGGTCGACGCGCTGGAGGACGGTCGCCACCTGGTGGAGGCCGTCGTCGCGCGCCGGCCCGACGACGAGGGCGAGGTTGACCTTCGCGGCGGCGACGGCACGCGCCGGTCTCATCGCAGAAGCTCGGCGAGACGGAGGAACTCGTGGGGCTCGAGCGCCTCGGCGCGGGCCCCGGGCGGGCGGCCGAGCTCGGCGAGAGCGGCGACGGTGCGCTCGCGGGTCGCCGTGCCGGCGAGCGCGAGCGAGTTGGCGAGCGTCTTGCGCCTGTGCGCGAAGGCGCCCTGCACGACCGCCCGAACGGCGGTCAGCTCCGGCCCCCAGTCGCGCGTGCGGCGGAAGGCAACGAGGGCCGAGTCGACGTTCGGCGGGGGCGCAAAGCAGGTGCGCGCCACCGGGTGGAGGCCCGTGCGCTCCGCGGTCAGGCGGACGAGGACGGAGACCGCGCCGTAGCTCTTCGTCCCCGCGGGGGCGAAGAAGCGGTCGGCGACCTCACGCTGCACCATCACGACCCAGAGCCGGACGCTCGGGAGCCCGCCGAGACTCTCGGCCACGAGCGGCGTCGCGATCTGGTACGGCAGGTTGGCGACGAGCTTGCTGGGCGGAGGGCCGAGCTCGTCGAGCGGCAGGCGGAGGGCGTCGCCGAACACGAGCTCGACGTTCGCCCGGCCGGCGAGCCGCTCGCGCAGGCCCGGCTCGAGCGACCGGTCGAGCTCGATCGCGTGCACGAGGCTCACGCGGTCGGCGAGGTAGGCCGTGAGCACGCCGAGGCCGGCGCCGACCTCGAGGACGACGTCGTCCGGCGCGAGCCCGGCGAGGCGGCCGGCGACGCCGAGGATGTTCTCGTCGACGAGGAAGTGCTGGCCGAGCTCTCGGTTCGGGGTGACGGGCATGCGGCTCACGGGAGATTGAAGAGCATCGCGGCGTTCGCCTCGATCTGCGCCTCGAGGGCGGCCGCGGACTCGCCGCGGGCCTCCGCCAGGGCGGCGAGCGTGTGCACGACGTGGGCGGGCTCGTTGCGCTTCCCGCGCACGGGCTGGGGTGCGAGGTACGGGCTGTCGGTCTCCGCGAGGATGCGGTCGGCCGGGACGAGAGCCGCCGCGGCGCGCAGCTCCGGCGCCTTGCGGTACGTAGCGTTGCCGGCGAACGACACGTACCAGCCGTGCTCGAGCGCAGGGTCGAGGAGTCGGGTGGAGGAGAAGCAGTGCAGGACGACCGGGATCCCCTCGGGCAGGTCGCGCAGGGCGGCGACGGTGTCGACGTCCGCGGCGCGGGTGTGGACGACGAGCGGCTTGCCGAGCTCGGCCGCGAGCGCCCGCTGCGCGGCGAACACCTCCGCCTGGCGGCCCCGCGGCGGGAGGTCGCGGTAGTAGTCGAGACCGGTCTCACCGACGGCGACCGCCTTCGGGTGGCCCAGGAGGCGGCGGAGCTCCCCGAGGTCGGAGTCGCCCACCGCGCCGGCCTCGTGAGGGTGAAGGCCCAGGGCCGCATGGACCCCTTCCTCCCGTTCGGAGAGATCGAGCGCCGCGCGGCAGGACGGGATCGTCGTGCCGACCGTCACGACGCGGCGGACGCCGGCCGCGCGGGCGCGCCCGAGGACGTCGACGACGTCCTCGAAGGAGTCCAGATGCGCGTGCGTGTCGATCATCGGCTTCCGTCCGCGGGCGGTGCTCGCTCTCCGCCGAGTCTCAGACGGCGGCCGCCGGCGCGTCCACCCGCGGGAAGAGCGGCTGCGCCGCTTCGATTCGCTCGGCCGCGACGGCCCGCCCGGGCGCGACCTCGTCCCAGGCGACGCCCGGGGCCTGGCCGAGCGCGGCGAGGATCCGCTCCGACGTCTCCGGCACGAACGCGGCGAGCGCGACCGCGGCGGCGCGGAGGCCGTCCGCGAGCTCGTAGAGGACCCTGTCGAGGTCGCCGGCCCGCGCCTCGTCCCTGGCGAGCTCCCAGGGGGCGCTCCGCTCGACATGGCGGTTGAGGTCGCGGACGAGCTTCCACGCCTCCTCGAGCGCGCCGGTGACGTCGAACTCGTCCATTCGCCGCGGCACGTCCTCGCGAAGGACGGCGACCGCCCGTGCGAGGTCGCCGGAGACGGGCGCAGGCGAGAGCCGGCCGTCCCGGTACCGCGCGATCATCGCCGTGACCCGGGAGAGAAGGTTGCCGAGGTCGTTGCCGAGCTCGCGCTCGTAGCGCTCGTGCATGCCCTCCACGGAGATGCTCCCGTCCTGGCCGAACGTCGCCACGCGGAAGAGGTAGAAGCGGAGAGCGTCGACTCCGTACACGTCGACCAGGTCGAGTGGGTCGATGACGTTCCCGAGCGACTTCGACATCTTCCGCTCGTCCATGAGGAGGTAGCCGTGCACGAAGAGCTGCCGGGGCACCTCGACTCCCGCGGCGAGCAGGAGTGCCGGCCAGATCACGCAGTGGAACTTGAGGATGTCCTTCGCCAGGAGGTGGCGCGCTTCCGGCCAGAGGCGAGGCCTGAGATCCTCGTCCGGACGCGCGAACGCGAGTGCGCTCCAGTAGTTGATGAGCGCGTCGACCCACACGTAGACGACCTGGTCGGGATCCCACGGGACGGGAACTCCCCACCGCTGCGAGGCCCGGCTGACGCTGATGTCGGCGAGCCCCTGCTCGATGAAGCTCCGCGCCTCGTTGGCGCGGAAGCGCGGGAGGACGAAGTCGGCCCGCTCGTTGTAGAGCCCGAGCAGCGGCTCCTGATATGCGGAGAGGCGGAAGAAGTAGTTCTTCTCCTCGACGTGCTCCGGCGGAATGCCGTGCTGGGGGCAGAGGCCGTCGACGAGCTCTTCCTCGGAATAGAAAGCCTCGCAGCGCGTGCAGTAGAGGCCGGCATAGACGCCCTCGTAGATCTCGCCCGCGTCGTAGATCCGCTGCAGGAACTCCTGTACGCGCGCCCCGTGGCGGGGATCGGTCGTACGCACGAAGAAGTCGTTCGACGCGTTGACGCGCTCGGTCATGCGCCGGAAGGCGTCCGCGTTCCTGTCGACGAACTCCTGCAGGTCGAGCCCGGCCTCCTCGGCGACGCGCGGGATGTTGGACCCGTGCTCGTCCGTGCCCGTGAGGAAGAAGGTCTCCTCGCCCCGCTGGCGGCGGTGCCGGACGAGGACGTCCGCGGCAATCGTCGTGTACGCGTGACCGATGTGCGGGGTCGAGTTGACGTAGTAGATCGGCGTCGTCAGGTAGAAGGTCATCGCGGCCCATCATACGGTCGTCCCGGCGGCCCCAGAGGAGCTGTTTCAAGAGGAAGCGGATGGGAACTGAGAGGGGGAGCTTCAAGGGTCAACGGGACGCAAACGACACTGGCTTCCGGCCACGAGAGGAACGGTGAGCACGACGACGATGACCGCCTCGATGCGCAATCACCGCGGAGGGAAGACGACGACCACGGGGATCATCCGCAACCTGGACGAGCTGGGACGGATCGTGATCCCGATCGAGATCCGCAAGCGCTTCGGACTCACGGAGCGCGACCCACTCGAGATCTCGGTCAAGGACCAGACCATCCTGCTCAGCAGGCCACGGACGAGCTGTGTCTTCTGCGGGACGACCCGGTCGGTCGAGGAGCACCGCGGGCGCGGTGTCTGCCAGACCTGCCTGAGCGAGCTGGCCGAGCTGCGCGCCTAGCCGACGACGGCGGCGGGAGAGGGAAAGCCCGGCGAGCCCGGCGAGGGCGAGCAGGGCTGCAATCGCCGCGCGTCGCGCGCCGCCGCCGGCGGCTCCGCCGGAGGGCGTCGTCGAGACGCCTTGCGTCTCGGGCTCGAGCTGAGCGGTGAAGCCCGCGCCGGCGGGGAGGCTCCCGTACACGGGCCCGGCGGGCGGCGACGCCGTCGCCTCGGCCGCGCCCGCTTCCTTCGGCACGGCGTCGGCATCCATGGAGCGCACGGCCCGTACGGCGATGCGGGCGGCCCCTCGGGTGGGAAGCGGAGGCCGTGCGACCCGCTCGAGCCGGCGCGGCGCGGGAACGGTCAGAGGGGCCGGGAGCTCGGGATCCGCCCGCACCGGCGCGGGCTCAGCCGGAGGCTCCTCGGGCCGGCGATCGGCAGGCGGGACGGTCTCGTCGACCGGCGCCGGCTCCTCGGGCGCCGCCTCCGGCACGGGCTCGGTCACGGCCTCCGGGGCCGGCGCCTCGGGGCCGGGCGCAGGCGCGGGCTGCGCCGCCGGACGCGACGGCAGGAGCTCGAGCGGGTCCACGTAGCCGTTGGGATCCGCGGACCGCCGGACGCCGACGTGCACGTACGGGCCGTCGTGCTCGGCGTCGCCGCTCGGGCCGACCGAGGCGACGGCCGCGCCCTCGACGACCGCGACACCTCGCGCCGTCCCGATCGAGCCCAGGTGCACGAGCGTGACCGAGTAGCCGTCCGCGGTCTGAATCGTGACCGTGCGGCCGCCGCCGGGCACGGTGCCCGCGAAGGTCACCGTCCCGGCCGCGGGCGCGCGGACCGGCGCGCCGGCTTCCGCGGCGACGTCGATGCCGCGATGCTGTCCGGCGGCGTAGGGATCGTCTCCGAAGACGAATGCTTGAAGCACCGGCCCGTCCACGGGCCAGGTCCAGGCGAGTGCGGGCGGCGCGCCGGCCTGGAACGCGATCAGGACCGGAAGCAGTGCGACGAGTCGTTTCACGAGCCTGCCTCCTGTTGTCCTCTATGTCAACGACGGCGAGGGTAGCAAGAGCGAGTCGCCGTTGTCAAGAGAGACGACAGACGAGCGGGCGCCGACTCAGACGGAGCCGCGGTAGAGCCGGTTGCGGGAGAGCCCGGTCAGCCGCCCGACGATCTCCGCGGCCCGGCGGCGCCGGACGCCGGCCGCGACGAGCTCGGCGACGGCCTCAAGCGCGGCACGCTCGTCGGCCCCCGGCGCCCCGGCGATCCCCTGCGCCGGGCCGAGGACGAGGGTCACCTCACCCTTGGGCGGCTCCGCGAAGCGCTGCACGAGCTCGCGCGCCGAACCGCGGGCCACCTCCTCGAAGCGCTTCGTCAGCTCGCGGCAGACCGCAACCGAGCGCTCCGGGTCGGCTGCGGCCAGGCTGGCGAGCGTAGCCGGCAGGCGGCGCGGCGACTCGAACGCGACCGCGGGCCAGCGCCAGGACGAGATCTCCTCCCAGAGCCGCGCGCGCGCGGCGGCGGCGCGCGGGAGGTAGCCGAGGAACGTGTACCGCTCGCCCACGAGACCGCTGGCCACGAGCGCGGTCTCGACGGCGGACGGCCCCGGCAGCACCGTCACCTCCACACCGCGCTCGATCGCGGCCGCGAGGAGGCGCGCGCCCGGGTCGTTGACGCCCGGCAGGCCCGCGTCGCTCGCCACGGCCACGCGCTCTCCCTCGACGAGGCGCGGCAGGATCTCCGCCGTTCGCTGCGCTTCGTTGTGGCGGTGGAACGAGACGAGCCTCGCGCGGACGCCGTGGCGGTCGAGCAGGATCCTCGTGCGCCTCGTGTCCTCGCAGAGGACGACGTCCGCCTCGCCGAGCTCCCGGAGCGCCCGCAGCGTCACGTCCTCGAGGTTCCCGATCGGCGTCGGGCAGAGGACGAGAGGCATCTACGCGCCGTCCAGGAGCTCGAACGCGACGAGCGCCGAGCCGGCGAGCCCCGCCTCGCCGCCGAGCTCGCCGGGGACGATCCGCACCTCGTCGCGGGCGGGCGAGAGCGCCTGCTCGGCGACGACGCGCCGGGCCGGGGCGAGAAGGAGCTCGCCCGCCTGCGCGAGCCCGCCGCCGACGACGACCACCTCCGGATTGAAGACGTTGACGTGGCTCGCGATGCCCACCCCCAGGTGGAAGCCGGCGTGCTCGAGGAGGTCGCGGGCGTCTCCCGGCGCCTCGGCGGCGAGCTCGACCGCCAGCCGTGCGTCCGCCTCCCGGCCGGCGGCGACGGCCCGGCCCAGGTCCCCGTCGGGCCTCTCGGCCGCGGTGCGGGCCGCGAGCTCGTCGACGGCCGTGCCCGAGGCGAACGCTTCCAGGTGCCCCCGCCCCGGGCACGCGCCCTGGCACGGAGGGCCGTTCACGTCGATGGTGATGTGCCCGAGCTCGCCGGCCGCCCCGAGCGCGCCGCGGTAGAGGCGCCCGTCGAGGAGGAGCCCGCCGCCGACGCCCGTGCCGAGCGTGAGCATGACCATGTGACGGGCGCCGCGGCCCGCGCCGAGGACGTGCTCGGCGAGCGCGGCGGCGTTCGCGTCGTTCTCGATCGCAACGGGGACGCCGAAGCGCTCGCGTAGCCGGTCGCGGAGGTCGACGCCCGCGAGCGGGATGTTCACGGACGTGACGGCGCGGCCGGAGCGCTGGTCGATCGTCGAGGGGATGCCGACGCCGAGCGCGGCGAAGCCGTCCGCGCCGAGCTCCGCGACGACGCGCTCGAGCTGCGCGAGCAGAGCTTCCTCGCCGGAGACCTCCGTCGGCTCCTCCGTCCGGCGGACGAGCTCTAGCGCCCGGTCGAAGAGCGCGGCGGCGAGCTTCGTCCCCCCGAGGTCGATCGCGATGACCCGCTCAGCCGCCATTGGAGGGTGGCTACGATAACCGGTCGCTGTGGCCTCCAAGGACAAGCCGTACCGCGTCTACCGCGGCGGGCGGGCGAAGGGCCCCGTTCCCAAGGAGCCCGCCCAGGGCGCGCGCCGCGGCGGCGGCGGGCGGGGACGGCCGCCCGACGGGCAGGATCCCTACGGCCGTCGGCAGCCGCGCCGCCCGCGCAAGGGCGGGGCGCGCCGGGTCCTCCGCATCGTCGCGGTGGTCGTGCTCGTGCTCGTCCTCCTCACGGTCGTCTGGGCGTTCCTCGGCTACCTCGCGCTCAGAAGCGGCGTCAAGGAGGCGAACGAGCGCCTCGACTCCCGCGCGTACGCGGCGCTCGCCCCGCAGAGAGGCCTCCTGCTCACGAACCCGTCGACGATCCTCGTCCTCGGTACGGACGAGGGGCCGAACCGGCAGGGGCCCTTCCGCTCCGACGCGATCATGATCGTCCGCACCGACCCGGACGAGAACCGCATCGCGCTCCTCTCGATCCCGCGCGACCTGCGCGTGACGATCCCCGGGCGGGGCACCGACAAGGTCAACGCCGCGCACGCCTACGGCGGGCCGACGCTCGCCGTCCGCACCGTCGAGGCGCTCACGGGGCTCGAGATCAACCACGTCGTCGTGGTCAACTTCGACCGGTTCCGCGAGGTGATCGACGCGCTCGGCGGGATCACGGTCAACGTCCCGCGGCGGGTGCTCTCGAACAAGTTCGACTGCCCCCGCTCCACCCCGGCTGAATGCGACCGCTGGCCCGGCTGGCGTTTCAAGAAGGGGCCGCAGGAGATGAACGGCCGGCGGGCGCTCGTCTACTCCCGCGTCCGCCAGAACCAGCTCGACCCGTCCGAGAACGACATCACGCGAGGCGAGCGCCAGCAGGCCGTGCTCCAGGCGACGGCGGACGAGATCACGAGCTTCGGCACGTTCCTGCGGATGCCGTTCATCGGCGACGACCTCGTGGAACCGCTCGCCACCGACCTGTCGACGAACCAGCTCCTCCAGCTCGGCTGGGTGAAGCGGCGCACGCCCGAGAGCGGCACGCTTCGCTGCCGCCTGGGCGGGACGATCGCCGACATCGACGGGCAGTCGTTCATCCTCGGCAGCGAGGAGAACGTCTCGGTGA
Organism: Gaiellaceae bacterium; assembly: GCA_035461525.1. Lineage (GTDB taxonomy): Bacteria > Actinomycetota > Thermoleophilia > Gaiellales > Gaiellaceae > JAIBJN01. The sequence continues at coordinate 39,579 of DATHVD010000047.1, forward strand.
TCGCGATGGTGCGGGGCGACTCCGCGCCGCAGCCTCCGCGCCCGGGGTCGGGCGAGTTCGGACCGGGCTGTCGCGTCGGGAGGTCGGGCTGAGAACCAGCCGAGCGCTACGCCTCTGCGGCCTTCGGCTCGGTCTTGCCCGGCTTCTTCGCCTCTCCGCCGCTCTCCCCGCCGCCGTCCCCCTCCTTCGCGGCCGGCCGCCGGCTTCCTCGGCCGTAGTCGGTGGAGTAGAAGCCGGAGCCCTTGAAGTGGATCGCGGCCGGATAGAGCACCTTCTCGACCGGGGTCGCGCCGCAGATCTCGCACACCTCCGGCGGCGGGTCGCTCATCCGCTGGAACAGCTCGAAGGTGTGGCCCTGTGGGCAGCGATACTCGTAGATGGGCATAGCGGAAAGGCCGCGGTTTGCAGGGCCGGATGCTAGCAGGGAGGCAGGCCGCCTCCGGCGCTCGGGACGGCCCGGCGCCGGACGCGGAGCGCCCCGAAGGCCCCCTTCGGCGGCGCCTCGACGGGTACCGGCTCGGCGTCGCCGCGATCACGGGCGCCCTGGCCGCGTTCTTCCTGCTCCGCCTGCATGCCCTCCCTTCGCACGAGGACGAGACGCTCGCCTTCTTCGTCAGCCGACAGCCGCTCGGCGACCTCCTAGACACCGTCCTCGGCGACCGCGGAGGCGCTCCCCTCCACTACCTCCTCGGGCACGCCGCGCTGCAGGTGTACGAGGGACTCACGAGCCTGCGCCTCATCTCGGCCGCGTTCGCGGTGGCGAGCATGCCGCTCGTGGCTGCGCTGGTCGCGTGGCTGGCCGGCAGGCGGGCCGCGCTGCTTGCCACGCTCGTGACCGCGGCGAGCTGGGTCACGATCTACCACGGAATCTACGCGCGCATGTACAGCCTCTTCCTCTTCGCGAGCGCGCTCTCGCTCCTCCTCCTGCTGCGCGCCCTCGAGCGGAGCACGGCCGGCCGGTGGACTGCCTGGGCGGTGGCAACCCTCGCCCTCCTGGCCACGCAGCCGTACGGGGCGCTCGTGCTCGCCGCCCAGGCGGTCTTCGTCGCCGTGCTCCGGCTGCGTCGGCCGCTGCCGCTTCGGGCGCCCCTGACGGCGTTCGCGGCCGTCGTCGCGCTCGCGGCGCCGCTCTGGCGCACGTACCTCGTGCTCGCCTCGCGCTTCGAGGTCGGCCTCGGCGAGCGCGCCTCCCGGCTCGGCTCCCCGGGGGACGTGCTCCGCTACCTCTGGGACGTCGTGGGCGACTTCACGGCGGCGACGCCCCTCATCGCACTCCCGGCGGCGCTCCTCTTCGCGCTCGGGGTGGCCGTCCTCGCGCGCGACCGCCCGGAGACGGCGATCCTCACGGGCGCGCTGGTCGTCGTCCCGACGATCGCGCTGATGGCCGCGCGCTCGGGAGGGGGCACGGCGCTCGAGAGCCGCCACCTCATCTTCCTGCTCCCCTTCTTCGCCATGGGCTTGGCCGTGGGGCTCCTGCGGGTCGCCGAGGCGACGGGCCGCGCCGGGCCGGCCGTCCTGGCCGCGGGCCTCGGCGCCCTGCTCGCGGCGCAGGTGGCCTGGGGCCTCGACCGCACGCCGTGGCTCTACCGCGGAGAGCCGGACGAGCGGACGGAGGCGCGGGCCGAGGCGGCCGAGTGGCTCGCGGCGACGGGGCGCGGGGACGACGTCCTCTTCGGCTACGAGCCGACGTATCTCGACGCCTGGGAGCAGGGCGCGCCGTTCGGGAGCACATTCGTGCCCCGCGCCGACGCGAAGCTCGCCGTCCGCGTGCTCGAGTCGGCCGGCCCGGTGCTCGGCCGGGGCGTCTGGGTGCTGGACGCCTCGGACGAGCTCGATCGCGCGCGCGTGCGCCTCGAGATCCCGGAGCGGCGGCCCGGCGTCGGCTTCGAGGCGCAGGCGTTCGGGCCCTTCCTCGTCGTCCGCACGGAGGCCCCCACCGAGACGCCCGAGCGGTTCCTCGCGGCGACGCTCGCCGTCCAGGAGCTGGGGTTCGAGCTCGACATCGGCGACTCGGGCCGGAACGCCCTCACCGCCCGGGAGGGGCTCCGCGAGCTCGGCTTCGCGGTGGGCGACGGCTAGGCGCCGCGTCCCTCACGCGCCTCGCGCTCGACGAGCTCCTCGTAGCACGGGGCCTGCTCGAACGCGGCGAGGCCAGCGGGCGTCTCCCGTCCGAGCGGCCGCTTCCGCACCATCCGGCCCGCGGCGGCGAGGCCCGCGACGCTTCCGACCAGCCCGCCGAGGAGGAAGGAACGGAACCGTTTCCCGCGCTCGTCGGCCACGCGGACGATTGTAGGGTGCCCCCGTGATCTGCACGCTCGGAGATCTCCTTCTGGACGTCGTCGTGCGGCTCGACGGCCCGATCGCACACGACACGGACACGTACGGACGGACTCGGGTCGGCGCCGGTGGACAGGCCGCGAACGTCGCCGCCTGGGTGGTGGCCCTCGGCGGCCGCGCCCGCTTCCTCGGCAAGCGCGCCCGCGACCCGGCCGGCCGCATTCTGGCCGAGGAGCTGCGCGCCCGCGGCGTCGAGCTCGCCGGGCCCGAGGTCGAGACGGGGACGGGCACGGTGGTCTCTGTCGCCACGCCCGACGGAGCGCGGACGATGCTCTCCGACCGGGGCGTCTCGAAGGACTTCGGTCCGGACGAGCTGGAGGACGACTGGCTCGCCGGCTGCAAGCGCCTGCATCTCCCCGGCTACAGCCTCGTGCCCGAGCCGCTTCGCGCGGCGGCGCTCCGAGCTGCCACACTGGCGCCGTCGGTGAGCGTCGACCTCTCCTCCACGGCCGCGATCCGGAACGTCGGCGTCCCCGCGTTCCGCAAGGCGCTCGCGGCCCTCGCGCCGGACGTCGTCTTCGCCAACGAGGCCGAGGACGAGCTCGTCGGCGACACAGGAGCCGCGACGGTCGTCGTCAAGCGGGGCGCCCGCGGCTGCGTCGTCCGTCGCGGAGCCGCCGCGGAGGAGCACGCCGCCGTCGAGGCCGAGGCGGTGGACTCGACGGGCGCGGGCGACGCGTTCGCCGCCGGGTTCCTCCTCGGCGGGCCGGAGCTCGGGCTCCGCGCGGCGGCGCGCTGCGTAGCGACGATGGGGGCGATGCCCTGATGCCGGACCTTCTGCGGATCCACCCTGAGGTGCGCGCCGCGCTCGAGGCCCGGCGACCGGTCGTCGCGCTCGAGACGACCCTGGTCTCGCACGGCTTCCCGAGGGGCGAGGGCGCCGCCGTGGCGGCCGAGGCCGAGCGACGCGTGCGCGCCGCCTGGGCCGTGCCTGCGACGATCGGCGTCGCCGACGGCGCCATCCAGGTCGGCCTCGCCGATGAGCAGCTCGAGCGCTTCGGGAGCTCGCCCGACGCCCGCAAGGTCGGGCCGCGGGATCTCGCGGTGTGCGCCGCCCAGGGCGTGCTCGGCGCGACGACGGCGGGCGCGACGCTCGCCGTCTGCCGGGCAGTCGGGATCGGCTTCCTCGGCACCGGCGGCCTCGGCGGTGTCCACCGGGGGTGGTCCGAGCGTCTCGACATCTCGGCCGACCTGGGCGAGCTGGCGCGGACGGAGGCTCTCGTCGTCGCCTCCGGCGTGAAGTCGCTGCTCGACGTCGGCGCGACCGCGGAGCTCTTCGAGACGCTGGGCGTGCCCGTCCTCGGCTGGCGCACGGACACGATCCCCCTCTTCTACGCGCGCGAGGGCGGGCCGCCGGTCTCGGCGCGCGTCCTCACCGTCGAGGAGGCGGCGCGCATCGCCCAGTACCACTGGCGCCTCGGCCGCCACTCGTCCCTCCTCCTCGCACGGCCTCCGGACAGGAGCATCGACGTCGAGCCGCTCCTCGCCGCGGGGGTCGAGGAGGCGGGGCGCCGCGGCGTCGCCGGCCAGGACGTGACGCCGTTCGTGCTCGCGTACGTCCACGAGGCGAGCGGCGGCGAGACGGTGGCGCTGAACAAGGAGCTGATCGTCGAGAACGCGGCGCTCGCGGCCGAGGTCGCGGTCGCGTACTCGCGACTCCAGTAGACCTACTGCGCTTCCGGCGCGAGCGCCGCGCGCACGTGCTCCGCGAGATCGAGGTCGCCGACGCCGTCGACCCACGTCGGCCCACTCGCTTTCGCTGCCACGGGCGCACTGTCGCTGCCCCGTAAGGAATCGGTAACCCGGGTCGGCTACGCTCGTGCGCGTGGGGCGCCTCGCGCTGCTCGCCGTCGTCCTCGTCCTCGCCGCCTGCGGCGGCTCCTCCGAGCCGGCGTCCGCTCCCGAGACGACGGAGCCGGTGCCTCCGCCAGCCGCCACGACAGAGCCGGTGGAGACCGAGGCCCCCGCGGAGACGACGACCGCCGAGGAGGAGGAGCCGGAGGCCGAGCCGCAGCCTCGCGCCCCGCCGGGGATCCCGGGCTACGTCGCCGGCTATCGCGACTGGCCGAAGCTCAACGACGAGCCGATCCCGCTGCGTTCCTCCGACCCCCACGCGGGGACGAAGGACGTCTACGCCTCGCGGCCCCGGCGGGCGAACGGCACGTTCCCGAACGGCACGATCGTCGTCAAGGAGGCGGCGCGGCCCGGCCGCGACTTCATCGGGCTGATCGCCGTCATGCGCAAGCGGCCCGGAGCGAACCCCGAGCACAACGACTGGGTCTTCGTGGAATGGGCGCGCGAGGCGAGGCGGGAGCCTTTCCGGGAGATCGCCCGCGACGCCGTCTGCTGGAGCTGCCACGTCGGCGCGCGCGACCTGGACTACGTCTTCACCGAGTGACGATCGCCGCCTGCCACGGCCGAAGGACGAGGCGGCCCGAGACCCGCTCGCCGTCGCGCCCGCGCGTCGAGGCCACGGCGATCGCACCCTCGACGCCTTCGACGGCCCGCTCCTCGCCGCCGAGGTTGACCGCGACGAGCGTGCCCTCGCCGCGTCGCCACGCCCACGCGCCCTCGGGCGCCTCAACGCGCCGGTAGCCGCCCGCGCGGAGGTCGGGCGAGCGCCGCCGCAGGGCGACGAGGTCGCGGGTCAGGGTCAGCGCCGAGCCGGGGTCGTCGCGCTGCTCGGCGACCGTGAGGCCCGCCCGGTCGCCGTAGGGGAGCCAGGGGTCGGCGGCGGGCGTCGTGAAGCCCAAGCCGGGCTCCGGGCTCCACGGCATCGGCGTCCGCTCGGGATCTCGCCCGACGGGGTCGCGCCTGAGGTGGTCCGGCACGGGGACGTCGCCGAGGCCGAGCTCGTCGCCGTAGTAGAGCGTCGGCGTCCCGCGGAGCCCGAAGAGGAGGACCAGCGCGGCGCGCGCCTTCGCCGGGTCGGCGCCGGCCCACCGGGAGCCGTAGCGGGGGATGTCGTGGTTCCCGAGCGTCCAGAGCGGCTGCGCACCCGGCGGAAGGAGCAGCTCCGCTTCCTCGACGACCTCGCGCAAGGCCGCGGCCTCGAAGGGGGCGTTCGCCAGCCCGAGGTGGAAGGTCATGTGGAGGCCGTCGTCGTCGGCCGGGTAGAACGCGGCCACCTCGGGGCCGCCGATCACCCCCTCGCCGACGAGGAGCCGCGGCGGCTCCTGCGCGTCCGCGAGCTCGCGCCAGCGGGCAGCGACCTCATGCAGCTCGGGCCGCATGAAGTTCCACACGGGCCGCTGGCCGTAGCGGTGGACGTACGCCGGATCGCCCTCCTCGGCAGGCGGGTTGTCGCGGAGCTCGGGGTCGTGGCCGAGGAAGTGAGGGACGTCGATGCGAAAGCCGGCAATCCCGCGCGCGAACCAGAAGCGCAGGATCTCGTCGAAGGCCCCGCGCACGTCCTCGTTCCACCAGTTGAGGTCGGGCTGCTCGGGGAGGAAGTGGTGCAGGTAGTGCTGGCCGCTCGCCTCGTCGAGCGTCCACGCCGGCCCGCCGAAGGCCGAGAGCCAGTTGGTGGGCGGGGCGCCGTCCGGCTTCGGGTCGGCCCAGACATACCAGTCTCGCCGGGTCGAGTCCCGGCCGGCGAGCGCCTCGCGGAACCACGGATGCCGGTCGCTCGTGTGGTTGGGGACGAGGTCGAGGAGGATGCGGATGCCGCGCGCGCCGGCGGCGGCCACGAGCTCGTCCAGGTCGGCCAGCGTCCCGAAGGCCGGGTGAACGTCCCGGTAGTCGGCGACGTCGTAGCCCCAGTCGGCGTCGGGCGAGGGCATGATCGGCGAGAGCCAGACCCCGTCGACGCCGAGCCACGCGAGGTGATCCAGCCGCTGCGTCAGCCCGCGCAGGTCGCCGACCCCGTCCCCGTCGCCGTCCGCGAACGAGCGTGGGTAGACCTGGTAGAGGACGCCGTCGCGCCACCAGCGGCGGAGGCCTGCGGCCGTCACTCGTCGATCCGCTCGATGGCGACGATGTCTTCGGCGGCGAACTCGGCGGCGCCGGCCTCCCCCCAGCCGACGACGTCGCCGCTCGGCAGGACGGCCACGGGCTCGAGTACGCGGCCGTCGCGCAGCAGCAGCCGCGTCTGGTGCGCGCCCCAGGCGTCCTGGGGCCAGGAGGAGACCTCGGTCGCGACCCAGTCGGGCAGGCGGAGGGGCTCCGGCACCCGGGCTAGGCGCCGAGGAGCTTGAGGAGATCGTCCACCTCGAGCATCTCGTACGACTGCGTGTGCACGCTCCCCCGCGCGCCGAGCGCGATCGAGACCTCGGCGATGACGGCCGCGCTCTCGGCCTCGACGATGTTGACGAAGTCGTACGGGCCGAGCACGAACCACTGGTGGGTCACCTTGGCGCCGAGCTCCTCGACGTCCTTGTTCACCTCCTGCAGGCGATCGGGGTTCGCGCGCAAGGTCTGCAGGCCCTGCTCGCTCAGCGTCGACAGCATCAGGTACTTGGGCATGTCTCCTCCTCGATCACGCGTCAGCGGCTTCGCCGCGCGAGGATACAGCGGCCCGCGCCCGCTGCTCGAAGAAGAGGACCGAGAGGCCGAGGAAGAAGAAGGGCGCGACGACGACGTTGACGACGATCGTGGCGGCGAGGCCGGTGTTGTCCGCGAAGCCGATCAGCGCCCATCCGAGCACTGGTCCGAAGATCAGGTAGACGATCACGAGGGCGCAGACGACGCCGAGCGAATGGAGGTACTCGGCCCGCGCGAGACCGACCGAGCGCCAGAGTGCGAAGCCCACCCCGCTCGGCGCGTACGGGGACGGGCCGCGCTCGACCGCGGCCGCAGGCACGGAGAAGCCGACGAGCGCCTGCCAGAGGACTGCGAAGAGGAGGAGCAGCGGATCGACGCGCCCGAGGACGAAGGGGACGCCGACGACGAGCGCCAGGACGCCAAGGGTCGGCGCGCGCAGGCTGAGCTGCGCCCAGGCCTCTCGAAAGGGATCTCCGGCCACGAGCCTGACGGCGGCCGCGTACGAGGCGGTGTACGTCGCCGCGGCGATGAGGAGGAAGGGAACCAGGTGCCCGGTCAGGAACCCGACGAGAAAGCCGCCGGCGGCGACGGCCCCGAGCCCAAGCGCGGCGGGCAGGCGCTCCTGGTAGATCCGGATCGTCTCGACGAAGACCTCGCCGAGCTTGAGGGGGCGGTCGGGGGCGGCCATCGACGGGACTCTAGGGCCCGGCCGCGCCGGCGGGGCATGGGAACGGCCTAGCGGTCGCTCGCGGCGAGGCGGAGCCCGAAGGCGACGAGCGCGGCGCCGGTGACGGCGTCGAGCGCGCGCCGGATCCTGGGGCGCACGAGCACGGCCCTGGCCCGGGCGACCGCGATCGAGTACGCGGCGAGCCAGAGCAGCGTGAGCGTGCAGAAGGCGAGGCCGAGGCCGAGCAGGACCGGGAAGACCCGCTCGCCCGCGGGAGCGAACTGGGGCAGGAGGCTCGTGAAGAAGACGGCCATCTTCGGGTTCGCCAGGTTGCTGAGCACCCCCTGGCGCAAGGCGACGTGCGGGGCGAGCCCAGGCGTGCGCGCGCCGTCCGCGGCCACGGGAGGGCGCTTGCCGCGCAGGGCCGCGACGAGCGCCTGGACGCCGAGGAGGACGAGGTAGGCGGCGCCCGCGATCCGCAGGGCCGCGAATGCGGGCTCCGACGCGACGATGAGGGCCGCGACGCCGGCGCTCGCGGCGAGCGTCCACACCGCCTGGCCGGCCGAGACCCCGAGGGCCGTGAACACGCCGCCCCGGCGGCCGCCGAGAAGCGTGTTCCGGATCGTCAGCGCCGTGTCCTGCCCCGGCGTGGCGATCACGAGCGCCGAGATGCCGAGGAACGCGAGGATCTCCCCGCCCACGACCCGAGTGTGACAGCCGCCGTGGCCGTGCGCAATTGCGGCGGCCCGCCGTTCAGTAGGCTGCGGGCGTGGGCTTCACCGTCTTCCGCGCTGACGACCTCGACTTCGCCCCGAGGGGCGACGACGACCCGCGCTCGATCGCCTCGCTCTCGGACGCGCTCGCGCAGTCGCGGGCCAACGTGTGGCGCTACCCGCCCGGCGCGCGGGGCCGCCGCCACCGCGACCTGGGCCAGGAAGAGGTTTTCGTCGTCCTCGAAGGGACGCTGACCGTCGACCTGGGCGACCCGCCCGAGCGCCACGAGGTGCCGGGCGGCGGGATCGTCGTCGTCGAGCGAGGCACTGTCCTCCAGCTCCGGAACGCCGGCGACGAGGAGCTCGTGCTCTTCATCTACGGCGCGCCGCCGGAGACCGGCAAGGCCGAGTTCTTCGACGACGTGCCGTAGAGACGGCTCCCGCCGGGGACCGCGTCCGCCGGGGAGCGCGTTCGGGGACGCTTCGGCACACATTCGGCACGATCCGCGCACCACGGGCGCGCCTTTCCTCCGTACGCTCGAGAGCGGGTGGTGGGCTGGGGTGCCCCGTGGGAGGAGGTCCGCCGGCTACCGGACCGCCGCCCGGAGGCCGGCCGTATCCTCGGGATGGTGCTGCGACTTCTCCTCTTCGCTGCCGCCGCAGCCCTCGTCGCAGGAGCGCTGGTCGCGGCCGTCGCCCAGGGGCCCGGGGCCGAGACCGATGGCCCGGCGGCGGCCGCGCCGCGCGCGGCGACCCCGGAGCGACCTGCCCGCGCAGCTCCCGGCCCGCCGCGGATCGCTCCCGGGCAGGGCACGTTCCGGCTACTCGCCGCCGGCGGCACCAGGTCCGGCGCGGATGCCGCGGGTAGGGCCGCCGCGACCCCGCCCATCCGCTGGCGGCCGTCCCGCGCGCTCGGGCTCCCGCAGGCAGGCCGGCTCGTCGACGGGGTCAGGCTGCCCCGGGAAGGCGAGCACTTCTTTACGTGGGACCCCGTCCGCAAGGCCTCGCCGAATCGGGCCTGGCGTCGCTGGGGCACGGACGTCCTCGTCCGGCGGACGCTGCGCGTCGCACGCGAGCACCGGGCGGCCAACGCGGATGCGCCGCGCGTGGCGATCGGCGACATCAGCCGGCCGCAGGGCGGCGACTTCGGGCACCGCTGGGGCAGCATCGGCCACGTCTCGCACCAGAACGGGCTCGACGTCGACGTGTACTACCCCCGCACGGACCGCCGCGAACGGGCTCCCCGGTCGGCGCGGGCGGTCGACCGGCGCCTCGCCCAGGACCTCGTCGACCGGTTCGTCGCCGCAGGTGCCGAAAAGGTCTTCGTCGGACCGAACGTCGGCCTCACGGGGCGCCCGTCCGTCGTCCAGATGCTCGCGAACCACGACGACCACGTGCACGTCCGTTTTCCGCCCCTGCGCCGCTGACGCCGGCGCGAGCGGACCGCCCCGCCCGTGCCACAATCCCGGCCGTGGCGCCCCTCTCGAACGACACCGCCGACCTCGTCCCGCGGACAGAGTTCGACGGGCGCGTGCTGCGCTTCGACCTCCCGGGCCTCGAGGTCGGCGTTGCCGAGTACGACGAGGGTCCAACCGGCTGCACGGTCTTTCACTTTCCCGGCGGAGCAGCGTGCGCGACCGACGTCCGGGGCGGCTCCTCCGGGACGCTCGGCGGGGCCGAGTGGGTGAGAGCGATCTGCTTCGCCGGCGGCTCGCTCTACGGGCTCGAGGCCGGTGCCGGCGTCGCCGCCGAGTTGCTCGCCCGCGGTGGGTACGAGGTCGGCTGGACGTCCGTTTGGCCCGTGTCCGCGGCGATCATCTTCGATTTCCGGCGCGAGAGCACGATCTATCCCGACAAGGAGCTCGGCCGTGCCGCTCTCCGGGCAGCCCGCCCGGGTGTCTTCCCGCTCGGAGCCCGCGGCGCCGGTCGCTCGGCGACGGTCGGCAAGACCTTCGCCCTCGAGCGCGGGGAGCCGGCGGGGCAGGGCGGCGCCTTCCGCACCGTCGGGCCGACGCGGATCGCGGTGTTTGTCGTCGTCAACGCGTTCGGCGCCATCGTCGACCGGGACGGCACGGTCGTCCGCGGCCACCTCGACACCGAGGGCGTCGGACGGCTTCCGCTCGTGCCGGAGATCGAGCGCCGGATCGCGGCCGGCGAGACGCCGGGGTACCGGGCGCCGGAGAGCACGACCCTGACGCTCGTCGTCACGAACCAACGGCTGGAGAGACGCCCGCTCCGGCAGCTCGGCCGCCAGGTGCACGCCTCGCTCGCGCGGGCGATCCAGCCGTTCCACTCCCTCGTGGACGGCGACGTCCTCTACGTTGCGACGACGAACGAGGTCGAGAATCCTGCGCTCGACTCCGTGAGCCTGGGAGTCGTCGCCTCGGAGCTCGCCTGGGACGCCGTGCTGGCCTGCTTCGACACAGACTAGGCGTGGCCGCTGAACCGGCACACATTCGGCACGATCCGCGCACCACGGGCGCGCCTTTCCTCTGTACGCTCGAGAGCGGGTGGTGGGCTGGGGTGCCCCGTGAGACCAGGGGCGCGCTTACGCCGCCGCAGGCTCCCGGGTCGGAGCCTTCTCGAAGACCATCTCGCCGTCGCGGACGTCCACCCGGATCGTGTCGCCCTCGGCGAAGTCGCCCTCGAGGAGCCGCAGGGCGAGCGGGTTCTCGACCAGCCGCTGCAGGGCGCGCTTGAGCGGGCGGGCGCCGTACGTCGGGTCCCAGCCGGCCTCGGCCACGTGCTCCTTCGCCGCGTCCGTGAGCTCGAGCCCGAGGCCCCGCTCGGCCAGCCGGGCACGCAGCCGCTCGAGCTGCAGCTCGACGATCTCCCCGAGCTGCTCCCGCGTGAGGGCGCGGAACTCGACGACCTCGTCGATCCGGTTCAGGAACTCCGGCCGGAAGACCTCCCGCATCGCCTCCACGGAGCGGAGGTTCGACGTCATGATCACGACGGTGTTGCGGAAGTCGACAGTCCGCCCGTGGCCGTCGGTGAGCCGGTCGTCGTCGAGGATCTGCAGGAGCACGTCGAAGACCTCCGTGTGCGCCTTCTCGATCTCGTCGAGGAGGACGACCGAGTACGGGCGCCTGCGCACGGCCTCGGTGAGCTGGCCCCCCTCCTCGTAGCCGACGTAGCCGGGAGGCGCGCCGACGAGGCGGGCGACGGTGTGCCGCTCCTGGTACTCGGACATGTCCAGCCGCACCATGGCGCGCTCGTCGTCGAACATGAACTCCGCCAGCGCGCGCGCCAGCTCGGTCTTCCCCACGCCCGTGGGACCGAGGAAGACGAACGAGCCGATCGGCCGGTCGGGGTCCTGCAGCCCCGTGCGGGCGCGGCGGAGCGCGTTGGCCACGGCCTCGACGGCCTCGTCCTGACCGACGACCCGGCGGTGCAGGCGCTCCTCCATGCGAATGAGCTTCTCCGTCTCGCCCTCGAGGAGCCGGCTCACGGGGACGCCCGTCCAGCGGGCGACGACCTCCGCGACGTCGTCCTCGTCGACCTCCTCCTTCACCATCGGCTCGAACTCCTGCTCCTCCCGCTCGGCGAGCTCGGCCTCGAGCGCCGGCAGCTCGCCGTAGCGGATCTCGGCCACGCGCTGGAGCTCGCCCGTGCGCTCGGCCCGCTCGGCCTCCATGCGCAGATCGTCGATCCGCTGCGTGATCTCCTTGACGCGGTCGAGCTGCTCCTTCTCCTTCGCCCAGCGGGCGGCGAGCTCGTCGCGGGCGGCCTTCGCGTCGGCGAGCTCGCGCTCGACGGGCTCGCGCACCTCCTTCGACTCCTTCCCCATGGCCGCGAGCTCGATCTCGAGCTGGCGCACGCGCCGCTCGGCCTCGTCGAGCTCGAGCGGCGAGGAGTCGATCTCCATGCGCAGGCGCGAGGCGGCCTCGTCCACGAGGTCGATCGCCTTGTCGGGGAGGAAGCGGTCGGAGATGTACCGGTGGGAGAGGACGGCCGCTGCGACGAGCGCCGCGTCGCGGATGCGGACGCCGTGGTGAGCCTCGTAGCGCTCCTTGAGTCCGCGCAGGATGGCGATCGTGTCCGCGACCGACGGCTCGCCGACGAAGACCGGCTGGAAGCGCCTCTCGAGCGCGGCGTCCTTCTCGATGTGCTTGCGGTACTCGTCGAGCGTCGTCGCGCCGACGGCGCGCAGCTCGCCGCGCGCGAGCATCGGCTTCAGCATGTTCGCCGCGTCCACGGCGCCTTCGGCGGCGCCGGCGCCGACGATCGTGTGCAGCTCGTCGATGAAGAGGACGATCTCGCCCTCGGACTCCTTGATCTCGGTGAGGACGGCCTTGAGCCGCTCCTCGAACTCGCCGCGGTACTTGGAGCCGGCGAGGAGCGCGCCGATGTCGAGCGCCCAGACGCGCTTGCCCTTGAGACCCTCGGGCACGTCGCCGGCGACGATTCGCTGCGCGAGGCCCTCGGCGATCGCAGTCTTGCCCACGCCGGGGTCGCCGATCAGGACGGGGTTGTTCTTCGTGCGCCGCGAGAGCACCTGGATGACGCGGCGGATCTCCTCGTCGCGGCCGATCACCGGGTCGAGCCTGCCCTGCTCGGCGAGCTCGGTCAGGTCGCGGCCGAACTTCTCGAGCGCCTGGTACGTGCCCTCGGGGTCCTCCGAGGTGACGCGCTGCCCGCCGCGCACGGACTGGAGCGCAGCCAGCAGCGCGTCCCGACTGGCGCCGGCCTCGCGCAGCGCGCGGCCGGCGGGATCGCGCTCGTTGGCGGCGATGCCGAGCAGCAGGTGCTCGGTGGAGACGTACTCGTCCTGGAGCTGCTCCGCCTCGCGGAAG
>DATHVD010000048.1:0-135391 GCA_035461525.1 Gaiellaceae bacterium
TCGCTCGCTCGCGGCGTCCCCCCGAGAGCGGCACGTCTCGCTCGGACGGGTCAACGGCCGGCGCTTCACGTTCGCGGCCGGGCTGGGGCTCGACGCAGCGATCGTCCGGCGCGTCGACAAGCTCGGTCGCCGCGACGGCCGGCGGCCGGGCGACATCGCCTTCGCCCGTGCCCTCCTGGGCGAGCTCGCCCGCCGCCGCGGACGGCTCGAGCCGGCGATGACCGTGCTCGGGCACGAGCGCGCCGCCCTCGTCATCGTCGCCAACTGCGACCCGTACAGCTTCGCCGGGCCCCTGCCGATCCATGCGGCGCCGGGCGCGCGCTTCGAGCTCGGGCTCGACGTCGTCGCTCCCAGGCGGCTGGCGCCCTGGCAGGTGCCCAGTCTCGCCGCCTGGGCTTTCCGCGGCCGGGGCCAGCTTGCGTCCCCGAACGTGCTCTCCCTCCACGACGTCGACGCGGTCGAGGTCGAGTGCGACGCCCCGACGCCGCTGCAGGCGGACGGCGAGGATTTGGGGGACGTCGTGTCGGCGCGCTTCGAGGCGGAACGCGACGCGCTCCGCGTCCTGGTCGGGGATACTTAAGGACGTGGCAGCCCAGGTGCTTCCGGCCGAGCACGACGTGCGGCGGGTGATCGGAGACGGGGACGGCGTGGCCGACGGCGAGGTCGGCGGCCTCGACGAGACCGCGCTCCTCGCCCTCTACCGCGACATGGTTCTCCTGAGGACATACGACGAGCGCTCGGTCGTCTACCACCGCCAGGGCCGCATCGGGACGTACGCGATCTTCTGGGGCCACGAGGCGATCCAGGCCGGCTCGCACTTCGCCCTCGCGGACGAGGACTGGGTCTTCCCGTCCTACCGGGAGTCGGCGATCGGCCTCCTGCGCGGCATGCCGCCCGAGACGGTGCTCGCCTGGTGGCGCGGCCACCCCGCGGGCTGGTGGAACCCGCGCGACTTCCGAATCGCCTCGATCGCCGTGCCGATCGCCACGCACGTCCCCCACGCTGCCGGCTATGCGTGGGGCGCGCGGCTGAAGGGCGAGAGCGCCTGCGCGATCGCGTACTTCGGCGACGGCGCCACCTCCGAGGGCGCCTTCCACGAGGGTGCGAACTTCGCCGCGGTGATGAGCGCGCCCGTCGTCCTCATGTGCAACAACAACCAGTGGGCGATCTCGACGCCGCTCTCCGCGCAGACGCGCGCCGAGACGCTTGCGCACAAGGCGGCCGGCTACGGCATGCCGGGGATCCGCGTCGACGGCGGCGACGTGCTCGCCGTCTACGAGGCGACCGCCGAGGCGCTCGAGCGTGCCCGCGCAGGCGACGGCCCCACCTTCATCGAGGCGCTCACCTACCGCTGCGCCCCGCACGCGACCGCCGACGACCCGAGCGCGTACTGGGACGCAGGCCGCGTCGAGGAGGAGCGCCGGAACGAGTGCCTCGGGCGCTACGAGGGGTACCTGCGCCGGCTCGGCGTGCTCACGGACGACCTGGCCGAGGAGGCGCGCGCCGACGCGCTCGAGCGCATGAAGGCGGGGATCAAGGCCGCCGAGGCCATGCCGCCGCCCGACCCCGAGGTCGTGTTCGCGCACGCCTACGTCGACCCGCCGCCCAACTTCCGCGAGGGCTGAGCCGTTTCCGAGAAGACGCTGGTCGAGGCGGTCAACGACGCCCTGCACGTGGAGATGGAGCGCGACGGCGACGTCATGGTCATGGGCGAGGACGTCGGCCGCGCCGGTGGCGTCTTCCGCGTCACCGCGGGCCTGCGCGACCGCTTCGGCGAGCACCGCTGCGTGGACACGCCCCTCGCCGAGGCCGGGATCCTCGGCACGGCGATCGGGCTCGCCATGGCGGGCTGGCGGCCGGTGTGCGAGATGCAGTACGAGTCCTTCAGCTACCCCTGCCTCGACCAGCTGATCACGCACGTCGGCCGCTACCGCTGGCGCACGGGCGGCGGCATGGAGTTCCCGCTCACCATCCGGATGCCCACGGGCGGCGGGGTGCGCGCGCCGGAGCTGCACGAGGACTCCCCCGAGACCTACTACGTGCACACGCCCGGCGTGAAGGTGGCGATCCCGTCGACGCCGGCCGATGCCAAAGGCCTCGTCGCAGCCGCGATCCGCGACCCCGACCCCGTCGTGATCATGGAGCCGAAGGTGCTCTACCGCAGCCCGCGCGGCGAGGTGCCGGAGGGCGAGCACGTGGTCCCCCTCGGCAAGGCGCGGATCGCACGCGAGGGGACCGACGTCACGCTCGTCGCCTACGGCGCCATGGTGCAGACCTGTCTTGCGGCCGCGGAGGAGCTCGACGCGGACGCGGAGGTCGTGGACATCCGTTCCCTGAAGCCGCTCGACGAGGAGACGATCCTCACCTCCGTGGGGAAGACCGGCCGCGTCGTCGTCGTCCAGGAGGCCCCCCGCGTCGCGGGCTTCGGTGCCGAGATCGCGGCCGTCGTCGCCGAGAAGGCGATCCTCGACCTCCAGGGCCCGATCCTGCGCGTGACCGGGTACGACGTCCCCTTCCCGTACTGGTCGATCGAGCACGAGTACGTCCCGACGCCCGCGCGGGTGGCCGAGGCGGCCCGACGCGTCCTCGAGTACTGATGGCCTACGAGTTCAAGCTCCCCGACCTGGGCGAGGGCGTGGCCGAGGGCGAGATCGCACGCTGGCTCGTCGAGGAGGGCGGCCGGGTCGAGGAGGACGATCCGCTCGTCGAGATCCAGACGGACAAGACGACGGTGGAGATTCCCTCGCCCGCCTCCGGCACCGTGGCGAAGATCCTCGTCGCCGAGGGCGACCTCGTCCCCGTGGGGACGCCGCTCGTGCGCATCGACTCGGAGGACGGCGCCGCAGCCGCGGGCCTCGTCGAGGAGGCGGCGGAGGAGGCGCCCGCGCCCACCGCGCCGAAGCCCGCCGCGCCGCAGCGCGCGCAGAAGGCGAAGGCGACGCCGCTCGTCCGCCGGATCGCGGCCGAGCTGGGGGTCGACCTCGACGGCGTCGAGGGCAGCGGGCCGGGCCGCCGGATCACCGAGGAAGACGTTCGCGCCGCCGCCGCCGGCGCACCGGCCGCAGCCGAGGAGGGAGCACGGCGCGAGCCGCTCCGCGGCGTCCGCCGACTCATCGCCCAGCACCTGACGACGTCGCATCGCGAAGTCCCGGCCGTCACGGTCGTCGAGGAATGCGACTTCACCGCGCTCTCGGAGGCCCGCGGCGAGCGCTCCTACGTCCCGTACCTGATCCAGGCGACCGTGGCCGGCCTGCGGGAGTTCCCCGAGCTGAACGCGGCGCTCGCCGGTGAGGAGATCGTCTACTGGGAGCGTTACGACATCGGGGTCGCCGTGCAGACGGACGAGGGACTCGTCGTCCCGGTCGTCCGCGGGGCCGACGGCCTCTCCCTCGACGCGCTCGAGGCGGAGGCGCGGCGACTCGCCGAGGGGGCGCGGGCCGGGACGTTGGCGCCCGAGGAGCTGCGCGGCTCGACCTTCACGGTCACGAGCGCCGGCCGCCTGGGCGGGCTCTTTGCGACGCCGCTCGTCAACCATCCCGAGGTCGGCATCCTCGGCCTGCACCGGATCGCGGAGCGCCCGGCCGTCGTCGAAGGCGAGATCGCGGTCCGCCGGATCGGCTGGCTCGCCTGCACGTTCGACCACCGCGTCGTGGACGGGGCGCGCGCGAGCGCGTTCCTCCTCACCGTGATCGAGCGGCTCGAACACCCCGAAGAGCCCACGTAGCAGTCTGTTGCGGGCCGGTCCCGACGCCCCGGAGCGGCCGGGAGAAGGGGAGAGCCCGGCCGCATGCGGCCGGCCGGGCTCCCTCGGGCAGGCTCCGAGGGGGAGCCCTACTTGAGCTGGTCGCGGATCTCGCCGCCAGGGTGCAGCGACGTGTGGACGTTCACGTACGTGACGCCGGCGCGCATCGCGCGGACGAGCTCGTCCCACTCTCCGGCCGCGAGCCCCTGGCCGGCCGGGCCGATGATGTCGGCGGGGACGATCGTTCCCGTGACGGACTCCTCGCCGCCCGTGCCCGCGGGGCAGGCCGGCTTGCCGCCGCCGCCGCAGAGGAAGACCGCGACCCCGCCGTTCACGTTCGCCTGGCCGAGGTGGATGTGCGCGGCCGCCGCCGCGGCGTTGAGGCCGCCGTAGCTGAGCTCGTAGGTGAAGCTCATCCCGTCCGCGCCGGCCCGAAGCCGGGCGTCGCCGAAGCCGTTCGACGAGATGGCGGGCACCTCGTTGTGGCTATGCAGGCTGGCCTTGAAGACCTTCTTGCCGCCGCCGGTTGCGTTCGCCAGCGACGCGACCATCAGCCCGGCCGCGAGGACGGCGAGTGCCATCACGGCTGTGCGCTTGCGCATGGCTGCCTCCCTGTTCCTCCCGCTTCCAAAGCCCGCCGGACGCGGGCCTGTCGGGTACTACGCGGCCAGGCTGCGGTCTGGATTGCGAGGCCGCCTCTCGTCGAGGCACGAATCCAGGAGCCGCTCGATGCGGGGCGCGCTCGCGCGGCCCTCGAGGCGGGCGACGATCTTGCGCCCGGAGACGAGGACGAGCGTGGGGACCTGGGAGACGCCGAGCCGCTCGGCGATCTCCGGGCGCTCCTCCACGTCCACCCGAGAGACCCGCAGGCGCGAGCGCTCCTTGCGGGCGAGGTGGGCGAGCAGGCTCTCCATGCGCCGGCCGGGGCCGGACCGCTCGGACGTGAAGAAGAGGAGGAGAGGACTTTCGGTCGAGGTCACCATGCCCACGTGGCAGGATTCCCGCCGCCGAGAGACGTCAAACGGCCCAACGGGGCTCCGCCGCCGCGCGGCTAGACTCCAGCACGTGGACGGGATTCTGGACTGGTACCTGCTGGGGGTCGTCTTCGGGCTCGGGCTCGTCGCCGGCGTCGGCATGGCGGGCGCGGCGAAGCGGCGGGTCTGGGCGCTCGTGACGCTGGCCGCCGACGCGCTCGGCGTCGCGCTCGTCCTCCTCGCGCTTCCCGCCTGGGCGCTCATCACGCTCCTCGCCGCCGGGATGGTCGGATTCTTCTCGCTCCGGCGTCTCTCGCCGGAGGCCCTTCCCGCGGCGGTCGTCGCCGGGGTCGCGCTCGCCGTGATCCCCGCGCTCGGCTACGTCGCGGCTGCGCTCGCGCCGGTCGCGGGCGAGCGGCTCGGCCGGCGCGCGAGCGCGCGCTACGCCGGGCTGAGAGTGCTGGCCAAGGACTGAGCGACGGAACCCGATCGGAAGAAGCTCGTCCTCGTCGTCATCGACGGCCTCACGCCGGAGGCGCTCGACGAAGGGCTCGCGGCGGGACGGCTCCCGGCGCTGGGGGCGATCTCGGAAGCCGGCTGGACGACCCGCGGGACGAGCGTCTTTCCGTCGCTGACGCCGGTCTGCCTGACGTCGATCGCCACCGGGGCCTTCCCCGACGTCCACCACATCCCGCACCTCTCCTGGTACCACCGCGGCGAGGCCCGAGTCGTCGAGTACGGCTCTTCCTTCTCGGCGATGCGCGCCGTCGGGGCCGGCCGCGCCATCCGCGACACCGTCTTCCGGATGAACGCGGAGCACGTGTCCCCCACGGCGACGACCGTCTTCGAGGCGCTCGAGGACGCCGGGCTCGAGCCGGCCGCGATCAACTTCACCTGCTACCGGGGCCGCACGCGCCATCCGATCCGGCTGCCGTCCGTCGCGCGGCGAAACCGCTGGTACGAGTCGGTGCTCGGGCCGCGCCACTTCTTCTTCTTCAACGTCTTCGAGTCGGAGCGAACCGGAGCGCCGCTCGCCGTCCGCTCACGCCTCGACGGCTCCGTGGACGAGTACGCGGCGGCGGTCGGCCGCTGGCTCGTCACCCGCGACTCCTTCGACTTCCTCGTCTTCTACCTCCCGGACTACGACTACGCCTCGCACATCGCGGGCCCCGGCGGCGCCTCCGAGGCGCTCGAGCGCTCGGACCGGGCGCTCTCCGCGCTGCTCGAGGCTGCCGGCGGCGCCGAGGCCTTCCTCGACCGCTACGCGGTCGTCGTCTGCTCGGACCACGGGCAGACGCCGGTACAGCGGCTGGCCCGGCTCCAGGACACGTTCCCGGCCTGGGAGGAGGGCGTCCTCGCCGTCGGCTCGAACCGCGCGGGGATGGTCTACCGGCTCCCGGGCTGCCGCCACGACGCTCGCTCGCTCGCCGCGCGCCTGGACGACGTGTCCGCCGCGGACGTCGTGCTCTTCCGGGAGGACGGCGCCGCCGTCGCGCGGCAGGACGGCGGCGAGCTGCGCTTCGCCCTCGACGGCGAGGCGTGGCGGGTCGAGGGCGACCGCTCCGTCCTCGACCCCGACCGCTACCCGAACGCGTTCGAGCGTGTCTGGCGGGCCCTCGCGAGCCCGCGGGCGGGGGACGTCCTCGTCTCGGCTGCCGAGGGCTGGGAGCTCGCCGACCTCGGCGGCCGGCACCACCTCGGCGGCGCGAGCCACGGCTCCCTCGGCGCCGGCGACTCGACCGTGCCGCTCCTCGCGGCAGGGTTCGACGAGCCGCCGTTCCCGCCCGACCCGACGATCGCCGACCTCGCCCCCCTCGCGCTCGCGCACTTCGGCGTGCCCGCCCCGCCCTCGATGCGGAGGGTTCGTGAGGCGGCGCGCGCCTGACCTGGCCGCGCTCCGAGCGCGCATGGTCGAGGAGCAGCTCGCGCGGCGGGGCATCCGCGACCAGCGGGTGCTCGACGCGATGGCAACCGTGCCGCGCGAGGCCTTCGTCGGCGACGACGACCGCGATCTCGCCTACGAGGACGCGCCCCTGGGGATCGGGTTCGGGCAGACCATCTCCCAGCCGTACATGGTCGCCCTCATCTGCGAGGTCGCCGGGATCCGCCCGAGGGACCGCGTCCTCGACATCGGGACGGGCTCGGGCTACCAGGCGGCCGTCCTTGCGGAGCTGGCGCGGGAGGTGCACACGATCGAGCGCATCCCCGAGCTGGCCGAGCGCGCCGGCGAGCGGCTCGCCGCGGCGGGCTACGGGGACGTGACCGTCCACGTGGGGGACGGCTCGCTCGGCCTCCCCGAGCACGCGCCCTTCGACGCGATCACGGTCGCCGCGGCGGCGCCGGAGCCGCCGGGGACGCTCTACGACCAGCTCGTCCCGGGCGGGCGGCT
The DNA here is from genome assembly GCA_035461525.1 of Gaiellaceae bacterium. Lineage (GTDB taxonomy): Bacteria > Actinomycetota > Thermoleophilia > Gaiellales > Gaiellaceae > JAIBJN01. The sequence continues at coordinate 7,106 of DATHVD010000048.1, forward strand.
GGTCGTCCCGGTCGGCGACCGCGCGAACCAGCGGCTCGAGGTCGTGGTCAGGAGCCCGGAGGGCCCGGCGGTCGCCCGCTCGGTCCCGTGCCGCTTCGTCCCGCTCGTCGGCGAGGAGGGGTACCGCTGAGCCCGGCCGCGCGCGTTCGTCGGCCTTCGTCGGGGGGGATGCTCGGGCGGGGATGGTGCCTCTCCAGCGCACCGGCGGCCTCGCTCGCCGTGTCGCCTACCGGACATCCGTCTCGGCACCACCGTGGACGTGCTCTTCGACCGTGACCTCGTCCGGCTGACGGTGCTCGACGTCCTCTGCGGCGACGGCGCGTACCGGCTCCTGCCCCTGCCCGCGTGGGAGATCCACGAGGGCCGGATCGCCGTCGAGTCGGCGCTCGTCTTCGTCGAGGGCAACGTCGGCTTCTACCGGGCCGAGGGGCGCCCGTTCACGGAGCTCGCCGGCGAGCCGGTGCTCGAGCACGGCGCCGTCGCCGGCTCGCTCGCCGACATCCTCGTCACGGGCGACGGAGAGGTGCGGCGACTGGTCGTCGCCGGGCCGGGCGGCCGGCGCGAGGTCGACGTCGGGCCCGGGCTCGCCGTCGGGAACCTTCCTCTCCGTCCGGCCGTCTGAGCCCACGATCTAACCTTCTGCGAGTGGCGAAAGGAGCCGACCTGACCTCCTCCCGCACGAGCGCGCTCACCGTCGCCGCCGCGGGCGCGCTGCGCCGCCCGTCCAACTGGGTGCAGCTGGCCAAGTTCTGCACCGTCGGCCTCTCCGGTTACGCCGTCAACCTCGCCGTCTACGCGACCCTCCTCCACTTCGGCGTGCACTACCTCCTGGCCGCGGTGTGCTCCTTCCTCGTGGCCGTTACGAACAACTACACGTGGAACCGCGTCTGGACCTTCAGGCACCAGCGCGGCCACCTCGTCTTCCAGGGCGTTCGCTTCCTCGTGGTCTCCACCGTCGCCCTCGCGGCCAACCTCGCCTTCCTCGCGGTCCTCGTCGCCCTCGGCCTGCCCAAGCTGCCCGCCCAGGCGGTGGCGATCGTGCTCGTGACGCCGTGGAACTTCGTGGCCAACAAGCTCTGGAGCTTCCGGCGCCGGCGTTCGTCCTAGCAGCTCTGGTCGCGGCCGCCCTCGCGCTCGCGGGGACGGCGCAGGCGCAGGCGCCGACTGCGCCCGTCTACGACTCGCGCGGAAACCTCGTCGGGACGCCGTTCGTCCCCGTGCCCGAAGAGCCCCTGCTCGACGAGGACGAGGCGATCGAGCGCGCGCTCGCGTGGCCGAAGATCGCGGACTGGCTCGAGCGGTACCCGCAGGAGACGCTCACCGACTCCGCGGACTTCGATGAGGCCGCTCGCGTCTGGACCGTGAGGGTGTGGTCGTCGGCGCCCGACGCGGGTCAGGTCGCCCTGGCGAAGGTGGACGACACGTCGGGAGAGGTGACCGAGGCCTGGACCGGCCCGCAGGTCGCGTGGAAGATGGCCCGCGGGTACGACGGCGCCTTCGGGCGGAAGATCAACGAGCCCTGGATCTGGATCGCCTTCTGCCTCGTCTTCTTCCTCGGCCTCGCCGACCTGCGCCGCCCGCTCGCGCTCCGCAACCTCGACCTGGCCGTCCTCCTCTCCTTCAGCATCTCCCTCTGGTTCTTCAACCGGGGCGATGTCTTCTCGGCGATGCCGCTCGCCTACCCACCCATGCTCTACCTGCTCGGCCGCATGGTCTGGGTGGGGTGCAAGGGGCGCGGGAGCCCGGCGCGCGCCCTCTGGCCTGTGTGGGTGCTCCTCGCCGCGACCGTGTTCCTCGCCGGCTTCCGCGTCGGCTTGAACGTCCGCGCCTCGAACGTGATCGACGTCGGGCTCGCCGGCGTCATCGGCGCGCAGCGGATCGTCGAGGACGGCCAGATGCCGTACGCGAACATGCCGACGGACGACGGCGAGGAATGCGGCGAGCCCGACGCCGACGGGTACGTCCGCGAGCGGATCCAGACGAACGGCCGCTGCGAGGTCGCCAACGGCCGCGGCGACACGTACGGGCCGGTCAGCTACCTCGCCTACGTGCCCGGCTTCGTCGTGTTCGGCTGGAGCTACGAATGGGACGACCTTCCCGCCGCGCACCTCACCTCGATCCTCTGGGACGGCGTCGCGCTCCTCGGCATGGCGCTGCTCGGCTTCCGCTTCGGAGGGGCGAGGCTGGGGGCGACGCTCGCGTTCGCGTGGGCGGCCTACCCGTTCACGCAGTACGCGTCCAGCTCGAACTCGAACGACGCGATCATGCCCGCGCTGCTCGTCTGGGGGCTCGTCCTCGTCACCTCGGCGCCCGCACGCGGCCTCTTCGCCGGTCTCGCGGCGTGGACGAAGTTCGCCGCGTTCCTGCTCTTCCCGCTCTGGGCTTCGTACCCGCACGCCCTGCGCTGGCCGCGGCAGCAACTCCTCTTCCTCGGCGGCGCGCTCGCGGCGACGGCGATCGGCTTCTGGATCCTCCTCCTCGAGCCGGACCCGATCCACGCCGCCCGCGTCTTCTGGGACCGGACCTTCGGCTGGCAGCTCGACCGCTCGTCTCCGTTCTCGATCTGGGACTGGGACGAGTACCCGGGCTACCCCGGCCTCTCCACCGTCCAGACGGCGCTGAAGGTCGTGCTCGTCGGCGCCGCCTTCCTGCTCGCGTTCGTCCCCCGGACGCGGAACGTCGTGCAGCTCGCGGCCCTCTCCGGGGCCCTGCTCATCGGCTTCGAGCTCGTCCTGACGCACTGGTTCTACCTCTACATCCCCTGGTTCTTCCCCTTCGTCGCGTTCGCGCTGCTCGTCCCGGCGGCCGTCGGGGCGGCCCGCGCGGAGCGGAAGCCCGAGGAGACGACCGATGAGCGACCCGCCGAGCTCGCCACGACCGGCTGACGCTCGCCTGCTCGTCCTGACGCTCGCGGTCGGGCTCGGCCTGCTCACGGCGTCGTGGGCGGCGCTCCACCTGCCGCCGTTCGACCGCTCTCAGATCGTCGACACCCCCGTCTACCAGGAGTACGGCGAGGCGATCGCCGCCGGCCAGGTCCCCTACCGGGACTTCGAGCTCGAGTATCCGCCCGGCGCCCTCCCCGTCTTCTGGCTGCCGACGCTCGCGCCCGAGGAGCACTATCGCTCCGCCTTCGAGCTCCTCATGTGGGCCCTCGCCGCCGCCACGCTCCTGCTCGTCCTTCTCACGCTGTACCGGCTCGGCGCCGCTCCGCAGCAGCTCCTCGTCGCCTCCGCGCTCGTCGGGGTCGCCCCGCTCGTCCTCGGCTCGGTCGTGCTCACGCGCTACGACCACTGGCCCGCCCTTCTCGGCGCGGCCGCGCTCGCGGCGCTCGTCGCCGGGCGCGACCGGCTCGCCTTCGCGGTTCTGGGCCTCGCGGCCGCGGCGAAGATCTACCCGCTCGTCTTCCTGCCGCCGATGCTCGTCCACGTTGCGCGCACCCGGGGGCGGAGCGAGGCGGGGATCGCTCTGGGCGTGTTCGTGGCGGCGGTCGCCCTCGTCGTCGTCCCGCTCGCGGTCGTCGCCCCGGACGGGCTCGCCGCCTCCCTCGAACGCCAGGTCGGGCGGCCGCTCCAGATCGAGAGCCTCGGCGCCTCGATCCTGCTCGCGGCGAATCAGGCCGGCCTCTACGAGCCGACCGTCGTCTCGAGCCACGGCTCGCAGAACCTCGCCGGGGGTCTCCCGGACGGGCTCGCCGCGGCCCAGACCGTCGTCCAGGCCCTGGTGCTCGTCGCCGTCTGGGCGCTCTTCGCGCGCGGGCCGGCGACGCCCGCGCGCGTCGCCGCGGCCTCGGCTGCGTCCGTCGTCGTCTTCGTCGCCCTGGGGAAGGTGCTCTCGCCCCAGTTCCTGATCTGGCTCGTGCCCCTCGTGCCGCTCGTCCTCGGCCGCGGCCGCGTGGCCGTGCTCGGGCTCCTCGCAGCCGCCCTCGCCGCCACCCACCTCTGGTTCCCGTCCCGCTACTGGGACGTCGTCGACCTCGAGCCCGTGGGCCTCCTCGTGCTCGTCCGCAACGTCCTCCTGCTCGCGCTCGCCGGCCTTCTCGTGGCGCTCACGCTCCGACGGGAACCCGCAGAGCCTCGCAGCGGGTAGCGCGCCCGTCCGGGTCGCAGTCGACCAGGGCGCCCTCGATGCGGACGTCGCCGTCGGCAGGGTGGAACCGCACCGGCATCCCCGTCCGCATGCGCTGGATCGCCAGCTCGGCTCGGACGCCGATGACGGAGTCGTGGGGGCCGGTCATGCCCGCGTCCGTGATCGCGGCGGTGCCCCCGGGGAGGACGCGCGCGTCGTTCGTCTGCACGTGCGTGTGGGTGCCGAGGACGGCGGTGACGCGCCCGTCGAGCATGCGCGCGAGCGCCACCTTCTCGCTCGTCGCCTCCGCGTGGAAGTCGACCACGACGACCGGAGCGGCGGCGCGCGCCTCCTCGACGAGCGCGTCGACGACGCGGAAGGGGTGCACGGGCGTCTGCAGGAAGAGCGCGCCCTGGAGGTTGAGCACCGCCACGGGCGTCCCGTCGCGGGCCTCGACCACGGCCAGCCCGCTGCCGGGGATGCCGGCGTCGCCGAAGTTCGCCGGGCGGATGACGCGCGGGTCCGTCTCGAGCAGGGGAACGAGGTCGCGGTGGCGCCAGACGTGGTTGCCGGTCGTGATCACGTCGGCGCCGGCTGCGAGGAGCTTCTCGGCGAGCTTCGCGGTCAGGCCGACGCCGTCGGCGGCGTTCTCGCCGTTGACGACGCAGACGTCCACCCCGAGCTCGTGGCGGAGCTCCTGGAGGCGGTCGACGACGGCCCGGCGGCCGGGCGGGCCGAAGACGTCGGCGATGAAGAGGATTCTCAGGGCGTCGTCAGAGCCGTCGCCGGGTGCAGCTCGATGTGCACGTGCTGGCCCGGGTCCTGCGTGTAGCGGGCGAGCCCCGCCTCCTCGACCGCGGAGAGGTCGATGATCCGCCCCACCTTCGAGCGGCCGGCGGAGACGGTCGAGCCCACGGTGAGGCCCGGATCGGCGCGCAGGTTCTCGATCGTGACGACGATCCCCGGGTTGCCGGACGGCTGGATGTCGATGCGGACGCCGTACGTCTCGCCGTTCACGACGTTGTCCGCGATCGCGATGATGCTCCCGTCGACGGGCGCGTACACGTCCGTGTCCACCGGCGCGCCCACGTCGAGGCCGCTCGTCTTCGCGCCCGCCCCGCCCTGGAGGAGGAAGTAGCGCACGTCGGACTCGGACGATCCGAACAGCTTGCCGACGAGGCGCTGGGCCAGGCCCGCGTTCGCCTGCGTGCCCACGGGGTCGAGCGACAACGCCCCGGCGCCGGCCGCGTGGTACCCGATGGCCGTCACGCGGGTCTGGTTGACCGGGAGCTGCAGCCGGAGGCCCTCGTGCATGGCCACGATCTGGGGCTGAGGCGGCCCGGCCGGGAGCAGGCGCTCCGCGGGCGCGGGGCCGCTCACCGGCGCGACGGCGCTGTCGCCCGTGCCGAAGGCGGTCAGGAGCAGCGCCACGAGGCAGCCGCACGCGACGACGACGAGGGCCGCCGTGCGGCGGGCCCGGCGGGCGCTGGCGCGGGCCTGCTCGCGTTGACGTAGCCTGGTACGCGCGGCGAAGCCGGGGGCTTCGGTCGTAGCCATCCGCGGCACCGTACCGGAGCCCACCAGGGCTTTCAAACGGGAAGCGCGGGACGGCACGGGCCTGCGTCGCGGCGGCGCCGGCGGGCGCGACGGGGCCTCCCGGGGCCGGGGGGCGAGGGCGAGCGCCCCGGCCGTCGGCAGCTCCCAGTCGGCCTCGATCCCCCAGAGGTCGAACACATTCCCCGCTTTTCCAGGGATTTCTTGCTGGTGATCGTAGACTCGTGGCCCGACCGGCATTGCTAGCCTTCCGGCGTGCTCGCCGTCCGACACCACGTTGCCAGGGGCGGCGGACGGCCCCACGGCACGGCGTGAGCTCCCTGCTCTCAGCCCGGGGCGTCTGCCGGAGCTACGGACGGCACCCGGCGCTTGCGCCGACGGACATCGACGTCCTCCCCGGCGAGGTGCTGGGGCTGATCGGGCCGAACGGCGCCGGCAAGTCGACCCTCCTCTCCATCCTCGCCGGCGCGCTCGTCCCGGACCGGGGGGAGGTCAGGGCGGCCGAGCCCGCTCCCCGCGTCGGCTGGGTTCCGCAGCGCCCGGCGCAGTACGCGCGCCTGACGCCGCGCGAGAACCTCGAGCTCTTCGCGCGTCTGGAGCGGGTTGCCGAGCCAACGCGGGAGGCCGCGCGCCTCCTCGCCGCCGTCGAGCTCCCCGACGACGGGCGCCCGACTACGGACCTCTCGCTCGGGAACCAGCAGCGCCTCAACTTGGCCATCTCCCTCCTGGCGGAGCCGGACGTGCTCCTCCTCGACGAGCCGACCGCGTCCCTCGACCCGCGCCAGCGCCGCCGCTTCTGGGAGCTCGCACGCGGCGTCCGCGACGGCGGCGGCGCCGTCGTCTTCGTCACACAGAACCTCGACGAGCTCGTGCGCTTCGCCGACCGTGTCGCCGTGCTCCTCGACGGAAGCCTGGTCTTCGCCGGAACGATCGCCGAGTACGGGCAGGCGCCCGAGGCGGACGTGTTCGCATGACGACGATCCGACTCCTCCTCGGGAAGGACCTGCGCGTCCTCCGCCGCTCGCCCGCGCTCCTCGCCGCGCTCGTCCTCTACCCGCTCCTCTTCGCCCTCCTCGTCGGCCTCGTCGTGCGTTTCGCCTCCGACCGGCCCCGGGTCGCGTTCGTCGACCTCGACGGCCTTCCGCAGGAGCTGACGATCGCCGACCAGACCTTCGACGTGCAGAGCGTGATCGAGCAGGTGAACGACAAGGCGGAGCTCGTGGCCATGCCCGAGGGGGAGGCCGACCACAAGCTCGAGACGGGCGAGGTCGTGGCGGCGATCGTCGTCCCGCCGGGCTTCGCCTCGAAGCTCCGGGGCATGGTCGAGAGCCCCGAGCTCGTCCTCCGGACCGGCCGGGGCGGGTTGGCAGGTCGCTTCGAGCTGCAGACCGAGGCGCTCGTCTACCGCCTCAACCGGCTCCTCCAGGAGGCGTACATCAGCGCCAACCTCGAGTACGTCACGCTGCTCGTCGAGGGCGGGGAGGCGAGCTTCCTCGGCGAGGAGTTCGACGTCGTCGGGCTCGACGAGGCCTCCCGCCTCCTCGGGAGCCTGCGGGCGCGGACCTCGGACCCGGCGGCCCTCGCGGAGATCACCGAGCTGGAGAACTTCGTCAGCGAGGCGCGCCTCGCTCTCGAGCAGACGGACGAGACGCTCCGCGCCACCGCGAACCCGATCGAGCTCGCCGCCGACCGCGAGGCGGGGCGGACGTGGCTCCTCGGCGCCCAGCTCCAGGCCTACGCGCTCGCGCTCACGCTTGCATTCGTGTGCGTCCTCCTCGCGGCGGGCGCCATCGCCGCCGAGCGGGACGAGAACGTCGTCGGGCGGCTCGTGCGCGGTCTCGCCCGCGTGCGGGAGCTCGTCGCGGTCAAGGTGCTCCTCGCGGCCGTGCTCGCGGCCGCGATCGGGCTCGCGCTCGCCCTCGTCTTCGGTGTCGCCGCCGAGGTGGGCGGCGTCCAGGGCGGCGGCCAGTGGGAGCGCCTGCCGCTGCTCGCGTTCGGCCTCCTGCTCGCCGGCGGCGCCTTCGGCGCCTTCGGCGTCCTCCTCGGCGTCCTCGCGCGCGACTCGCGGACGGCCGTGCTCGTCGCCTTCCTCGTCACGCTCCCTCTCGTCCTCGTCGGCGTCGTTCCCGAGGGGTCGGTCGAGGTCGCCGGCTGGATCTCGGCGGCCTTCCCGTTCGCCCACGCGGTCGAGTTCTTCGAGGCGGCGCTCTTCGACCTGAGCCCGTGGCGGACGCTCGGCGTCGAGGCGCTCTGGCTCGTCGGCCTGGGAACAGCGTTCGCGGCGGCGGCGCGCATGGGCGTGCGAAGATTCCTCGCGTGAGTGCGACCTTCCCCACCATCCGCCTGCGGCGCTTCCGGCGCACCGCCGCGCTCCGCTCGCTCGTCCGCGAGACGAGGCTCTCGCTCGACGACGTCGTCTACCCGCTCTTCGCCGTTCCGGGCGAGGGCGTCGAGCGTCCGCTCGAGGGGCTCCCGGGCATCGCGCAGCGCTCGGTCGACCGGCTCTGCGAGGAGGCTGCCGAGGCGCACGGGCTCGGCGTCCCCGCCGTCCTCCTCTTCGGCGTTCCGGAGGAGAAGGACGAGGCGGGGAGCGGCGCCTACGACGAGGACGGGATCGTCCAGCGCGCGCTGCGCGCGCTGCGCGAAGCGGCGCCGGGCCTCGTCCTCCTCACCGACGTCTGCCTCTGCGAGTACACGTCGCACGGCCACTGCGGCGTCGTTGCCGGCGACGAGGTCCTGAACGACGTCTCGCTCGAGCTCCTGGCGAAGACGGCCGTCAGCCACGCCGAAGCGGGCGCGGACGCCGTCTGTCCCAGCGACATGCTCGACGGCCGCGTCGGCGCGATCCGCGGCGCCCTCGACGGCGACGGCTTCGAGCAGATTCCCATCGTCGCCTACTCGGCGAAGTACGCGTCCGCCTTCTACGGGCCCTTCCGCGAGGCGGCCGACTCGGCCCCATCCTTCGGCGACCGGCGCGGCTACCAGATGGACCCGCCCAACGTGCGCGAGGCGTTGCGCGAGTGCGAGCTCGACCTCGCCGAGGGCGCCGACGCGATCATGGTCAAGCCGGCGCTTCCATACCTGGACGTGATCCGGGCCGCCCGCGAGCGCTTCGACGCGCCGCTCTTCGCCTACAACGTCAGCGGCGAGTACGGGATGGTGAAGGCCGCCGCCGCGCGCGGCTGGCTCGACGAGCGGCAGGCCGCGCTGGAGGGCCTGACGGCGATCAAGCGCGCCGGGGCCGACGTGGTCGTCTCCTACTGGGCGCGGGAGCTGGCCGAGTGGCTCTGACCGCCAGCTCGCTCCTGCGCCGGGCGCGGCGCGTGATCCCGGGCGGCGTCAACTCGCCCGTGCGCGCGTGGAAGGCGGTCGGCGGCGGAGAGCCGCTCTTCGCCGTGCGCGGCGAGGGTCCGTACCTCGAGGACGCCGGCGGCGAGCGCTACGTGGACTGGGTGATGTCGTGGGGGCCGCTCGTCTTCGGGCACGCCGACCCCGAGGTCGTCGAGGCCGTGCAGGAGGCCGCGGCCGACGGCACGACCTTCGGGGCGCCGACGGAGCGCGAGGTCGAGCTCGCCGAGGAGCTCGTGGACGCCGTGCCCTCACTGGAGAAGGTGCGGCTCGTCTCCTCCGGGACCGAGGCGGCGATGAGCGCGCTCCGCCTGGCGCGCGGATTCACGCGCCGCGACCGGGTGCTCAAGTTCGCCGGCTGCTACCACGGCCACGCCGACGCGCTGCTGGCGGAGGCAGGCTCCGGGATCGCGACCCTCGGCATCCCGTCGGGCCCCGGCGTGCCGACGGGCGCCGCCGCGGACACGCTCGTCGCGCCCTACAACGACACCGTCGCGGCCGCTGCCGCAGTCGAGCGCTGGGGCGAGGGCCTCGCGGCGATCGTCGTGGAGCCCGTCGCCGGGAACATGGGCGTCGTCCCGCCCGAGCCGGGCTTCCTCGAGACGTTGCGGGCGCTCTGCGACGCGAGCGGCGCGCTCCTCGTCTTCGACGAGGTCATCACCGGCTTCCGCGTCGCGCGCGGCGGCGTGCAGGAGCTCTCCGGCGTCTCTCCCGACCTCACGATCCTCGGCAAGATCGCCGGCGGCGGCCTGCCGCTCGCGGCCTTCGGCGGGCGCGCCGACGCCATGGACGAGCTCGCCCCCGCGGGCCCCGTCTACCAGGCGGGCACGCTCTCCGGGAACCCGCTCGCCACCGCGGCCGCGCTCGTCGTCCTGCGGCGCCTGCGCGACCCCAGCGTCTACGAGCGGCTGGAGGAGGCTGGAGCGCGGCTCGAGTCGGGCCTCCGCGCGGCGGCCGCCGGGGAGCCCGTCTGCGTGCAGCGCGTGGGTGCGATGGCGACGATCTTCTTCCGCGAGGGCCCCGTGCGGGACTTCGAGGACGCGGCCGCGAGCGACACGGCGCGCTACGCCGCGTGGTTCCGGCACCTGCTCGAGCGCGGGATCTACGTCGCGCCCTCCCAGTTCGAGGCGCTCTTCCCGTCGACCGCGCACGGCGAGACCGAGATCGAGGCGACCGTGGAGGCGGCGCGTGACTTCTTCCGCGTCTGAGCTCGGCCTCTGGCAGACGATCGCGCGCGAGGCCGCGCGCGAGAGCCAGCTCTGGGCGGCGGCGCTCCGGCCCGAGCCGCAGCGTGACGAGACGCCCGTCTTCTCCGAGCTCGCGCCGAGGCGCTACGCGGTCGGGCTCGAGTCGATCTACGAGGGCTACCTCCTCCACTACGGGCGCCCGCGGCTCTTCGCCCCCCGCGACTCGGACACTGCCGTCCTTCTCGGCGACTACCTCTACGCCCACGGTCTCGTCCGCGTGGCGGCGCACGGAGAGGTCACGGTCGTCTCCGACCTCGCCGAGCTGATCTCGCTCTGCTCCCAGCTCCGCGCCGAGCGCCGCGAGGGAGACGGGCCGGCCTGGGCCGGGACGGTGTCCGTCATCGGCGCTGCGGACGGACGGCTGGAGCACGGCCGCGCCGCCCTGCGGGCCCACGCCGACCCGGCGCCGCTCCGCGCGCTCGCCGAGCTCGAAGCCGGCGAGGACGCGGTCGCGCGCGCACTCGCCCTCCACCGCGGGCGCGTCCACTAAGATCCTGGGGCGATGAGCTCGTTCGCCGCAGCGCTCCTGCTCGCATCGGAGAAGACCCCCGCCGAGGAGGGCCGCGACATCATCCTCGCGATGCTGGTCGTCGGCCTCGTCTTCGTCGCCGTCATCGCGCTCGGCGAGCTCTCGCGCTGGGTCGGCCGCCGCCGCGGCGGCGGGCTCCACTAGACCGACGCTCGCCCGACGCCGCGCCGGATAGACTCGAGGCGGTGCCTCACGCCGATCTGCGCTCCTGGATCGACCTGCTCAAGCGGGAGGGCGAGCTGGTCGAGATCGACGCCGAGGTCGATCCTCACCTCGAGATCACGGAGATCACGGATCGCGTGGTCAAGAGTGGCGGGCCGGCGCTCCTCTTCACGAACGTGAAGGGCTCCGAGCGCCCGCTTCTCATCAACCAGTTCGGCACCGAGCGGCGCACGTGTCTCGCCTTCGGCGTCGAGCGCCTCGACGACGTCGCGCGCAAGCTCGAGGACGTCCTCGAGATGCAGCCGCCGCAGGGGCTCGTCGAGAAGGTGAAGGGCCTCGGCAAGCTCAAGCGCCTCGCGGACTCGATGCCGAAGACGGTCTCGCGGGCCCCGTGCCAGGAGCTCGTGCTCGAGCCGGATCTCGACGCGCTCCCGATCCAGCACGCCTGGCCCGGCGACCCGGCGCCGTTCATCACGCTCCCGGCCGTGATCACCAAGGACCCGCGCACCGGAGGGCGCAACGTGGGCATGTACCGGATGCAGAAGATCGACGCGCGCTCGACGTACATGCACTGGCAGATCCACAAGGACGGCCGCGCCGACTGGCTCGCCGCCGAGGGATCGATCCCGGTGGCGGTCGCCCTCGGGCTCGATCCGATCACGGCGTACTCGGCGAGCGCGCCGCTCCCGAAGCACATCGACGAGATGATGCTCGCCGGCTTCCTCCGCGGCGAAGCCGTCGAGATGGTCAAGTGCAAGACGATCGACCTCGAGGTGCCCGCGCAGGCGGAGATCGTCCTCGAGGGGACGATCGAGGCGGGAGACATGGGGATCGAGGGGCCGTTCGGCGACCACACCGGCTACTACTCGCCGCCCGAGCCGTTCCCGATCTTCCGGCTGAGCGCGATGACGATGCGGCGGAACGCGATCTACCCGTCGATCGTCGTCGGCATCCCGCCGGCCGAGGACGCCTGGCTCGGAAAGGCGACCGAGCGCATCTTCCTGCCGGCGATCCGCATGACCGTCCCGGAGATCGTCGACTACGACCTGCCCGTGGCGGGCGCATTCCACAACTGCGTCATCGTCTCGGTGCGGAAGGCCTTTCCGGGGCACGCGAAGAAGGCGATGCACGCGATCTGGGGCCTCGGGATGCTCTCGCTCTCGAAGTCGGTCGTCGTCGTGGACGAGTTCGTCGACGTGCACGACTACGAGCAGGTCTTCTTCCACGTCTGCGCGAACGTCGACCCGAAGCGGGACGTGATCCTCAGCGAGGGGCCCCTCGACCAGCTCGACCACGCGGCCGTGCTGCCCTCCTACGGCGGTAAGCTCGGGATCGACGCGACGCACAAGTGGCCGGAGGAAGGGGCGCGCGAGTGGCCGGAGCGGATCGAGATGACGGCGGAGGTCCGCGAGACGGTGGACCGCCGCTGGGAGGAGTACGGGATCGACCGGCGCGAGACTGGAAACGGCAGGATCTCCCGCGTCTTGAAGCAAACGGTACGTCGTTGACAGGATCCCGCGCGCGAGGGAAGAATGCCCGACGCTCGTAGAGGTGAGGAGCGGACGAAGGGAGGCGGGTGGCGGACGAGCTAGAGCGTCCTGAGGAAGCCCCGGAGGAGGGCGGCGCGCCCCATCTCCCGCCGCCGACGATCTGGCCCTTCGCGTTCGCGGCGGCGATCGCGCTCGTCCTCGTCGGGCTGATCGTCTCGATCTGGGCGACGGTGATCGGGCTCGTGCTCGGCGTCGTCTTCGGGTTCCTGTGGATCCGCGACGTCACGCGCGAGGTGCGGGCCGCACCCGAGCCCGTCGAGGCCGCCGCGCCGGCCGTGGTCGAGGAGGAGGGGCCGGCCGGGGAGCCGCAGCGCTTCGAGCGCTCCAAGTTCCTCGAGGGCGCCACGCTCGGGATCGGCGCCGTCATCGGCGGCATCGTCACGGTGCCGGCCCTCGGCTTCGCCGTCGCCCCGGCCTTCGTGGGCCAGGACTATCCGGACGTCGACCTCGGCTCGCTCGACGAGTACCCCGAGGGCGAGTGGCAGATCGTCACGTTCACGTCCGACCCGGAGCAGGGGACCGTCTCCCGCCGCACCGCCTTCATCCGCAACAACGGCCTCAGGGACTCGGTGCCGAGCTTCACGATCCTCTCGAACCGCTGCGTGCATCTCGGCTGCCCGACGCAGCCGCAGGGGCCTCCCGGAGAGCCGCGCGACATCGAGGCTGCGGGCGAGACGGTCACGATCCAGCCCACGCAGCCTTCCGCCTTCGGCTGCCCCTGCCACGGCGGCGCCTACGACATCGAGGGCAACCGCACGGCCGGCCCGCCCGTCCGGGCGCTCGACCGCTACGAGTACTCGATCGTGAACGGCAACCTCCAGCTGGGCGCGCCGTACAGCGTCGGCAACGTCGAGGGCACCGGCACCGAGGCCGTCGTCTATCGCTACAAGGTCGCCGACCCGGGCGTGCACGTGGACGGCGTCTCGCAGGTCCTCTACCCCTACGTCCCGTGAGAGCGAGCTAGATGGCGCGGGTGAAGTCGAAGCGGCGCCAGCAGGTCGAGCACGCCGTCCTCCTCCCGGTCGATTGGCTCGAGGAGCGCTCCGGGCTCGTCGGCGGGCTCAAGTACTTCCTCTTCCGCAAGGTCCCGCGCGACTCGAGCTGGTTCCATACGCTCGGGTCGGCGACGCTGACGGCCTTCATCGTCCAGACGGTCACCGGCGTGATCCTGGCCATGTACTACAAGCCGTCGCCGAACGAGGCGTACGCGTCCATCCAGAACATCACCAACGAGCTCACGCTCGGGTGGCTCGTCCGCGGCATGCACCGCTGGGGCGCGAGCGTCTTCATCATCCTCCTCTTCCTGCACATGGGGCGCGTCTTCCTCTTCGGCGCCTACAAGTACCCGCGCGAGCTCAACTGGCTCATCGGCGTGCTCCTCCTCGTGCTCGCGATGCTGGAGGGCTTCACCGGCTACCTGCTCCCATGGGACGAGACCGCGTACTGGGCGACCGTCGTCGGCATCAACCTGAACGCGACCGCCCCCTTCCTCGGGCCCTTCATCGCCGACTTCCTCCGCGGAGGCGCCGAGATCGGGCCGGACACGTTAGCCCGCTTCTACTCGCTGCACATGCTCCTGATCCCGGGGGCGCTGATCGGCCTGATCACGCTGCACCTCTACCTCGTCGTCCGCCTCGGCGTCACGTCGCCGCCCTGGTCGGACGAGGCCGCCGGTGAGGAGCGCGAGGAGGTCGTGACCGCGCGCCGCGGCCTCGTCGAGCCGAGGCCCCGCGGCAACGGCTCCGTCAACGGGGAAGGACGGTCCGGGGAATGAGCAACGAGCAAGAGCGCGCGTACTTCAAGCGCTACAAGGAGGACGTCGAGAAGCGCGGAAAGGCCTTCTACCCGTACGCGATGTTCCACGACACGGTGATGAGCCTCGTCGTCGTGAGCGTCACCGTGGCCCTCGCGGCGGTCTGGTTCTACACCTCCGGCGAGGAGGCCGGCGACGCGGGCGTCCTCGGCCCCCGCTACACGGAGGAGGCAGATCCCGGCACGACCTCGTTCATCCCTCGCCCGGACTGGTACTTCTTCTTCCTCTTCTACCTCCTGCGCATCTTCAAGTGGCCGGACTCGGTCATCCTCGGCACGGTCGGCATCCCGACGATCGCGCTCATCCTCCTCTTCGCGCTCCCCTTCGTCGACCGCCGCCGCGAGCGGCGGCTCTCGCGCCGGCCCGTCGCGGTCGTCGCGGCGGCCCTCGTCATCGCCTCGATGGGCATCCTCACGTGGGAGGGCGCGACGGCCGAGGAGTCGCTCGCCTCCGAGAACGTCGAGCTCGTCGATCAGTGGGCGGAGGAACAGGGCCTGTCGGAGGAGGGCGTCCAGGGCGCAACCCTCTTCGCGCAGTCCGGCTGCCAGAGCTGTCACACGTACCTGGGCTCCGGCTCCCAGAACCTCGGCGCGCCGGACCTCTCCGACATCGGCGCGAGGCGGGGGCAGGAGGAGCTCGTCGCGTACGTCCGCAACCCGGCCGACTTCGGCAACACCGTCATGCCCGCCTACGAGGAGCTGGGCGAGGAGAACCTCCAGCTCCTGGGCACCTTCCTGGCCGAGTCTACGGGCGAGGGCGGCGGCGGGTAGCCGGCCGCGGCCCCGTGAACGTCTTCCTCGGCATCACCGGCGCCTCGGGCGCCCCCTATGCCGCGCGGCTTCTGCGGGCGCTCTCCGGCGCCGGGGTCGACGTCGGCCTTTGCATCTCCGACGCCGGCGTGCAGGTCTGCGCCACCGAGCTCTACGACGACATCGCGCTTTCGCGCGAGGAGGTGACGGCGCGGCTCGTGGAGGGGCTCGACGGCGTCGACGTCGTCGGCCTGCGCGACTACACGACGCCGTACGCGAGCGGCTCGGCGCGGGTGGACGGGTACGTCGTCTGCCCCTGCTCGATGTCCACGGCCGCGTCGATCGCCGCCGGCGCGATGGCGAACCTCGTCCACCGGGCCGCCTCGGTGGCGCTCAAGGAGGAGCGAAAGCTGATCCTCGTCCCGCGCGAGACGCCGCTCTCGACGATCCACCTGGAGAACCTGCTCAGGCTGCGCCGCGCGGGCGCGACCGTCCTCTTCGCGGCGCCGGGCTTCTACCAGTCTCCCCGGACGGTCGACGATCTGGTCAACTTCGTGGTGGCGCGATGCCTGGACCAGCTCGGAATCGACCAGACGCTCGTCGGCAGGTGGGGCCAGTGAGCTCGGGAACGCTCGCCCCGGCCGCCGTCGAGGCCATGTTCGACCGGATCTCGCCGGTCTACGACGCCATGAACCGGATCATGACCGCCGGCCTCGACCGCCGCTGGCGCGCGCTTGCCGCCGGGAGCGCGGTTCGTCCCGGGGACGAGGTCCTCGACGCGTGCTGCGGCACCGGCGACCTCGCGCTCGCCGCGGAGCTGGCCGGCGGCCGCGTCACCGGACTCGACTTCTCCGAGCGCATGCTGGAACGGGCGCGGCGGAAGTCGGCGACCGTGCGCTGGCTGCGCGGCGACGTCATGGCGCTCCCCTTCGAGGACGCGAGCTTCGACGCCGCCACCGTCGGCTTCGGCATCCGCAACGTGGACGACCTCGAGGGCGGCCTGCGCGAGCTCGCGCGCGTGCTCAGGCCCGGCGCGCGCCTTGCCTGCCTCGAGATCACGCGCCCGCGGGGGGCTCTGCGGCCGTTCTTCCGGCTCTGGTTCGACGGAGTCGTGCCGCTCCTCGGCAGGCTCCTGCCCGGGGGGGCCGCGTACACGTACCTGCCGGCGAGCGTCCGCCGCTTCCCCGGCCCCGACGACCTTGCCGTCGTCATGCGCCGCGCGGGGTTCGAGGAGGTCGAGTGGCGCCTACTCGGCGGCGGGATCGTCGCTCTCCACGTCGCCCGGCGGCCCACGTGAACGCGCTCGCCACCGTCCGCTCCGCTCCCGGCCTCGACGCGTACCTCGCGCTCCTCGAGGAGCGGCTCGAGAGCGCTGTGGCGTCCCACCCCGGCGTCGTTGCGGCCATCGGCGTCGACACGCTCTCGGCGGGGGGAAAGCGCCTGCGGCCGGTGCTCGTCTTCCTCTGCACCCCGACCGACCTCCGCACGGAAGAGCGGGCCGTGGCCGGCGGTGCCGCCGTGGAGCTCGTGCACATGGCCACGCTCGTCCACGACGACCTCCTCGACGGCGCAGACCTCCGCCGCGGCCGCCCGACCGCCTGGGCCGAGCATGGCGAGGAGGCCGCCAAGGCGGCCGGAGACTACCTCTTCGCCCGCGCCTTCGCCGAGCTCTCGGCGACGGGCGACGCGGCGGCGGTTGCGGTCCTCGCCGACGCGGCGCTCGCGCTCGCCCGCGGCGAGGCGCTCCAGCGCCGCCAGGCCTACCGGCCCGACACGACGGTAGAGGAGTACCTCGCCCGCTGCTCGCTCAAGACGGGGAAGCTCTTCGAGGCCGCGTGCGTCCTCGGCGGGCGCCGGCCCGAGCTCGGCGCCTTCGGCCTCGCCCTCGGGGTCGCCTTCCAGATCGCGGACGACATCCTCGACTGCACCGGGGAGTTCGACACGACCGGCAAGGCGCCGGGGGTCGACCTCCGCGACGGGACGCCGACGCTGCCTCTCATCCTCGCCGCCCGCGTCGACGCGCTCGTCCGGCGGGCCCTCGCCGGCGAGCCGATCGACGGCGCCCTCGAGCGGGTGGCCGCGACCGGGGCCATCGAGGTCGCGCGGGGGCTCGCGCTCGAGTACGCCGCCCGCGCGAGGGCCGCTCTCGACGGCGAGCCCGACCGGGCTTCCCTCGAGGCGCTCACGCACCTTGTGGTAGACAGGGACGGATGACCGTGGCGATCGCAACGCAGCAGGCGGCACTGGACGAGATCCGCGAGAAGGTGGAGGCGAACGAGCGCCTGAGCCTCGAGGACGGCCTCGTCCTCATGGAGTCCGACGACCTGCTGCAACTCGGCGAGCTCGCCGACACGGCGCGGCGCGTGCGCGGCGGCGCCGACGACGTCTACTTCGTGCAGAACCTCTACCTCAACCAGACGAACGTCTGCCGCGTGAAGTGCAAGTTCTGCGCGTTCGCGGTCACCCAGAAACAGGCGGGCGCGTACACGACGACGCCGGAGGAGCTCGTCGAGGACGCCCTGCGCCAGCGGGAGCTGACCGGGTTCACCGAGATCCACATGGTCAACGGCGAGAACCCGCACGTCGACCTGGACTTCTACGTGAGCACGATCCGCGCCCTGCACGACGCGATGCCGGACGTGCACCTCAAGTGCTACACGGCGAGCGAGATCCACCACATGACGACGCTCTCCGGGCTCACGCACGCGCAGGTGCTCGCCGAGCTCAAGGCGGCCGGGCTCGGCTCGCTCCCCGGCGGGGGTGCGGAGGTCTTCGCCGACCGGGTCCGCCGGCTGATCGCCCCCGGCAAGGAACATCCCGACATCTGGCTCGAGACGCACAGGACCGCTCACGCGCTCGGGATCCCGACGCACTGCACCATGCTCTACGGGCACGTCGAGACGTACGAGGAGCGGATCGACCACCTCCTGCGGCTTCGGGCGCTGCAGGACGAGACCGGCGGCTTCCTCGCCTTCATCCCGCTCGCCTTCCACCCCGAGAACACCGTCTTCGAGCGGCGCGGCTGGACCCACACCGCGGGATCGGACGATCTGAAGATGATCGCCGTCTCGCGGCTCCTCCTCGACAACGTGCCCAACGTGAAGGCCTACTGGATCATGATGGGGATGCCCCTCGCGGCCGTCGCGCTCCATTTCGGCGCGAACGACGTCCAGGGCACGGTCGTGCGCGAGGAGATCTTCCACGCCGCCGGCGCGACGACCGAGACCGAGCAAAAGATCGACGAGCTGGTCCGCTTCGTGCGCGAGGCCGGGAGGACGCCGGTGCAGCGCGACACGCTCTACAACGAGCTGCGCCGGTGGTGAGGCTGGGCCAGACGATCCCGGCTCTGCCCGCGCGCGACGTGGCCGGCGCGGTCGCCTTCTACCGGGACCGGCTCGGCTTCGACGTGCTGCACGAGGACGGAGGCTTCGCGGTGCTCGGTCGCGACGAGGCCGTCGTCCACCTCTGGCAGGCCGGAGACGAGAGCTGGCGCCGCCGCGACCCGGGCGACCCGCCCGTGCGCTCCGGCGCCGAGTCGTTCCTCGCCGGCACGGCCAGCTGCCGGATCGCCGTCGAGGAGGTCGACGAGCTCTACGAGGAGCTCCGCCCGCGCGACGTGCTCCACCGGGTCTCCCGCGGCGGCGTCTCCGACACCGACTTCGGGTCGCGCGAGTTCGCCGCCCTCGACCTGGACGGAAACCTGATCACGTTCTTCCAGTGGAAGGCCGCGAGCTGAGACCGGCACGCATCCGTCACGATCGGTCGCACACGGGCGCGCTTTCCGGCGCTAGGCTGAAGCCGAGCAGGGGGGCGGGTCGGGACCCGCGGTATGACGCGTCAAACAGAAGAAGCGCGCTCCGGGTGGTGACGGCGGCTTGACGCGCCTCGGCCGCATCTCCTACGTGAACATGGCGCCGATCTTCTTCCGGCTGGACGCCGACGTCGAAGAGGTCTCGGGCGTTCCCACCGAGCTGAACGCCAAGCTGCTCGACGGGCGGATCGACCTCGCCCCGATCTCCTCGGTCGAGTACGGCCGGAACGCCGACCGGCTCCGCATCCTCCCGCGGCTCTGCGTCTCGTCGGAGGGGGCAGTCGACTCGATCCAGCTCGTGTCGCGCACACCGCTCGAGCGCATCCGCTCCGTCGCCGTCACGCCGGAGAGCGCGACGTCGATCGTCCTCACGAAGGTGCTCCTGCCCGATGCCGAGCACGTTCCGCTCGGCGAGGAGGCGGAGGCCACCCTCCTGATCGGCGACGCCGCCCTCCGCAGCGCCTTCGAGGATCCCACTCCGCATCACGACCTCGGCCGGCTCTGGCTCGAGCGCACGGGCCTGCCCATGGTCTTCGCCGTCTGGGCCTGCCCCGATCCCGCCCCGGCGGGGGTGGCCGAGCTCGAGGACGCGCTCGTCGCGTCCGTCCGCCTGGCCCGGAGCGAGCCCGAGCGGCTCGCGTTCGAGGCGAGCGGGCTCTACGGCTACCCGGCCGGCTTTCTCGCTCGCTACTTCGAGAAGCTTCGCTACCGCTTCGGCCCCCGCGAGCGGGCGGGCCTGATCACGTTCTTCGAGCTCGCGCGCGATGCGGGCGAGCTCGAGCGCGTGCCCGAGCTGCGCTTCATCGTCCCCGAGACGGTGTCGGCATGAGGAACGGGTCTCCGAACGGGAGCGGCCGCGCAGCGGGCGAGATCCTCGAGCGGGCGCTCGCGGGCGAGCGGATCGGCGAGGAGGAGGCGCTCGCGCTCCTCGAGAGTCGCGACCTCCTCCGCGTGGGACGCGCGGCGGACGAGCTCCGGAACCGCCGGGTCGACGCGGGTCGCGTCACGTTCGTGATCGACCGGAACCTCAACTACACGAACATCTGCCACACCGACTGCGACTTCTGCGCCTTCTACCGGCGGCCGGGCGACCGCAAGGAGGGGTACTTGCTCCCGAAGCCGGTGATCTTCAAGAAGGTCGAGGAGACGCTGGGGCTCGGCGGCACCGCCCTGCTCATGCAGGGGGGCCACCACCCCGACCTCGGCATCGACTACTACGAGGATCTCTTCCGCTCGATCAAGGAGCGCTACCCGATCCACTTGCACGCGCTCTCGCCGCCCGAGGTCCAGCACATCTCCCGCCGGTCGCGGCTAACCGTGCCGGAGACGCTGACGCGCCTGCGCGACGCGGGGCTCGACTCGCTCCCCGGCGGCGGCGCCGAGATCCTCGTCGACCGCGTCCGGCGGATCATCGCGCCGAAGAAGACGACGGCCGGAGAGTGGCTCGGAGTCATGCGCGAGGCCCACCGGCTCGGCATGTCCTCGACGGCGACGATGATGTACGGGCACGTGGAGACGCTCCCGGAGCGGGTCGAGCACATGCGCCGCATCCGGGAGTTGCAGGACGAGACGCGGGGCTTCCGGGCCTTCATCTCCTGGACGTTCCAGTCCGACGGCAACCGCCTCTCCGAGCGGGTCCCGCGCGAGGCGATGCCGACGTCGTTCGACTACCTCCTCACGCAGGCCGTCTCCCGCATCTACCTCGACAACGTCGACCACATCCAGTCGAGCTGGGTCACCCAGGGGATGAAGGTCGGCCAGGTCGCGCTCGGCTTCGGCGCCGACGACATGGGCTCGATCATGATCGAGGAGAACGTCGTCTCGGCGGCCGGCACCACGCACCGGGCGACGACGGACGACTTCGTGCGCGCGATCCGGGCTCTCGGCAAGGTTCCCGTACAGCGGGACACGCTCTACCGAGACGTCAAGGTCTGGGGCTGATCCCCCTCCTCGGGCCCTCACGCCGCCCGATAGGGCGCGACGATCGTCGAGCGGAGCGACGGCGGCAGCGTCCGCTCGAAGCCGCGGAGCAACCAGGGGAGGACAGCCCGCTCGGCTCCGCACCGATGGAGCGTCGCGACGAACTCGGTCGAGACGCGGGCAAGCCCTGTCGCCTCGAGGAGGTCGGCGAGGCGGCCCGGCGTGTTGGCGCGGTAGGGGGTCGGGGTGACGTCGCGCTCCGCGACTCCCGGGCCGACGCGCTTCGTCTGGAACGCCATTCGGCGGCGTCCCCTGGCAGCGCCGAGGGTAGTGGAGACGACGACGCTTGTAAACGATCCCCGCATTTGCTTTCCTCACCTGGGGTGCTCAGAAGGGGTTTCGTTGTCGCCGCGCTCGCGGCTCTCGTGCTGTCCCCTGCGGCGGCCGGAGCCCGGGAGAAGCTGATGCCGGGCGTCACGTACGAGCAGCAGGTACGACTCGTCAGCGGGAGCGGCGTGGTGCTCCACGTCGTGAGGGCTCCGCGCCACGGCGGCCTGCATGCAGTCAGGCCCGTGCTCTCCGACGGGACGGTACTCGGCACCCGGACGGTGCCGGAGATGCAACGCGCGGAGTCGAAGCGCGCGACCACCGTGGCCGTCAACGGCGACTTCTCCAACTGGGTTACCGGGCGACCGAGCGGGGTGTTCCAGCGGGACGGGGTTCTCTCGACGGAGCCGCTGCCTCAACGAGCGGCACTGGGGATCGCCTTCGACGGGCGCCTGCTCATCGAGCGTCTGCGTCTCCGCGGTAGATGGTGGGGGGTGAGCGGCGTGAGGCAGAAGCTCCACTACCTCAACCGGGCTTTCGAGGATCCCGGGGTCGCGCTCTTCACGCGCACCTGGGGTGGCCCGACGCCCCGTGGGAAGAAGGTCGTCGAGGTCGTCGTCACCGGTTTCCCCAAGACGCTCCCGAACGGCGACCTCGCCGGGACGGTGGCGCTCGTGCGCCGTGGCGGGGGAAACGGGGTGCCGCCCGGAGCCGTCATCCTCCAGGCGCGCGGTGCAGACAGGGCGCTGCTCCGACGAGAGGCCGTTCCCGGCGAGACCCTGACCGTGCGGCTGGGCCTGCCCGGCCTACCGCCCGACGTAGCCGACCTGATCGGCGGCGGCCCCGAGCTCGTACGCGACGGCAAGCCGCTGCATTCGACGGACGAGTGGTTCACCCTGGACCATCTGGGCAGCCGCCATCCCCGGACGGCGGTGGGCCAGCTGGCGGACGGTCGCGTCCTCCTCGTGGTCGCGGACGGCCGCAGCACCCGGAGCGCGGGGCTGACGATAGGCGCTCTCGCGCGCATCCTCGTCGACCTCGGAGCCGTTCGAGCGATCTCGCTCGACGGGGGCGGCTCCTCCATCGTCTCGTTCGAAGGACGGGTGCTGAACCGGCCCTCGGACGGCGTCCCCCGCCGGGAGCCGAACGCCCTCATGGTCTTCTACTACGGGATCTACGCGCCTCCCGTGCCGAGGAAGGTCGTCTCGCCGAACGGAGACGGGGCGGCGGACGCCACCGTCGTCTCCGCCAAGCTGGTGCGCCGGTCGTCGGTCGACATCCGGCTCCTGCGGCCGGACGGGTCCGTGGCGTGGCGCCACCGGGGCACGGCCGGGCGCGGATGGATCAAGCGGGAGGTCGGCCGCAAGGGCATGCAGGAGGGACGCTGGCGGTGGGTCGCGGAGGCCGTCGACCTCTCCAACGGGCGCGAGAGCAGGATGGCGCGGGCCTTCACCGTCAACAAGACGATCGGCCACCTGCGGCTCTCCAAGGAGCGCATGCGGGTCAAGAAGAGGCGCGGCGGCCGCCTGAGCGCGTCGGTGGCCGTCACGCGGCCGGCGAGGCTCGTGGTAACGGTCGGGAAGAGCTCGGGGCGACGAGTGCTCTTCCGCGGAGACGCGAAACCCGGCGTCCGCAGCTGGCGCTGGGACGGTCGTAACAGGCACGGGGCCGTCGTCCCGAGCGGTCGCTACACGGTGCGGGTCGAGGCCCGGAACGGGCTCGGCGCAGTCGCCCTCTCCAAGCCCGTACGCGTGGTTCGCGTGCCGACGCGCTAGAGCCCCCGGGTACACTCGCCGACGTGCACGCGATCACCGAGGCCGTCACCAGCGTCATCGGTGACTACGGCCTCTACGCCGTCTTCACCCTCATGCTCGTCGACGCGGTCCTCCCCGCGGCGAGCGAGCTCGTCATGGTCTACGGCGGCGCCCTCGCCGCCGGGGCGTTCGCGTCGTCGAGCGTCACGCTGTTCGGCCGGGAGATCGAGTCGGCCGGCTGGGCGTTCGTCGCCGTGGCCGTCGCCGGGACGGTCGGGTACACCCTCGGCTCGATCGGAGGCTGGGCGATCGGTCTCTACGGCGGCAGACCGTACCTCGAGCGGCACGGGCGCTGGCTGCACGTGACGCCGGAGAAGCTCGACCGCGCCGAGAGCTGGTTCGAGCGCTGGGGCGACCTTGCCGTGTTCGTCTCCCGGATGCTCCCCGTGGTCCGCTCCTTCATCTCCATCCCGGCGGGGATCGGCGAGATGCCGCTCGTCCGCTACACCGTTCTCACCTTCGCGGGCACGATCCCGTGGTGCTTTGGCCTCGCGGCCGTCGGGTACGCGCTCGGTGCCAACTGGGAGCGCTTCCACGAGAGCTTCCGCTACGCCGACTACGCCATCGTCGTCGTCCTCGCGCTGGGCGCCGCGGCCTGGATCTACCGGGCGCACAGGAAGCGCTCCAGGCGCCTCGCCGAGGCGCAGTCCGCCGAGAGCGGCGGCCGGTAGACTGGCCCGCCGTGGGCATTCCGCACGTCGACGTCCGGGCGCAGCTCGAGCCGCTCCGGGCCGAGCTGCTCGAGCGGATCGCGGCGGTCCTCGACTCCGGACGCTACGTCCTCGGGCCCGAGGTCCGTGCCTTCGAGGAGGAAGCGGCCGCCTACCTCGAGGTAGCCGACGCCGTCGGCGTCGCCAACGGCACCGACGCGATCGTCCTCGTCCTCGACTCCCTCGGAGTCGGCCCCGGCGACGAGGTCATCTGCCCGGCTTTCACGTTCTTCGCCAGCGCCGAGGCGATCTCCCGGGTGGGCGCGACGCCCGTCTTCTGCGACGTCGACCCGGCGACCCTGAACCTCGATCCGGCCGACGCCGCCGCCCGCGTCACCGAGCGGACGCGGGCCGTGCTCGCCGTCCACCTCTTCGGGCGCCCCGCCGCGGTCGACGAGCTGCCCGGATTCGTGCCGGTCGTCGAGGACGCGGCGCAGGCGTTCGGCGCGCGAGTCGGCGGGCGCCGCGCGGGCGCCGCCGGGATCGCCTCGACCTTCAGCTTCTTCCCGACGAAGAATCTCTTCGGCCTCGGCGACGGAGGCCTCGTAGCCACGAGCGACGGGCCGGTGGCCGAGCGCGTTCGCCTGCTCCGCTCGCACGGCTCCCGCGACAAGCGGCGCTTCGAGGCGATCGGCTACAACTCGCGCCTCGACGAGATCCAGGCAGCCGTGCTCCGGGTCCTCCTCGGGCACGTGGACGCCTGGAACGAGGCGCGCCGGGAGGCCGCCGCGCGCTACGCTCAGCTCGGGCTGGGAGAGCTCGTCGAGCTGCCCGAGGACGAGCCCGGTCACGTCTACCACATGTACGTCGTGCGCACACCCGAGCGGGATCGCGTCCTCGAAGCGCTCCGGGCCGCGGCGATCGGCTGCGCCGCCTACTACACGACGCCGCTCCACCTGCAGCCGGTGTACGCGGGCCTCGACTACGGGCCCGGGAGCCTGCCCGAGACCGAGCGCGCGGCGCTCGAGACGATCGCGCTCCCGCTCTGGGCCGGGATCGCCGCCGAGCAGCAAGAGCAGGTCGTCGCCGCCGTCCGCTCCGCCGTCCGCGTGGGAGCGGGGGCATGAGGCTCCTGAGCCGGCACCGGATCTGGCAGGTCGTGGCCGACGGCGGCCTCGTGGCGCTCGCCTGGTACGTCGCGTTCCAGGTCCGTTTCGACAAGGGGCTCCCCGCCCGTTACGACGAGTTCCTCGACGTCAGCGTCTTCGCCGCTGTGGTCGCGGTCAAGCTCCTCGTCTTCATCCTCTTCGGCCTCTACCACCACTGGTGGCGTTACGTCTCAATCCGCGACATCTGGCGCGCCATCCTCGCGGTGACCGTGGGCTCCATCGCCGCCATGGCGTTCATCTACGTCTGGGACCCGGTTCCCGGCTGGCGCCTCCCGCGGGGCATCGTCGTCATCGACTGGATGCTGGCGCTCGCGTTCGTCACGGGTGCGCGCCTCCTCACCAGGACGCTGATCGAGCGGCCGGGCCGGCGGAGCCTCGTCGCGCGCGGCAAGGAGGCGTTCGTCGTCGGGGCCGGCGACGCGGGCCAGATCATCATCCGCGAGATGCTGAAGAGCCCGCGGCTCCGCTACACGCCGATCGGGCTCGTGGACGACGATCCGCGCAAGAAGAACATGCGCCTGCACGGCGTACGCGTCGTCGGCACGACGAACGACCTCCCCCGCCTGCTCGAGGACCGCAAGCCGGACGAGGTGATCATCGCCATCCCGTCGGCCGCCGGCGACGTGCGCCAACGGATCGTGAACGCGTGCCGGGACGCGGGCGTGCCCGTGAAGACCCTGCCGAGCGTCCACGAGCTGATCGCCGGCGACCTCAACCTCTCCTCCCAGCTGCGCGAGGTGCAGGTCGAGGACGTCCTCGGCCGCGAGGCGGTGGAGATGGACATCCCCTCGATCGCCTCGTACGTCACGGACGCGACGGTGCTCGTGACCGGCGCCGGCGGCTCGATCGGCTCCGAGCTCTGCCGCCAGGTTGCGGCGCTCGGCCCCGCGCAGATCGTGCTCGTCGACGCCTCCGAGAACGCCCTCGTCGACATCGAGCGGGAGCTGCAGCACGATCGCGGCTACACCGCCACCGTGTCGGCGCTCGCGGATGTGAAGGACGCGGCGAAGATCCGCCGGCTCTTCGAGCGGCACCGGCCGGCCGTCGTCTTCCATGCGGCTGCCTACAAGCACATCCCGCTCGTCGAGGCGAACCCGGTCGAGTCGGTGCGGAACAACGTCTTCGGGACGAAGGTCGTCGCCGCCGCCTCGCGCGAGCACGGCGCGAAGCGATTCGTGCTCGTCTCCACCGACAAGGCCGTTCGGCCGAAGAACGTCCTCGGGCAGACGAAGGCCGTCTGCGAGTGGATCGTCGAGGCTGCGGCCGAGCGCGAGGGGAACGGGACGAGCTTCATCTCGGTGCGCTTCGGCAACGTCCTCGGCTCCTCCGGGAGCGTCATCCCGATCTTCCGCCGCCAGATCGAGCGGGGAGGGCCGGTCACCGTCACGCACCCCGAGATGGAGCGCTACTTCATGACCATCCCGGAGGCGGTGCAGCTCATCGTCCAGGCCGGCGCGATCGGGCAGAGCGGCGACGTCTTCGTGCTCGACATGGGCAAGCCGGTCAAGATCGTCGACCTCGCCCGCAATATGATCCGCCTCTCCGGCATGGAGCCCGAGCGCGACATCGCCGTCGAGTTTATCGGCGTCCGGCCGGGCGAAAAGCTCCGCGAGGAGCTCTGGGGCGACGGCGAGAAGGCAGTGCCCACCGCGCACCCGAAGATCATGCGCGCCGCCTGCCGGCCGGTCGACCCGGCCTGGCTGGAGGAGGAGCTCGCCGAGCTCGAGCACCTCGTCGACGCCGGCGAGACGATCGAGGTCGTCGCCCGCCTAGGCGAGCTGGTGCGCGCGCCGCGCCGCGTGGGCGAGGCCACCGCGGCCGAGACCGTCCAGGACGGCCCCGGCCGCAGCCGAGACGCGGTTCTCTAGAGGGTTCGGCGGAATACCGCTCGTCGTCGGGAGCGACCAGCGCGGCCCAACGGCACAGCATGCATTTCGTCAAGCCTTCCTACTAGTAGCTCAGACCTTCCTGATCGCCACGAGCGAGGGCGCAGACGGGCACGCCCGGAAAGCCGAGGGGGATCCCGCCAACCCGATGGACTTCAGTCCTCGTGGCCGCACGGGGAACAGGACGGAGCGCGATGAGGACGCTGCGGCGGTCGTTCGGCAGCACCTCGCAGTCCTCGGCCCTCGGGACGCGGAACTGCGCCAGCGTCCCTCCGACCTGGGAGACGATGTTGTCCTCCACCCAGCGCGTGGTGAACGCGCACGCCTCCGGGTTGCTCGTGTCGAGCGGGTGCCAGACGCCCGTGCCCGAGTCCACGCTCGGGTCGTTGGCCGTCGGTAGCCACTGGGCGACGTAGAGCTGCCCGTCGGCGAGGAGCTTCATCGCCTCCGACCTCGGCATCCCGGCGGTACGGCTTTGTTGGAGACGTACTTGAAGAACATGCCGTCCGCCGCGGGCGCGTCGTCGCCCGTGGAGGCGGTCATGTGGCCGCTCGGGCCGTCGGCGATGGCGACGTTCTCGTGGTGGATGCGGCCGAGCGAGGTGTGCTTCACGGCCTCGCCGGTGAACGGGTCGATCTCGGTGACGTAGCTGTAGTACGGCTTCTCGATCGCCGGGCCGGTGCCGAGCGCGTTCGTCCCCGGCTCGCCGACGTAGTAGTTGATTCCCTCCTCGCTCTGATCGTCCCTGATCCAGCCGGTCGAGAAGACGAGCGGGACGCCGCGCTTCAGCCCGAAGCTCTGCGCGGGTTCTCCTCGCAGGTCAGGATCGTGTCCCAGGGCGTGTGGCAGCCGGAGCAGTTGCCGAGCGTGCCGAGCACCTAGTCGCCTTCGGGCAGGAGCCCGGAGCCGACGACCGGTCCGGTGTACGGGATCTCGGGGCCGTCGGCGTAGATGCGCCGGTTGTAGGCCGATCCCCACACTGCTCCCAGCCGTTCTTGCCGAGCTTGATGTGGACGATCGAGCCGCCCAGCTCCTCCTTCTCCCGCTTCATGAGCGACCTGTACGGCTCGATGCGGGGGTCCCAGAGGGCGTTGTTGGCGGGGGTGTTCACCCAGTCCGTCGTGAAGAAGGGGACGAGGTACTCGTGGCTGACGAAGATCAGCCCCTCGTCCTCCTTGTTCCGGAGCGGGAACCACGCCGAGTAGTCGCAGTTGTAGCCGAAGCGGAGGCCGGGGCCGAACTCGTCGCCCCACTCGAGGACGATGTCGAGCGCGTAGCCGTCCGGTATCTGCAGCTCGTCGGTGGCGCTCGGCGCGATCGCCCTGAAGTCCGTGAACCGCCCTCTCCGCCGGCGCCGGCCAGGCTCGGGAGCGCTCCAGCCCAGGTGGCGGCGGCGGCGGCAATGCCCTTATGAGGGCGCGCCGCGACATCGGCGTCTTGAACGCGGAGTCGAAGCAGTTCTCCTTTCGAACCCCCTCTGTTCGAGAGCAAGAGAGCGATTCTAGACGGGGAGGAGCAGATCGAGAAATGCGCCGGGATCGCGACGCGTCCGCTCGGCGGCGGCGGGCCGCCGACCGAGCTCGAGCGCGTCGGGATCCTCGAGACGGCGGAGCCTTCCCTCGCGGAGGAGCGCTTCGTCCACCGCGCCGATTCGGCCGGCGAACGTCGTGTAGACGGGGACGCCGAGGGCGACGGCTTCGCGGTTCATCGTCCCGCCCGCCGAGACCACGAGGTCGGCCAGCGCGACGAGGCTCTGCGCGTCGACCGCGCCCGCGGGGACGATCAGCGACGGAAGTTCGAGCCCGAGGGCCCAGTCGCGCTGCTCGTCGGTGCGCGGGACCACGACCGTCTGCACGTCCTCGCGCCGACCCAGGCGCTCGAGGAGGCGCGGGAAGACGGGGTTCCCGTGCCGGTGGTAGGAGGCGAGGTCGGGAGGAGTGCGCACGACGACGAGGATTCGCCCACGGTCGACGCCTAGCGCGGCGAGCACGCCGTCGTCCGGCTCGAAGTCGGCCAGGTAGTACTCCTCCTTCAAGCCCGGGTAGCGGCGGAGCTTCGGCGGGCGGACGCCGTACCGCTCCAGCCGCTCGGGCGGGATCGTCTCGGGGACGAGCACGACGTTGGCGGCACGGCAGCCGAGCTGGTGCTGGAGGGTGGCGAACTCGTAGTCGAACGTGGTCGCGCAGGGGACCCGGAGCGTCCGGGCGGCCATCGTCAGGTGGTGGGAGGCGTGCGCGAGCGCAGCGTCGAAGCGCCGCCCGCGTGCCCAGCGGAGGAGCCCGGCGACCCGCGTCGCCATCGTTCCGAGTTTCCCGGCCGCCGAGCGGCCGCCGTGGCGGCCGATCACCTCGGCCTCGATCTCGTGCAGCTCGAGCAGCGGCACCGTCTGCCCGCTCACGCGTGTCGTCACCTCGACCTCGGCGCCGCGCTCGCGCAGGACGGCGATGAGCGGCCGGAAGACGAGCACGTGCGCCGGCGCCGTGATGTCGATCCAGACTCGCATCGAGGGCGGAGTCTACGGGCCGACCGTCGGACGCCGCTATAAGATGCGCTTATGGACACGCGTCAGCTTGCCGCCTTCTGCGCCGTCGTCGACCGCAAGAGCTTCTCGCAGGCCGCCGAGCGGCTCGGGGTGACGCAGCCCGCCGTCAGCCTCCAGGTGCGCTCGCTCGAGGAGCGGCTCGGGCAGCAGCTCCTCGACCGCTCCGGCCGGTCGGTCGAGCCGACGGAAGCCGGCAGCCGGCTCTACCGAAACGCCCAGCGTCTGCTCCAGCTCGAGGCCCAGCTTCTCGAGGACGTCGCCGCCGCCGACGGCGGCCGCCTCGTCGGGACGCTGGCTCTCGCTGCGTCGACGGGGCCCGGCTCGCACCTCGTCCCGCTCCTCCTCTGCGAGTTCCAGCGCGGCCATCCGGACCTGCGCGTCGCGCTCACGATCTCCGACACGTTCTCCGTGATCGAGCGGGTCGCCGCCCGGGAGCTCGAGCTCGGCGTGGTCGGCGCGCTCCGGCGCCACCGCTCGCTCGTCTTCGAGCCGCTCGCGCGGGACGAGATCGTCCTGGCCGTTCCCTCGGGCCATCCGGCCGCGGGCGCGGAGCTCTCCCTCGACGAGCTGCGCGCCGAGACGCTGATCGTGATGCAGGAGGGCGCCGGCGTTCGCCAGGTCGTCGAGGAGGAGCTCCGCCGCGCCGGCCTGCGCCTCGGCTCGCTCGACTCGAAGCTCGAGCTCGGTCTGCAGGAATCCGTGAAGAGCGCCGTCGCGGCAGGGTACGGCGTGACGTTCATCTCACGGATGGCCGTCGAGGGCGAGCTCGCGGCGGGCACGCTCGCCGCGGCGCGGGTCGCCGGCATCGAGCCTTCGCGGCAGCTGTACGTCGTCCGCGCGAAGGGCCGTCCGCCGACCCGCGCCGCCGACGCGCTCCTCGCCTTCGCCCGGGAGCGGCTTCCGTGATCGTCCGCTGGGGCCTCGACGGGTACGACGGCCTTCTGGCCGAGCTCGGCATCGTGCGGCCGCTCGTCGTCACGAGCAAGCGCTGGGCGAGCCTCGAACTGCCCGCGCGCCGCGTCTACGACGGCGTTCGCCGCCACGCCCCAATGGGGACAGTGCAGGAGGCGATCGCGGCTGCCGAGGGCGCCGACGGGCTCGTCGCCGTCGGCGGCGGGAGCGCTATCGACACGGCCAAGGCGGTGAGCGCCGAGACCGGGCTCCCGGTCGTCTCTGTCCCGACCACCTACGCCGGCGCGGAGTGGGCGCGGGGCTTCGGCGTCCGCGACGAGGAGCAGGGCGTGAAGGTGAGCGGCGGTGGAGCGCACCTCGCCGGGATCCTCTACGAGCCCGAGCTGACGCTCGGCCTGCCGCCCGCGGAGAGCGGCGGCACCGCGCTGAACGCGCTCGCTCACTGCGCCGAAGCGCTCTACGTGCGCGGCCGCAACCCGGACGCCGATCGCGAAGCCCTCGCCGGCGCTCCGCTCATCGCCGGGGCGCTTCCGCGTGTGCTGGCGGACGGGAGCGACCGTGAGGCTCGGCGCGAGCTGCTCGAGGGCGCCATGCACGCCGGCGCGGCCCTCGGCGGCGCGGGCCTCGGCCTCGGCCACGCGATGGCGCAGGCGCTCGGCGGCCGCTACGGCGTCTCCCACGGGGCCGCAAACGCCGTGTGCCTCCCGCCCGCCCTCCGCTTCAACGAGCCGGAGGCCGCGGAGGAGGTGGCCCGTTTCGGCGAGGGGATCGGCGCGCCCGGCGACGCGCCGGGGAAGGTGGAGGAGCTCGCGCGACTCGCCGGCTTCGAGCGACTGCGGGATCTCGGCGTCCCCGAGAAGGAGCTGTCGCTCGTCGCCGAGGCTGCGGCCCTGCGGGCCGGAGCGAAGGCGAACCCGCGCGAGGCATCCCCGGCGGAGATCGCCGAGCTCCTCCGCAGCGTCTGGTAGAGCCGCGATCGGGCAGAATGGCGTCGATGGACGACTGGCGCCTCACCGTTGACTTCGACGAGGAGGGGGACGGGACACAGCTCGTCGAGCGGCTCGCGGCTCTCCGGCTGGAGGCCGCGGAGCGCGACCGCCTCGGCGGCCGGGTCGCCGTCAGCCGGTCCGGCGGCCGCGTCTTCCTCTATGCGGACGACGAGTCGTTCGCCCGCGAGGCCGAGGGAGTCGTCCGTCAGCTTCTCGCCGCCGAGGGGCGCGAGGCCGGCATCGTCCTCGAGCGCTGGCATCCGATCGAGCAGGAGTGGAGGGACGCGGGCGTCCCGCTGCCGCGGAGCGAGTCGGAGGTGCGGGCCGAGCACGAGCGTCAGCAGGCGCGCGAGGCCGCCCATTCCCGCGAGACCGGGCACGCGGAGTGGGAGGTGCGCGTCTCCTTGGCGAGCCGGGAGGCGACGGCCGAGCTGGCCGAGCGGCTCGAGGGAGACGGCTTTCCGGTCGTGCGCCGCTCGACGTTCCTGCTCGTGGGCGCGGTCAACCACGATCAGGCCGTCGAGCTGGCCGAGCGGCTGCGTGGGGACGTGCCCGAGGGCGCGGCTGTCGAGGTCGAGCCCGGCGGCGGCATGGTCTGGGAGGTCACGCCCCAGAACCCGTTCGCCGTCTTCGGCGGCCTGGGCGCCTGACGGCGAGGGCGCGCGTGCGCTAGTCTTCGGCCGTCCCGGTCCCGCGAGGAAAGGAGGGCGAGCGATGTTCGAGAGTGCGGAAGCTGCGCCCCCGCGCGGTCCGGCCGTCTTCGGCTGAGCGCGCCGATCCCAGGCACCAGACCGTCGCTTGGGCTCCCGCGACCGACTGCGCGTGAGCCCGCGTCGTTCGTCCCTGCCGAAGAGAAGGAGCTCTGGAGTGTTCGAGGAACTCGAAGCGCTCGGGTGGAGCCCGAGCCGCGAGCAGGAATTCGCCCCGCACGCCGCGCTCGGCCGTGCGCCGGCGAGAGTCGCCGCCCAGCACCGCGGGGCGTACGTCGTCCACGCCGCGCGGGGGGAGCAGCCGGCGGAGGTCGCCGGCCGGCTGCGGCACGAGGCCGGCCCCGCCGGCCTTCCCGCCGTGGGCGACTGGGTCGCCCTCCGCGACGAGAGCCAGACGGCCCCGATCGAGGCCGTCCTGGAGCGCCGGACGGCGTTCTCCCGCAAGGCCGCGGGCGAGGAAACCGTGGAGCAGGTTGTCGCGGCGAACGTCGACGTCGTCCTCCTCGTCAGCGCGTTCGGCGGCGACCTCAACGTTCGCCGGATCGAGCGCTACCTGGCCGCGGCCTGGGAGAGCGGCGCCACGCCCGCGATCGTCCTGAACAAGAGCGATCTCGCCGGCGACCCGGCCGAGATCGCCGAGGTGGAGGCGGTCGCGCTCGGCGTGCCCGTCCATGTCGTCAGCGCCGTGGACGGGACGGGTGTCGCCGAGCTCGCAGCCTATGCGGAGGGCGGGCGCACCATCGCCCTGCTCGGCTCGTCGGGCGTGGGCAAGTCGTCGCTCGTGAACCTCCTGCTCGGAGAGGAGCGCCAGCAGGTGGCCGGGCTCCGCGGCGACGGCAAGGGCCGGCACACGACCACGTACCGCGAGCTCCTCCTACTGCCGGGCGGGGGGCTCGTCCTGGACACGCCGGGGATGCGCGAGCTCGCCCTCTGGGACGCCGGAGCGGGGATGGAGGAGACGTTCGCGGACGTGACGGAGCTGGCCTCGGCCTGCCGGTTCCGCGACTGCGCGCACGAGGAAGAGCCCGGCTGCGCGGTCGCCGCCGCCCTCGCCGACGGCCGGCTCGACCCCGCACGGCTCGAGAGCTACCGGAAGCTCCAGCGTGAGCTTCGGCACCTGGAGACGAAGGCCGACCCGCGCGCCCTCGCGGAAGCCCGCAAGCGCCGCCGCCGTTTCGCCCGCTCCATGCGGAAGGGCTCCTGGTGAGGGAGAAGGATGGAGCTCCAGCCGACCCCCGAGCTCGAGTCGCGGCCGCGCGCCGCGCGGCTCGCCGTTCTGCGGCCCCTGCGGATCAGGGACTTCGCGCTGCTCTGGACCGGGGCGACCGTCTCGCTCCTGGGCGACGGGATCTTCGTCGTGGCGATCGCGTGGCAGGTGTACGAGATCTCGAACTCGCCGAGCGCGCTGTCGCTCGTCGGCCTCGCGTGGACGCTCCCGCTCGCCGTCTTCCTCCTCGCGGGCGGGATCGTCTCCGACCGCTTCGACCGCCGCCGCGTGATGATCGCCGCCGACATCCTGCGGGCGG
This sequence comes from Gaiellaceae bacterium, assembly GCA_035461525.1. Classification (GTDB taxonomy): domain Bacteria; phylum Actinomycetota; class Thermoleophilia; order Gaiellales; family Gaiellaceae; genus JAIBJN01. The sequence continues at coordinate 40,379 of DATHVD010000048.1, forward strand.
CCGCGGTGGGGGCGATCGCCGTCCTCTCGCTCACGGGCCACCTCCGCCTCTGGCACCTGATCGCGCTCGCCGTCGTCTACGGCTCCGGTGAGGCCTTCTTCGGGCCGGCGTTCAGCGCCATCGTCCCGCAGATCGTCCCCCGCCGGCTCCTGCTGGAGGCCAACTCGCTCGACCAGTTCATCCGGCCCTTCGCATTCCGGCTCGTCGGCCCCGCCGTGGGCGGCTGGCTCGTCGCCGCCTTCGGCTCCGGCACGGCGTTCGCCATCGACGGCGTCACCTTCCTCGCTTCCGCCGTCGCCGTCGCGCTGATGGCGCCTCGGCCCCTTCCGCGAGAAGGGATGGGCGCGAGCGTGGTCGCGGAGATCCGCGAGGGCCTGCGCTTCGTCCGCGCGCACACGTGGCTGTGGGGGACGCTCCTCGCAGCCGCGATCTCCCTGCTCGCGTTCTGGGGCCCGGTCGAGGTGCTGCTGCCGTACCGGATCCGGAACGAGCTCGGCGGCGGCGCGGACGACTTCGGATTCGTGCTCGCGGTCGGCGGCGTCGGCTCGATCGTCGCCGCGCTCGTCCTCGGCCAGCGGGGGATGCCGCGCCGGCACATCACCGTCATGTACTCGACCTGGGTCGCGGGCGGCTTCCTCCTCGTCGGCTTCGGGCTGGCGACCGCCCTCTGGCACGCGATGGCGGTCAGCTTCCTCCAGGGCGGCCTCTTCACGGCCGGGCTCGTGATCTGGGGGACGCTCATGCACGCGCTCGTCCCCACGCGCCTGCTCGGCCGCGTCACGAGCCTCGACTGGTTCGTCTCGACGAGCCTCGTCCCCGTGTCGTTCGCGCTCACAGGCCCGGTCGCGGCCGGGATCGGGGCCGAGGCGACGCTGATCGGCGCCGGTCTCGTCGCCGGCGCGGTCACGCTCGCGTGTTTCTTCCTCCCGGGCATGCGGGACACGGAGCGAAGCGGCGTCCTCCGGGGCGCCCTCGCCGACCCTGTCGTACCCGAGTAACAGGCTGTTGCTAGGGGCCCTTCCGGGGGCCGGTGGCGACCGCCAAGAGATAAGAAACGCAAATGAATGAGATTAGAGACACGGTGGTATAGTCCGACCGTCGTGGCCGACTCCCTCGCCGTCGACGTGCTCGTGGTCGGAAGCGGCGCCTCCGGGCTCGCGGCCGCCGTCTCCGCCGAGCGGGCAGGTGCGCGCGTCGCGCTCGCCGCGAAGGGCTCGCTTCAGTCCTGCAACTCCGCGAAGGCCCAGGGCGGGATCCAGGCGGCCTTCGGCGCCGACGACTCGCCCGACCTCCACGCCGAGGACGTGTGGCGGAGCTCACACGAGACCGCCGACATGGAGCTCGTCCGCATCCTCACCGGCGAGGCGCCCGCGACCATCCACTGGCTAGAGGAGCACGGCGTCCAGTTCACGCGCGAGAACGGCGGCTACCGCCTCGCGCGCTGCGGGGGCGCGAGCCGCAAGCGCCTGCTCCAGGTCGGCGACCGCACGGGCCAGGCGATCACGAGCGCGCTCCGCGACGCCGTCGAGGCCTCGAGCGCGCGGACGCTCCCGAAGTCGCCGCTCGCCGGGCTCGAGCCCGCGCCCGGCGGCTGGCGCGCCCGCTGCGGCGACACGGTAGTGGAGGCCGGGACGGTCGTCCTCGCCGCCGGCGGCCGCTGCTTCCGCGAGGCCGAGGAGCGCGGCGAGCTCTCCACGAACCATCCCGGCGCGACCGGCGAGGTGACGCGGATCGCGCTCGAGCTCGGCGCCGCCGCCCGCGATCTCGACGCGCTCCAGTACCACCCCAACGGCGGCGCGTGGCCCGCGAGCATGCAGGGCTACTCCATCCCCGAGACGACGCGCGCCTACGGCGCCGTCCTCCTGAACGCCGACGGCGAGGAGTTCACGGATTCGCTCGGCCCGCGGGACGAGGTCTCGCAGGCGATCTTCGCCGAGGTGGAGCAGGGGAAGGGCGTCGAGACTCCCGACGGGCGCCCGGCGGTCTGGCTCGACACGACCAGGATCGCCGAGGCCGATGCGGAAGTCTCCCTCCCGTACATGCTCCGCCGCTACCGCGCCGCCGGGATCGACCCGCTCTCCGAGCCGATCCTCACCTACCCCGTCCTCCACTACCAGAACGGCGGGCTCACGATCGACGAGCACGGCGAGACCACGGTCGAGAGCCTCTTCGCCTGCGGCGAGATCGCCGGCGGGACGCACGGGCGGAACCGCATGATGGGAAACTCGCTCCTCGAGTGCTGCGTCTTCGGTCGCCGGGCCGGCAGGGCCGCCGCGGAGAGGGCGCGGAGCTGAGCATGGCCGTCGCCACCGACCTGCAGAAAGTCGTCGAGGACGCCGCCGCGCACCTCTACGTCTGGGCACTCAAGGACATCCCGCAGGATCTGCGCGACGCGCTCGCCGACGCCGCGGGGAGGGAGACCTCCGTCCCCGGTCAGCGCGTCCTCCAGACGATCCTCAGGAACGTCGAGGTCGCCGAGGGGGAGAAGAACCTCGTCTGCCAGGATACCGGGATCGCCGTCTACTACTGCCGCGTCGGCGAGGGCTTCCCGCTTCACCCGGCGCGCATCTACCAGGCCCTCTACGACGGCACCGAGCGCGCGACCGTCGAGCACCCGCTGCGCTCGAACACCGTCCACACGCTCACGCGCGAGAGCACGGGCCAGAACGTAGGCCACCGCGTCCCGATCGTCCACTGGGACTTCGTCCCGGACTGGGACGGGCTCGACGTCAAGTGCGTTCCCAAGGGCTCCGGCTCCGAGAACATGAGCTTCCTGAAGATGTGCGTCCCCGCCGACGGGGTCGCCGGCATCAAGCGCTTCGTCCTCGACTCGATCGTCGGCGCCGGCGGGAAGCCGTGCCCGCCCGGCATCGTCGGCGTCGGCGTCGGCGGCTCGGCCGACTACGCCATGCACTTGGCCAAGGAGGCGATCGCCCGCCCCGTCGGCACGCGCAACGCCGACCCGCTCGTCGCCGAGCTCGAGGTGGAGCTGACCGACCTCCTCAACGAGACCGGCATCGGCCCCATGGGCCTCGGGGGCGACGTCACCGTCCTCCACTGCCACGTCGAGCACGCCGACACGCACATGACCCTCAACCCCGTCGCCGTCAACTACCAGTGCTGGGCCGCGCGCCGCGCGAGCGCGCACGTCGCCGCCGACGGCGCCGTCGAGTACGACCGGGACGCATGATGGCCGAGCGCCGGCTCACCTTCCCCGCGACCGAGGAGCAGATCCGCGAGCTGCGGGCGGGCGACTCCGTCACCGTCGACGGGCACATCGTCGGCATCCGCGACCGCACGCAGATTCGCATCTTCGACCAGGGAGTTGCGCCGCCGCTCGACCTCACGGGCGCGTTTCTCCTTCACACGGCGCCCGGCGTCCGCAAGGTCGCCGACGGCCGCTACGAGAAGGTCTGCATCGGCACGACGACGAGCGCCCGCATGGTGCGTTTCACCGAGCCGCTCGGGCGCGACCACGGCGTGCGCGCGATCTGCGGCAAGGGCGGCCTCCCGGACGAGGCGATCGAGCCTATGCGCCGCTACGGGATGGTCTACTTCGCCATCGTCGGCGGGGCGGCCGCGCTCGAGACGACCCAGATCGAGGAGATCGAGGAGGTCTACTGGGAGGAGCTCATGCCCGAGTGCCTCTGGAAGTTCCGGGTCAAGGACTTCGGCCCGCTGACGGTGGCGATCGACTCGCACGGAAGCTCGCTCTACCACGACGTCCAGGCCGAGGCGCAGAAGCGACTGGAGGATCTCTATGCCCGTCTCTGAGGCCGGCTCGAACGGCTTCCTCGACGTCCCCGCGCGCTCGCCCAAGCCGCGCTCGCACGGGCTGACGCACGTGATCGACAAGGGGATGAACCTCCGCGACATCGAGGGCCTCTTCGACACGGCCGGCGAGTACGTGGACGTGGTCAAGCTCGGCTGGGGCACGTCGTACGTGACGCGCAACCTGGAGAAGAAGATCGCGCTCTACCGCTCCTTCGAGACGCCTGTCGTCTGCGGCGGCACGCTCTTCGAGGCAGCCGTGGCCCGCGGCCGGCTCCACGAGTACCGGCGCTGGCTGGCCGAGAACCGCCTCTCCCACGTCGAGGTCTCGGACGGGACGATCGACCTGCCGCGCGAGCGGAAGCTCGAGCTGATCGCCGAGCTCGCCCGCGACTTCGTCGTCATGTCCGAGGTCGGCTCCAAGGACGCGCAGACCGTCTTCGCGCCGTACCGGTGGGTGGAGTGGATCCGGGACGAGCTGGCCGCCGGGGCCTGGAAGGTGATCACGGAGGGCCGCGAGGGCGCCACCGCGGGGATCTACCGCCCCACCGGCGAGATGCGCACCGGGCTGATCGACGAGATCGTGCACGCGATCGACCCCGACGACATCGTCTTCGAGGCGCCGACCACGGCCGCGCAGGCGTGGTTCGTCAAGAGCCTCGGGCCCGAGGTGAACTTGGGGAACGTGCCGCCGGGCGAGGTGATCCCGCTCGAGACGCTCCGCCTCGGGCTCCGCGCCGACACGCTCCGGGAGGTGCTCCTGCGTGACCAGCCTGCGCCTGTCGCTGACTGACGCAGAGGTCGAGGAGCTCCCCGCCGAGGATCTCTTTCGCTGGGCGGTCGAGAGGTTCGGCGACCGCCTCTGCGTCTCGTGCTCCTGGCAGAAGCAGTCCTCCGTGCTCGTGCACATGGCCGCCGAGCTCGGGCTCGACGTCGACGTCGTCGAGCTCGACACTCACCTTTTCTTCAAGGAGAGCTACGAGACGCGCGAGCGCCTCGTCGAGCGCTACGGGCTCCGGCTGGTCGTCCCCGAGGTGCTCTCGATCGCCGAGCAGCACAAGCGCGAGGGGCCGAACCTCTGGGAGACGCAGCCCGACCGCTGCTGCCACATTCGCAAGGTCGAGCCGCTGCTTCGGGCGCTCGAGCCGTACGAGGCCTGGGTCTCGGGCATCCGGCGCGAGCAGTCGCCCTCGAGGGCCGGCGTCGGGAAGGTCGAGCGCTCCGAGCGCTTCGGCGTCTGGAAGGTGCACCCGCTCGCCGACTGGAGCGAGAAGGACGTCTGGACGTACATCATGGAGAACGACATCCCGTACAACCCGCTCCACGACGCCGGGTACCGTTCCATCGGCTGCATGCCCTGCACGCGACCGACGACGCCCGACGAGGAGGAGCGCGCAGGCCGCTGGGCGGGCTCCGACAAGCTCGAATGCGGCATTCATACGGACGCAACCGCCGAAGGAGGACGATGACCGATCAGAACGCAGTCTCGAAGGAGGGGGCCCACGGGGGAACCACGGGTTCCCCCGTGCATCTCCATGCCCATGAACACCCCGAGTCCGACCGCGCGCGCGGCGGCGGCTTCACGCTCTGGTTCACGGGGCTCTCCGGCTCCGGCAAATCGACGATCGCGCACCTCGTGGGCCCCGCGCTGGACGAGCGCGGCCACATCGTCGAGTACCTCGACGGCGACACCGTCCGCACGCACCTCTCGAAGGGCCTCGGGTTCTCGAAGGACGACCGCGACACGAACATCGAGCGGATCGGCTGGGTCGCCTCCCGCCTGACGCGCCAGGGCGGGGCGGTCATCTGCGCCGCCATCTCGCCGTACGAGGAGACGCGGCGGAAGGCGCGGGAGCTGACCGAGCAGTTCGGCCCCTTCGTCGAGGTCTACGTCAAGGCCTCCGTGGACGAGTGCGCCCGCCGCGACGTCAACGGTCTCTACGCGAAGGCCTTCGCGGGCGAGATCAAGGGCTTCACCGGCGTCGACGACCCCTACGAGGAGCCCTCTGCGCCCGAGATCGTCGTCGACACGGAGGTGCAGAGCCCGGAGGAGAGCGCGCAGATCGTGGTCGCGAGGCTCGAGGAGATGGGCCTCGTCGGCCAGGAGGTCAGCGCGTGAGCGTCGCCACCGACCACCTCGTCCGGCCCCACGGGGGCGAGCTTCTGCCGCGCGCCGGCGAGCGTCCTGACGACCTCGGCGCTCTCGAGGTCGTCACCCTCACCTCGCGCGAGCTCTCGGATCTCGACATGCTCGCCTCCGGCGCGCTCTCGCCGCTCGCCGGCTTCATGGGCCGGGAGGAGTACGAGGGCGTCGTCGAAGCGATGCGCCTCCCCGGCGGGCTTCCCTGGGCGCTCCCGGTCTGCCTGGCCGTCGACGCGCCCCCCGGCGGAGACAGGGTCGCTCTCGCCGACGAGAACGGCCGCGCGCTCGCGGTCCTCGAGGTCGAGGACGTCTACTCCTACGACAAGGAGCGGGAGGCGGAGCGCTGCTTCCGAACCACCGACTCCGAGCACCCGGGCGTCGCCCGGCTCTACGCCCAGGGCGACTCCTACCTCGCCGGGGCGGTGACCGTCTTCGAGCGGCTCGAGCCGTCGTTCCCCGAGCTGCACCGCGACCCCGCCGAGACGCGGGCGCTCTTCGCCGACCGCGGCTGGCGCCGCGTCGTCGGCTTCCAGACGCGGAACCCGATCCACCGGGCGCACGAGTACCTGACCAAGTGCGCGCTCGAGACCGTCGACGGACTCCTCATCCATCCCCTCGTCGGCGAGACGAAGTCGGACGACGTCCCGGCCGCGACGCGGGTGAAGGCGTACGACATCCTCGTCGGCGGCTACTACCCGGCCGACCGCGTCGTCGTCTCCGCCTTCCCGGCCGCCATGCGCTACGCGGGGCCGCGCGAGGCGATCTGGCACGCGATCTGCCGGAAGAACTACGGCTGCTCGCACTTCATCGTCGGGCGCGACCACGCGGGCGTCGGCACGTACTACGGCACCTACGACGCGCAGCTCATCTTCGACGAGTTCGAGCCGCACGAGCTCGACATCGAGCCGATGTTCTTCGAGCACTCCTTCTGGTGCAAGGCCTGCGGCCAGATGGCGACCGCGAAGACGTGCCCGCACGGCGGCGACGACCACGTCTTCCTCTCGGGTACGAAGGTGCGCGAGCTGCTCTCGCAGGGCGAGCTGCCGCCGGAGGAGTTCACGCGCCCCGAGGTCGCGGAGGTCCTGATCGAGGCGTACCGGGGCGGCTAGCCGCCCCGGGGGCCCCGTCCGGCGCCCGGCGGCCGGGGCCGGTGTCAGACGGCGGCCCTGACGAGGCGGCCCAGCAGCCGCTCGCCGAGATCGCCGGGCTCCCTCGCCTGCTCCGGGAGCCACGTCGTGCGTACGTACTCGATCACGTGCCTGCCCTCCGGGGCCTCGACGGCGACGACGTCGGCGGGCGGCTCGGCGCCGTCGACGAGCGCGTGGAAGACCTCCCACTCCCGGCGCTTGCGCCGGGTGCGGGCGCTCGCGTCGAAGTCGGTGTCCGACCAGTGCGCGAACTCGTCGGCGTCGAGGTGCTTGAGCTCGATGCAGCCCCACTCGGGGAAGACGAGCCGCGGCACGTCCGGTGGGAGCACGGGCTGCTCCCACTCCATTGCCTTGACGAAGCTGTAACCCGGCTTGTTGGGCCAGGCCCACGGCTCGCAGTTCGACATGCCGACGTCGAAGAAGGCCTTGCGGTCGTCGGCGAGGTAGAGCGGGTAGCGGGGGATCTTCACGACCGCGTCCGAGGCCTCGAGCTGCCAGGCCAGGTCGCGGAAGAGCTCGACCGCGGAGTCGGTGAGGACCATGTCGCCGTCCCATTTGAGCGCGTAACCAGTGCGGACGTGCGAGAACGCCCAGTTGTAGAAGTACGCGAGGTTGTGCACCGAGCCCGCCGGCGTGCCGAGGTGCTCGGGGCCGCAGCGGGCGACCGAGAACGGATACGAGCGCACCTCGAGCCGGTCGGCGGCGTCCTCCTCCTCCGCGACCGCGAGGGCGACGTCCCCCGTTCCGTCCGTCGAGCCGTTGTCGACGATCTCCACCCGTTGAACCGCGCGCAGGAGCGGCGGCAGCACCCACGGAAGCGCCCGCGCCTCGTTCTTCACGCGGACGACCGCCGTGAACCCCGGCTCGAGCCGCTCCTCCGACCAGGCCCAGCGCACGTTGAACTCCGTATGCCCCTCGAGGTTGGCGAAGACGGGCGCGCTCGCGTGGCCGACCCGCCGCGCGAAGGCGTTCTCGAGCCTGCGCTCCAGGTTCTGGACGCGCCATGCCATCCCCTGCAGCTCGCCGATGCGCACGTGTCGGTCGATCTGCTCGCGGAGGAGCGGGAGGAGGGGCGCGACCCGCTCGGCCCACGCGTCCTGGGCGGGGCCGTCCGCGGCCGGCTCGACCGGGTCGTAGCCGTAGTGCTCGTAGTCGGCGCGGTAGCGGTCGCGGACGATCTGCGCGCTCGCCTTGTCGTAGAGGCCGGGCGGCATGGGGACGCTCGTGCGGTTGTCGCGGCCGACGTCGTCCGGCCAGGGCGCGCCGGGGACGTGCGCGCGGAGGACGGACAGGGTGTCGTCGAGCCGCTCGACGCGGCCGACGTGCGTGAGCGGAAGCTGGACGGCGAGGTCGTGCTGCACGGCCCAGTGGACGTCCTCGACTTCGTCGCCGGGGAGGGCGGCGACGAAGCGGCGGAAGTCCTCGACCAGGGCGGCGGGCTCCTCCGGCAGGCGCGGGAACCACGCCTCCTCGGCGAAGTCGGCGACGAAGCGCGGCTCCCGGAGGAGGAGCTTCGACTGCCAGGCCGACCACAGGCGGGTCGCGGGGTCGCGCACGAGCGTGAAGCGCAGCCACCCCTCCTCGGAGAGGATCCGTTCCCGCTCGTTGCCCTCGTAGTCGGCGAGACGGTGCCCGGTGCCCCAGAGCTTCATGTCGTGGACGGCGAGCGCGGGCGAGACCTCGGGGAGCGCGGAGTGTGCGAACGTCTCCAGGGGAATCCCGGCCAGCGCGGCGAGGCGCCAGAGCACGGACGTGCAGCCGGCCTTCGGCATCGGCAGGAAGAGCACGCGCAACTCGGGGAGGACGACCGTGCGCTGCTCGACGTGGTTCGCGAAGGGAGGCTCCGGCTCCACGGGCTCCGTCGTCCCTCGCTGTTCGGTCACGGCCATGGCTCAGCGTCCCTCGGGGAGAGTCTACGTGCGCCCCAGCACCTGCCTGCGGCTGTGTAGGGCGGGCGCGCGGGCGCGACCGGTAAGCTGACCCCCGGTCGCGGCCCCGACGTCCGCGGCGCCGCCGATGGAGCGCACCGAAGGACAGGACACGACGACTCTCGAGCCCACGGCCGCGGTGCCGACGACCAAGCGATCGCTCGTGCTCGTCGTCGGCTCCGGAAGAAGCGGCACGAGCCTGTTCACGGGAATCCTCCAGCGTCTCGGTTTCCACGTCCCGCAGCCGGAGGTGCCGGCCGACGAGACGAACCCGCGCGGGTTCGCGGAGTCGCAGTGGGTGGTCGACTTCCACACCCGTCTCCTGAGGCGCGCCGGCGTCCAGGTCTCCGACGCCAGGCCGAGCGCCTGGGCCCGGACGGCCGACATCGCGCTCGACGACCACGTCCGCCGGGACCTGCGCCGCTGGGTCGGGCAGCAGTTCGGGCAGTCCGACCACGTGATCGTCAAGGATCCGCGTCTTTCCTGGTTCCTCCCGCTCTGGCGCCGGTGCGCGGAGGACGTCGGCGTCTCGCCGCGTTTCGCCACGATGCTGCGCCACCCCGCAGCCGTCGTCGACTCGAAGCAGCGCTCGTACGGCGGCTGGCAGGGCGACGTCGACCGCACGGCGGGCTGGATCAACCAGGTGCTCTTCACCGAGCGGGCCACGCGCGGGGCGCCCCGGGCGTTCGTCCGCTACGACGACCTGCTCGACGACTGGACGAAGGAGATCGGGCACGTCGGAGACGCGCTCGACCTCGCCGTCGTCCGCGACGCGCCGGCGGCCGCCATCGTCGGGATCCACGAGTTCGTCGACCGGACGCTCGCCCGCTCGCGGACGAGCTGGGACGGATTCGATATCCCTGAGGGTTTGCGCGAGCTGGCCGACGAGGTCTGGGAGCTCGCCTGCCGCCTCTCCGGCCCGGAGGCCGACTCCGGCGATCTCGCCGCGAGCCTCGACGCCGCCAGGGCCGACTACATCAGGCTCTACGAGGATGCGGAGGCGATCGCGCAGTCCTCGATCGTCGCGGGCCGGCGGTCGGGCCACGCCCGTCAGTCGAGGCGGGCGAGCAGCGTGCTTCGCCGGGTCGACCGCGTCTTCCCGAAGCGCTACCGGCAGCGGATCCCGGTTCGCTGGCGGCGTGCGGTGGTGCATGCGCTCCACCGCGCCCCCGGCGGCCGCTGATCTCCAGCCGGGCGAAAGGATCGATGATCCGGACGGCGACGGCAATCGCGAAGGGGCGACGACTCCTCGACGCAGTCTCAGGCCGCTGGCACGGCGACGGCCGGGCTCCTGCCGACGGCGTCGGCGCCGGTGCGCCCCAACCCGGGAGCGCGACTACCCGCCGCATACCTTTCGCCGCGCTCGTCCTCGGCAGCCTCGCGACCTGCGGCCTCGTCAGCCTGCTCCCAAGCACCGGCCCCCTGGTCCCGCTGAAGTTCGCTGCCGCGACGTTCGGGGTGCTCGTCTTGCCCGGCGCCGTCATCCTCCGGCTCCTGGGCTGGCCGCGCTCCCCGGCGGCCGCGCTGCCCGGCTGCGCGGTCTGGAGCGTCACGGCGCTTGCGCCGGGCTTCGGGCTCATGCTCCTGCTCGATCGGGGCCCCGTCGTCGCGGTTCTCTGGCTTCTCCTCGTCGTCGGCGTCGGACTGCTCCTCGGCCGCGGGAAGCCCGTCGAGGTCGACCTCCCACCGCTGTCGCCGTCGGTGCTCGTGCTCGCAGGGGGGATCGTCGGCTTCTCCGCTCTCCTGTGGCTCGGGAGCTGGCCGAACGTCGGCGACGCGGTCGAGCACATCGCCCGCATGCGGAAGATCGGCGAGCTCGACCCGCCGCGCAGCCTCGACGAGCTCGGCCTCCTGCCGCCGGGTACCGGGCTGCACCCCGGCTACGCGTTCCCGCTCTGGCACGCGACCGGCGCAGTCGTCGCCTGGCTCAGCGGCCTGGAGGAGACGTTCGTTTTCCGCTACTGGCCCAGCCTCCTCATCGTCTTCGTGGCCGCCGCCATGTACCGCGCCGGACGCGTGATGTTCGGCTGCGCCGCAGCGGGCGTGGCCGCCTGCGTGGCGTACCTCGGCGTCTTCGCGTTCCCGTTCGGCGCCGGCTTCTTCAGCCAGCTGTCGTATCCCGGCTACATCTCGATCTTCCTGTTCTGGCCGCTCGTCATCGAGCGCACGTTCACGTACCTGCGAGAGGGAGGCCGGGAGCCCGTGTGGACGGCCGCGGCCGCGTCGTTCGCCGTCACGGCGATCCACCCGAGCTACGCGCCGTTCATGATCCTGCTGATCGGAGCCTTCCTGGTCGCGCGGACCCTGCTCGTGCGCGACCGCGGAGACTTCCGGCGGCTGGCGACGATGGTCGGAGCGCTCACGGTGCCGTTCCTCCTCTTCCTCGTCTGGCTTTACCCGACCGCGGACTCGGCCGCGGCTACCGTTAGTCGCGGAAGCGACCACTTCGGCACGCTGGTCAACACGAGCGGCGACCTCGTGAGCATGAAGCCCGAGTGGGTGGCGCGCGGCGGGCCCGCCGCCATCGCGGCGCTCCTGCTCGTTCCCCTCGCGAGCGCCGCGACGCGGACGAGGGCCGGAGCGTTCATCGCCGGCACGTCCGCAGTCGTCATCCTCATTCTCATCGTCCCCTGGTTCTTCACGCCGTTCGCCGAGGTGGTGTCGGTCTCGCAGGGGCGCCGCTTCCTCTTCTACCTCCCTTGGGCGTTCGCGCTGACGGGCGGCGCCCTCGTGCTGGCGCGCTTCCGCTGGTTCGCCGTCGCCGGAGCGCTCGTCCTGGGCGTGCTGCTCCAGGAGATCTGGCCGGGCGAGCGCGGCTACAAGCTGGTGCATCCGGGGCCGGGATGGCTGGCATGGTTCGCGGGCGTCGGTGCACTCGTCGTACTCGCCGTCGGCGCAGTCAGAAGGCTCGATGTCCGTTACGGCAACTGGTGGGCTCTTCCGATCGTCGTCACGTTCGTGTTGCCGCTCGCGGTGACAGGCGTCCGCGACATGCAGGTCAATCGGTCGGAGCCCGTCTTCAGCGGCCCGCTTCTCGCCGCGCTACGGGAGCACGTGGACAGAGACGACGTCCTCATGGCCGAGGAGCGCCTCGCCTACAGACTGACCGCTCGAGTGCCCATCTACATCGTCGCCGTGAGTGGCGGCCACGGAGGCAACACGGTCGTGAACCGGCAGTCGGAACGGCGTCGAGCCGTGAAGCGGTTCTTCGGCGCAGAGACAGCGGCCGAAGCCGAGAACATCGTCGACACGTGGGAAGTCCAGTGGGTGCTGGTCGCCAACGACGAGCCGTTCCCGAGCGAGTTCCTGGCGCGGTTCACTCCGGTCTTCGAGGGCAACAACTACACGCTGTATCCGGTAGACCCCGCCGTGGTGGCGAGGATTGACGAGTCGCGAGCAAGCTAGCGGCCCCGACCCTGCCGAAGGAGCGGGCGTGGTGGGGGACGAGAGCGCCGAGCCGAGCTCGGCGAGCGTCGGCGAGTCCCGGCCGAGCGGCCGTCTGAGCCGCCTCTACGCCGCGACGAGGCGCACTCCGTCGCCGCGGACGCAGCGTGTGCTGCTCATCGTCGCCGCGCTCGTGTTCTTCGTCGGCGGCTGGTACGCGCTTCGCTCGCTCGACGTCGCGTTCGAAGACATCCGCTGGGTCCCACTCCTCGTCGCCGGCGTCGTGGGCGTGCCGCTGACGCAGCTCGCGAACACGTTCGAGTACGTCCTCTCGGCCAGGATGCTCGGCCACCGCGTCGCCTTCATGCCGGCGGTGCAGCTCACGACCGTGGCGACTGCGGCCAACCTGCTCCCCATCCCGGGGGCGTTCCTCGTCAGGGTGCAGGGCCTGCGGACGATGGGCTCGCACTACCGCGGAGCTCTCGCCTCGACGGCGGTCATCGGGCTGGCCTGGATCGGCGTGTCCGCTCTCCTCGCCGCCGTGCTGCTGGCGGTCTCGGGCAGCTGGGTACCAGCCGTGATCCTGGGCGCTGCGGGAGTGCCGCTGCTGGTCGTCGCCCACGCGTGGCTCACGAGAGCCGTGCCGGTGCGTGCGGAACGGCGCCGCCTCGCCGCGCTCATCCTGGCGGTCGAGCTCTTCGCCGTCGTAACGAACGCGGGCCGTCTCGTCCTCATCCTCGTCGCCCTGGGCGTCGAGGCCTCGCTCGGCCAGGCCCTCGTCCTCGCGGTGTCGAGCTCACTGGCCGCCGCCGCCGGCATCCTGCCGGGCGGGTTCGGCCTCCGGGAGCTCATCGCCGCCGCCCTTGCCCCGCTGGTCGGGCTGCCTGCCTCGGCGGGATTTGCCGCGACGGCGATCAACCGCGTGATCGGAATCGTCGTGCTGGCTCCCGTCACGGTGGCGCTCGCGCTCAGGTCGCAGCCCCGCTCGGAGAGCGCCGACACGGTCGCGGAGACGGATAGGGTGGCCTGAGCGGATGGCGCTTCCGAACTTCCTCGTCATCGGTGCGGCCAAGGCCGGCACGAACGCGCTCTACCACTCCTTGCGCCAGCACCCCCAGGTGTACATGAGCCCCTGGAAGGAGCCGAAGTTCTTCGCCTTCGAGTCTCCCGACGATCTCGGGTTCCGCGCCGCGAACGGGCGCGAGGCGCCGGTCAACAAGACCGTCGTGCTCGACAGGCAGGAGTACGAGCGGCTCTTCGACGGCGCGCGCGGCGAGAGAGCCCTCGGCGAGGCCTCGCCTCACTACCTGTATGCGGAGAAGGCGCCCGCGAGGATCAAGACGCTCGTCCCCGACATGAAGCTGATCGCGGTTCTGCGGAACCCGATCGACCGTGCTTTCTCGAGCTTTCAGCATCTCGTCCGCGACGGCCTGGAACCCCTGGCCTTCGGGCCGGCGCTCGACGCGGAGCCCGCCCGGATCGCCGAGAACTACGCCTTCCTCTACCGCTACACCGACCTCGGCTTCTACACGCGGCAGCTCGACCGCTACGCGGAGCTGTTCCCGGACGACCGGCTGCTGATCCTGCTGTACGACGACCTGCGGCGGGATCCGCAGGCGATCTCCCGGCAGGTCTTCTCATTCCTGGGCGTGGACGCCACCTTCGTGCCGACGATGTCCGAGGAGCCCAACCGGTCCGGAATCCCGCGGATTCGCCTCGTCCACAGGCTCCTCAATCCCTCGGCGCCGACGAAGCGGCGCCTGTGGGACGCAACTCCGGGCGTCCTGAGGGAGCCGCTGCTACGGCTACAGACGCGAATGGTCAACCGCAACCTCGAGCGCCAGTCCATGCCGGCGGAGGAGCGGGAGAGGCTGCAGGGCGTCTTCGGAGACGAAGTGGCGCAACTGCAAAAGCGGCTCGGCCGGGACCTGTCCCACTGGCTCGCCTGACAGCCTGGCGCGCCGACGCTCCGCTAGGGCGGGCGGCGAAACGCCGAGAGGAACCCGTTCCGGAACGGGAGATCCTCGAGGTGGTCGAACGTCGGTAGCCGGTCGCGCACGTCCTCCCTGCTCCAGAGCCGCACGTAGAAGAGGTGCCGTCCGCTGCGGTCGAGCAGGGGGCCGATGAGCAGCGTCCCGCCCGGAGCGACGGCGGCGGTGAGGTTCGCGATGCAGCGGTCGAACGCATCCGTGTCGACGATGTGCTCGGCGACGTCGATCATCATGACCAGGTCGAAGGTGCCTTCCAGGCCGGCGGACGTCACGTCCTTGCGTACGAACTCGTAGTCGGGGAAGCGCTTCCGTAGATCGGCGAAGAGCTCTTCCGTGATGTCGATGCCGGTGTACGAGGCGACGCCCTCCGCGTGCAGAAGCCCCGTGAAGAAGCCCGGGCCGGAGCCCACGTCGAGCACCCTGGCGCGGGGGAGATCGACCCCGGCCCGCCTCACCGCTTCGAGCAGCGTCGCACCCGCCCGTTCGTAGACGAGCTCGTTCTGGGCCTCCGAGAGACCCTCGTCGCCGGACCCGCGCAGGGCGGTCCCGTGCTTGCGGAAGCGGTCGCTCCAGAACCGCTGCGCGTCGTAGCCGTTCTCCGCCCGGTACCGGCGCGGGCCGATCACGGTCTTGAAGACGGCGCGCCGCACGAGGTCTACGACGCCGCCTCCGAGTCGATCAGGAAGCAGTTTCACTCTGCCGTTCGGGTCTCAGTCCCAGAAGGTCGGGCGTCCAAGCAGGTCCTCGAGCTCGCGGTTGAACGGCCGGAAGAACTCCTCCAGCCGCGCCCGGGTCTCGGCCGCCATCCCCTCGACCTCGGCCGGCTTGTCGATCACCGCCGAGGTCACCTTCCTGGCCCGGTCGAGCACCCGGGCCGGCGCGACACGGCGCACGAAGCCCACGGCGCCGGTCTTCGACGCGAGGACTTGGGCGACGCGCTCCGAGCGCGGCTTCGCCGCGACGTTGTACCGGACCTCGTGCTGGGGCACGAAGCCTGCGTCGACGCCGGCCGCCGTGAACAGGGTGGTCCAGACGGCGCCGTCTCCGCTGTCGGCGGCCAGCTCCTCCGTCGTGACGAGCTGGACCTGCTCCGCCGGGAAGACGTCCAAGAGCTTGCGGACGTGGGGGAGGTACACGCTGGTGCTGAGGTAGCCGCCGGGACCGTGGGGGTCGGCGTCCGCGAACGGGCCCTCGGCCAGCTCCGCTTCGATGGCCGCCTCGAACGGCTCGGGCTTCTGCCAGCCCCGCAGCCGCGCGAAGGTGTAGGCGGAGTACGCCCGGTCCACGGGACTGCGCAGGACGGCCGTCACGATCGCCGCGGGGTTGTGCGCCGCCAGGCGCGTCAGCGAGCCCTCGTCGTACAGCATCAGCGCCCGCTTCGCCACGAGCTTGACGGGCGGGCCGGGGTCGTCCGGGAAGTAGCGCTCGTGCGCGCGCTCCCACCCCCGCTCGAACTCCGCCTCGTTCAGGAAGTAGTCGCACTCGGCCTGCGGATGGTCGTGCAGCTCCGGGTGCTGACCCAGGTAGCGGAGCATCGACGTCGTGGCGCACTTGGGCGCGCCGACGATGGCGATGCCGACGTGGCGATTCACATGGTTCACGACCGCTGCCGAGCATAGTGGCTCCGCGTCCCGACCGGACGCACCAGCGGCGTCTTGCCCGCACCCGTCCGCGGATAGGCTGACCCCGGACGACCACCGGAGAACCGAGGATGGAAGACGCCGAAACCCGCAACCCGCACGCGGACCTCGATCGCGCGAGTCGGGCCGTCAAGGCGCAGAAGATCGTGCGCCTGCTGAGCGACCGGGTCCCGCTCGGGGGAGCCGACGTCCTCGAGGTCGGGACCGGATCCGGCGTCATCGCGGCAGCGCTCGCGCAGGAGGTGGGCGACGAGGGCGACGTGTGGGCCGTCGACGTCGTCGACCAGCGCCTCGACCGCGACGGAGTGCAGTTCCTCCCCGTCGCCGGCACGACGCTGCCCTTTCCGGACGCGTCCTTCGACCTCGTGCTCTCGAACCACGTCATCGAGCACGTCGGCGGGCTGCCCGATCAGCATGACCACCTGGAGGAGATCGGGCGTGTTCTCCGGCCTCGAGGCTGGCTCTACCTCGCCATGCCGAACCGGTGGGCGCCGATCGAGCCGCACTTCAAGCTGCCGTTCCTGAGCTGGCTCCCCGAGGGCCGGCGTTCGGCGTACGTGCGCGCCCTGCATCGCGGGTCGGCGTACGACTGCCGGCCGCTGGCGCGGGGTCAGCTCGTGGAGCTCTTCGAGGCGCACGGCTTCGACCACATGGACCTGTCCCGCGACGCCGTTCGCGTCATGCTCGAGCTGGAACGACCCTCCGCCCCCATGCGCGTGCTCATGCGACTCTCGCCGATCATCTTCTCGGTCGCGCGGCCGGTCCTGCCGAGCGTGATCTTCCTGGCTCGCCGCCGGGCGTGAGCCCCGTCCGGCGCGCGTCGCGCCTCATGCACCGCCGCTCTTGGCCGCGAGCGTGCGGCTCTCCCGGGCGCCCACGACGTCTTCGAGAATCGCCGTGTACCGCGCCACGGTCGTCTCGAGATCGAGGGCGCTTCCGCGAATGCGCCCGCGGGCTCGCTCCGCGTAGCCTTCCAGCTTGGCGGGATCGGCCAGCGCCTCGCGCAGGACCTCGGCCAGCGATGCCGCCGAATCGGGCTCTGCGAGCAGGCCGGTCACGCCCGGCTCCAGCCGCTCCGCAAGCCCGCCGAGCCGCGAAGCGATGACCGGCACGCCGGCGCTCATGCTCTCGGACATGATCAGCGGCGTCGTGTCCTGGTCGCCGTCGGCGGCGACGCGGGAGGGAATGACGACCGCGTAGGCACGGCGCAGCTCCTCGTGAAGCCGCGTGCGGGAGAGGCGGCCGGCGAAGCGCACGCGGTCGGCGACTCCCAGCTGCTCGCCGAGCGCGCGCAGCGCGGGAGCATCCGGCCCGTCGCCGCCGACGACGAGCGTCGCCTCGGGAACGTGCGCCAACGCTCGCAGGAGGACGTCGACGCCCTTCTTCTGCGCCAGCCTGCCGACGAAGAGGAGGTGCCCGAAGACCGGCTCCCGCGTTCCCACCCCGCGGGCGAAGCCGTCGACGTCGATTCCCATCGGAATGACCGGCTGCGGCACCGACGCCACGGGCGGCAACGCCTCGGCGAGTGCCGCGCTCGTGAGGCCGACGACTGCTGCGTTGCGCATGATCAGCCGCTTCGCCCGCTGGAGCCCCGCGGACCTGAGGGCGAAGGCGTCGGCGCCGTGGACGGTGACGACGTAGGGGATCGACAGGAGGCGCGACACGGCCAGTGCGACCAGGCCGCCGGGGACGAGCCAGTGCGCGTGGATCACGTCCGGTCTCCAGCGCCGTGCGGCCCGGAAGGCCGCCCGCTGGTAGGCGCCGAGAAGGAACGGGACCTGCAGGGCGGTCGCCGGCCGCGACTTGAGGTTGGGCAGGATGGCGCCGTCGGCGAGCGACTCCCATCGCCGCGGGTAGTACGCGAACCGCTCGATCCGGAGCCCGTCGATCCACTCCTCGGATCTCGCGGAGGGCACCCTCGGCGCGACGACGCAGGTGTCGAAGCGGCGCTGCAGGCCGAGGGAGAGGTCCAGCACGAACTGTGGCGTCCCGTCGTCGCGGACGGCCGGCAGCGTCGTCGCCAGCACGAGGACGCGGGGCTTCGCTGAGTTCGAGTCGCGCAGCATCGACACCGTAGCGTCGCAGACCGGGACGGTCGAGCGTCCCCGGTGGCGCGCCGCGCTGCGCGATCCCGTGCTCGGGTGAGGGTATGGTTGAACCGGCTCGGCCGGTGCCGGTAGCCGGACTTCCGCCGAGCGCAAGCCGACGGGCATCGACCGTGAAGCTGATCATCCAGATTCCCTGTCTGAACGAGGCGGCGACGCTGCCCACCACGCTGGCCGACCTGCCGCGCAGCGTGCCCGGGTTCGACACGGTCGAATGGCTCGTCATCGACGACGGGTCAACGGACGGCACCGCCCGCGTGGCGCGCGGAGCGGGGGTCGACCACATCCTGCGCTTCAACGCGAACAAGGGGCTGGCGGTCGCCTTCCAGGCCGGGATGGACGCCTGCCTGAAGCTCGGCGCCGACGTGATCGTCAACACCGACGCCGACAACCAGTACTGCGGCGAGGACGTCCTGCGGCTCGTGGAGCCGATCCTCGCGCGCCGGGCCGACATGGTCATCGGGGATCGCCAGGTGCAGAGCCATCCGGAGTTCTCGCGCACGAAGAAGACCTTGCAGCGGCTCGGATCCTGGGTCGTTCGGCGAGCGTCGGGAACCGAGGTTCCCGACGCCACCTCCGGGTTCCGCGCGTATACCCGCGACGCCGCCCTGCGCCTGAACGTGGTGTCGAGCTTCAGCTACACGCTGGAGACGCTCATCCAGGCGGGCAAGTCCGACATCGCCGTCGTGAGCGTCCCCGTCCGCACGAACCCGAAGACGCGCGAGTCGCGGCTCTTCAAGTCGACGTTCGAGTACGTCAAGCGCTCCGTCGGCACGATCCTCCGGATCTGGACGATGTACGGCCCGCTGCCGGCGTTCCTCCTGCCGGCATTGATCTTCGGGGTGGTCGGCGCGGGGCTCGTCGGTCGGTTCCTGTGGCACTACTTCTTCACGCCCGGCCCCACGGGCCATGTCCAGTCCGTCGTGCTGGGAGCGGCCCTGCTCATAGTCGGGTTCATGCTCGTGATGCTCGGGATCATCAGCGACATGCTGCGCGCGAACCGCGTCCTCACCGAGAGGACGCTTCATCGCGTTCGGCACATCGAGCTGGCGCTCGGCGTGCCGCCCGACGTCTCGCTCGAGGACGTCGCGGCGGAGGAGCACCTCGCCGAGGAGAGGCGCGGAGCGCGCTCGGTGCCGGCCGGCCACTCGTCCACCGGCTGACCGTGGGCTTCTCCGCGCCGCTCGCTCCCGTCGACGCAGGCGCCCGCCCTGAGGGGGCTACGGGCTAGGCTCGGCCGGACGCGCGGCGCGGGGCGAGGTCCTTCGCAGCCGCGCGCCGCACCTCGTCCGCGATCTCCAGGATCTCGTAGTCCTCGGCGTACCAGGCGCGGAGGGCGGCGATGCCCTTGGCGCTCAGGCCTCGGTGCTCGGAATAGTCGGTGCGATGCGCGTTCACGTCGTCCCGGGGAAGCATCTGGTCTCTCGGGAGGTCGAGCAGCTCCTTGAGGATCTCCCAGTCCTCGTCGAGCGTCTCCTGCCTGGCTACGTACAGCACCCTGTCGAGGTGACGGCGGAAGTAGTCGGGCGTGCCCGTCCAGTTGGTGAGGGGGCGGTTCACATGCTGGATCGACCGCATGGCGGTCTCCGCGCGCTGTCGCCCCGGGCCGCGGGGCTTGGCGAGCGCGTCCGCCAGCTCTCGAGCCGTGGGGAACCACTCGAAGGCCTGGCGCTCGCCGGCCGACCACTCGTGGTCGTAGCGGGGCGCGCCCTTTCGGAGCCGGCTGAAGTATCCGGACAGGAAGCGGGATACCGGGTCGCGGAGACTGAGCACCGCGACCTCGTCCTCGGCGAGGTCGGCGAGGAGAAAGCTGTGGCCGTGGTTCTCGATCCGGCCCCAGGGGGAGACGAGCTCACCGCCAGTCTGCTCCTGAGCTGCCCGCATGGCGTGGAGAAGCGCGGTGCCGCCGGACTTGGAGACGTGGAGGACGTGGACCGTGGACGAGGGCGGCGTGTTGCCCCGTGATGACGGTTCCCGCCCGTGGGCCCTCTTCGAGCCCTCGCCGGCGTGGCGGCTTCGGCTCGATCGCCTCGCGGGGGCGGCCGACGAGGCTCTCGGCCTCGGTCCGGGCATGCGCGTCCAGCCGAAGTCGCGGCCGAGGAGCTCGGCCAGGCGGGCGTTCGGCTCTGCGAAGTGCTCCTCCAGCCGCTCCCGGAGCTCGGGGGCGATGGGCGCGTACGAGGCCTTGTTCCGGGTCGCGAAGCGCTTGGGCTCCCATGGGCGCAGGCCGACGTGGTCGAGCACCTGGCGGTAGATTCCGGCCGGATCGGCGAGCATGTCCTCGGCGCGGAGGACCAGGAGTTGCTCGCGGGGGAAGTGCTCGAGCCAGCGCTCGAGCTGCCCCGCGTAGAGGCCGCGCGCGAGGTAGGCGGAGTGGCGGTGGTGGTGGTGCCTGCGCCGGCCCTTCTTGTCGAAGCGCGGGCGCACGTCCCAGATCCAGCGCTCGGCGCGGGCCAGCCGCTCGGGCTCGGCCTCGATCGCCTCCTCGAAGGAGAGCGGCTCCCAGCCCTTGCGGCGCATGAGCTGGTAGTGCGAGTACGCCCGCTCGACCGGGTCGCGCAGGAGGGCGACGAGACGGACCTCCGGCAGCGACTCCGCGACGCGCTCGGGGACGGCGGGGTGGAAGAGGTAGTAGGGGGTCGCCTCACCCGCGACGAGGTCGCCGCCGCGGCGGCGGGCAAGCCGGCGGGAGAGCTCGAGCGGGAAGAACGAGCGGTACCAGTCGAGGCCCCGCCAGTACCGCTCGTCGAAGAAGTGCAGCTCCTTCGGCCAGTTGATCGTCGTCTCGCCTCCGCTCGGAGCGGCGACGTCGGGGTGCCGGCTCAGATAGTGGAAGAGCGAGGTAGTGCCCGCGCGCTGGGCGCCGATGACGAGGAACGACGGGAGGATGCGAGCGTGCCGGGTGGCGACGTCGAAGCGGCGTCGGACAGGCCTCAGAACCCGGCCGACGCGCTGAACCCTCCCCCGCATCGGCGCGATCATAGCCGAGCCGCCTGCCCGCCCCGGCTGCTCAGATGTCTTCCTCCGCGGGGTCGCTCTCGCCGACGTCGAGGAAGCGCTTGTACGCCTCGATCACGCTTTCCGGCTCGTCGCGCATCTGGATCCGGCCCTCGTGCATCCAGATCACCTCGTCGCAGAGCTTGCGGATGCTGTTCAGGCCGTGGCTGACGAGGAAGATCGTGCGCGCCTGGGAGCAGAGCTCCCGCATCTTCTCGAACGACTTCTCCTTGAAGCGCGCGTCCCCGACCGAGAGGGCCTCGTCGATGAGGAGGATGTCCGGATCCATGTTCACGGCCACGGAGAAGGCGAGCCGGCCGTACATCCCGGACGAGTACGTCCGCATGGGCATCTCCATGAAGTCGCCCAGCTCGGAGAACTTCGCGATCTCGTCGTACTTCGCCTCCACCTCCTCGCGGGAGAGCCCGGCGGCGAGGCCTCCGAGGACGACGTTCTGGCGGCCGCTGAGCTGGCCGTTGAAGCCGACGCCGAGCGCGAGCAGCGTGCTCACGCGGCCGTGCACCTCCACTCGCCCCTCGTTCGGGGGGAGAATGCCGGCGACGGTGCGCATGAGCGTCGACTTGCCTGCCCCGTTGACGCCGATGATGCCGAGCACCGTCCCGTGCGGGACCTCGAAGGAGACGTCGCGCACGGCGCGGATCTCGCGAACCGTGCGCTCGCGCCGCCCCAGCCGGACGAGGGTCTTCTTCAGGGTCGGCTTCTTGTCCACGGCCGTCCGGTAGGTCACGGACAGGCCTTCGACCTTGACCGCGAAGTCGGCCGGGGCGGCCGGGAGCTCCTCGACGGAGACGGCCGGACGGTCAGAGGCGAACGGCAAACTCACGCTCCCTCGAGACGAAGACCAGGAACCCGACCACCAGCGCGCCCACGGCCCACGCGAGCCCGGCGCCGAGGTAGGCGGGCGTCGGCGCCTTCCCCTCCGCGAGCGCCTCGCTCAGGGAGGCGAGCATGGGGAAGAGCGGGTTCGCCCAGAGGATCGGCTCGAACCGCTCGGGCACCTCGTGCGCGTAGTAGATGATCGGCGAGGCGTAGAGCCAGATGCGCGTGAAGTAGGGCAGGAAGTTGGCGAGGTCGCGGAAGTAGACCTGCGCGGTCGCCATCAGCATCGCCGTTCCGAGCCCGAAGACGACGAGGAACCCGAAGATCGGGAGAGACCAGAGCATGTGCGGCCCGACCGGCAGGCCCGCGACGACGAACATGATCGCGAAGAGGAGCAGGGTGGGGACGAAGCGCATGAACCCGGTGACCACGGCCGCGAGCGGCAGGAGGCTGCGGGGGAACGCCGAGTTGAGGATGAGCTTGCCGCCGCTCGTGACCGACTTGGCGCCCTGCGAGACCGAGCCGCTGACGAGCCGGAACGCGAAGAGGCAGAGCATCAGGTGGGCGAGGAACTCCGTACCCCGGCTCCCGCCCCGGACGATCGTGACGAGGGCCATGAGGACGAGCGCGAGGAAGAGCGGGTTGAGGATCAACCAGAGCTGCCCGAAGAAGGTGTTGAAGTGCTGGGCACGAAGGTTCGCCCGCGAGAGCTCGAGCACGAAGTGCCGCCGCCGCCACAGCTCCCGCAGATAGGCCCCGAGCGGAGGCAGGCCCGCGCGGTGGGGCTCGTAGACCTGCACCTCGGCCGCGTAGTCGATGCCGCGCCCGCGGCGGCCCTCCACCACGGCGCTCATCGCGCAGCCCCTTTCTGCTTCGAGTCCATCGGGTGCAGGTTAGACGCTGGTCCGCCCGGTGACGGCCGCCGGCGGCAACTCCAGGGCCGGGGCGTCCCCGGCGAGCGCGTCCACCAGCCCGTCGAGGTCGGCGAAGGCCGTGTCCCGGAGGGCGACCCGCGCCGCCTCGTCCCGCTCCGGCTCGTCGCTCGTCCAGAAGCTCGCGTGCCGACTCCCGGCACCGTGGTGGTAGACGAGGTCGCCGTAGATCCCCGCGAGCAGGAAGTGCGGATTCCACGCGTTCGAGCGGCGCAGGCCGGACACGCGCCCGCCGGCCCCGAGGACGGCCTCCGTGAGTCGCTGCCCGACGTCCTGGCCGCCTCCCTTGCGCGTGAACTCGACGCCCAGGCGCCGGAGCGTCTCGAGGCGCGCGGCGCAGCAGCTCGGATGGACGTAGGGCCGGATCCGGGGCGCCATCTCGTCGCGCCACACGCCGGCGATCCAGGCGCCGCGGGCCAGCCGCCCGAGCAGGTTCTCGAGCCATCCGTCGCGAACGGGGAAGCAGTCCGTGTCGAGCGTGACCACGTTCTCTGTCCCCTCCGGGACCAGACGGAGGAGGCGGTCGAGCGCGCGACCGTGGCGGACATCGTCCTCGTCCCGGCCGAACACCGTCACACGCGGGCTCGCCTCGAGGAAGGCGTGCTGCTCCGGCAGGGAGGAGTTGTCCCAGACGAGGATGTCGTACGCCGACGGGTCCGTGTGCCGTTCGAGCTGCCGCAGGCAGACCTCGATCCACGGAAAGCGTCGGGCCTCCTCGACGTCGAACGGCGACGCGCTGTGGCGGTCGAAGCCGTTCACGACGAGGATCGCGGTGCGGGCAGGGCGCCGGAGCAGCCGCCCGTGCAGCCGGCG
Source organism: Gaiellaceae bacterium (assembly GCA_035461525.1). Taxonomy (GTDB): domain Bacteria; phylum Actinomycetota; class Thermoleophilia; order Gaiellales; family Gaiellaceae; genus JAIBJN01. Next base: position 64,071 of record DATHVD010000048.1, read on the forward strand.
AGTGCTGCGTACGAGCTCCTGCACCGAGTGAGCATAGCCGCGGCGCCTCGGCGTAGAGTCCGGGCCGTGACCCGACACGAGCTCCTGCGGGAGCGGCACCGCCGCTACCGGCTCCGCTCCAACCTCGAGATCGGCGTCGACCGCGGCCGCAGCCTCGCCCTCCCGCGCCCCCGCTCGATCGCCGTCGCCCCCGCCTTCAGGATCACGGAGGAGACCGCCTGCGACCTCCGACTCGTGCGCGCGGAGAGCGACGACTTCTTCGCCCGGGGGCGAGAGCTCGAGCCTCCCGCCCGGGCCCGCCCTCTCCGCAGCCGGCTGGGCCGCCTCCGGCGGCGGGCGACGGAGGCTCGATGACGGCGGGATCCTGCTTCGTCATCGCCACGCGGAACCGCCACGACCACCTCCTCGTCGCCGTCCGGAGCCTCGTCGAGCAGACGGTGCTCCCGCGCGAGCTCTGCATCGTGGACGCGGGCGACGAGACGCCGGCCCGCGCGGAGATCGAGCGGCTCTGCGCGGAGGCCGGCCTCGAGCTCCACTACGTCCATCCCGCGCCACCGGGGCTCACGATCCAGCGCAACCTCGGCATCGACCGGACGACCGGCGACCCGGTCTTCTTGATCGACGACGACGTCTGGATGGCCCCGGACGTCCACGAGGAGATCCTGGCCGAGTACGAGCGCTGGGGGCCCGAGCTCGGCGGCGTCCGTGCGACGGCGCTCCACCCGCCGGTCCCCAATCCGCTGGCGCACGGCTGGCGCAGGCTCTTCGGCATGGACAGTTGGGGCCCCGGTGCGAGCGGACGGGTTCGCCGCGGGTTCTTCGCCGATGCGGTGACCGAGGCGGCCGACGTCCGCCGGGTCGAGTCCTTCAACGGCTGGTTCATGTCCTTCCGGCGGGAGGTCTTCGACCAGGAGCGCTTCGACGAGAACCTCGCCGGCTACGCCTTCCGCGAGGACCAGGACTTCTCCTACCGGGTGCACGAGCGTGGCTACGTGCTCCTGCAGACGCCTCGCGCCCGCGTCGATCACCTGAAGACGTCCTCGCAGCGCCTCGCGCCCGCCGACCTGCAGCGGATGAACATGGCCAACCAGTTCTATCTCCACCGCAAGAACATGCCCCAGAGCCTCCTGAACCGGGCAGCGCTCTGGTGGGCTCTCGGCGGGACGCTCGTCCTCAACGCCGGCAAGGCGATCCAGACGCGCGACCCCGGCTGGGTGACGGGGATGATCGCCGGCGCCTGGGAGCAGGCGCGCGGCCGCGGCCTAGGCCGGCCGGCGCGCGACGGGGAGCGGGAGGCGGGCGCCCGGAGCGCATAGCCGGCGCGGGGCCGCCGGTACGATGGCCCGTGGCGATGCTCGTGGAGATCCCCCTTCGGTGCGGTTGAGCCGCCCTTCCCGCCTTCGCCGCGCGCGTCCATGACCGTGCTCAGGGGACTGATGTGGGGCTCGCTCGGCCTCGTCGCCTGGACGCACGCGGGCTACCCGCTGGCCGCGGCCGCGGCAGCCCGTCTCCGCCGGTACGCGCCGCGCCGCGACGAGGAGGCGGCGCCCGCGGTCGCGCTCGTCGTCGCCGCGCACGACGAGGAGGCCGTGATCGGCGAGCGCCTGGAGGACGCCCTCCGCCTCGACTACCCGCCCGAGCGGCTCGAGATCGTCGTCGCACTCGACGGCTCGGGCGACGCGACCCGGGAGATCGCCGAGCGGTTCTCCGACCGCGGGGTGCGCGTGCTCGACCTTCCGCGCGGGGGCAAGCTCGCCGCCCAGAACGCCGCCGCTGCGGCGACGGACGCCGAGATCCTCGCCTTCTCCGACGCGAACTCCCACTGGGAGCCGGACGCGCTGCGGCTGCTCGTCCGCAACCTCGCCGACCCGGAGGTCGGGTACGTCTGCGGGCGGCTGCGGCTCGAGAACGGCGACGGCGGAGGGAATCGCGAGGGCCTCTACTGGCGCTACGAGCTCTGGCTCCGCGAGCAGGAGTCCGCCTGTGGGTCGATCACGGCGGGAAACGGCGCGATCTACGCCGTGCGCCGCTCGGACTTCCTCGAGCTGGCGGACGGCCAGAGTCACGACCTCGGCCTCCCCTTCCGCCTCCGCCGCCGGGGGCTCCGCTCCGTCTACGAGCCGGCGGCGCTCGCGTGCGAGCCCGGCCTCGCGACGACGGCCGCGGAGCGGCGGCGCAAGGTGCGGATGCTCACGCGGGCCTGGTGGGAGATCCTCCGCGGCGGGATGCTCGACCCGCGCGGCCAGCCGCCCCTCTACTTCGCCGCTCTCGTCTCCCACCGCGGGATTCGCTACGCGAGCGGGCCGCTGCACCTGGCCGGCCTCGCCGCCAGCCTCGCGCTGGCGCCGAGGGATCGCGCCGCGCGGAGGCTCCTCGCGCTCCAGCTCGCTTTCCTCGGGCTCGCTCTCGCCGGGCGGCGCAGGCCGGAGCTTCCGCTCGCCGCCGCCGCCTGGTACTACGCCGCCGTGACCGCGGCCTCGGCCGAGGGGCTCGCGCGCGCCCTCGGGGGGCCGCAGACCACCTGGACGCCGGTTCGGAGCGACCCGTGAGCGGGCGCGGCTACGAGGCCTCCAAGCGCGCCTTCGACGTCGTCGCGGCGGCGGCCATCGGCGTGCTCGCCGCGCCCCTTCTCGCGGCGATCGCCGTCGCCGTCAAGCTCGAGGACGGGGGGCGCGTCCTCTTCCGCCAGGAGCGGATCGGCTGGCGCGGTCAGCCCTTCGAGATCGTCAAGTTCCGGACGCTCGTGGACGCGCCGGCGCACGACCCGGCCGACTACCTGATCTCCTCGCAGGACCCGCGGATCACCCGGGTCGGCGCGTTCCTGCGCCGCTGGTCGCTGGACGAGCTCCCGCAGCTCTGGAACGTGCTCGTGGGCGACATGAGCATCATCGGCCCGCGGCCCACGCTGCGCTACCAGGTCGACCGCTACGACAGCTTCCAGCGCCGCAGGCTCGAGGTTCGCCCAGGCGTCACCGGCTGGGCCCAGGTCGCCGGGCGAAACCAGCTCCCCTGGCCGGCCCGGATCGAGCTCGACGTCTGGTACGTCGATCACCGCTCGGTCTCGCTCGACCTCCGGATCCTCGCGCTCACCGTGCCGCAGCTCTTCCACCGGGAGTCGGTCTACAACGACGCGCAGGGCGACTGGGGCGAGAGCGAGCGCGGCTAGCGCTTCGCTGTCATCTCCCGCGCGGGGACCCCGGCGACCCGCGCCCCGTCAGGGACGTCCCGGACGACGACCGCGCCGGCCGCGACGAGGGCCCCGCCTCCGATCCGCACACCCTCGATTGCGACGGCGCCGATGCCCACGTGCGCGCTCGCGCCGACCACGACGCCGCCTGCGAGCCGCACGCCCGGCCCGAGGTGGGCATGGGCGCCGATTCGGCAGTCGTGCTCGACGATCGCCCCCGTGTTCACGATCACGTCGTCGCCGACGTCGGCGTCCGCGTTCACGATTGCGCCGGCGAGCACGTGCACGCCGCGGCCGACGCGCGCCCAGGGAGAGACGGCGGCGGAGGCGTGGACGACCGGCGGAAGCTCGAAGCCAGCCTCCAGCAGGCGCTCGAAGCTCCGCCGCCGCGGAGCGTTGTCGCCGACGCCGCCGACGCCGACGAAGGCGTGGGCGATCCCCTCGGCGCGCAGGCGCGCCAGCTCGGACGGCGCGACGACCGGCACGCCGAGCACGTCTGCGCCGGTCAAGCTCGGGTCGTCGTCGGCGAGGGCGGCCGGCTCGAAGCGGCCGGCCGAGCGGATCGCCTCGAGCACGGACTTCGCGTGGACCCCGGCGCCGAGGCCGACGATCGGAACGGTCGTCTGCGTTTGCTCCTCGGGCATGGGGACGATCATAGGGGGGAGCCGGGAGCCCCCCGCTCGCTCCGCCGACGCCGGTACCCTGTCCTGCCGATCCCCGGTTCATGATCTTCGCTTCGCCCACCCGCGCCGGCCGGGCCCTTGTCGCTTTCGCCCTCGTCCTCGCCCTCGCCGCGTGCGGGGGTAGCGGCAACTCGACCGAGGAGCGCGCGCCGGCCCCGCCGTCTCCCACCGGGAGCATGCCCGCGCCCGCGCCGCCTCCTGCGCCGCCGCCTCCGCAGTCCTCGATCCGCGTCGTCGACGGCGACACGGGGAGGCCGATTCCGAACGCGCGCGTCGTCGTCGCCGGGCAGGACGTGCAGACGGGCGGAGACGGGGCGGCCGAGGTCCTCGCGGCTGAGCGCGAGATGAAGGTGCGCGCCTCCGCGCCCGGCTACCGCGCGCGCACGACCCGCGTCCGCCTCGCGGAAGGCAAGTCCCGCGAGGTCGAGCTCTGGAAGCCCTCCCTCCAGTGGCCCATGTACGGCGCCAACCCGGCTAGGACCCAGGTCCACCCGGCCATCAGCCTCCGCCCGCCCTTCAAGGTGGTCTGGAGGCGCGGCACCTACGGGCTGATCGAGTTCCCGGCGGTGGTCTGGGAGGGGGTCGCCTACGTCAACACCATGCGCGGGGCCCTGCGGGCGATCTCGATGGAGGACGGGCGCGTGCTCTGGCGCAAGCGCGTCGGTTCGCTCACGGCCTCCTCGCCGACGATCGACCCGGAGCGCGGCGTCCTCGTGACGACGTCGATGAGCCCCGGCGACGTCAAGGTGATCGACCTCGAGACCGGGCGCACCCGCTGGCGGTTCGCCACCGGCCGCGCCGAGCCGTCGCCCGTGATCAGGAAGGGGATCGCGTACTTCGGCGCCGCCAACGGGAACGTCTACGCGCTCGACCTCGACCGGCGCCGGCCGCGCTGGACCTTCCGCGGCGGCGTCAAGATCACGGGGAGCCCCGCCCTCGTCGGCAACCGCCTCTTCTTCGGCGACTACGCCGGGCGCGTGGTCGCCCTGAACGCGCGCACGGGCCGCGTCGTCTGGACGGGCAGCGCGGGCAGCCGCGTCTACGGCACCGTCGCGGTCGCCGGCGGCCGCGTCTTCGCCCCTTCGGTGTTCTCCGGCCTCTCCGCGCTCTCCGCGCGCAGCGGGCGCCTGCTCTGGCGGGTGCCGGTCGGCGCCTACCTCTACTCGTCGCCCGCCGTCTTCCGCGGGCGGGTGTACTTCGGCACCTACGAGGGCCTCGTCTACAGCGTCTCCGCGCGCTCGGGGCGGATCCTCTGGCGCCGCCCCGCCGGAGGCGCCGTCTCCGGGGCGGTACAGGTCGTCGCGGGGGTCGTCTACGCCGCCAGCTTCGGCGCCCGCACGACCGCGTGGAACTGGCGCACCGGCCGGGAGCTCCTGCGCCTTCCGATCGGCAGGTACGTGCCCGTCTCGGGCAACGGCGGCCGCCTGCTCATGCACGGCGGCGGGAAGATCTGGGCCGTCGAGCCGAAGAGGAAGCGATGACGCGCCGGCGCGTCCTCATCGCCCTGGCCGTGGTGCTCGCCCTCGCCCTGATCGCGGCGGCCGGGCTGGCCGCCGCCTGGTGGTGGAACGAGCAGGAGACGCAGGATATTCGCGGCTCCTCGACCGAGGAGTTCATTGCCACCGAGCGGATCACGACGCGCGCCGAGGAGGTGATCGAGGCCGAGCCCTGGCCGATCTACGGGCTGACGCCACAGCGCACGCGCAATCCCGTCGAGTTCGACCACGGGCCTCCCTACCGGCGCCTCTGGACGGTGGACGGCCGCCAGCTCCTCGAGTTTCCGCCGGTGATCGCCTACGGCCACCTCTACCTCTCCAACATCAGGGGCAGGTTCATGGCGATCGAGGCGGAGACCGGGGAGATCGCCTGGCGGAGGGACTTCGGCTACTGGAGCGCGGCCTCGCCGGCCGTCGGCGGCGGCGTCATCTACCAGCCGCTGATGAACCGCCACGGCAGCGAGCGCGGCCCCTCGTCGGGCCTCCTGGTGGCCGTCGACGCCAGGACCGGGGAGGACATCTGGCGCTTCCGCGCCGGAGCCGTCGAATCGTCTCCACTCCTCGTCGACGGCGTCCTCTACGTCGGGACGTTCGACCGCCGCCTCTACGCGCTCGACGCGGAGACCAAGGAGGAGCTCTGGTCGTTCGAGACGGGCGACGCCGTCAAGGGCGGCCCCGCATACTGGCGCGGCATGGTCTTCACCGGCTCCTACGACGGGAAGGTCTACGCGCTCGACGCGCGCACCGGGAGGCTTCGCTGGTCGAGCGAGGGCCAGGCGGGGCTCTTCGGCGCCGGCACCTTCTACGCCACCCCGACGGTGGCCTACGGGCGCGTCTTCATCGGCAACACCGACGGCAAGGTGTACGCGTTCGGCGCGGAGAGCGGCGAGCTTCTCTGGTCGCAATCGACCGGCGGCTACGTGTATTCGTCCGCGGCGGTCGCCGACCGGACCGTCTTCGTCGGCTCCTACGACCGGCGCCTGTACGCGCTCGACGCGGCCACCGGCGACGTCAAGTGGTCGTTCGAGGCGAACGAGTCCATCTCGGGCGCTCCGACCGTCATGGGCGGGCTCGTCTACTTCTCCACCTTCGGCGCGAGGACGTACGCACTCGACGTCCGGAACGGGCGAGAGCAGTGGCGGTTCCCCGACGGCCGCTACACCCCGCTCGTCGCGGACGAGGACCGCGTGTACCTCGTGGGCCACAAGAAGCTCTACGCGCTCGAGCCGCGCTCGTAGCGGAGCGGGCGCCGTGCGGCCGGACGGAGAGCGGATGCGCGTCGTCTACGTGACGGCGCGGCTTCCGTACGGGGTCGGCGAGCCGTTCATCGTGCCGGAGATCGCGGCGCTCGAGCGGCAAGGCTGCGACGTCACCGTGGTCCCGGTGCGCAGGGAGGGAGGCGTGATCCACGGCGACGCCGAATCGCTGCTGCCGAAGACGGAGGCCCAACCCATCCTCTCGCCGGCCGTTCTCGGGGCGGCGCTCGCCGAGACGCTGCGCGCGCCGCGCGGGGTCGCCCGCGCGCTCGTGTCCCTCCACGGCGGGCGGAACAGGCGGATCCTGGTCAAGAACCTCACGGTCTTCCCGAAGGCTCTCTGGCTCGCCCGCACGGCCCGCCGGCTTCGCGCCGACCATCTCCACGCCCACTGGGCCGGGACGAGCGCGACGCTGGCCCTGCTGGCGAGCCGCGTCTCCGGCATCCCCTGGAGCCTGACCGCCCACCGCTGGGACATCGCCGAGGACAACCTCCTCCGCCTCAAGGCCGGAAGCGCGTGCTTCGTCCGCGTGATCAGCGCGCACGGGGCCGAAGAGCTTCGCGGTCTCGTCGCCGAGCCCGGATGGTCGCCGTGGGTCCTGCACATGGGCGTCGCCCTGCCGGCCCTGCGCCGGGTCGACGCCGTGCCCGAGCCTCCGCTTCGCATCGTCACCGCCGCGAGGCTCGTCGAGAAGAAGGGACACGCCCACCTCGTCGACGCGGTCGCACGGCTGGTGGAGCGCGGCGTGCCCGTCCGCGCGGAGGTCGCAGGCGACGGGCCTCTCGGCCCCTCCCTACGGGAGCGGGCCGCCGAGCTCGGCCTCGGAGAGGAGCTCGCCTTCCTCGGCGCCGTCCCACACGAGGAGCTCCTCACCGAGATGGCTGCCGGGAGGTGGCACGCCGCCGTCCTGCCGAGCGTCGTCACCGCCTCCGGGGAGCTCGAGGGGATCCCCGTCTCGCTGCTCGAGGCGATGGCGTGCGGGCTTCCGGCCGTGGCGACGGCGACCGGCGGGATCCCCGAGCTCCTCGGCGGCGGCGCCGGTCTCGTCGTCCCGCCCGCCGACGCCGACGCGCTGGCAGACGCGATCGAGCGGCTCGCGCGAGACCCGTCCCTGCGGGCCGAGCTGGGGGAGCACGGTCGCCGTCGCGTCGAGGAGGAGTTCGACACCGACGCGATCGCGGCCGCCCTGATCGCCCGCTTCCGCGAGTGCGGGAGCCGGGCATGAGCGCGCCGGAGACCGGCCCCCACCGCCCGCCGCCGGTTCTCGTCCTCGGCGTCTCGCGCAGCGGCACGACCCTCCTCCGGGAGATGCTCGACCGCCACTCCGAGCTCGCGATCCCGACGGAGTCCTACTTCATCCCGCAGCTCTGGGACCGGCACGGCGAGCGGCCGGAGCGCGAGGCGATCCTCGCCGACCTGGCGCGGCTCGCACGCGTGCGGGAGTGGGGGGTGACGCCGGAGAACGTGCAGGCCCGACTCCCTTCCGAGCCCTCCTTCGCCGAGGTGATCGCCGCCGTCTACGGGTCCTACGCGGAGGCGCGGGGGAAGCGACGCTTCGGGGACAAGACCCCCGCCTACATGCAGCACCTCGGCCTCCTCGACCGTGCCTTCCCCGGCGCGCAGTACGTCCACATCGTTCGGGACGGGCGCGCCGCCGCCGCCTCCTTCGCCGAGATGCGCCGCCGGCCGCGCTTCTCGTGGGCGCGCCCGCGGGGACTCGGAGACTTCGCCTGCCTCTGGGACCTGGAGGTGCGAGGCGCCCGCCGCTTCGGCGAGACGGCCGCGCAGGGGCGCTACCTCGAGCTTCGCTACGAGGACCTCGTCGCCGAGCCCGAGCCCCGCCTCCGGGAGGTGTGCTCCTTCCTGGGGCTCGGCTTCGAGCCGGCGATGCTCGAGTACCACCGCGACGTCGACCCGGGCACGCTTCAGGACCATCCGCGGCTCGCGGAGCCGCCGACGCCGGGCGTCCGCGACTGGCGCCGCCAGCTCGCGCCGCGCAAGCTCGAGCGCTTCGAGGCGATCGCGGGCACCCTCCTGGGGGAGCTCGGCTACCCGCGCGCCTACCCCGACCCCTCGCGCGCCGCGCTCGCCCGTGCCCGGCTGGAGCGCGCGGCCTTCCGGGCGAGGCTGAGCTCGTTCCGCGCCGCGCTGACGGTCGTGCGCCGCTCGCCGGCCTGGCGGGTGCGCCAAGTCTACGTCCGCCGGACGAGCGCGTAGCCCTCGTCAGACGAGCCGGCGCGCCCCCACCCAGCGCGAGCTGTACCAGGACTCGTGGATGCTCGAGATCTTGATCACGTCGCCCGTGCGTGGCGAGTGGATGAACCTGCCGCCGCCGAGGTAGATCCCGTTGTGGCCGAGGCCGTTGAAGAAGACGACGTCGCCGGGCCGGAGACTCGAGCGGGAGACGGCTCGCCCGTAGCGGTATTGCATCGCCGCGTTGTGCGGGAGCGAAACGCCGACCCGAGCGTAGAGGAACATCACGAACCCGGAGCAGTCGAAGCCGGTCGAGGGGGAGGAGCCGCCCCAGCGGTAGGGGATGCCGAGGTAGTCGCGGGCGAGGGCGGCCACCCGGGCGCCGCGGCTCGACGCGGCGGGCTCGGCCTTGTTCGCCTTCGCCTTCTTCGCCGGAGCGGAGGTCGGGATGGGGGAGGCGCCTCGCGAGATCCCCAGGGAGCCCAGGGTCTGCGGGCCGACGATCCCGTCCACGATCAGGCCCTTCCGCTTCTGGTAGTCGCGCACCGCGGCCCGGCTGACCGGCCCGTAGACGCCGTCGGCGGGGACGCCGAGCGCCCGCTGCACGGGGGCGACCCACCAGGCGCGGATCAGCTGCTGGCGCGGCTCGGCCGCTCGGCGGAGCGCCGCGCGGGTCTGCGGGCCGACGATCCCGTCCACGACGAGGCCGTGGCGCTTCTGGAAGCCGCGCACCGCCCTCTGCGTCCGGGGGCCGAAGATGCCGTCGGCCGCCACTCCGAGCGAGCGCTGCACGGTCTTCACCGCCGGGCCCCGGCTCCCCATCCGCAGGAGCTCGACGTGCACCTGCGCGGCGCCGGAGCTCGAGCCCGCGCCCCGCGTTCGGCTGGTGCTCCCGCCCTGGACGGGCAGCGCCGCGGCGACCGCGGCGACGACGAGCGTCGCGCCCGCGACCCGCGCCTGCGGCAGGAGGCCCGGCTCGGCGGCGAGCCGCTTCGCGCGCGCGATCGCCGCGGAGAAGTCCCAGAGCTCGGGGTCGGTGAGGTCGCGCGACCGCTCGACGCGAATCGGCATGGGCCCGTCGAGGTCGAGGAGCGCGAGGGAGACCAGGCTCCGCGGCGTCTCCCGCCCCTCCCGACGGGTCCGCGAGCGCTCGAGCGACCGCCGCCAGAGCTCGTCGGCGCCGAGGTCCCGTCTGACGTTTTCGAGGGGCGCGATCGTCGGGGTCAAGGAAGCCTCCCTTCCACGCTGCTCGTCGAAGGGCCGCAAGCTAACAGAGTGATTCCCGGGAGGTCGCGGCAAGCGCCTACCGCGTGCCGCGGGCGGCCTCGACCAGGCTCGTGAGGACGAAGGCCGCGGCCGCGAGGAGCACGATCGCGCCGCCGGGTGGCAGGTCGCCGTAGTAGGCCACCGTGAGCCCTGCGAACACGGAGCCGAGGCCGATGCCCATCGCCAGGAGGAGCGCCGAGCGCATGCTGCGCGCCACCCTCCCGGCGGCGATCACCGGCAGCACCATCAGCGCCGCGATCAGGAGGATGCCGACGATGCGCATCGAGAGGGCGATGGTGACGCCCGCGAGCCCGGCGACGAGCACGTTCAGGGCCGCGACCGGGACGCCGGCGACGCGCGCGCCCTCCTCGTCGATGACGACGCCCGCTAGCGAGCGGTAGAGGAGCAGGATCGTCACCAGGCCGGCGATGCCGAGCCCCGCGACGAGCACGAGGTCGCCGCGCGTCACCGTCAGAATCGAGCCGAAGAGGAAGGCGAAGAGGTCGACGTTCAAGGCCCCGGCCGAGGAGGCGAGGACGACGCCTGCGGCGATGCCGGTGTAGAAGAGGAGCGCGAGCGCCTGGTCGCCCGCGGCGCGGTGGCGCGCCCGCAGCCACTCGATCCCGACGGCGCCGGCGACGGCGGCGACGAGCGCCGTGAGGACGGGGGAGACACCGAGCAGGTAGCCGGCCGCGACTCCCGCGAAGGCGGTGTGGCCGACGCCGTCCCCGATCAGGCTCATGTTCCGCTGGACGAGGAAGAAGCCGACGGCGGGCGCGAGCAGGCCGACGACGGCCCCCGTCGCGAACGCCAGGCGCATGAACTCAGACTCGAGCATGGGTGTGCGAGGGGTCGTGCCACTCGCCGGGCAGGTCGCGCGGCGGACCGTCGAAGACGATGCCGCCGCGGACGAGGACAAGCCGCTCGACGATCTCCTCGACGGCGCCGAACTCGTGCGAGACGTAGAGCGTCGTCGTCGGCCGAGCCTCGTGGAGCCTGCCGAGCAGGCGCGCGAGCGCCTCCTGCGAGCCTGCGTCCACGCCGGCCGTCGGCTCGTCGAGCACGAGGAGGGACGGCTCTCCCGCCAGCGCCTTGGCGATGAACGCGCGCTGCTGCTGCCCGCCGGAGAGGCTGGCGAGGGGCGCTCCGGCGAGGTCGCTCAGGCCGACGTCGGCGATCGCCTCGTCGACGATGGCGCGGTCGCGCCGACGCAGCGGTCCGAGCAGGCCGCCTTGCGCAAGCCGGCCGGCGGCGACGAGCTCGTGGACCGTCACGGGGCCCTGCGTGCCGACCCGCGTGCGCTGGGCGACGTAGCCGAGCGTCGAGCGGCGGGAGAAGCGGTGGGCAGGCTCGCCGAAGAGGCGCACGGTGCCGGTCTGGGGCCGCGCGAGCCCGAGCGCGAGGCGCACGAGCGTCGTCTTGCCGCCGCCGTTCGGGCCCGCGATGGCGACGAACTCGCCCTCCTCGACGACGAGGCCGACGGCGTCGAGCACGGGCTGGCCGGGCCGGTAGGCGAACGAGACGCCGTCGAGGGCGAGGGCTACGGGCATCCCAGCCCCGCGCGCAGCGCGTCCAAGTTCGTCCGCATGACCGAGAAGTAATCCTCGCCCGCCTCGACCTCCTCCGGCGTGAGGCCCTCGAGCGGGTTGAGGACCGCCGTCGCCGCCCCGGCCTCGCGGGCGACGGTCTCGCCCACCGCGGGGGAGAGGAGGGGCTCGACGAACACGGTCGTCACTCCCCGCTCGCGGACGAGCGAAGCGACCCGCTCGAGGTCGCGCGGGCTCGGCTCGGCCTCGGGCGAGACGCCGCCGATGGGCGTCACCTCGAGCCCGTACCGCTCGCCGAGGTAGCCGAAGGCGTCGTGGGCGGTGACGAGCTCGCGCCGCTCGCACCGGGCGAGGCCGTCGCGGAAGTCACGGTCGAGGGCGCGCAGCTGGGAGGCGAGCTGCCGGGCAGAGCTTCCGCCTCCCAGCTCCGCGCCGATCCGCTCTGCGATCTTCGCGAAGAGCGCCGGGTCGAGCCACACGTGCGGGTCGGCATGCTCCTCTCCGCCTGCCTCCTCGCGCAGGTCGAGCCCCTCGAGCAGGTCGACGGCGCGCACGTCCGCGCTCTCGAGGGCGCTCTCGAGCGCGGGCTGGAAGCCCTCGCCGAGGTAGAGGACGAGGTCCGCGCCCCGGACGGTCTCGACGTCGCGGACCGAGAGCTCGACGTCGTGCGGCTCGGCGCCGGCCGGGGTCAGGTTCGTGACGGAGACGGCGTCGCCGCCGATCTCCTCGGCCGCGAACGCGAGCGGGTAGAAGCCCGCGACGACCTCCGTCCCGCCACCGTCGGCCGAGGCCTCCGACCCGCATCCCGGTGCGGCGAGGCTCCCGGCCAAGATGCAGGTGAGAACGATTCTCGTTATCACAGGTGCTACTGTAGCCCCCGTGACGACCGCGACGCAACTCGATTCCGCGGAGCTCCTCCTGCAGGAGCGGGGGGTGCGGCCGACGCGCCAGCGCGTCACCGTGCTCGCCGAGCTGATGCGGGAGCGCGACGACGTGACCGCGCAGGAGCTCCACGAGCGGCTGCGCGCGCGCGGCGAGCGGCTCGGGCTCGCCACGGTCTACCGGACGCTCGGCCTGCTCGCCGAAGCCGGAGCGGTGGATGCGCTCTCCCACCATCGCGGGGAGCTGTGCTACCGCTTCTGCGGCCTCGACGAGCACCACCATCACCTCGTCTGCTCGAGCTGCCATCGGGTCGTCGAGCTCGGGGACTGCGAGCTCGACGCGTGGCTCGAGCGGGCCTCGGCCGAGCATGGCTTCGTGGCGACCGGCCACCGGCTCGAGGTCTCGGGCCTCTGCCGCGACTGCCGCTAGATGGTTGGTCGACAATCCACGCGCTCGCGGATGACGGCCGAGACGCGGCGCAGGATCGCCGCGCTCGCCCTTGCCCGCACCCACCGGTGCGCGCTGCGGCCGATCACGACGCCCTGCTTGGTCTCAGCCGCCCCCGCAAGCACCCCGATTACCGATCAACCATCTAGCCGCCGCCGCGAGCATCTAGGCTTCCACGCCGAGGCGGATGGAGCGCGTCGAACTCGCTGAGGCGGCTGCAATCGCGGGTGCGGTCGCCGCCCCGCTCGTCCTCCTCGCGCGCACGCGCCTCGTCCTCGCCGCCGGGCTCGTCCTCCTCGCCGCCGCCGAGACCGCCCTCGCGTTCGCGCTCCTCCCCGACCAGCTCGAGGCCGTCTTCACGTCGCCCGCGCGGGGCGGAGCGGCCGTCGTCGGGCTGGTCGCGCTCGCCGGCTTCGCGGCGCTCCTCGTCCGCTTCCCGATCCTCGTCCCGGCGGGGCTCCTCGTCGCGGCGCCGGTGCGCCTGCCCGTAGCCCTCCGGGACGAGGAGGCGTTCCTGCTCCTTCCGCTCTACGGCGTCCTCGCCGCGGCCGCGCTCGCGCTCCTCTACCGGCTCGCGCGCGGGAGCGAGCTCCACCCCCTGCCGCTCTTCCTCGCCGTGCCCGCCGCCGCGTTCGTCGGGCTGGCGAGCCTCTCCTACCTCTGGTCGGGCGACCCGCGGGAGGGGGCGGTCGACCTCTTCTTCTTCCTCTTCCCCTTCACCGTCCTCGCCGTCGTCGTGGCTCAGGTGGAGCTCTCCCGGGCGGTCGCACGCGTCCTCGCCGCCGTCGTCCTCGCGTGCGCGGCCGCCGTCGCCGCGATCGGGCTCTGGCAGCAGTGGACGCACACCCTCTTCTTCGCCGACGACCTCCAGGCCTCGAACGCCTACACGTCGTTCTTCCGGGTGACGTCGATCTTCGCCGACTCGAGCATCTACGGACGCTACGTCGCCCTCGGGATCGTGGTCGTGCTCGTCCTCCTCTGGCTCGACCGCCTCCGTCCGGCCGCGGGCCTCCCCCTGCTCGCGCTCCTCCTCGCCGGCCTCTACTTCTCGTACTCCCAGTCGACCTTCGTCGCGCTCTTCGTCGTCATCCTCCTCGTCGCGCTCGTGGCGGGAGACCGGCGGAGCCGCCAGATCGTGGCCGCCGCCGCCGCGGCCCTCGTCCTCGCGGGCGCCGGGCTCGTTGCCGCCACCGTGCAGGAGGAGTCGGCCCGCCGGGCCACGAGCGACCGCTGGCCGCTCGTCTCGCTGACCATGCCGGTCTTCCTCGACAACCCCGTCGTCGGCGTCGGAATCGGCGCGCAGCCCTATGCGAGCACGCAACTCGAGGACGCGCGGCCCCGCAAGAACCGGAACGTCTCGCACACGACGCCGCTGACCGTGGCCGCGGAGCTGGGGGTGCTCGGGATCCTGGCCTACTCGGCCTTCCTCGTCGCCGCCGCCCGCGGGGCCGTGCTTTCCATGCGGCGGGAACGGGCGCTCGGCCTCGTCCTCCTCGCGGTGCTCGTCCTCCTCGTCGTGCACTCGCTCTCCTACAGCGGCTTCTTCGAGGATCCGTTCACCTGGCTCGTCCTCGGGGTGGCGGCCGCCTGCCTCGCCACGATGCCCGAGCCGCGCGGCGAGCCTCCTCCGGCCGCCTGAGCCGCCGGGCGCTCAGGCCTGCGGCGGATCCTGGGCGACGACGATCGTCACGGGCCGCGTTGGCTCGGAGCGGTTGCCCGCGCGGTCCTCGACCGCGAGCGTGAGCGTGTGGACGCCGGAGGGCAGCGGGCCGTCCTCGGCCTCGCCGTTCCAGCGCACCGTCCGGTCGCCGGGGCGGCGTAACGGCCCACGCCAGACGTCCTCGCCGTCGACGAGGAGCACGGCCCTGCCGATCTCGTTCGCCCGGAAGGCGACCTCGGTCGTCTCCCCGCGGAAGAGCACCGTCTGCGAGACGCGCCAGAAGTCGACGTCCGGCGGCGTCGTGTCGACGTGGATCGACTCGGGGATCGAGATCGTTCGCCGCGCCTCGCGCAGGCGCACGCGCACGCGGTAGCTGCCGTCCGGGACGATCCGGCCCGCCTCGTCGCGCCCGTCCCAGGCGAGCTCGACCTCTCCGGGAGCGTGCTGCGAGCCCTGCTCGAGCCGGCGCACGAGCTCCCCGTCGCCGTCGACGACGGTGACGTCGAGGCGCTCGGGCTCGCGCAGCTCGAAGGAGACCGAGGCGACCTCCCGCGGGCAGTCGCAGACGGGCGAGAGCCACGCGTCGACCTGCGCTCTCCCCACCGGCGAGCGCTCGAGCTTGAGCCGCTCCGTGTAGGCGAACGCGCCGACGCTGCCGACGAGGAGCGCGACCGTGAGGATCGTCAGGGCCGAGCGGCGCACGGCGTCACGCTACCCGGTCGCAGGCGCTCAGCCGGCGGGCTGGCCGCGGAGGAGCTCGTAGCCCTCGTGCAGGAACGGCGTGCGGTCCGCGAGCGTCGCGATCTCGTCCGGCGCGAAGTCGCCCTCCTCCGTGACGAAGCGGTCGATCTGCTCCGGCGGCGTCAGGTCGAAGCGCTCCTCGTCGGGCTCGCGCGCGTTCGTCGCGGCGAGCTTCAGCACCTCCGAGGCGACGACGACGGGGACGCCGGCCTCCTTCGCGGCCTTCGTGAGCCCGTTCGTCTTGATCTTGTTCACGAGCGCCCCGTCCCGGAAGACCGTGTCCGCGCCGAGGAGGAGGAGGTCGACGGTGCCGACCGCATGCTCGGCGTCCTCGTCGGCGACCAGCTCCGTCGCCAGCCCGGCGGCGGCGAGCTCCTCGGCGAAGTCGCGCCCCTCGCCCACGGGCTCGGAGACGGTGCAGACGACCTTCGCCGGCGACCCGTGCAGGAGGGCCTCGCGGGCGGTGGCCGAGGCGGAGTGCGTCATCACCGTCCTGCCCTCGAGCTCGTTCGAGAGGAGGACGGCGATCGTCGCCGCCGCGCGCTCGCGCCCGGCGATGAGGGCGGCCGCCTCCTCCTGGAGCTGCTCGGGCGTCCGCCCTGCGGAGAGGACGCGCCCGAGCGCGCCGGCGATGGCGCCGATCGCCGGCCGCGCACGCACCAGCTCGCGGGCGACGGGAAGCGGGTCCTCGCCCAGCTCGACCGCCGTGCAGACGGCCTCGACGGCCTCCTTGGCGAGCCACGAGGCGCCGTGCCTGTCGTCGGCGGCGATGCGCTCGACCCGTGCGGCAAGTTCGGGATGCACCGCGGGCAGCGTAGCCGGTTCGCGGCCGCGGACGGCGGAGGCAAGCGTCCGTCCGCTGGTAGCCTCCGGCTGATGGCGGAGGCGGAGACCGCTGCGCACCCGGCCGCTCGACCGGCGCCGGAGGCTGCCCCCGCGGTCAGCCTCGTCGTCCCGGTCTTCAACGAGGAGGCCACGATCCAGGAGGTCTATGACCGGACGACGGCCGTCCTCGAGAAGCTGGGAAAGCCGTACGAGCTGATCGTCGTCGACGACGGCTCCCGGGACGGCACGTGGGCGATCGTCGAGCGGCTCGCGGCCTCCGACGCGCGCGTGCGCGGCGTTCGCTTCAAGCGCAACTTCGGCCAGCATCCTGCGATGCACGCGGGGCTCGTCCGCGCCCGGAGCGAGATCGTGGTCACGATGGACGCCGACCTCCAGAACGCGCCCGAGGACCTGCCCCTGCTCGTCGCCGCGGTGGAGGGCGGCGCCGACGTGGCGAGCGGCCGCCGCCGCGGCCGGGACGACTCCTGGGGCCGCACGCTCCCCTCGCGGCTCGTGAACGGGATGCTGCGCCGCTTCACGGGCGTGTCGATCGACGACTTCGGCTGCGCCTTCAACGCGTACCGGCGCGCGGCGCTCGAGCCGATGCTCGGCGTCGTCGGCAAGCAGAAGTTCACGAAGGCGCTCGTGCTCTCCTCGGGCGCGAGCGTCGTCGAGGTCGATCTCTCGCACCGGGCGCGGGCGGACAGCTCCCGCTACTCGCCCTTCCGCCTCGTCCGCCTCGCCCTGCACGTGCTGGCCGGGTTCTGGCCCCAGCCGATCCAGTGGACCGGCGTCCTCCTCGGCGTCGTGTGCGGCTTCCTCACGGCCGCGGTCGGGATCTGGGGAATCGTCGCCTGGGTCGTGCGGAACGACTTTCCCGGCTTGCTCTTCCTCGGCGGCCTCGTCCTCGGGGTCCTCGCCGTGCAGGGATTCATGCTCGCCCTCATCGGCGAGTACCTCGCGCGCATCCAGCGCGACGTCGAGGGCCGCCCGCTCTACACCGTGGAGCGGGAGGTCGGCGGCCCCGCCGCGGGCGCCTGACGGCCGGGCGGGCATGGGCGGGGAGCGCCCTCGGTACACTCGGGCGGTGCCACGCAAGCGCATCCTCGTCACGGGCGGGGCCGGCTTCATCTCGTCGAGCTTCGCCCGCCACCTCCTGGCCGCGACGCCGCACGAGGTCGTCGTCGTCGACGCCCTCACGTACGCCGGCAACCTGGCGAACCTCGCCGACGTCCTCGGGCACGAGCGCCTCGCCTTCGTCCACGGCGACATCCGCGATCGCGAGCTCGTGGACGGCGTCGTCCGCGAGGTGGACGCGATCGTCAACGCCGCCGCGGAGTCGCACGTCGAGAAGTCGATCCTCGAGGGCGCGTCCGAGTTCGTGACGACGAACATCGAGGGGACGCAGATCCTGCTCGACGCGATGCGCCGCCATCCGGTCGAGCGCTTCGTCCTCATTTCCTCGAGCGAGGTGTACGGCACGGCGGAGAGCTCCCCCATGGACGAGGAGCACCCGCTCAACCCGCGCAGCCCCTACGCCGCGACGAAGGCCGGCGCCGACAGGCTCGCCTACGCCTACCACGTCACCTACGGGCTCCCCATCGTCGTGGTGCGCCCGTTCAACAACTACGGCCCGTACCAGCACCCCGAGAAGGTCCTCCCGCGCTTCATCACCAACGCGCTCGACGACCTGCCGCTCACGATCCACGGCGACGGCCACGCAAGCCGTGACTGGCTCTACGTCGAAGATCACGCCGAGGCGATCGACGCCGTGCTGGCCGCCGACGTCGACTCGGTGGCGGGCGAGGTCGTCAACCTCGCCACCGGCGCGGACATCTCCGTGAACCAGATCGCGGACGCGGTCCTCGCCGCGCTCGGCAAGCCCGCCTCGCTGAAGCAGCACGTCCCCGAGCGCCCGGGGCAGGTCGACCGCCACATCGGCTCGACCGAGAAGGCCGAGCGGCTGCTCGGCTGGAAGGCGCGCACGTCGTTCGAGCGGGGTCTCGAGCGCACCGTCGCCTGGTACCGGGAGAATCGCACCTGGTGGGAATCGACTCTTCGAGCCGACGAGCCGGCGAGCCCAAGCGCCTCCTTGTCCTAGGGGCCGGTCCGGCCCAGCTCGGGCTGCACCGGGCCGCCCGGGAGAGGGGGCTCTACGTGATCGCCTGCGACCGCGATCCCGCGGCGGTCGGCTTCTCCTACGCCGACCGGCGGGCCGTCCTCTCGGTCGAGGACGAGTCGGCGATCAGCCAGCTCGCCCGCGCCGAGCAGGTGCACGGGCTGATCTCGCCGGGGATCGACTGGCCGGTCGCCATCGCCGCCCGCGTCGCGGCGCACGCCGGCCTGCCGCACCCGATCTCGCCCGAGACGGCGACGCTCACGATCCTCAAGCACCGCCAGCGCGCCCGGCTCGAGGAGGCGGGCGTCCCGCAGCCCGGCTTCCGGGTGACGAACACGGTCGAGGACGACCTCCCCGTCCCCTGCGTGGTCAAGCCGGTCGACCGCCAGGGCCAGAAGGGCCTGACCGTCGTCCTCGAGGAGGCCGCGCTCGCGCGGGCCGTCGCGGACGCCGTCGAGGAGTCCCGCAGCGGGCTCGCGCTCGTCGAGGAGCTGGTCGATGGCCCCGAGGTGACGGTGAACGCGTTCTCCGTCGGCGGCGTCTTCCATCCGCTCACGGTCACGGACCGCCTCACGGCCGACCAGCCCGCATTCGGCGTCGCGCTCGCCCACGCCTGGCCCAGCCGGCACGACGTCTCCGCCGCCGTGGAAGCGGCGCGCGCCGCTGCCGAGGCCCTCGGCGTCACGAACGGCCCCACGTACACGCAGGTGCTCCTGGGCCCGGACGGGCCGCGGGTGATGGAGCTCGCGGCGCGGCTCGGCGGCGGCCACGACGCGGAGGTCTGCCGGCTCGCGCTCGGCGTCGACCTGAACGGGCTCGCGCTCGCCGCGGCCGTCGGGGAGCCCGTCGAGCTGCCCGAGCCGCATCCCGCCGGAGGCGCCTGCGTCGTCTTCCTCGTCCCGGAGCCGGGCGTCCTTGAGGACGTGCAGGGCCTTGAGGAGGCGCTCGCCGTCGAGGGGGTCGAGGACGCGATGGTCTACCGCCCGGAGGGTTGGCGCTTCCGCCCGTTCCGGCGCGGGAACGATCGCGCCGGCTACGTCCTTGCGCGCGGCGAGAGCCGCGACGACGCCCTCGCGCGCGCCGAGCGCGCCGCGCGGCTCATCCGCCTCCGGACCGTCGATGCCGAAGCTCTCCTCGAGGCGTAGCTCCTTCCTCTCCTTCCAGCCGCCGGCGGTCGGCGAGGAGGAGATCGCGGCCGTCGTCGAGACGCTCCGGAGCGGCTGGCTCACGACCGGGCCTCGCAGCGAGGAGCTCGAGCGGCGCTTCGCCGAGTACGTCGGGGCCGGCCACGCCGTCGCCCTCGCCTCCGGCACCGCCGCCATGCACCTCTCCCTGCTCGCCGCGGGCGTCGGGCCCGGGGACGAGGTCGTGACGAGCCCGATCACGTGGCCGGCGACCGCGAACGTCGTCGTCCACGTCGGCGCTCGCCCCGTCTTCGCGGACGTGCGCGAGAACGACCTGAACATCGACCCCGACGCGGCCGCAGCCGCGGTGACGCCGCGGACGAAGGCGATTCTCCCGGTGCACCTCGCCGGGCAGCCGTGCGACCTCGACCCACTGCTCCAGCTCGGCCTGCCCGTGATCGAGGACGCCGCCCACGCGACGGAGTCCGTCTACCGCGGGCGCAAGGTCGGCGCCATCTCTCTCGCCGCCTGCTTCTCGCTCTACGCGACGAAGAACGTCGCCGCCGGCGAGGGCGGGATGGTGACGACCGACGACGACGACCTCGCCTCCCGGATCCGCGAGCTCCGCCTCATGCGCCGCGGCGAGGGCTCGCTCTACGACGTCGCGGTCGCGGGGTTCAAGGCGAACCTCTCGGACGTGCTCGCCGCGATCGCGCTCTGCCAGCTCGACAAGATCGAGGAGCACGCGGCGATCCGCCGCCGCCACGTCGCCCTCTACGACGCGGCCGTCGATGAGCTCGAGGGCATCGAGCCGCTCGCCCGCGACCCGCGCGACGTCCACGCCCTCCACCTCTACGTCGTCCGCATCGACGCCGCCCGCGCCGGCGCCGACCGCAACGCCTACCAGGCCGCGCTCCGGGAGGAGATGATCGGGACGAGCATCCACTTCCTTCCCGTGCACCGCCTGACGTACTACCGCGAGCGCTTCCCCGACCAGCCGCCGCTCCCCGTGGCGGAGCGGGCCGGGGCCGAGGTGCTCTCGCTCCCGCTCTCGCCCGCCCACTCGGACACCGACGTCGGCGACGCGATCGAGGCGCTCCGGCGGGTGCACGCGCGCTTCGCCGGCGGGTAGGCGCGCGTGAGCCGGCCGCTCCGGGTAGCGCTCCAGCTCGCCGTCAGCGGTGCCATCGTCGCCTTCCTCCTCTGGCGGATCGACCTCGCGCAAACGGCCGAGACGCTGCGGGAGAGCAACTACGCCTACGTCGCGGGCGCCTACGTCATCTTCATCGCCTCCACCTGGCCGATGGCGTGGCGCTGGTGGGCTCTCCTCCGGGCCCGTGGCATCCAGGAGTCCTACAACTGGCTCGTGCGCATGTACTTCGTCAGCTACACGGCGGGGCAGGTGCTTCCGACCGCGGTCGGCGGCGACGCCGTCCGCATCATCGAGCACGCCCGCCGCCGCCCCGACGCGCGCGCGACGGTCACCGGCGCCGTCGTCATGGAGCGGCTCCTCGGCGCCGCCGGGACGCTCGTCCTGGTCGCCTTCGCGCTCGTCGTCGCGGTCGGCCGCTACCAGGGCGCCGGGCTCCTCGCGCTCCTCGGCCTCGCGTTCCTGGCGACGCTGGGCGCCGTCGGCGTCCTCCTCTTCTCGCCCGAGGCCGGACGGCAGCTCGACAAGCGCCTCTTCCCGCTGGGACGCAGGTTCCGGCTCGAGGACCCGCTCCGGAGCCTCTGGACGACGATGCACGAGTACCGCAGGACCCCGTACGCGCTCCTCGCGGTGGTGGCGGTGACCGTGGCGGCGCAGGGCGCCCGCGTCGTCGCCATCTGGCTCTGCGGCGAGGCCGTCGGGATCGACGTCTCCCCGGTCGTCTACATCGTCCTCGGGCCGCTCCTCTTCCTCGTGCAGATGACGCCGTTCACGCTCAACGGCCTCGGCGTGCGGGAGGCGTTCTTCGTCGTCTTCCTCGGCCGTTTCGGCGTCTCCTCCGACGCTGCCCTCGCCACCGGGATCCTCTTCTACGCCGTCACGATCGCGTCGGCGCTCCCGGGCGCCCTCTACCTTCTCTGGCGCAGCGTCCGGCCGGGATCCCCGGCGGGCGGGCGGGTCGCAGACAGGCCGCGGTAGCCTCAAGCGCCTCCGTCGATACCTGGAGCCTGATCGCCGTCATGGACGACGCCTCCGGCGACGCGACCGCCGATTGCGCGGCCGCCGCCGACCCCCGCGTCAGCTGGGAACCGCGTGCCCGTGGAGACGATCGTGCTCGTCTCCCTCCCCGTCGTCTCCGGCCTCCAGCTCCTCCTACGTCTCCGGCGTGGACGCGCCCGGCGACGCCGTGCCGACGCTCCTGCTCGAGGCCGGGAACGCGTCCGGCTTCGGCGGCTGCAACAGGTTCGCCGGCGCCTACGAGCTCGAGGGAGACGCGATCTCGCTCGGCCCGCTCGCCGGCACCCAGATGGCGTCCCCGAGCCGCAGATGGAGACCGAGCTCGCCTACACGCAGGCGCTCGAGTCGACCGACGCGTGGAGGGTCGAGGAGGGCGAGCTCGTCCTCTCGTCCGGCGGCGCCGAGATCCTGCGCTACGCTCCGACCGCGTCGTAGCCCTCGCGGAAGGCCCGCCGCGGGCGCAGCTCGCGAAACGCCTGCAAATGCGACGAAAGCAATTCCGTCCGACCCCCGCTCTACCCTACTTGGTCCCCCGTTCGCGGGGCAGCGGAAAACACCCGGCAGACCGGCACCAGACCGATACCCTTGGAGGAGACCATGGCGTCCCCAGCACGCACCGTGACCCCACCCGTGATCGAGGAGGAGGCCCTCCGGAACGCCGTCCAGGACGCGGCACGGAGTTGCGGCGTGCGCCGGTACTTCACGATCCCCGGGCGCGATCCGTTCGACGAGATCGAGTGGGAGACGCGCGACGCCTTCATCCCCGGCCGGGACGGCCCCGTCTTCGAGCAGAAGGGCGTCGAGTTCCCCAAGTTCTGGAGCCAGACGGCGACGAACATCGTCGCGCAGAAGTACTTCCGCGGCCGCATGTCCTCGCCCGAGCGCGAGTCGAGCGTGCGCCAGATGATCGGCCGCGTCGCAGGCACGATCGGCGCGTGGGGGCGCGAGGGCGGCTACTTCGAGGACGAGGAGCAGGCCGAGACGTTCGAGGCCGAGCTGAAGGCGATCCTCGTCAACCAGCTCGCCTCCTTCAACTCGCCGGTCTGGTTCAACGTCGGCTTCGAGGAGCGCCCGCAGGCGAGCGCGTGCTTCATCCTCTCGATCGACGACTCGATGGAGTCGATCCTCGACTGGATCCGGCGCGAGGGCGTCATCTTCCGCGGCGGCTCCGGCTCGGGCATCAACCTCTCCAAGCTGCGCTCCTCGAAGGAGCAGCTCTCGAAGGGCGGCTACGCCTCCGGCCCGGTCAGCTTCATGCGCGGCGCCGACGCCTCCGCCGGCACGATCAAGTCGGGCGGCAAGACGCGGCGCGCGGCGAAGATGGTGATCCTCGACGTCGACCACCCGGACGTCGAGGAGTTCATCTGGTGCAAGGCCCACGAGGAGGAGAAGGCGCGCGTCCTCGAGGCGGCCGGGTACGACATGACGCTCGACTCGCCCGACTGGGCCTCGATCCAGTACCAGAACGCGAACAACTCGATCCGCGTCAGCGACGCCTTCATGGAGGCGGCCGAGGCGGGCGACGACTGGAACCTGACCGCGCGCACCGACGGCAGCGTCGTCGGCACCGTGCCGGCGCGCGACCTGCTGAAGCAGGCCGCCGACGCCGCGTGGCGCTGCGCCGACCCGGGCGTCCAGTACGACACGACGATCAACGCGTGGCACACGCTCCCGAACACGGGCCGGATCAACGCGTCCAACCCGTGCTCGGAATACATGTCCATCGACGACAGCGCCTGCAATCTCGCCTCCATCAACCTGATGAAGTTCCGCCGCGAGGACGGCGAGCTCGACGTCGAGGCGTTCGAGCACACCGTGGACACGGTCTTCCTCGCGCAGGAGATCCTCGTCGGCTACTCGAGCTACCCGACGCCGGAGATCGAGCTGAACGCGAAGGCCTACCGCCAGCTCGGGCTCGGCTACGCGAACCTCGGCGCACTCCTGATGGCGCGCGGGCTCCCGTACGACTCGGACGAGGGCCGCGCCTACGCCGCCGCCGCGACCGCGCTCATGACCGGCCGCGCCTACCGCAAGTCGGCCGAGGTCGCCGCGCGCATGGGCCCCTTCGCCGGCTACCAGCCGAACGCCGGCGCGATGATCGGCGTCATCGCCAAGCACCGCGCCGCCGTCGGCAACATCGAGCACACCGACTCGGTCCCGGACGACCTCCTCACGGCCGCGCGCCGCGCCTGGGACGAGGCCCTGAACGAGGGCGAGGTCTCGGGGTACCGGAACGCGCAGGCGACCGTGCTCGCGCCCACGGGCTGCCTCGTCGGCGACAGCCTCGTCACCACGAGCCGCGGCCTCGTGCGCCTGCGCAGCCTCGGCGATCCCGTGGGCGACCAGTGGCAGCCGCTCGACCTCGAGGTCGCCACCGACGAGGGCCCGCGCCAGGCGACGCAGTTCTACGTCAACGGTTTCGAGCGCGTCGTCTCGGTCGAAACCGGGCGCGGCTACCGGATCCAGGGTACGGCCACGCACCGGATCAAGGTCGTGGACTCCGACGGCGAGCACGTGTGGCGCCGCTTCGGCGAACTGGCCGAGGGCGACCGCGTCCCGCTCGTGCTCGACGGCCTCGTCGGCGAGCCGCAGGAGGTGAAGCTCCCGCCGCGCGGCGAGCTCCACTGGACGTCCCACTTTCGCACGCGCACGCCCGAGTCGGTCACGGCCGACCTCGCCGAGCTCGTCGGCTACTTCATGGGCGACGGCTCCCTGCACGCGAAGGGCCTCCGCTTCTGCGTCGCCGCCGAGGACGTCGACGTCGCAGACCGCCTGGTCGCGCTCGGCGCCGAGCTCTTCGGGCTCGACGCGCACGTCTCGGAGCGGAAGGGCTACACCGAGGTCGCGCTCAACTCCGTCGCGCTCGCCCACTGGTGGGAGGCGGCCGGCTTCGCCAAGCTGCCGCCCGGGGCCGACCACACCGGCAAGGGTTGGCACGCGCACGTCCCCGACGCGATCCTCCACACGAACGACCGCGACGTCTACGCTGCGTTCGTCCGCGGCCTCTTCGAGGCGGACGGGACGACGAACAACGGCTACGTCTCCTGGAGCACGGTCACCGAGCAGTTCAGCCGCGACGTCCAGACGCTCCTGCTCGCGCTCGGCTTCGTCACCACCCGCAAGGTCGAGGACGCAGGCTCCAACTGGGGCCCGCACGAGCGCTACGTCCTCCGGCTCCTGAACGTGGCCGCGGCCGACGACTACCTGGAGGAGATCGGCTTCGTCTCCGCGCGCAAGGGCGCCTCCCTCCCGGCCGGCAACCACCGGCAGGCGTCCGGCCACGACCACATCCCGGTCGACCGGGCGCTGGTCGACGAGCTCGCGCCTGAGAACGATGCGCTGCGGAAGACGATGCTCATGGCCCTCGCCCGCCGCGGGGACGTCTCACGCCGCTCGGCGACGGAGCTTCTCGCGCGCACGGAGAGCCCCGAGCTCGACCGCCTCATGGGCTTCTGCTACGACGCGGTCGCCACGATCCAAGTGTTGGACGACCAGCCGACGTACGACCTCTCGGTGCCGGACAACGTCACCTACGTCGCCAACGGCTTCGTCAGCCACAACACGATCAGCTTCATGATGGACTGCGACACGACCGGGGTGGAGCCCGACTTCTCGCTCGTCAAGTCGAAGAAGCTCGTCGGCGGCGGCGAGATCACGATCGTCAACCGCACCGTGCCGATGGCGCTGGACAAGCTCGGCTACGCGCCCGAAGAGGGCGAGCAGGTCGTGGCCTACATCGACGACCGCAACACCGTCGTCGGCGCGCCGTTCCTGAAGGCCGAGCACTACCCGGTCTTCGACTGCGCGATCGGCGACCGCGCCATCCACTACATGGGCCACGTGAAGATGATGGGCGCCGTCCAGCCCTTCATCTCGGGCGCGATCTCGAAGACGGTCAACCTCCCCGAGGAGACGACCGTCGAGGAGATCTCCGGGCTCTTCCTCGACGCCTGGAGGCTCGGCGTCAAGGCGATCGCCATCTACCGCGACAACTGCAAGGTCGCCCAGCCGCTCTCGGGCAAGAAGGAGGCCGCGGTCGCCCCGGTGCCGGTGGCGAAGCACGAACGCAAGCGGCTGCCGGACGACCGCACCGAGATCGGCCGCAAGTTCCGCGTCGGCGACTACGAGGGCTACATCCACGTCGGCCTCTACGACGACGGCACTCCCGGCGACATCTTCGTGGACATCGCCAAGGAGGGCACCACCCTCGCCGGCCTCATGAACTCGTTCATGATCTCCGTCTCGCTCGGACTCCAGTACGGCGTCCCGCTCGACGTCTACGTCTCCAAGTTCGCGCACATGCGCTTCGAGCCGAGCGGGATGACGAACGACGCGGACATCCGCGTCGCCAAGTCGCTCGTCGACTACATCTTCCGCTGGATGGGGAAGCGCTTCCTCGACGCCGACACGCAGCAGGAGCTCGGCATCCTCACCCCGGAGGTGCGCAAGCGCCTCGCCGAGGCCCACGACATCCTCGAGAACGGCGGCCCGGTCGCCGAGGGCGAGGCCGCGCCGGCGCCCCCTCCTGGCCAGACCGCCCTCTTCAACGCCTTCGAGGACGCCGTCGAGTGCGCCAAGTGCGGCGGCCGGATGGTGAGGACGGGGAGCTGCTACACCTGCCGGGACTGCGGGAACAACACTGGCTGTAGCTAGGTGTCCTACCCACAGACGTTGTGAACGCGGCTGATCGGAGTTCGGCCACGTAAGGAGCTGTGTGGTCGGCGCGTGTTGTAGTGCTCGAGCCAGTCTGGCAGCGCTCGAGCGCGGTGTCGATGCGAGCGGTAGGTGAGTCCGTAGGTCCATTCGCGTGCCATCGTTTGGTGGAAGCGTTCGACCTTCCCGTTTGTTCGTGGCCGGTAGGGCCTGTGTCGTCAGGTGACGGATCTCGTGCGCGGCCAGGAGTTCGCGCAGGGAGCGGTTTCTGACGTAGGCGAAGGCGTTGTCGGTCATGAGCCGGTGGGCGCTGATGCCGTGGTGCTCGAAGAAGCGAAGGGCTCGCTCGACGAAGCCGGTGACGGTAGCGGCGCGCTCGTCCCCGTGCAGCTCGAGGTAGGCGAGGCGCGAGTAGTCGTCGACGATCGCGTGGGCGTAGTCGTAGCCGACGCGCGTCTCGGAGCTCATCCAGCGGCGGCTGCCCTGCGAGCGATCGCCGGTGACAGCGTGCCCGGGCCGCTCGAAGCGCGCGTAGCGGGAGACGTCCATGTGCAGGAGATCGCCGGGGCAGGGCCACTCGTAGCTGTTGGCCGGCTCGCGCGTCGCTCGCGGCGGGCGGGAGATCCCGGCCCGCTTGAGCACCTTCCACACGGTCGAGTGGGCGAAGCCGGTCGCCCCGGCAACGAGACGCGGTCCCCAACCGGTAGCGCGCCGACAGGCACAGATGCGCTCCTCCACTCGGGAGCGAGCCGACGCGGGCTTCGGCGCGGACGGCTGGAGCGGTCGAAGAGACAACGCAACGTCCTGCGTGCCTCCTCGCCCGCTCCCTGCCAGCGATGCCACCAGCGGTGCGCCGTCGCCGGCGACACGCTGAAGGCGGCCGCGGCCGCCTTCAGCCTCATCCCTCCCTCGACAGCGCTTACGAGCGCATGCCGACCAGCCAGTCCGAGCTTGGCGTTACGGTGAAGTCTCATCCGGGTCACTCCTTGGGGCGTGAGTCGTGGCAGACCCACAGCCTCAAAGAAGGCCCGGATGTCCTCTCAGCCGTTCACAACCTGTGTGGGCGGGAGAGCTAGGTATAGAGCGAAAACCGAACTGTCAGCGGAAACGACGTGACCCGCCCCCCGCGGCCGCGTCCGAGACGGTGCGCCGGCGCCTGAACCACTGGTTGCGGCACTACGGCGCCTCCCCGCGTCTCGTCCGTGGGCTCGCTGCGTCGAGTCCGGCCACCGGCAGCACGTCGTCTCGAGCGCGGGAGCGCGCGGCGTCATGCAGGTGATGCGGGGACGCACCGCTACGTCGAGCGCGTCCTGAGCGGACGTCGCCTCTCGCCCACGATCGGCAGCAACACCGGGCTGGCGTCGCCTACCTCGACCGCC
This sequence comes from Gaiellaceae bacterium, assembly GCA_035461525.1. Classification (GTDB taxonomy): domain Bacteria; phylum Actinomycetota; class Thermoleophilia; order Gaiellales; family Gaiellaceae; genus JAIBJN01. The sequence goes on from DATHVD010000048.1 coordinate 91,696, forward strand.
AGATCCACACGTTCCGTCCTTGCCTGCGCCGCGGGGTCGAGCGCGTACTAGCAGGGCCCCTACGCCATGCGGCGCTTCGGGCCCTAGGCCGAGACGCGCCGCTACGTGCCTTCCGTCATGTCCCTGCGCCGGGCATATAGCCGCGGGCGCGCGTGCCCGTGTTTGCGACTCCCACCTCCCGCCAACAGTGGATAGAGACATCCACCGAACGGGAGGAAGCGATGGAGACGAACACGATCTCGAGGACGCTGCACGACATGGGGCTCGCGCTCTGGACGGGCGGGTCGGCGATGGGCGCGGTCGGCGTCAACGGCGCCGCCACCGCGGCCGAGCCGCGGAAGCGGCTGCGTGTCGCCGGTGAGGGCTGGAACCGCTGGATGCCTGCGCACCTGGGCGCGATCGCGGCCTACGGCGTCGGCTCGCTCGGGCTCACGCTCGGCAACCGGCGGCGCCTGAAGCATCAGGACGGCGTCGCGCCGCTCGCGGCGACGAAGACCGTGCTCACGGCGGCCGCGCTCGCCGCGGACGCCTACTCGGGCATCCTCGGCCGCCGAGTGCAGAAGGCGGGCGACGTGCCGGTCGCCGGCGCGACGACGCCGGTGGACGACACGCCCGAGGACGTCGCCAGGGCGCAGAAGAAGCTCCGGGTCGTCCAGTGGGTCGTCCCGGCGCTCACGGGCACGCTTGTCGTCCTCTCCGCGCGCATGGGCGAGCAGCAGCGGCCCCAGGCGGTCGCGCGCGGCTTCGGTCGGCGCCTCCTGCGCCGCTAGGGGATGCGCCGCGGCGGGGGCTCGGCCGCAACGGGCCCCCGCCGCGAGCTCTCAGCAGACGAGCACGATCTCGTTCGACAAGGCCGACGCGTTCCCGGACGTGTCCACCGCGCGACCGTGATCGCGTTCGCCCGGTCACCGCGCAGTAGACGATGTCCTCGTCGTTACGCGCCTCGGGCCAGGCCGGATTGCGCGCCGGGCTCCGCTCTAGCCCGAGACCGATCTAGTCATCGCAACCCTCGCCACGCCAGCTCTCCAGTCCCTCGCGCACGGCCACGTAGGCGATGAGGAGCGCGGCGAGCGGATCGAGCCACCACCAGCCCGCGAGTGTGTTTCCGAGGAGGCCGATCAGCACGGCGACCGAGAGGTAGGCGCACAGGAGGTTCTGCGTCCCCTCGGCCCGCGTGGCGGCCGACCGCAGCCGAATGCCGACGCGCCTCTTGGCGACTCCGAAGGCCGGCATGAGAGCTGCGCTGGCTATTGTCAGGCCGATGCCGAGGTAGGTGGTCTCCGCTTCGCTGCCCGTCGCCAGCGCCCGTACGGCCTCCACGGCGACGTAGGGGGCGAGGATGAAGAACTGGACGGCTATCAGCTTCTGAGCGCGTCTCTCGGCCTGTTCGGAGAGCGCCCGCGGACCCCAGAAGCGCCAGATGATGACCACGCTCGCAAGCCCCTCGATGGCGCTGTCGATGCCGAACCCTATGAGCGCGATGGAGTTGGCAAGGATGCCTGCGACGACCGCGATGACGCCCTCCGCGGTCATCCACAGCAGGCTCGACCACGCGAGCAGCTTGGCGTAGCGAATCAGGCGATCCCGCTCGGCGGGATGGAGACCTTCGGCGGCAGCCGTCACCCGCCCCCAAGGTTACTCAGGCAGCGAGAGCCAATCGCCCGAGCGGCGCGACGCTGGAGCGGGTGCGGCTAACCGCACCTCAGCTCTAGCACCAGCCCCCTTCCGGGCATAGGCCCGCGTCGGCCAACGTTAGGGGGCGAATACCAAGGAGCCAAAGATCTCTCGCAAGGAGTCCGCCATGACCGATACCCACGCAGATCCTCTCCGCTGGAAGGCCCTCGCCGTTCTCGGCGTCGCCTACCTCATGGTGGTGCTCGACGTCTCGATCGTGAACGTCGCGCTGCCCTCGATCCAGTCCGACCTCGGCTTCTCCACGGCCGACCTCCAGTGGGTCGTGTCCGGCTATGCGCTGACGTTCGGCGGCTTCCTGCTGCTCGGCGGGCGCATGGGCGACCTGCTCGGGCGGCGGACGCTCTTCATGGTCGGGTTGAGCCTCTTCCTGGCGACCTCGCTGCTCGCCGGGCTCTCGACCTCGTCCGAGATGCTCATCGTCGCGCGGCTCCTGCAGGGCGCTGCCGGCGCGATCCTCTCGCCGTCCGTGTTCTCGATCGTCCTCGTGACGTTCCGCGAGGGCGCCGAGCGCAACAAGGCGCTCGGCATCCTCGGCGGCATCGCCGGCTCGGGCGCCGCGATCGGCGTCCTCCTCGGCGGCGTCTTCACCGAGTACGTCGGCTGGCAGTGGATCTTCTTCATCAACATCCCCATCGCCGCGGTCGCGCTCGCCCTCGTCCCGCGCTACGTGCGCGAGAGCAAGGCGGAGGGGCTCATGAAGCACTTCGACGCCTGGGGCGCCGTCACCGTCACCGCCAGCCTCGTGCTGCTCGTCTTCGGGCTCACGCAGGCGGAGCGCGTCGGCTGGGGCTCGCTCCAGACGATCCTCGTCTTCGCCTCCTCGATCGTGCTGATGGCGATCTTCCTCGCGATCGAGTACCGCTCGCGCTCCCCGCTCGTGCGGCTCTCGATCTTCCGCAAGCGGACGCTCACCGGGGCGAACCTGGTCGGCCTCGCGCTCGGGACGATGATCTTCGGCATGTTCTTCCTGCTCTCGCTCTACATGCAGCAGGTGCTGGGCTACTCGGCGATGAAGACCGGCGTCGCGTACCTCGCCGTCGCCCTGACGGTGGTCGTCTCGGCGACGATCTCGCAGGGGCTCGTGACGCGGCTCGGCGTCAAGCCGGTGCTCACGACCGGCATGACGCTGATCGCGATCGGGCTCGTCTACTTCGCGCAGGTCTCGCCCAACGGCACCTACGTGGGCGACCTCCTGCCGGGCTTCCTGCTCCTCGGCATCGGCATGGGCTTCTCGTTCGTGCCGATCTCGATCGCCGCGCTCGCGGGCGTCGAGGGCCCCGAGGCGGGACTTGCGTCCGGGCTCATCAACACGAGCCAGCAGATCGGCGGCGCGCTCGGGCTGGCGCTCCTGACCACGGTCGCCACGACGCGGACGGACAACCTGCTCGCGTCCGGCACGCCGGCGCCCGAGGCGCTCACGTCGGGCTTCAGCGTCGGCTTCTGGGTCGCCGCCGGGTTCGCGGTCGTCGGGATCATCCTGACGCTCACCGTCCTCCGCCAGCGGGACATCCCGGCGGTCACCGCCGAGCCGGTGCCCGTCGCGGGCTAGCACCAACGAGGGAGCGGCCGTCTCGGCGGCCGCTCCCTTTCTCGTCCCGCCTGCGAGGAGTAGGCTCGGGGCCTGCGGCTCTCCGCGCCCCGGGCCGAAACGGAGGTCGTCGCCGTCCTGCTCGCGCTTCCCGCCGCCGCGGGCAACACGGGTACGCAGCGCGGGCCCACGCTCTAGTTCCTCGCCGAGGACGCCGCCGCCGCCGCCGCCATCTGAGGCGACCTCGCAGTCACTCCCATCAACTACCACGACGCAGGACCCGCAAGCGGCGGTTCGCGGCCAGCTCACGCGCCGCTGACCGCGACGCGGGCCGGAGCGGGGCGAGGGGGTTCTCGCTCCGGCCGCTTGACAAACGCATCGACGATCATCTATACATAGACGATCGTCGATATGGAGATCCCGACGCCTATCTCGTGCTGCGCCCCGCTGGCCGCCCCGGTCCTCTCCGACGAGGAGGCCGAAGGCACCGCGGCGCTCTTTCGCGTGCTCGGCGACCCCGCCCGTGTCCGGATCGTGAACGTACTCGCGACGGCGGAGAAGCCCGTATGCGTGTGCGAGCTGACGCCGGCGCTCGGGCTCACCCAGCCCACGGTCAGCCACCACCTGAAGAAGCTCGCGAACGCCGGCCTGCTCGACCGGGTGCAGCGGGGCCGCTGGGCCTACTACGCCCTCTCGGACGGCGCCCTCGAGCGCGTCCGCTCGCTCCTCGACCCCCTGGAGGTACCCGCATGACCACGTCCGCCGATGCCCTGCGCGAGCAGGTCCGCCGCCGCTACGCCGACGCGGCCCGCTCCGTCGCCGACTCCGACCCCGCCTCCTGCGGCGGCGGCTCCTGCTGCACCGGGGTGGAAGCCGGTCCCGGCTTCGGCGCCGAGCTCTACTCCGCCGGCGAGCAGGGTGAGCTGCCCGAGGCCGCCGTCCTCGGCAGCCTCGGCTGCGGCAACCCGACCGCGGTGGCGGAGCTCCGCGAGGGGGAGACCGTCCTCGACCTCGGCTCCGGTGGGGGCATCGACGTCATCCTCTCAGCGAAGCGCGTCGGCCCCTCGGGCCGCGCCTACGGCCTCGACATGACCGAGGAGATGCTCGCCCTCGCGCAGCGGAACGCCGAGGAAGCGGGCGTCGGCAACGCGATCTTCCTCCGCGGCGTCATCGAGGACATGCCGCTTCCGGCCTCGTCAGTCGATGTCGTCATCTCCAACTGCGTCGTCAACCTCTCCGTGGACAAGGCGGCCGTGTTCGCCGAGCTCGCCCGCGTCCTCCGGCCTGGCGGCCGGATCGGCATCTCGGACGTCGTCGCCGAGGATCGCCTCACGGCCGAGGAGCGGGCCGAGCGCGGTAGCTTCGCCGGCTGCATCGCCGGCGCGCTCTCCGTCTCCGAGTACGAGGCGGGGCTCGAGGCGGCCGGGTTCGAGGACGTGAGCGTCACGTTCACGCACGAGGTCGCCGACGGCCTCCACGGCGCGATCGTGCGGGGCGTCCGGGGCACGGGGCCGCTGGCGCCGCCGCAGGTCGAGTCGGCCGCCACGGCCGGCTGCTGCTGAGATCAGCCCTGGAAGTGCTCGACCGAGGCGTCGCTGCCGGGGAAGAAGAGCGTCTCGGCGCCCGTGTCCTCCCAGCGAACGCGGAAGGGCGGGCGGCCGTCGGGCCCGAGGGTCTCGAGGATCTGACCGTCCCGGGGCGGCTCCCCGAGATGGTGCGCCCGGATGACCAGCCGGTCTCCGGGCGCGGCCTGCGGGCCGCTCGCCGCGGGCGGGCGCGAAGCCTTCTGCTTCCGCTTCCGTGCGGTAGCCGGCTTCCGGGCGGCGGCCCTCGCCTCCCGCGGCCGGCGGAGCGAGACCCGCGCGTCGCTCGAAGGCGAGACGATCGACTCGCGGCCGTCCTCCCAGCGCACGCGGTAGCGCGGCCGGTCGGGCGTCCCGAGGACCTCGAGGATCTCGCCGGCGCGGCGCGCCCCGCCGACCGTCCTCGAGTCGAGCCAGATGCGGTCGCGCGCGGCCGTCATCTCGTGCCGACCCCGTTGGCCCAGGCGAGCTGCGTGCAGTCCACGGAGACGACTCCGGGCACCCGTCTGACGGCGGTCTCGAGCAGGTGCGCGGCGGCCGCGGTCTCGACCTGGCCGCGCAGCGTCACCTGCCCGCCCGTGACGTCGATCTCGAGATCGCCGCTGACGCCGGCCAGATGCCCGCCGGCGAGCTCGACGTGCAGCTCCTCCCAGATGTCGCCGTCCGGGCGGATGAACGCCCGGACGAGGTCGCCGCGGGTGAGGATCCCGACCAGGCGCCCGTCCACGGCGACCGGCAGCCGGTTGACGCGGGCGTCCATGAGCACGCGGGCCGCCTCGGCCAGCGGGCGGTCGGGCGCGATCGTCACGGCCGGCTCCGTCATCGCCTCGTAGGCGGTCGTCGCGTTCAGCCTGCGCTCGTCGGCGACCTCGCGGCCGGAGAGGAGCGCGAGGATGACGCCGCCGGCCGGCCGCGTCACGGCCTTCACGACGATGTCGGCCTCGGAGACGATGCCGAGGATGTGGTGGTCGGCGTCGACGACCGGCACGCCGGAGACGCCGTGCTCCACCATGAGCTCGGCGACCTGCTTCAGCGACGCGTCCGGGCCGACGGAGGCGACGTTCTCGGTCATGACGTCTCGGACGGTCAGAGTCATGCCGCCACGCTCGCACGCGCGCGCGAGGCCGTCATCCGCGAGGACGCCGATTCTCGCTGCGGGAGAACTACCGATGCGTAGTTCGCCACACGCCTATCGGCGGCGTCACCGATGCGGCGCCGGGCGCCGGGCGCGACCATCGGGCCGACACCGGAAAAGGAGGACACATGGAGACGGTCAAGTGGTCGCCGTTCCGTGAGCTCGACGCGATGGAGAGGCGCATGCGCCGGCTCTTCGAGGGCACGGGCTTCGCCCCGGCGTTCCTTCCCGCAGCCGACGTCTACGAGACCGACGACGAGTACGTCGTCGAGCTCGAGGTGCCGGGCTTCGAGGAGAAGGAGCTCGCGATCGAGGTAACGGACCACACGGTGAGCGTCAGGGCCGAGCGCGTCGAGGCGAAGGAGAAGGAGGAGAAGACGTACCATCTCCAGGAGCGCCTCGAGCGCTCCTTCGAGCGCCGGTTCCAGCTTCCGGCCGGGGCGGACACGGGCAAGGTGAAGGCCGAGTTCGCCAAGGGCGTACTCGCCATCCACGCCCCGAAGATGAAGGCCGCGAAGCCGCGTACGGTCGCGATCGGCGCGAAGAAGTGACGCAGCGGGCGGGGCCGGCGGCAAGCCGCCGCCGGCCTCCGCCATCTAGGAGGGTTTGGCGGAATATCGCTCGTCGCCGGGGTGCGATGATCGTTCCGAGGCAAGGACGCAGGGAGCGCGCGTAGCCGAAGCTACGGGCGCGACCGAGGACGCAGCATCGGGGCGAGCAGCGCGGCCCGGCGGCACAGCGTGTATTTCGTCAAACCCTCCTAGCTCTCGCGCTCCCAGAAGAAGGCCTCGCGCGCGACGCGCGGAGGCTCCGCGAGGAGCTCCTTCCAGGCCTCCACGGCGTCGTTCAGCTGCGGGTGCAGCGCGTCGCCGACGAGGTCGTCGACCTCCCATTCGACGTCGCCGTCCTCGAAGACGAAGACGACCTCGGCGCCGGTGAGGTAGACGGCGTGCCGGGCGAACCCGCTCGCGTTCAGGTCGAACGGCGGGCCGGCGCGGACGAGCGCATCGGCCCGCTCGCGCATCTCCGGTGCGAGCGGCGCCACGATGACGAGACGACGCACCGTCTCAGTTGGGGTCGGGCGTAAGCGCTTCGAGCTCGATCCCGGCCCGCTCGAGCTGCTCCGCCATCCGCAGGTGATCCTCCTCGAGGATGCGCGCGATCGAGTGCGCGAAGGCATGCACCGTCGGCGCGTCGCCCTCCGTGTGCATCGCGCGGACGAGCTCCTCCTGGAGCCGGTCGCGGATCTCTTCCTCGGTCAGTCCGAACATGGCTTCCTCACCCCTTTCCGGTCGCCGACAGCGTGCCTGCGTGGCCCCCGGCCGGGCATCCGCGGAAGCCCCGATCCCGGATGGGCGCATTCACCGATGGCGGGCGCCCGGATCGCGTGGATGGTGAGGGCGCCACCCGACGTGGAGGTCCCGATGACTGTGAAGACCACCAGCCGGCTCGTCGCCCCGATTGCCGAGCTCGACCGCGCCGATGTGCCCTTCGCCGGAGGCAAGGGCGCGAACCTCGGCGAGCTCGCCGGCGCCGGCTTCCCCGTCCCGCCGGCCTTCGTCGTCGCCGCTTCCGCATACGCCGCCTTCGTGGACTCGACCGGGCTCCGTGACCAGATCGCCGCCCGGCTCGCCGACGTGGACGTCGACGACCCGGCGGCGCTCGCGGAGGCGGCCGAGGCGATTCGCGGGCTGATCGCCGCCGAGCCGCTCCCGGACCGGATCGCCGGCGAAATCCGGCGCGCCTACGCCGACCTCGCCGCCGACGCGGGCGAGGAGGACGCGCCCGTGGCCGTGCGGTCCTCCGCGACCGCCGAGGACACCCAGGCCGCGTCCTTCGCCGGCATGAACGAGACCTTCCTCAACGTCCGCGGCGCGGACGCCGTCCTCGACGCTGTCCGGCGCTGCTGGTCGTCCCTCTTCGGCGCGCGAACGGTTTTCTACCGGGCGAAGCGCGGCTTCGGGCAGGCGGACATGGACATCGCGGTCGTCGTGCAGCGGCAGATTCCCGCCGCGCGCGCGGGCGTCATGTTCACGGTCGACCCGGCCACCGGCGCCCCCGACCGACTCGTGATCGAGGGCTCCTTCGGGCTCGGCGAGGCGGTCGTGAGCGGCAGCGTCTCGCCCGACCGCTACGTCGTCGACAAGGAGACGTTGACCGTGCTCGCGCGCGAGATACATCCCAAGTCGGCAGCCGTCGAGCCGCTCCCCGCCGGCGGAACGACCGTGCGGGCGCTGGCCTCCGAGGAGGCTCTCCGGCCGACGCTCGCCGACGACGAGGCGCGCGAGCTCGCCCGCATCGGCCGCGACGTGGAGCGTCACTACGGCGCGCCGCAGGACACCGAGTGGGCGATCGACGCGGGCGGGACGATCTGGATGCTCCAGTCCCGGCCGGTGACGACCGGGCCGGCCCCCGCCGCCGAGGCCGGGCCTGCGCCGGAGGAGGCCCGCGTGCTCCTCCGCGGCCTCGGGGCCGCGCCGGGCGTCGCGAGCGGCCCTGTCCGCGTCCTCGCCTCGCTCGCCGAGGCTGCGGACTTCGAGGACGGGGCCGTCCTCGTGACCCGGATGACCGCGCCCGACTGGGTCCCGCTGATGCGCCGCGCCGCGGCGATCGCGACCGACTCAGGCGGGATGACCTGCCACGCCGCCATCGTCTCGCGCGAGCTCGGCATCCCCTGCGTCGTCGGCGCGCAGGAGGCCACGCGCAGGCTCCGTGACGGCGAGATCGTGACCGTGGACGCGACGCGCGGCCTCGTGCTCGAGGGCGCGGCGCCGGCGGCGGCGCCGGCCGAGGCACCGGCGCGCGCGGCCGTCGCTCCGGCGCCTGCGCCGGTCACCGCGACGCGCCTCCTCCTCAACCTCTCCGAGCCGTCCCAGGTCGCGCGCGCGGCCGCGCTCGACGTGGACGGAGTGGGGCTCCTGCGCGCCGAGATGATGGTGATCGAGGCGCTCGAGGGCCGGCATCCGAGGCTTCTCCTCGACCAGGGCCACGGCGGCGAGTTCGTGGAGCGCATGGCCGCCGGGCTGACGACCTTCGCGGCCGGCTTCGCTCCCCGCCCGATCACGTACCGGACGATCGACTTCCGTACGAACGAGTTCCGGAACCTCGAGGGTGGCGCCGAGTTCGAGCCTGTCGAGGCGAACCCGATGATCGGGGTGCGCGGCGCGCTCCGCTACGTGCGCGAGCCCGATCTCTTCGGCCTCGAGCTCGAGGCCGTGCGGCGCGTCTGGGACGGCGGGCACACGAACCTCCACGTCATGCTCCCGTTCGTGCGGACGGCGGACGAGCTCGCCCGCTGCCGCGAGCTCGTCGGCGAGTCGGGGCTCCTCGACCGCGCCGGCTTCGAGCTCTGGGTGATGGCAGAGGTGCCGAGCGTCCTCTTCAACCTCGAGCGCTACGCGGAGCTCGGCGTCGTCGGCATCTCGATCGGCTCCAACGACCTCACGCAGCTCCTGCTCGGCGCCGACCGCGACTCCGAGCTCCTCGCCGACGTCTTCGACGAGCGTGACCCGGCGGTCGTCGCCTACCTCCGGGAGCTGATCCCCCGCGCGCGGGGCCTCGGGCTGGCGACCTCCATCTGCGGCCAGGCGCCCTCCGTGCATCCCGGCTACGCGGAGCTCCTCGTCCGCGCGGGCATCGACGCGATCTCGGTGAACGTCGACGTCGTCGACACGACGCGCCGGCTGATTGCGGCGGCCGAGCGGCGCGTGCTCCTCGACGCGGCCCGGACGGCCCCGGGGGCCGGCGCGGATCCGTAGTTGCCCGAAGCGCGGATCAGCGGGGCCGCCGATGGCCCCGCCCGGGGGCACGGCGACGATCGGAGAGCCAAACGAGCAAGGAGGAACGCATGTCCGTCGCCAAGGTCATCGAGCTGACGGCCGAGTCGTCCGAGAGCTTCGAAGACGCGATCCGGCAGGGCATCGCCAAGGCGGGCGAGAGCGTCCGGAACATCAAGGCCGCGTGGGTCAAGGAACAGCAGGTCACGATCGCGGACGGCGAGATCTCGAGCTTCCGCGTCGACCTCAAGATCACGTTCGTCATCGAATGAGAGCCCGGGCGCGCCCGGAGGAGGAGGAATCGTCATGAAGGTCAAGGAAGTCATGTCCGTCAACATCGCCTCGGTCCGGCCCGACATGACGCTCAAGCAGGCTGCCGCGCTGATGGCGCGGCGCGGCGTCTCTGGGCTGCCCGTCGTGGACGAGCAGGGCGAGCTGCTGGGTGTCGTCTCCGAAGCGGACATCATCGTCAAGGCGGCGAGCCACCCGGAGGGGGCCGGCATCTACAGCCGTCTCTTCATGCCCGAGGGCGTGGACCCGCAGCGCGTCGAGGCCACCACCGTGGGCGAGGCCATGACGTCGCCGGCCGTGACCGTGGACGCCGACCGGCCGGTCGCCGTCGCCGCCCGGCTCATGGTCGAGCACAGCATCAACCGGCTTCCGGTGCTCGTCGACGGAAAGCTCGCCGGCATCGTCAGCCGCGCCGACCTCGTGCAGGCCTTCCGGCGCTCCGACGGCGACATCCACGACGAGCTCCTGAACGAGGTGGTCGTGCACACGCTGTGGCTCTCCCCGGACAGCCTCGACATCGGCGTCGATGACGGCAAGGTGTCCATTCGCGGGCAGGTGCCGACCAGGACGACGGCCGACCTCCTCGAGGCGTTCGCCTGGAGGGTCCCCGGCGTCGTGTCGGTCGACCGCAGCGGCCTCGCGTGGGAGGTGGACGACAGGGCGCACCGCCGCTCGAGAGAGCGGGCGGGCGCCTAGGAGGACTCCTCGGCGCGGTGCCAGTGCTCGAGGAGCGAGGCAGCCAGCCGCTCGGGCTCGATCCTGTGCGGTGGGTCGAAGTGATGGCGCTCGCGGAAGATCTCGAGCGTGAAGTCGAGGAAGAGCCGCTCGAGTCGCATGGCTGCGCGCTCGTAGAGAACGGGGTTGCTGCGCCCGCCGAGGGCGTAGTAGACGGGGCGGCGGAACTGCCGCAGCGCCTCGTGGTCGATGTCGCCGGTCCGGAAGACGTTGGCGAACGCGCGGATCCCGGCCGGGCGCGACGCCATCCAGGGCGGCGGCGGGCCCTCGGGGGGAGGGGGAGGCTCGACGCCGGGGCGGAGCTGGAAGCGCACGAACGCCGGCATCAGCTCGTCGGGGTCAGCGGAGACAAGGGCGTCGAATGTCTCCCACACCGCGTGCTCCTCCGGGCCCATGCCGCTCCAGCCGATCCAGGCGGGCTCGAGGAGGGCGAGGCTGAGGAGCCGGTTCGGTCGCCGGGCGGCGAGTGCGAGGGCGGCCGCCCCGCCTCCCGAGTAGCCGACGAGGTGGAAGCGCTCCAGGCCGGCGGCCTCGGCCTCGCGCAGGACGCCCTCGATCTCCAGCTCGAGCGAGTAGCCCGCGGGCGGGACGTCGTTCGCGTAGACCTCGAGCTCCTTCGGTCGCGCGTCCGCCTCGTCGCCGAGCGCCTCGACGAGCGCTCCGTAGGCAAGGCCGGCGGGCAGCACGCTGCCCGGGAGCAGGATCGCTTGGGGCCCCCCCGGCACTCTGGTCCCGAGGGTACTCGACCTCGGCCCGGCGGCGCGGGCCCCTTGGTCGGGGAGGCCTCCGGGCGTCTCCCGGCGGCGGAGGGACAAAGCAACAGACTGTTGTAGGGGATCGTCGTGGGGTCCGGGGCGCTCGCGGTCGTCCTCACCGACGCGAAGCGGCGCTTACAGCAGCTGTGCTCGGGGGCTTCCGGCGCCCGCGGCTGCCCTCGCTCCCTAGACTCGGGGCGATGCCACCGCCCTGGCCGACCACTCCGCCGACGGCGACCGAGCGCGCGTCCTACGCGGACGCCGCTCCACGCCCGTACTGGCTCGACGCGCTCCCGGCGCGCGAGCCGCGGCCCCCGCTCTCCGGCTCGGTCGAGGCCGATCTCTGCGTCGTCGGCGGCGGCTTCACGGGGCTCTGGGCCGCCCTGCACGCGAAGGCCGACGACCCTTCGCGCGAGGTCGTCGTCCTCGAGTCCGACACGGTCGGCCACGGCGCGAGCGGGCGCAACGGCGGCTTCGCCATCGCCTCGCTCACACACGGGATCGAGAACGGCCTCGCCCGCTTCGCCGACGAGATGGAGACGCTCGAGCGGCTCGCGCACGAGAACTTCGCCGGCCTGCGAGCCGACCTCCACCGGCTCGGGATCGACTGCGACTTCGAGCTCACGGGCGACCTCGCCGTCGCGCTCGAACCGCACGAGGTCGAGTGGCTCGTCGAGGGGGCGGCGCTCCTCGAGCGCTTCGGCCACGGGCACGAGCTCCTCGAGCGCGAGGCGATGCGCGCCGAGGTCGCCTCGCCGACGTACCTCGGCGGGCTCTGGGACAAGACCGACGCGGCGGTCCTCGATCCCGGCAAGCTCGCCGCCGGGCTCTCCGAGGCCGCCGAGCGCGCCGGGGTCGTCATCCACGAGGGCACGCGGGCGCAGGGCCTCCGCGAGGTGGGCGCCTCTGTCGCCGTGCGGACGCCGGAGGGAAGCGTCCGCGCGCGACGCGTGCTCCTAGCCACGAGCGCCTACCCTCCGCTCCTGCCCGTGATCCGCCGCTACGTCGCACCCGTCTACGACTACGCGCTCATCACGGAGCCGCTCGACCCTCCCCGGCGCGAGTCGATCGGCTGGCGCCGGCGGCAGGGGCTCGGCGACAGCGCGAACCGGTTCCACTACTACCGCCTCACCCGCGACGAGCGCATCCTCTGGGGCGGCTACGACGCCGTCTACCGCTACGGGGGGCCCGTCGGGCCCCGGCTCGACGACCACGAACCGACGTTCGCCCGGCTCGCCCAGCACTTCTTCGCTACCTTCCCGCAGCTCGAGGGCACACGCTTCACGCACCGCTGGGGCGGTGCGATCGACACGTGCAGCCGCTTCTCCGTCTTCTTCGGAACCGCCCGCCGCGGCCGGGTCGCCTACGCCGCCGGCTACACCGGGCTCGGCGTCGCCGCCGCCCGCTTCGGCGCCCGCGTAGCGCTCGACCTGCTCGACGGAAGGGAGACCGAAACGACGCGGCTGCGCTACGTGCGCTCGAAGCCGGTGCCGTTCCCGCCGGAGCCGCTCCGCTCCGGCGTCATCCAGCTGACCCGAAACCGCCTCGCCGCCGCCGACCGGGCGGCGGGCCGCCGCGGTCTCTGGCTCCGCACGCTCGACCGCCTCGGCCTGGGGTTCGACAGCTGATGCCGCGAGCGCCCGAGCCCCGTTCGCCGTCGACGTCCTCGCGCTCGAGCTCGAGCGCGGCGAGCTCGCGCCGGAGCAGATCGTCGAGGGCGCGCCGGAGGTCTTCGAGCTCGTCCTCGCCGTCTCGGCGGACCGGCGGGTGGAGCGCGGCGTCTGGAGACCACCGAGGGCGTCGTCACGGACGTCGAGGCGGACGAGCTCTTCGTCGTCGTCGCGGGCCGCGCGGCGGTCGAGGTCGCGGCCGGCCCCACGTTCGACCGCGAGCCCGGGCGCGTCGGGATCCTCCGCGGCGGCGACCGCACCGTCTGGCGCGTGCACGAGCGCCTGCGCAAGGTCCACGGGACCACAGCTCAGCTGGGCTGCGCCGCTGCGGGGTCCGTAGTTCGTCCCGCGCGGATCAGCGGGCGCCCGGACGCCACGGCGACCGCGGGGGATCATCCTCGGGGCCAGGAGGAGCCATGCGCAGACATCCGAGGCTCGCGGCGGTCACGGCGCTCGCCGGCGGTGCGCTCCTCCTGGCTGCGCCCGCCTTCGCGGCCGCGGCGGGCGTCACGCTCGCCGTCAGCCCCCAGGTCGCCCCCTACGGGAGCACCGTCGCCCTCACGGGCGCCGTCGATCCGGCCACCGCAACGCCGGTCGAGGTCTACCGCCGGAACGGCGCCGCCTGGACGCTCTTCGCGGCGGGAAGCTCCAAGCCCGACGGCACCTTCGCGCTGGCGGCGGTAGCCCGGGCGCCCGGCGAGCTCGTCGCCCGCACCGCCGAGGCCGAGTCGGCGTCCGCGCTCCTGCGCATCCGGCCGCGGCTGGCCGCGGCGTGGGAGGGCCTTCCCGTCCTCGGCGCGCCGCTCTCAGTGCGCGGCAAGCTGACCCCGCGCGTCGCGGGAGAGCTGCGCCTCACCGTCCGGGGGCGGACGCGCACGGTCATGGTGGGGGAGAGGGGCAGGTTCTCGGCGCGTGTTTCGACGGCCCGCGCGGGCCTGCTCGAGGCGACGCTCTCCGTCGCGCCGGCGCCGGGCTACGCCAAGGCGCGGAAGACGCTCCGGACGACCGTGCTGACCCCTGCGCTCCGGATCGGCTCGAAGGGGAAGGCCGTCCGGGTCCTCGAGCGGCGGCTGCGCGAGCTTCGCTACGCGCTCCTCGGCGTGGACACGACGTTCACGTCCACGACCCGGGACGCGCTGTACGCGTTCCAGAAGGTGCACCGGCTGCCCCTCGACGGGGTGACGGGACTGCGGGTCTGGAAGACGCTCCGCACGGCCCGGGTCCCGCGGGCCGCGTTCCCCCGCGGCAGCCACGTCGAGGTCGACAAGACGCGCCAGGTCCTGTTCGAAGTGAGGAAGGGCGAGGTCCGCCGGGTCGTGCACGTCTCGACCGGGGCGACCGGCAACACGCCCGTCGGCCGCTGGCATGTCTACCTGAAGACGCCCGGGCTGCTTCCGAGCGGCATGTACTACTCGCTCTTCTTCCTGCGCGGCTTCGCCATCCACGGCTATGCCTCCGTGCCCGTGTACCCGGCGAGCCACGGGTGCGTTCGCGTCCCGATGTGGTTCGCGCCGCGCATCTACGCCCGCTGGCCGGTCGGCGCCACGATTCGCGTCTTACGCTGACGGCCCGTCCGTAGTAGCCCGCAGGCGGGATCGTTCTCGTCACCGATGTGTCCACGTCCGGGGCGAGGGAGGCTGCCGGGGTGACAGCGACAGGGAGGAGGCCGGCCATGGCGGAGCCGATCATCGAGGCCCGGGCGGTCGTGAAGACCTACGACAGCGGCAAGATCCAGGTCGAGGCGCTCAAGGGCGTTGACCTCGTCGTCGGCCACGGCGAGATGGTCGCGATCATGGGGCCGAGCGGGTGCGGGAAGACCACGCTCCTGAACTGCCTCTCCGGCCTCGACTCGATCGACGGCGGCGAGGTCGTGATCGAAGGCACGCCGCTCCAGGAGATGTCCGACCGCGACCGCACCGATTACCGGGCGCGGCGGATGGGCTTCGTCTTCCAGTTCTACAACCTCATGCCGGTCCTGACGGCGGCCGAGAACGTCGAGCTGCCGCTCCTGATCTCACGGGTCTCGCCCCGGGAGGCACGCGAGCGCGCGCTCGAGGCGCTCGAGCTCGTCGGCATCCGTGACCGGGCCGGCCACGTACCGGACTCGCTCTCGGGCGGCGAGCGACAGCGCGTCACGATCGCGCGCTCGCTCGTCAACGACCCCGCCATCGTCTGGGCCGACGAGCCCACGGGAGACCTCGACAGCGAGAACGCCTCCGAGATCGTCGACCTCATGCGCCGGCTCAATGCCGAGCGGGGGCTCACGTTCCTCGTCGTCACCCACGACGTCTCGGTCGGGCGGCGGACGGACCGGATCGTCCGGATGCTCGACGGCGAGATCGTCGAGGAGCAGAGATTGGAGGCACCGCATGCACTCGCGGGTCACGTTGGTTGAGATCGACACCCTGCGGGCCGACGTCGCTTCGGCAGTCGCGCTCTTCGAGCGGGAGGTGATGCCCGCCCTGCGGGAGAAGAAGGGCTTCGAGGGCGCGCTCGTCCTGGCGACGCCCGAGGGCAAGGGGATGATCGTCTCCTTCTGGGAGACGGAGGAAGCAGCCGAGGCGGCCGCCGACTTCGCGACCGCCCAGCTGGAGCGCTACGTGATGCTCTTCGCGGCCCCGCCGGGGCGTGAGTCCTACGAGGTCGCGTACCTCGAGCTCCCGGGAGTGGGAGCGGGCAGGCCGTGACCGAGCTCTTCGGCATCCCGATCGGCACGCTCCTCGTCGTCCTTCTCGCCGGGCTCGTCGCCGCCGCCCTCGTCATCGGGCTGCTCGCGCTCCGGAACCCCGTGCTCGTTCGGCTCGGCGTCCGCAACGTCGGGCGGCGCAAGGGCCGCTCGTCTCTCATCGTCCTCGGGCTCATGCTCGGCACCGCGATCTTCGCGGCCGCGCTGACGACGGGCGACACGATGAGCAACACGATCCGCTCCACCGCCGTCTCGGCCTTGGGTGAGACCGACGAGCTCGTCTCCGCGAAGGGCTCCGAGTTGGACGTCGGCACGGGCCTCGGCGCCGCGACGGGCGTCGAGTACTTCGACGAGGCGGTCGTCGAGGAGATCGACGCCGCCCTGGCGGGCTCCGACCTCGTCGACGGCGTCACGCCGGCGATCGTCGAGCAGCTCGCCGTGCAGGCGCCAGTGCAGCGCCGCACCGAGCCTCGCGTCAGCCTCTTCGCCGCCGACCCCGAGCGCATGGACGGCTTCGGGACGATCGAAGGCAGCGAGGGAGAGGTCTTTCTCGCCGAGCTCGGGACCGGCGAGGTCTTCGTCAACGAGAAGGCCGCCGAGGAGCTCGCCGTCGCGCCGGGGGACAGGGTCCTGCTCTACGCCGGCGGGCCGCCCTGGCGATCGATCGTCCGCGACGTCGTCAGCTACAAGGGCGCGGGCACGTCCGGTGCCGCCCTCCTCATGCCGCTCGCCGAGGCGCAGGCCTTCTTCGGGCGCCCGGACCAGGTGCGCCACGTGCTCGTCTCGAACCGCGGGGACGCGACCGGCGGAGCGGCACTGTCCGACGAGGTCGTCGAGCGGCTGACGCCAGTCGTGGCGCCTCACGGCCTCGACATCGACCCGTCCAAGCAGGACGCGGTCGAGGCCGCGGACGAGGCCGGCAACGCCTTCATGGCGTTCTTCACGACCTTCGGCTCGTTCTCGATCGCGGCCGGGATCCTGCTCATCTTCCTCGTCTTCGTCATGCTCGCCGCCGAGCGGCGCGGGGAGCTGGGCATTGCCCGCGCGATCGGGACGCGGCGCGGCCATCTCGTGCAGGCGTTCACCTTCGAGGGCGCCGCCTACGACGTCGCCGCCGCGCTCGTCGGCGCGCTCCTCGGCGCCGTGCTCGCGTTCCTCATGGTCGTCGGCATGGCGCAGGCGTTCGAGTCCGTCGGCGGCGGCGACCTCGAGATCCAGTTCGCGGTCTCCCCCCGGAGCCTCGCAATCGCCTACGCGCTCGGCGTCCTCCTGACGCTCGCCGTCGTCGCCTTCTCGGCCTGGCGCGTGAGCGTGATGACGATCTCGTCCGCGATCCGGAACCTCCCGGAGCCGGCGACGTCGCGCCAGCGCCGGCGCGTGCTTCTGGCCCTCGTGGGCGTGGCGATCGGCGTCCTCTTCGTCGTCTCCGGGACGGCCGGCGACAGCGCCACCCCGGTGATGATCGGCGTCTCGCTCGTCCTCGCCAGCCTCGTCCCGATCCTGCGCGCGGCCGGTGTGCCCGAGCGGGCGGCGTTCACGGCCTGCGGGCTCGCGATCGCAGTCCTGCTCCTCCTCCCGTGGAGCGTGTGGGAGACCGTCTTCGGCCCGCTCGCCATGGACTTCTCGACCTGGATCGCCGCCGGCCTCATGATCGTCGTCGGCGCCGTCTGGGTCCTGGTCTTCAACGCCGACCTGATCCTCGAGGGTGCGATGCTCGTGCTCGGGCGCATCCGCAGGCTCGCCCCGGTCCTCAAGGTGGCGATCGCGTATCCGCTGGCGAACCGCTTCCGGACGGGGACGACGCTCGCGATGTTCACGCTCGTCGTCTTCACGCTCGTCACGGGCGTCGCGTCCAACAGCTCCTTCGTCCAGGCCTTCTCGGAGACCGACACGTTCGGAGGCGGCTTCGACGTGCGGGCCAGCTCCGGCGCGGCGACGCCGATCCGCGACGTCGGCGCGGTGCTCGAGCGCACGCCGGACGTCCGGCTGGCCGACTACGAGGTGGCGGCGGGCCAGTCGTTCCTGCCCGCCGACATGGCCCAGGAGGGCACGGGCCGCCCGCTCGAGGGCTACGTCGTCCGCGGCCTCGATGCCGCGTTCCTCCGGCACACGACCTTCGAGCTCGGGTCGATGGCGGAGGGCTACGAGTCCGCCGACGACGTCTGGCGCGCGCTTTCCACGCGGCCGGGCCTGGCCGTCGTGGACAGCTTCGTCGTCCCGCGCCGCGACAGCTTCGGCTTCGGCGTGCCGCCGACCGACTTCCGGCTGAGCGGGTTCTTCTACGAGGAGGGCGCGTTCGCGCCCACCCCCGTCACCGTGCGGGACCCCCAGTCCGGCCGGGAGGTGACGCTCACCGTCATCGGCATCCTCGCGGACACGGCTCCCCTGGAGATGGCCGGTATCTCGACGTCCCAGGCGACGCTGAGCAGGGCCTTCCCGGGCCGGGCGAACCCGACCGTCTACTACTTCGACGTCGCGGAGGGCGTCGACCCGCGCGCGGCCGCGGCCGAGCTCGAGTCGACGTTCCTGGCCTACGGGATGGAGGCGGAGTCGATCGAGCAGGTGGTCGAGGAGGCGACCGCGGCCAGCGTCACGTTCAACCGGCTCGTGCAGGGGTTCCTCGGGCTCGGGCTGATCGTCGGCGTCGCCGCGCTCGGCGTGATCAGCGCCCGCTCGGTCGTCGAGCGCCGGCAGCAGATCGGCGTCCTGCGCGCCCTCGGCTTCCGACGGCGCATGGTGCAGGGCGCCTTCCTGGTCGAGTCCTCGTTCGTCGCCCTGACCTCGATCGCAGTCGGCACGGGGCTCGGGCTCCTCCTCGCCTGGAACATCGTCCGCGACCAGCAGCAGCAGCCGAGCTGGGCCAACCTCGAGCTCGTGGTCCCCTGGGTGAACCTCGCGGTCATCTTCGTGGTCGTCTACGCCGTGGCCATCCTGGCAACTCTCGCCCCGGCCCGCCGCGCGTCCCGGATCCGCCCGGCCGAGGCCCTGCGTTACGAGTAGCCGCGCTCAGTCGGCGCGAGCACGTCGTGGGCGCCCGCCGTCTTGGCACGAGCTCGACTCGCGCACAGGGCCGGGGCCACGTCCACGGCGGCCACGCCCCGGGGTCTGACCCCTTCCCCTAGCCGAAAGGGACGAGCTCGGGGTGCCGTCGATGCCCGCATGCGGCTTGTGGAGCCGTAAGGCGCGACGGCCACGGCCGATAGGGTCTTTCCACAGGTTCTCGGCCGTTTCGGCGGCCGCTGCGGACACGCCCGGGGTCAGACCCCGGGCGTGTCGGGTCAGGCAAGTCAGGCCGGGGGCCGGGAGTTACGAGGCGGCCTTGGCCGACTCCTTCATCAGCGCCTTGGCGCGGGACTCGACCTCGCGGAGGGCCTCCTTCTCCTCCTTGAGGTTCTCCTCGAGCAGTCCGACGGCCTCCTTCTCCCCGAGCGAGCGGGCCATGGCGATGAGGGTCTCGTAGGCCGCGATCTCGTAGTGCTCCGTCCGGGCGGCCGCGCCGGAGTCGACGAGGTCGACGAGGTCGGAGGACGCCTCATCGAGGAGCTGGTCGTGCTCCTTCTTCAGTCCCTGGAAGCCGATGCACTCCTCGGGCTCGGGCTTCTCGCCGAGCGCGTCGAAGACCTGCTCGACGTTCGTGACGTGGCCCTTCGTCTGGTCGAGGTGACGCTCGAAGCCCTTGCGGAGCTCGGCGTCCTGCACCTCTCCGACGAGCTTCGGCAGTACCTCGTCGGCGAGCTTCTGCTCGACGTAGAGGATGTCTCCGAGCTCGTGGAGGAAGAGGTCGCGCGGTGTCGTGAGCGTGCTCATTGGGTCCTCCCTGGATCGACGTGTGGCGCAGGGAGTTCCCCGGGCGGCCGGGCCGTAATCACACCACCGTGTCCGAAGCGGCCCGGTGCGCGGCGCCGCGGCGGGGCAGAGGGACGGCGAGCCGCGCCACGGCGGCCACGGCGAGGAGCGCGACGATCACGTCGTTGACGAGGCACCACTGGCAGAAGGCGCCGATGGCGAAGATCTGCACGAGCAGGAGGTAGGCGCTGAAGACGAGCGCCGCGAGCGCGAGCGCCGCGCCCGTGAGGCGCGCCGTCTCGCCGGCCGAGAGCGCGGTCGCCAGGAGCGCGAGGTAGCCCGCGACGCCGATGACGGCGACGGGGATCCCGAGGACGTCCGCGTACGCGGAGCTCTGCACCGTCTCGCACCCGCCCGTTGCGCAGGAGATCGCCTTGTCGGCGAAGCGGGCGTATGCGAGGTAACCGGCGACGCCGATCCCCGCCAGCGCGAGCACGCCGACGGCGATGCGAAACGGACGCTCCGTCATCCGGCGAGCAGCGCGCCGATCGCCGCGCGGAACTCCGCCGCGTCGAGCGACGTGATCTCGAGCGGAGCGAGCGTCCCGCCCGTTGGCCCCATCTCGAAGGAGGGCGTTCCCTGGACGCCGGCGGCCCGGGCCTGCTCGGCCGAGCGCGCCATCGCCTCGGTCACCGAGTCGGAGCCGGTCGCGGAGAGCATCCGCTCGCCGTCGAGCCCCGGGACGCTGCGGCCGATCCCGTCCAGCAGGTCGTCGCTAACCCAGCCCGCGTTCTCGGCGCCCTGGTTCATGTAGAGAAGCTCGAGCGCGTGCCAGAGCCGGTTCTGCTCGCCGGCCGCGAGAGCCGCGCGCAGGGCGCGCTCCGAGTCCGGGCCGATGAACGCCATGCCGCGGAACTCGATCCTGAGCTGCCCCGCGCGGACGTAGTCGGAGACGAGCTCGCGGAAGGTCCCGACGGCCCACTGGGCGCAGAAGGGGCACTGGAGGTCGGCGTACTCGACGAGCGTGACAGGTGCATCGGGCTCGCCGAGCACGCTTCCCTCCTGGGGGATGCCCGTGAGCAACTGCTCGACCTCGCTCGCCCCGAACACGGCGGCGCCGGTCGCGGCCCCGCCACCGTCCCCGCCGCGCGCACCGAGCAGGCTTGCTGCGACGAGGAGGAGCGCGAGAGTCGCCGCCGCCGCGGCGACGGCGGCGAGGCGGGGCCGCGACAGCATTCGATCTCCCGTCGTGCCCCGACCGCGGAGGGCGGTGCGGGCCTGGGCCATGACGTCGATGGTATCGCCGTCCCCCGGGGCCTCCGCATGGTCAATCTCGACCAGTCAGGGGTTTGCCGCAGCCCGGATCCGAGCGGGGCCGGATGCCGGCTCTCGCCCGCGCCGGGACGATGGCGCCATGACCCCCGATTTCCGCTCGGGCGACCCGCTGCTCGCCTTCGACGGCGACCTGCGTGTCGTGCGCTGGAACGAGGCGGCCGAGCGGCTCACGGGGATCCCGGCCGGCGAGGCCGTCGGGCGGCGCTGCTGGGAGGTTCTCGGCGGCATCGACGACCGCGGGGGCGTCGTCTGCCACCGCGGCTGCGCGGCCGCGCGGCTCGCTCGGGAGGGATGGCCGGTTCCCGCCCAGGAGATCCAGGTCCGCACGGCGCAGGGACGCGTGCCCGTATCGCTGTCCACGGTCGCCGTCCGCTCGGAGAAACCGCCGCTCTACCTCCACATCCTGCGCCCGGTCCGGGAGCCCGCCCCGGCGGCTCAGAACGGCGTCACCGTCCTCACGCCCCGACGGCGCGAGGTGCTCGTCCTCCTCGCCGAGGGCGTCCCCGCGAAGCTGATCGCCGCGCGCCTCGGCCTCGCGGAAGCGACCGTTCGCAACCACATTCGCGGCCTCCTCGCCGCGCTCGGCGTCCACTCGCAGCTCGAGGCGGTCGCCGTGGCCCGCCGCCGCGGCCTGCTCGACGGCTGAGAGGCCGTGCGCCCGTAGAATCGACGGTGTGAAGCGCCATCCGGGACTCGTCCCCTTCTCGCACGACCACCACCACGGTCTCGTCCAGGCGCGGCGCCTCCGGCGGGCCGCCGACGGGGACGCGGAGGGCCTTCCGGCCGCCGGCGCGGCCTTCCTGGACTTCTTCGTGCGGGAGACCGCGGCGCACTTCCGCGACGAGGAGGAGCTCCTCTTCCCGCTCCTCGCAGCGGTCTCCGACCCGCCGCCGCCGGAGCTCACCGAGGCGCTCGCGCAGCACGCGCGCATCCGAGCCCTCGTCGAGCGGCTCCGACGCGAGGTGCGGAAGGGCGCGGTCGAGGCGGCGACGGTGCGCGAGCTCGGCGAGCTCCTCGACGCGCACATCAGCCTGGAGGAGCGCGAGCTCTTCGGGCTCCTCGAGGACGCGGTCGCCGACGAGGAGCTACGCGCGATCGACCTGCCGCCGAGGCGTCTCATGCCGGAGGGGGACGGCCCGGTCGTGCGCCTGGCGGCCGGCGAGGGCCCCGGCCCCGTCTGGGGCACCGCCAGCGAGGACTTGAACGCGACGCTCCTCGCCTGGCCTCCCGGCGGGGGGACGCCGGAGCACGTGAACGTGGAGCGCGACATCCTGTTCGTCGTCCTCGCGGGCTCCGGGACGCTCGAGCTCGACGGGGAGCCGCACGCTCTCGCGCAGGCGCACGCCGCCGTCGTGCCCAAGGGCCGCCGCTTCCGCATCGAGGCCGGCCCGAGCGGCCTGCGCTACCTTTCGGTACACCTGCGCCGGCCGTACCTGCAGGTCGCCCATGCCTGACAGCTTCGGATCCCTCAGCGAGATCGACGCGGGCGGGCGGACGCTCGCCGTCGCGCGCCTGGACGCGCTCGCCGGCGAGACCGACGTCGCCCGGCTCCCGTACACGCTCCGCGTCCTCCTCGAGAACGTCCTTCGGGCCGAGGCGCTGGGGCGGGGCGCCGCCGACGACGTGCGCGCCGTCGCCGGGTGGGACCCGCACGCCGAGCCGGCGCACGAGATCTCCTTCCGCCCTGCGCGCGTCCTCCTCCAGGACTTCACGGGAGTCCCCGCGATCGTCGACCTGGCCGCCATGCGCGAGGCGATGGTCGACCTCGGCGGCGACCCGGCGGCGATCAATCCGCAGATCCCGGCCGAGCTGGTCATCGACCACTCGGTGCAGGTGGACGTCTTCGGCTCGCGCTTCGCGCTCGCCGCCAACACTGAGCGAGAGTTCGAGCGCAATCGCGAGCGCTACGCCTTCCTGCGCTGGGGCCAGGCGGCGTTCGAGAGCTTCTCGGTCGTCCCGCCGAACACGGGCATCGTCCACCAGGTCAACCTCGAGTACCTCGCCCGCGTCGTCGAGGTGCGGGAGGAGGGCGGGCGCCTCTTCGCCTTCCCGGACACGCTCGTCGGCACCGACTCGCACACGACGATGGTGAACGGGCTCGGCGTCCTCGGCTGGGGCGTGGGCGGGATCGAGGCGGAGGCCGTGCTCCTCGGGGAGCCGGTCTCCATGCTCGTTCCGCAGGTGGTCGGGTTCCGGCTCTCGGGCCAGCTCCCCGAGGGTGCGACCGCCACCGACCTCGTCCTCGCCGTGACGCAGATCCTGCGCGAGGTCGGCGTCGTCGGGAAGCTCGTCGAGTACTACGGCCACGGCCTCGTCGGCCTGCCCCTCGCGGACCGCGCGACGATCGGGAACATGTCGCCGGAGTACGGCGCGACGTGCGGCTTCTTCCCCGTGGACGAGGAGACGCTGCGCTACCTGCGCCTGACCGGCCGCCCCCCGGAGCAGGTCGAGCTCGTCGAGGCGTACTGCCGCCTCCAGGGGCTCTTCCACGACGCGGAGCGGGAGCCGGAGTACTCCCAGGTCGTCGACCTCGACCTCGGCGACGTCGAGCCGAGCCTCGCCGGGCCGCGGCGGCCGCAGGACCGCGTGCCACTGACGGAGGCGAAGGAGTCCTTCCTCGCCTCGCTCTCGACCTTCGGCGTCGACTACGCGAACGGCTCGGAGGACAAGGCGATCGCCGACTCCTTTCCCGCCAGCGACCCGCCCGAGCACACGGCGCCCGGACACGAGGCGGGGCATGAGCAGGAGCCGGCGTCCGCCCCGGTGGCGACGCTCAGGCCGGAGCCGGCGAGCGTGCCCGTGAAGCTCGGGGACGACTCCTTCGAGCTCGAGCACGGCTCCGTCGTCATCGCTGCGATCACGAGCTGCACGAACACGTCGAACCCGTCCGTGATGGTCGCGGCCGGACTGCTCGCGAAGAAGGCGGTCGAGCGCGGCCTCGCGCGGAAGCCCTGGGTGAAGTCGAGCCTCGCGCCCGGCTCCAAGGTGGTGACCGAGTACTACGACACCGCCGGCCTGACGCAGTATCTCGAGGCGCTCGGGTTCTTCACGGTCGGCTACGGGTGCACGACGTGCATCGGGAACTCGGGGCCGCTCCCCGACGAGATCTCCGAGGCGATCGGCGAAGGCGACCTCGTCGTCTGCGCCGTCCTCTCCGGCAACCGGAACTTCGAGGCGCGCATCCACCCGGAGGTGAAGGCGAACTACCTTGCCTCCCCGCCGCTCGTCGTCGCCTACTCGCTCGCCGGCAGCATCGACGTCGACCTCACCACCGAGCCGCTCGGCCAGGACCGCGACGGCCGGGACGTGTACCTGCGGGATATCTGGCCCACCCCGGAGGAGGTCAAGGACACGATCGCGGCAGCCGTCTCGGAGGACATGTTCCGCCGGACGTACGCCGACGTCTTCACCGGCGACGAGCACTGGCGCTCCCTCCCGACCCCGGAGGGCGACCTCTTCGCCTGGGACCCCGACTCGACCTACGTGCGCCGCCCGCCCTACTTCGACGGCATGAGCGCGGAGCCGACGCCGGTCGAGGACGTCGCCGGCGCCCGCTGCCTCGTCATGGTCGGCGACAGCGTCACCACGGACCACATCTCTCCCGCGGGCGCGATCAAGCCCGACAGCCCGGCCGGCCGCTACCTGGTCGAGCACGGCGTCGAGCGCCGGGAGTTCAACTCCTACGGCTCGCGTCGAGGAAACCACGAGGTGATGGTGCGGGGCACGTTCGCCAACGTGCGCCTCCGCAACCTGCTCGTGCCCGGGAGCGAGGGAACCTGGACCGTGCGTCTACCGGACGGGGAGGAGATGACGATCTTCGACGCGGCCGAGCGCTACCGCGACGAGGGCGTGCCCCTCGTCGTCCTCGCCGGCAAGGAGTACGGGTCAGGCTCCTCGCGCGACTGGGCCGCCAAGGGGCCGAATCTCCTCGGCGTGCGGGCCGTCGTCGCCGAGAGCTACGAGCGCATCCACCGCTCGAACCTGATCGGGATGGGGATCGTCCCTCTCCAGTACGCCGACGGCGAGAGCGCCGAGTCGCTCGGGCTCACCGGCCGGGAGACGTTCTCGATCGACGGGCTCGAGGGCGGCGACGCGCGCGAGGTACGGGTGACCGCCCGCCCCGACGACGACGGCGACCCTGTCGTCTTCACGACCCGCGTCAGGCTCGACACGCCGCGCGAGCGGGAGTACCTTCGCCACGGCGGCATCCTGCTCTACGCGCTGCGCAAGCTCGCCGCCGGCTAGCTGCCCGGGCGCCAGACCATGAGGGCGAGGACGGCGACGCCCGCAGCTGCGGCCGCGTAGTTCAGCGCCAGCGCCAGCGGATCGCGGACGGCCCGGGCGAGCTCGTCGCTCTCGGCGCCCTCCGCGGCGAGCCGCTCCGCGAGGGTGCGGGCGTGGCGGATCTTGCGGCCGCCGACGGCGCCCAAGAGCGCGGAGGCGGCGACGAGGGCGAGCGACGCGGCGAGCCACGGCTCGCCGAGGCTCCGCCCGGTCAGGTCGGCGAGCCAGAAGCCCGAGCCGAGGGCCAGGAGGAGCCCGAGCGCGACCGGCGGCACGCCTGCCCGGGCCAGGCCGAGGAGGAGCGCGATGTCCCCGGCGAGGCCGCGGCGTGCGGCGAAGGCGTGCCCGGCCGCAGCGACGGCCGCGCCGGAGAAGAAGAGAACGACGCCGAGCAGATGGAGGAGGAGCGCCGTGCGGTAGGCGGTCACGACGTGGCGGACACCCGGGGGCCGAGGTGGGCCCGGCAGAGTCGCGGCTCGACGAAGGGCTCGAGGCGCGTCGCCGTGATCGGAGCGCCGATCTCCTCGAGCGCGCCGCGGATGAGGCCGAGGTGCGCCGAGCAGACCACGTCGCCGTGCTGCTCGGCCAGGTCGCGGAAGGGGCAGCGGTGCATGAGGATCGTCTCGTTCTCACGCTCGGGCCGGAAGCCGTGCTCGTCGAGGAGCCGGACGACCTCGCCGGCCGCCGCGTCCTCGTCGACGGCCGTCAGGGGCAGCGGGCGCTCGACCAGGTAGCGGCCCCACGCGCGGCCGGCGGCCTCGGCCGCTGCGGGGCCGTCGGGGGACGTCGAGAGCGAGCCCGCGAGCACCGCGGCGAGCAGGCGGTAGTCCTCCCGCTCTCCCGGGGCGCTGCCGGTCGCGCGGTAGACGACCCGCGGGCGACCGCGGCGATGCCGCTCCTCGACCTCGGAGGCGACGAGCCCGGCGTCCGCGAGCACGCCGAGGTGCCAGCGGACCGTGTTCGGGTGCAGGTCGACCGCGCGGGCGAGCTGCGCGGCGTCGAGGGGCTCGGGCGCGACCTCCAGCGCCTCGAGCACGCGGACGCGGCTGGGCTCGGCGAGCGCCTTGTGCGCGGCCGGGCTCTGGTTGTCGAGGGCGCTGGTCATTTCTCCGACGTTCGTCGTGGATACCAGGGTGCCCGCCCGGGCGCGCGAGGACATCCGCGACCTGCCGCACGCAGTCTGCGGAGAACCCGCAACGCCATTCAGAAGCGTCCCGGAGGCCGTGCGGTCTCATTTATCCGAAGCTCATCGGAGAAAACAACGAGCAACGGGAGAGAACCATGAAGGTCATCGCACTCATCATCCTCAGCTTCGCCGCCGTCGTCGGCACGACGACCGCGGTCGTCTCCGCCGACGTCGCGCAGAAGGCGAAGGCCGAGGCGGCCGCCGGCGCCGCGGTTCACACGACCCACGACGCCGTCGAGGCTCCACCTGCAAAGGATTCCCTCGCGAGCTTCGCCGGCCAGACGGCGGAGAACGCGGAGGAGATCGCCGCGGAGCGCGAGCCCTTCCCCGCCGACCTGCCGCCGATCTCCGACGGGGACGTGGTCGACGCCGAGCTCGTGCTCGAGGACGTCGTCGTCGAGATCGCGCCCGGCGTCAAGTACCACGCCTGGGGCTTCGAGGGCGGCGCCCCTGGTCCCGCCATCCACGTTCGCGAGGGCCAGAAGGTCAGGATCACTCTCACGAACAACGGCGCGATCCCGCACTCGATCGACTTCCACGCGGCCCGCATCGCCCCCGATCGCGCCTTCGGCGACGTCGCTCCGGGCGAGTCCCTCACGTATACCTTCGAGGCGGACGACCCGGGCGTCTTCATGTACCACTGCGGCACGAAGCCGGTGCTCGCGCACATCGCCAACGGCATGTACGGCGCCATCGTCGTCGAGCCGGCCGAGAACCCGCTCCCGCCCGCCGACAAGGAGTACGTGCTCGTCTCGAGCGAGTGGTACCTGAGCTCCGCCGGCATCGGCGAGCCGGCCGCCTACGACAACCGCAAGGCGCACGCGACCATGCCGGACTGGGTCACCTGGAACGGCTACGCGGGCCAGTACGTCGCGCACCCGCTCACCGCCGACCCCGGCGACACGGTTCGCTTCTGGGTCGTCGCGGCCGGCCCCAGCCTCTCGACCGACTTCCACGTCGTCGGCACGATCTTCGAGCGGGCCTGGGTGAACCAGGACATGACGCAGTACCAGACCGGCGTCCAGACCGTGGGCGTCCCCGCCGGGGGCGGCGCCGTCTTCGACGTCAAGATCGACGAGCCGGGCCACTACCCCTTCGTCTCCCACTCGTTCGCGAGCGTGGACATGGGCCAGGTCGGGCTCCTGAAGGTCGGGAACCCGAAGGGCTCCGCCGGCCACTGAGCCGACTTCAGGTCTCTCCCGCAGTTCGCCGGCGCGGGCCTCAGGGCTCGCGCCGGCGGACGATCGCGAGACCCCAGGCCTCGCCGCGCGCGAAGAGCTCGTCCGGGTCGACCTCCCCGAGCCAGCCGAGGAAGTGGCGCTTCGGCTCCTCCTCGGTCGAGCCGTAGACCGCGGGCCGCCCCGGCCCCGCCTCGGGCTCGTGTGCCCGCTCCGCGCGCTCGAGCTCGGCGAAGCGCTCCTCCGCCGCCGGCCCTTCCGCGTAGCCCTTGCCCACCGTCCCGGCTCAGGTCGGCGGCGTGCGACCGACCCACTCGTGCAGCGGGTACCAGTGCGTGTCGCGAAGCGCCTCGGCGACGCGCGGGTCCGTGTGCGTCGGGTTGAAGACGTTGTGGTCGAGGTCGGCGCAGATCGCCACGGCCTCCAGCGGGAGGTCGGGGATGTTCACGATCACCTCGGCCGGCAGGCGCGCCTCGCCGAGCGTGTAGTGCTTGAAGTGGAGGTCGGGGGCGACCTCGAGCAGGGTCGGCCAGTCGGGGCAGCTGCGCGTGCTCATCGCGCTTCGATTCGTCCTGCGGGCGCGGAGGCCTTCCGCACGAGGTCGCCGAGCGCCGCGACGAAGGCCGGGTCGTCGTTCAGCGACTCGATGCGGTCGAGCTCGAGACCCAGCTCGGCGGCCTGGTCGCGCGCCTCGACGTCGAGGTCCCAGAGGATCTCGAGGTGGTCGGAGACGAAGCCGACGGGGGCGAGCAGCACCTTCCCGACGCCGCGATCGTGCAGGTCGTGGAGCTCGGCGAGGATGTCCGGCCCGAGCCACGGCTCGCCGGTCGGGCTCTCGCTCTGGAACGCGAACGACCAGCTCGCGACGCCGGCGCGCTCGGCGACCAGGCGAGAGGTCGCGAGCAGCTCGTCGCGGTAGGGGTCGCCCTCGGCGAGGATGCGCTCCGGCAGGCTGTGCGCCGTGAAGACGACGTGCGCGTCGGTGCCGCGCACCCGGTCGGCGAGGACGTCCAGAAAGGGCTCGTGGTCGTGCCAGCTCTCGACGAAAGCGAGCTCGGCGCGGCCTGCGAGAGCGCGCTCCAGCCGGTCGCGGTACCCGCCGATCGAGATGCGGGAGTAGTGCGGCGCGAGGACGAGCCCGACGAGGCGATCCGCGCCGTCGGCGAGCGCGTCCTCGACCGCGTCGGATATCCAGGGAGACCAGTGCTTCATGCCGAGGTGGACGGGAAGGCCGACCTCGCGCTCGAGCGCGGCACGCTGGGCTTCGGTGACCTCGTTCAGCGGCGAGAGCCCGCCGATCCGCCGGTACCGCTCGGCAAGCTCCGCGACGGCCTCGGGGCGCGCGGGGCGCCCGCCGCGGATGTCGGCGAAGTAGGCCGGGATGTCCTCGGGCCGGTCGGGGCTCCCGTAGGCCATGAGGATGACCGCCGTCTGCGCGTCCTTCGGCACGAATCCGTCTCCGATTCGGCTCAGTCCGCGCACCACGCGCGCGAAAGTTCTCGATACGCTCGAAGCGGGTGGTGGTCCGGGGTGGCCCCAAGGAAAACGCCCGCGGCCGGGCGAGGCCGACGACCCCGCCACTCGCTCATGCCGCCACCTCCGCAGCGGTGTGCTCGTGGACGAGCTCGACGAGACGGCCGAGGACGTCCGGGTCCGTCGCGGGCAGGACGCCGTGGCCGAGGTTGAAGACATGGCCGCGGCGGCCGGCGACGCGCTCGAGGATCCGCACGGCCTCCGCCTCCACCCGCTCCCACGGGCCGAGGAGGAGCGCGGGGTCGAGGTTTCCCTGGACGCCCCGGCCGGAGCCGACGAGCTCCCAGCCCGCGTCGATCGGCAGCCGCCAGTCGACGCCGATCACGTCGCCGCCCGTCTCGGTCATCTCGCGCAGGAGGTGAGTCGTGCCCGTCCCGAAGTGGATCGTCGGCACGTCGACCGCGGCGAGGATCCGGGCCGAGTAGGGGGCCACGAACTCGCGGTAGTCGTCGAGCGAGAGCGCGCCCGCCCAGGAGTCGAAGAGCTGCACGACGTCGGCGCCGGCGCGTACGGACGCCCGGAGGTAGGACGCGAACGTCTCTGCGAGCTTCTCCATCAGCCCGTGCCAGACGTCGGGCGCTGCGTACATGCACGTCTTGGTCTTGGCGAAGTCGCGCGTCGGCCGGCCCTCGACGAGGTACCCGGCGACGGTGAACGGCCCACCGGCGAACCCGACGAGGCCCTGCTCCGGCGCGAGCTCCGACCGGACCATCCGCACGGCCTCGAGCAGGCCCGGGACGGACTCCTCGGGCTCGGGGACGCGCAGGCGCTCGACGTCCGCCGCAGAGGCGATCGGGTCGCCGACGACGGGGCCGACGCCGTCCACGAGCTCGACGTCCACCCCCATGCCGAGCACGGGGAGGACGATGTCGGCGAACATCACGGCCGCGTCCACGCCGTGGCGGTGGACGGGCTGGAGCGTCACCTCGGCGCAGAGCTCCGGCCTGGCGCAGATCTCGAAGAGGCCGAAGCTCTCCCGGATCCTGCGGTACTCGGGCAGCGACCGTCCCGCCTGGCGCATGAACCAGACGGGCGTCCGCTCGACGTGCTCGCGCCGGCACGCGCGCGTGAGAAGAGGCTCGGCCACCGTCTCCTAGACTAGCCGCCGGTCGCGTGACTACCCGCCGACGACGACGACCGCGTGGGCGCCCTGGAGCGCGCGTGGCCGGAGCCCGTCGAGGGGGCCGACCCGGCGGACGCCGAGGTCGCGGGCCAGGCGCTGGCCCTCCCGCTCGAAGCCCGGCCGGTACATGACGAGCGAGCGCGCGAAGGTCGTCCGCGACGCGTCGCCGGTGCCCGCGACGACGTAGTGCTTCGCGCGCACGCGCTCCGCCATCGTGCCGGCGGCGCCCGCGACACCGTTCCCGTTCAGGACGAGGACGGAGGTCTCGCCCCGCGCGAGCACCGCCGCCTTGCCGTCCCCGCCGGCCGCGGCGGCCGGCGTGTCACGCTCCACCGCCGCGCGCGCGACGGTGACGGGGTCGGAGGCCTTGGCGACCTCGCCGGCGAAGAACTTGCCGAACAGGACGACGCCGAGCGCGACGAGGACGCAGAGCTCGATGACGGCCACGGTGACGGCGATGAGTGCGGCGGAGCGCCAGGGAGGCGTCGCCGGGAGGCGGGTCGTGTGATCCACGGGGCGGACTAGTTCGCCCCGCTGCCCCGCTCTCCTCCCGCCCTGATCGACTCCCACGTCGCCGCGATCCCGTCCGCGAACGGCGTCGACGCGCGCACGCCCAGCTCCCGCTCGGCCAGCCCCGGGTCGAGGACGCTTCGTTGCAGCTCGCCGAGCCTCGGCGGGGCAAACTCGGGCTCGAGCTCGGCCCCCGCGGCCCGCAGGCACGCGTCGAGGAGCTCGAGGACGGAGGTCGCCCGGCCGGTGCCGACGTTGAAGACCCCGGCGGGACGCTCCCCGGCGGCGAGCGCGGCCGCGACGACGTCGGCGACGTAGACGTAGTCGCGCTCCTGGGATCCGTCGCCGAAGACCCGCGGCACGAGCCCCTCCGCCAGCCGCCCGAGGAAGATGGCGACGACCCCGGCTTCCCCGTGGGGATCCTGGCGCGGCCCGTAGACGTTGCCCAGCCGCAGCGACGTGTGCCGGGAGCCGTGGAGGCGGTTGTAGGTCGCCAGGTACTCCTCGCCCGCGAGCTTCGAGGTCCCGTAGGGCGCGAGCGGCCGCCGGGGCGCGGTCTCGTCCGCCGGCTCCTCGCACTCGCCGTAGATCGCCCCGCCGGTGGAGGTGAAGACGAGGCGCGCGCCGTGCTCGCGCGCCGCCTCGAGCGCGCGGATCGTCCCCAGGACGTTCACCTCGCAGTCGAGGTCGGGCCGGTCGACCGACACGCGCACGTCCGCCTGCGCGGCCAGGTGGAAGCACGTCTCCGGCTCCGCTCGGGCGAACGCGTCGCGGACGGCGGCCTCGTCGCGGACGTCCGCGACCACGAGCTCGGCGCCACCGTTCACCTGCTCCCGCCGGCCGGACGAGAGGTCGTCGAGGACGAGCACGTCGTCCCCGCGGGCCACGAGGGCGTCGACCACGTGCGAGCCGATGAAGCCTGCCCCTCCTGTCACGAGCGCCCGCACCGCGCCGTATCCTACGGCCCCTGTGTTCGTCACGTTCGAGGGAGTCGACGGCTCGGGGAAGTCGACGCAGGCGTCGCTGCTCGCCGAGGCGCTCCGCTCCGAGGGCCGCGAGGTCGTCCTCACGCGCGAGCCCGGCGGGACGGCGCTCGGCGAGGACGTCCGCGGGCTGCTCCTCCACGGCGGCGCAGTGGTGCCGTGGGCGGAGGCGGCGCTCTTCGCGGCCGCGCGCGCCCAGCTCGTGGACGAGGTCGTCCGCCCGGCGCTCGTGCGCGGAGCGGACGTCGTCTGCGACCGCTACGTCGACTCGTCGCTCGCCTACCAGGGGCTCGCCCGCGGGCTCGGGATCGAGCGCGTCCTCGAGCTCAACCTCCTCGTCACGGGCGGCCTCCTGCCCGACCGGACGTTCCTCATCAGCCTCCCGCCGGCCGAGGCGGCGGCCCGCTCGGGGGGCACGCCGGACCGCATCGAGCGCGAGGGCCCGGCGTTCGCCGAGGAGGTCGGGCGCGCCTACGAGGAGCTCGCCCGCATCTTCGCCGGGCGGATCCGGGTGGTTGACGGCGCCCTCGACCGCGACGATATTGCCGGGATCGTCCGTGCGGAGCTTCGAGACCTTTCCTGAGCAGGACGAGGCCAAGCGCCTCCTCCAGGCTGCCCTCGCCGAAGGGCCTGCACACGCCTACCTGTTCCACGGGCCGCGCGGCGTCGGCAAGCGCCGGGCGGCGCGCGCGTTCGCGGGCGAGCTTCTCCGGGACCCGGACCGCGTCGCCCGGGGCGTGCATCCGGACCTCTACGTGCTCGAGCCGCTCGGCGACCAGATCCGCATCGACCCGATCCGCGACCTGCGCCGCGACCTGCACATGCGCCCGTTCGAGGCCGATCGGCGCGTGTACCTCGTCCTCGGCGCCCACCTCATGAACGAGGACGCGGCCGACGCGCTCCTCAAGGACCTGGAGGAGCCTCCGCCCTACGCGGTCGTCGTGCTCGTCGCCGACGAGCTCGGCCCGCTCCCGGAGACGATCCGCTCCCGCTGCCAGCATGTGCTCTTCCGGCCCCTCTCGCAGCGAGCGATCAAGGCCTTCCTCTCGGCCCGCGGGGTGGAGGGGCAGGCGCTCGACGCGCTGGCCCGGGTGGCCGCCGGGCGGCTCGACAGGGCCGAGCGCCTCCTCGACGAGGAGGCGGGCGCGCGGCGCGGAGCGCTCATCGAGCTCGCCCGCTCCGTCTACCTCGAGCCGCACTTCGATCCCGCCGTTGCCTCGCAGCGCGTGACGGAGCTGGCCCGCAAGCGCGCCGCGAAGGCCCGTGCCGCCGCCGAGGCGGCTCAGGCGCCGGACGAGACCGCGCGGGAGGCCGAGCAGCGCGTCCGGCGCGCCGCCCGCGGTGCCGAGCGCGACGAGATCGTCGAAGCGCTCGACCTCCTCTCGGGCTGGTACCGCGACCTCATGGTCGTGGCCGCCGGCGCCGACGGCGTCGTCCTCAACTCGGACCGGCTCGCGGAGCTCGCCGAGGACGGTGGCCCGGAGCGCGGCGCCGCCGCCGAGCGGGCCGCCGAGACCGTCCGCGAGGTGTGGCGAACCTTCGAGCTCAACGTCCAGCCGGGCCTCGCGCTCGAGGCGCTCTTCGTCCGTCTCCGCCGTGAGCTCGGAGGGACGGTGCCGGCGTGACGGTCGCGGTCGGCGTCGTCTTCTCGCCCGGCGGGAAGGTGTACTCGTTCGACCCGGGCGGGCTCGAGCTCTCGTGGAACGAGCAGGTCGTCTGCCAGACCTCGCGCGGCCAGGAGCTCGGGCGCGTCGTCCAGGCGGGCCACGACCTCGAGGCGGAGTCCCCGTCGCCGCTGAAGCCGGTCGTCCGGAGGGCGACGGAGGTGGATCGCGAGCGGGCGGCGGCGAACCGCGAGGAGGCCCGGGCGGCGATGCGGGTCTTCAGAGAGGTCGTCCGCGAGCAAGGCGTGCAGGTCAAGCCCGTGGCCGCGGAGCTCGTCTTCGACGGCTCTCGGATCGTCATCTCCTACGAGACGGAGCAGCGCGCGGACACGGCTCAGCTAAAGAACGAGCTGCGGCGGAGGCTGCACCGCCGCGTCGAGCTGCGCTCGGTGGGGCCGCGCGAGTGCGCGCGGCTCTGCGGCGACCACGGCCTCTGCGGCGGCATGCAGTGCTCGCGCCGCTACCCGTCCCACGAGCAGCCCATCACCCTGCGGATGGCCAAGGATCAGGACCTGTCCATGAGCTCCGGCCGCATCACCGGGCTCTGCGGCCGCCTGCGCTGCTGTCTCGCGTTCGAGCACCCGCTCTACAAGAGCTTCCGCGACCGCGCCCCGCGGGTCGGCAGGCGCGTCGACACACCGGCCGGCGTCGGCGTCGTCACGGGCTACAAGGTGCTCGAGGACGCCTGCACGGTCGAGCTCGAGGGGGACGACTCCGGCGTCGATCTCCCCGTCGACGACTGCCGTGAGGTAGCCTGACGCGGTCGGCCGCGGCACCGGCGCCGCCCCCGGTCACACGGGGGCTTGAGATATGACTGACGTCCGCCGACAATGGGCTCATGGCCGTCGCTCACGAAGCGAGTAGCGCCGTCCGCCTGGAGCCGGCCGTCTCGGAGACGGCCGAGCGCCTCTTCCAGGAGCACTCGGGCTGGATCTACGGATACTGCCTGCGCATGCTCCGCTCGCCCGAGGAGGCGGAGGACGCGGTGCAGGCCACGTACCTCAACGCCTGCCGGAGCCTGAGCGAGGGTTTCCAGCCTCGCGTCGACTCGGCCTGGCTCCTGCGGATCGCCCAGAACGTGTGCCTCACGCGCATCCGGTCGAGGGGCCGCCGGGCCCGTCTCGAGCGCGTCGAGGACGTGACCCTGCTCGAGGAGACGGTCGCCGCCCCCGATCGCCGCAGCGACGAACTGATCGGCCTCACCGATGCTCTCGCGGGCCTCTCCGAGCACCAGCGCCGCGCGATCCTCCTGCGCGAGTGGCAGGGCCTCTCCTACGCGGAGGTCGGCGCGCGCCTCGGGCTGACGCAGTCCGCCGTCGAGACCCTCATCTTCCGCGCGCGGCGCTCGCTCGCCGCAGCGCTCGAGAACCCGGCGAAGCGCAGGCGGCTCCGCCTCGCCCACGCGTTCGACGTCGCCGGCCTGCTCGCCGTCGTCAAGGGCTGGTTCGCTGGCAACGCCGCGGCCCAGCTCACGGTGGCCGTCGCAGTGGCGGCGACGGCGGCCACGGTCGCGGCGGACCCTGTCGGAGTCTGGCGCGACCGGACGCCCATCACGCCGACGCCGGCGGCCGAGCAGTCTTCAGCCGCCGAGCGAACGGCCGGCGCCCGGGTGGTGCCGGCGGCAGGCGATCCGGCCCCGGGCGCTGCGTCCGCGCTCACCGGACCCATCTCCTCGCAGGCGCCCTTCGACGCCGCGGAGCGGGCGTTCTTCGCCCAGGCGGGCGGACCGGCGGCGGGCAAGGGGCGCGACTTCGGTCGACAGACCGCCGCGGAGGCGAAGGCCGGTGGAAAGGGGAACGCGAACGGCAAGGCCACGGCCCCCGGCCAGGCAAAGAAGGACGCCGGCCAGGCCACGGGCCCCGCCACGGGCAAGGCGGTCGGCAAGGGATCCACCGGCGGCAAGCCCGCCACGGTCCCGGCGCCCGCCCCGCAAGCCTCACAGGCCGGCTCCGGCCAGGAAACGAGCCCGACCGGTCAGGCAGGCGGAGGCATGTCGCAGGACGGTCAGGGCCAGGGTCAAGGCCAGGCCCAGGACGCGCAGGGCCGGGGCGGCAAGAGCGCGACCGCGGCCTCCTAGGCCGCGCCGCCGCCGCATCTGGTACAAGGCGCGAAGCCGGCGTCGACGACCTCGGGAGGCGCATGTCCGATAGCTCCGTCCCTCCTCGCGCGGAAGAGATTCGCCGCGGCGTCGCGGCCTACCGGGACGTCCGCCGTGAGCTCGAGCGCGCGGTCGCCCCGATCGCGACCTCCGTGGACGGCCGGCGCTTCGTCTTCCAGGCGTCGCTCCACGACCTGCCCTTCCAGCCGGGGGGCTACGTCGTCCTGGGAGACGGTCGCTCCCTCGGGCAGACGATGACGCTCGAGATGACCACGCACGAGGGCCCCGACCTCGCTCTCTCCCTCGGGGAGGGCGTCGCCGGGACGAACCGCGTCGTTCTTCGGGCCGCGACCGGCGAGGGCGTGATCCTCGAAGGAGACGGCTCCTCGTTTCACGACCTCGAGATCCGCCCGGCGTTGCCGGAGGAGGTCGAGGCCTGGCTCGAGCGCACCCGACCGGACCGCGCGAGCCTCGGGATCGGCGAGCTCCTCCTCGCGCCCGGGGTCGCCTACGATCTCGACGCGGGAGGGTTCGATCGGCACACGTTCCTCTGTGGCCAGTCGGGGTCCGGGAAGACGTACTCCCTCGGGCTCGTGCTCGAGCGGCTCCTGCTCGAGACCGCACTCCGCATCGTCGTCCTCGACCCGAACTCCGACTACGTGCGCCTCGGACGGCTGCGCGAGGGCCGCGATTCGGAGCTAGGCGCCCGCTACGCGGACGCGGCCGCCGGAGTCGTCGTCCGCACCGCAGCCGGCGAGGGCGAGCAGCGCCTCCGTCTCGCCTTGCCGGAGCTCGATCCGGCTGCCCAGGCTGCCGCGCTGCGCCTCGACCCAATCGCCGACCGGGAGGAGTACGCGGTCCTCTCGGCCGCGCTGGAGGAGTGGAACCCCGCGTCGCTCGCCGACCTGGCCGCCGATGACTCTGAGGGAGCGCGCCGCCTGGTCGCACGCGCGCGGAACCTCCGTGTCGACCGCTGGGGCGTCTGGGCTCGTGGCGAGGCCGGCTCCGTGCTCGAGGACGCCGTCGACCCGTCCGTGCGCTGCCTCGTCGTCGATCTCGGCTCCCTGGCAACGCCGGAGGAGGAGGCGCTCGTGGCCAACGCGGTGCTGGCGCGGCTCTGGGAGCGGCGGGCCGATCGCGAGCCGGTGCTCGTGGTCGTCGACGAGGCGCACAACGTCTGCCCGCAGGAGCCGGATAGCGATCTGGCGCGGCTCGCGACCGAGCACGCCGTCCGGATCGCCGCCGAGGGACGTAAGTTCGGGCTCTACCTGCTCGTCTCGACCCAGCGGCCGCAGAAGGTGCACGAGAACGTGCTCACCCAGTGCGACAACCTCTTCCTCATGCGCATGAACTCGCTCGCCGACCTCGGCCTCGTCGAGGAGGTCTTCTCTTTCGTTCCCCCGAGCCTCGTCCGCCGCGCGACGACGTTCCGCCAGGGCGAGTCGCTCGTCGCCGGGAAGCTCTCCCCGCACCCCGCGCTCGTCCGCTTCGGCGCGCGCCTCAGCGAGGAGGGCGGCGGCGACGTGCCGGCCGTCTGGGCCGAGCGGCGCGCGGATCAGCCGGCGGTCCGTTTGCGGGCTGCGCCCCGTGGACACCCTCTCGCGTAGGTCCATCG
Organism: Gaiellaceae bacterium; assembly: GCA_035461525.1. Classification (GTDB taxonomy): domain Bacteria; phylum Actinomycetota; class Thermoleophilia; order Gaiellales; family Gaiellaceae; genus JAIBJN01. The sequence goes on from DATHVD010000048.1 coordinate 128,845, forward strand.
AAGGGAGAGACATGACGGTCCAGGAGATGATCGCGACCCATCCGCGGCCGCTCGAGGCCGACCGGGACGCGCTGGTGCGCTGCGTCGAGGAGTGCTTCGACTGTGGCGCGACGTGCACGAGCTGCGCCGACGCATGCCTGGGTGAGGAGGATCCGGCGTCGCTCGTCCGCTGCATCCGCCTGAACCTCGACTGCGCGGACGTTTGCGCCGCGTCCGGCCGCGTGCTCGCACGCCAGACGGCCGCCGAGCCGGCCCTCCTGCGCGCCGCGCTCCAGGCGTGCGCCGAGGCGTGCCGTCTCTGCGGCGAGGAGTGCGCGGGCCACGCGGAGCACCACGAGCACTGCCGCGTTTGTGCCGAGGCGTGCCACCGCTGCGAGCAGGCGTGCAACGACCTGCTCGCCACGATCGGCTGAGCCTGTTCTCGGGGCGGGGGGCGGTGTGCCCCTCGCCCCTGCCCGCGGCTACAATGAGCGCCGCGCGCCGACGTAGCTCAGCTGGTAGAGCACTTCACTCGTAATGAAGGGGTCCTCGGTTCGAGTCCGAGCGTCGGCTCTAAAAGTCCTGCAAAACGGTTAGTTCGGTTTACTGATTAGGAGACGAATTATGTGCTCCAACCCGGTCTGACCTGCCGTTTCCGGTCTTTTTGCGTGGTCGTCGGCCATCACGGCGGGGACGAGCTCCGTGGTAAGCGCTCCCTTGCGGCGACGGTGAGACCGGGGCTATCACGCTCGACGCTGGCAAGAAGAGCCAGCGTCGTGTCGCGGTCGTGATCCCTTCGAAGCTCGCCTACGAGCTGCCAGGTGCACCGTGTCAGGACGTTGTCTGGACACACGCTGTCGTTCCGCGGATGATCCGCGCGTGAGAGGAGGACGATGAGCCGGCTCGTGACCTTGGAGCGGGTGCGGATCGACCGGCCGGTCCTCCTCCTGTGAGCCGGTTCCGGCGCAACCGCGACGCTGGCGAGGAGCAGCGCGCGACCACGCTCGAGCTCTTCTACGACCTCGTCTTCGTCTTCGCGATCACGCAGGTCTCGCACGTCCTGCTCGACGACCTGAGCTGGCTCGGTGCGGGCGAGGCGCTGCTGGCGCTGCTCGTCGTCTGGTGGGCCTGGAACTACACGACCTGGGTCACGAACGAGCTCGACCCCGACTCGATCGCGGTCCGCCTGCTCTTGCTCTGGCTCATGCTCTTGACGCTCGTCCTTGCGATCGCGATTCCGGATGCGTTCGGCCGGCGCGCGCTCCTCTTCGCCGGCTCGTACGTCGCGATCCAGCTCAGCCGGCACCTGTTCTTGACGTTCGTCGCTGCTTCGAAGGGGACGATCGAGCGCGAGCGCGCCGGACGGATCCTCTTCTGGTTTGTCGTCGCGGGCGTCTTCTGGATCGCGGGTGCGCTCGTGGAGGATGAGGTGCGGACTGCGCTTTGGCTCCTCGCACTCGTCATCGACCTCTCCGCGCCGCTTCACCTTTACTCGATCCCCGGGCGCCCGCGTCTGTCGCCCGCGACGTGGGAGGTGGAGACGGCGCACTTCGCCGAGCGCTTTCAGCTGTTCATGATCATCGCCCTCGGCGAGACGATCGTCCTCACCGGCGCGACGACGGCCGGCCTCGACCTCGACGGGGCGCGCGTGACGGCGTTCTGCCTCGCCTTCCTCACGACGGCGGCTCTGTGGTGGCTCTATTTCGACTACGTCGCACGGATCGCCAAGCGGAGGCTCGCGCTTGCTCCCCACCGGACGGAGCTCGCGCGCGACGGCTACACCTACCTTCACGCCCTCCTCGTGGCTGGGATCATTCTCGCCGCGGTCGGCGACGAGATCGTCATCGCGCACCCGGGCGAGGAGTTGCCGCGCGCGGAGCTGCTCGCCGTCGTCGGCGGGCCGGCGCTGTACCTGCTCGGGCACGTGCTCTTCCGGCTGCGGATGGCCGGGTCGATCGCATGGAGGCGGCTCGCGGGAGCGGTCGCCTGCCTGCTCGTCGGCGTGGTCGGGTTCGCGCTCCCCGCGCTCGCGGTGGCGGCGCTCCTCGTCGCCGTCCTCGCGGGGGTGATCGGCGCGGAGCAGCTCGCCGCGGCCCGGCGGCGGGCGCGCGGGGAGCCGTCCCCGCTCGAGCGGCTCGACGTGTCGGCGGGCGCTTAGGAGGGTCGGTAGGAGCCCGGCCGACGCGTGCCGGGTGAATGGTTCGCCATCTGGAGTTGGCGTTGAGGCGTAACGTCCAGAAGCAGACGCCGAAGGGGATGCCCCTCCTGGATCCGTACCTTTCAAGGCGTGCCTTCGCGCAGGCAGGCGAGGAGGTCCTGCATCCCCCCGTTCGCGTAGCCCACGTAGCAATGGCCCTCGGCCAGGTAGATGGTGCGCATCCCCGAGGCCGGGAGCGCCACGGCCCGGGAGGTGTCGATGCCCTCGAGGCGGGCGACCGTGACCGGCCGGCTCTCGCCGTCCGCCGTCTCGATCGTGCCTTCGCCGGCTAGCGAGGTTCACCAGGGGTCTACGCACTTGTCATCTCCAGTCGTCATGAGTCACTTCCTGTCGCGTTTGGCTCGGTCGCGACCGGCTTCGAGTTCGAGCGCCACGTGAACAGGATCGAGTGGGATTCGCTCCAGGGATTCGCCAACCACTTCATGGAACGTTTCCCGACGATGGTGACCGCGCGGGGCAATGCTCGGCGACCGCTCTCAGGAGCTTCGTGAGCAGATCGTCGAGATCTGGCGGGACGCCAACGAGGCCGACGACGGGACCCTGCGCCTACCGCAGGAGTACTTGCTCTCGATTGTGCGCATATGACCAGCAGCACAAATCGCGAGCGTTGGCGCTCGCTCGCTTCCGCACGAGACGGAGGAGGGCCGCTTCGTGTCGGAACGGCCCTCCTCGCTTTCTCGCTGTCCGGTTCTGGTCCTTTGCCTTACGGCTGTTCGACGATGTCGACGAACGCCTCCAGGTCGAGAGCGCCGCTGTCGAGCCGGCTCTGGATCGAGGGATCCGTGGCGCGGGTGCGGAAGTCTGCGCACTCCGCGGGGCTGAGCGGGTCGACGACGTTGCGGTTGTCGTTCCAGACGACCGCGACCTGTCCGTCGACGGCGTCGATGTCGAGGTAGTCGCCGATGAAGGCGGCGCAGAAGACGGGGAAGCGGCTGACCTGGTTCGGATCGAAGGAGCGATCCGTGACGCGCACGTCCGCCTCGAAGCTGCCGCCCGCGTTGGTGGAGCGGTTGTAGAAGACGTCGAGGTCGTCGATGACGCCTCCGGCGGGCGTGTCGAGGCGGCTGTCGTACCAGGCGACGTGGACCGTGTTCCCGTCCGTGACGAGGGAGGGGAAGAACTGGTGCCCGGTCGGGGTGTCGTTCATGCTGATCGCCGGGCTCCACGTCTGTCCGCCGTTCGTCGAGCGCACGTAGCGGACTTCCGCGTCCGTGCCCGTCCACTCGCCCCAGGCGAGGTGTACCGTCCCGTCGCCGGTCACCCCGATGGTGGGAATGGTGCCGGTGCGGAAGGAGTTCGTCCCGTCGTTGGCAGCGTTTCCGGCGGGTGGAATCGGGCTGGGGATCTGCCGGATGTCTGCGACCTTCTGCTGGGTGAAGGTGGCGCCGCCGTTGGTGGACTTGGCTACCCAGACGCCGCTGTGCGGGAGGGTCGAGCCGAAGCCGCCTTGGAATTGGAGGAAGGCGACGTAGACGTCGCCGTTCGGAGCGACGGTCGGGAACGATTCCTGGACGAGTCCTCCAGCGACCGGCTTGTTGAGGACGCGTCCTCGGCTGAACTCGTCTTCGGTGCACGGCTGGCCGGGCGTATCTCCACCACAGTGCGAGATCCAGATCGAGCTTTGGCCGCCCTGCGCGCTGAACTTCGTCCACGTGACGTAGACGCGGCCGTAGTGCGGCGACGTGGGCGAGTTGTCGATCGCCATCCACTGCTTGTCGTCGAAGTCGGCGAAGACTCCGGGGCCCGCCAGGAAGTGCTCCACTCGGAGCCCTGACCCCGACGGCACGGCGACCGTCTGCTCGTGCTCGGCCCCCGCTTCACCCACCGTGTACGTGGAGACGAAGAGGACGCCGGACGTCGAGGGCGGTATCGAGCGGAAGGGATTGGCGTTGAATGCGATGTGCGAGTAGTAGAGGTTTCCGAAGTCGTCGAAGACGAGCACGGGGTCGGTGTTCGTCGAGAGCCCGAACATCTCCGACTCGGCCGCCTCCGCCGACGTATCGGTGCAGAAGCCGGGCACGAGCTCGTTCGACCACGTTTCCCCGCCGTCCGTCGAGAGGTAGAGCCCGTTCCAGCGGTCACCGCCGCAAGCGGCCTGCAGCTCGCGGGCGCGCCTGAAGTCCTGCGCGCCTGCGGCGACGATCTGCGTGTTCTGTGGGTTGATCGCGATCGCCGGCTCCGGCTGCTGACGACGCGGACTATCGGTCTGATCGACGCCCGCCACGTCGTCCGAGATGACATTGACGTCCTCTCCCGGAGCCGCGACCGCAAGGCCAGCGGCGCCCAAGCCGACGACGACGGCGAGCAACAGCCCTCTCTTCATGAGGCCTCCCTTCTCTTCGGCCCACTGTCGGGCCAGCCTCCTATACGTCCCGCGAGGCCAGTGCGGATCGTGCCACCGCCGGCGGTCAGACGCAAGGGGAGGACATCCGTCGGGTGCTTCGTCCCGCCGGCGCCCCGAGCGTCGCCTCGGCGAACTCCGGCGATCGCTCGGATCGGCCCGGAGTTCGCCGCTCATCTCAGAGATCTTCGTCGGTCGTCGTCGCTCCTGCGGGACGACCGGCGGAGGCATCCTCGGAGCGGGGGGGTCGGAAGGTTCCGTGGCCGCCGCCGCACGGCGGAGCGTCAGTCGAAGCGGTACGGGACGCTCGTCAGGAGCACGCGCGGCTCGAAGAGGAGGAGCCGCTTCAGGTAGAGCGCCCGCTGGTTGTGGAGCTCCCGGCGCCAGCCCGTGAAGAGGAGCTCCGGCATGATCACCGAGGCGACTCCCCGGGGGTCGGCCGTGAGCTCGCGGAGGTAGCGGAGGAGGGGGTGCCCGAGGTCGCGGAAGGGAGCCTCGACGATCTCGAGGGGGAGGCTCGAACCCCGGCGCGGTGCCAGTGCCGGCGGAGCGCGCGGGCCTCGTCCGCGTCGTAAGAGCGTGGAGCAAGGCCGTTCTCCGCTCGGGGAACGGCATCGAGGTTCACCAGGGGTCTACGCGGGTGTCATCTGGAGTCACCGTGAGTCAGTTCCTGTCCGGGCGAATCGGCGTGGGACCTGACCTGAGGTGACTCCTGATGACTGGCGGTGACAGCGGCCTGAAACTCGTAATGAAGGGGTCCTCGGTTCGAGTCCGAGCGTCGGCTTTCTGGCCTATTTGCAGGGAGTTTTGTCGGGGCCGGCAACGTGACGGCGGCAGCTTTCGGAGCCTCTCGGGGGCTTGCGGGTACGAAACGGGTACGTCAAGGACCCCTTCTCTGTTGGTGAAGTGATTCCCTTTTCGGGTGACGGATTCCTAGCATTTGCAGGGGTTTCGATGCCGCTTGACCATCCCTCGTGAGCGCCCTCCCTTGCCCTGTAGTGCCCGCGCTAGGACGCCCGTCCCTCCCGAAGGTCGTCACGCTGACGAACGGCCGCGCGCCCGACTAATCCCAGGTCACGGGGAGCCGAAGCTGTTCAGGTGTCGAGAAACGCTCGACCCGGCCGAAGACGACCGACGAGTTGGCCGAAGACCAGGAGGTCGCCGCGGCGCTGGCGGGGGTCGACAGCGACGACCTGCTCGCGGCGCTCGACGAGCTCTTCCGCGTGTAGCGACCGGTCATTGACGCTGCCGACCCCAGGCATGGAGAATCGGCTTCGTAGTTGCCGGCCCGATGCTTGTCCGCTGGGCCGGCGTTGCCGGCGTCTCGTACGATGGCGGAGGAGGATGCCACGTGGCGACGTCTGATCCGATTGCCGAGATCATCGGGGACTATCGAGGCTTCGCGGCGATGCAGCGCGACCGTCTTGTTGCCCGCGGCATCGACATTGCACCGTACGCGCTCAGCCACCTCGCCGTCCGCGTCGCCGATTGGGACCTGTACGTCCACCAGCGGACGCTGCTCGAGCGCCATGCGCGGGCGAACCGCGAGAGCGTCTGGAACGGGCGTCCGATCTCCCTGATCATGCTCTCCGAGCCGCTCGATGTCCTCGACGGGACTCCTGTCTCGCGCATCGAGCTCATCCCGCCCGTTCACCAGCGCGTCTACCGGATGGGCCTCGAGCACCTCGGCGTCGTCGTCGGTGAGGAGTTCGACGAGTTCTCGCGGGTGCATCGGGCCGCGCTGACTGGGCAGCAGTTCCAGAGTCCCGACGTCGAGCCGGTCTACGTGCTGTTCGAGGACTTCACCCACGTGAAGTTCTACCGGCGCTCCTTCTTCGACGTCGTCGAGGACGAGGAAGGGCGCTTCGAGGGCTTCGTCCACGTCGACGACTGGCTGCCGCAGCGGCTGGTCACCGCCACCGGCCCGAACCCGCTGCCGCGGTGACCTAGGCTGCTGCCGGCTACAGGACGGCCCGCTGACCGAGCGTTCGGGAATGCTCCTTGAGCAG
>DATHVD010000049.1:0-14842 GCA_035461525.1 Gaiellaceae bacterium
CCGTCGGAGCGCGCGTCGCGGCGGCCCGTGCGCGCGCCCTCGCCGGCCGCGCGCTCGCCGCCTCCGGCGAGCGCGAGCGCGCCGGGGCGGAGCTCGAGCGGGCCGCGTCCGAGCTCGACGCCTGCGGCGCCGTCCGCTACCGCGACGAGGCCGAGCGAGAGCTACGGCGCCTGGGACGTCGCCATCACCGCAGGCGCGGGTCGGCACGCGCCGGCGGAGAGGGCCTGGACGCGCTCACCGTCCGCGAGCTCGAGGTGGCCGAGCTCGTCCGGCAGCGGAAGACGAACCGTGAGATCGCGGCGGAGCTCTTCCTCAGCGAGAAGACCGTCGAGACCCACCTGCGCCACATCTTCGGGAAGCTCGGGGTCTCGTCGCGAGCGTCGGTGGCGCGGGAGCTCGAACGGGCCGGGCCATGAGGCACACTGGGAGCACGTGAGACGACTCGCCCTCTGCCCGCTCCTCCTTGCCCTCGCGCTCGCGGCCTGCGGCGGCGACGGCGAGGAGGGCGCCCCGACCGAGGCGACCACGGAGGACGCGGCCCCGGCGACGACCACCGAGCCGGCGACGACCGTCGCGCCGACGGAGACCGAGATGGAGACCGAGCCGGCCGAGCCGGAGGGCCCGCCCTTCGGGACGTCGCGGGCCGCCGGGCCCGCCTCGGGCGGCAGCACGGCGCTCCTGACCGCCGTCCGCCTCGGCCGGAACGAGGGCTTCGACCGCGTCGTCTTCGAGTTCCGGCCCGGGGCGACGCCCGGCTACCGGGTGCGCTACGTGCGGCCGCCGATCAGGGAGGACGGGTCCGGCCGGCGCATCGAGGTCGACGGCGACGCCTTCCTCTCCGTCCGGATGGAGCCCGCCTCCGGCTTCGACCTCACCGGCGAGGGCGAGCTGGTCTACACCGGCCCGACTCGCCTCGACGGCGACGACGTGGGCGCCGAGGTCGTCGAGGAGGTCGTGCGGACCGGCGACTTCGAGGCCGTCCTCAACTGGGTCGCCGGCCTCGACGAGCGCGTCCCCTTCCGCGTCTTCGTACTCTCGGGCCCACCGCGCGTCGTCGTCGACGTGCGCACCGGCTAGACGCCCGCACGGCACCGATGAATCGGCCTGGCGCTCCCGGTCCAGGGTGGACGACGGGCGCGAGGAAGGCGGCAGGGTGACCACGGCCGTCGATGCGCCCGGCGTCACGCACCCGAGCCACCGGATCGTCTGAGAGGAGAAGCGCCGGCGAAGGATCCGGCCCGGCGCGGAGTCGAAGCACCAGCATGAGCACGCCCGCCCTTCCCCACCCATGAGCGCGCTCCCCGCGCCGCACGCCCCGGACGAGCTTCCGCCCGGCGTCGTCGAGCGGGCGAGGCGGGGCGACGAGGACGCGTTCGCCGCCGTCGTCCGCCACCACGACCACGGCCTGCGCGCGCTCGCCTACCGGCTGCTCGGCGACCGCGACCGGATGGACGACGCGCTGCAGGAGGCCTACGTGCGGGCCTTCCGGGCCCTGCCCCGCTTCCGCGGGGACTCGCGCCTCGGAACCTGGCTCTACCGGATCGCCTACAACGCGTGCCTGGACGAGCTGGAGCGCTCCCGGCGCCGCGACCACCTCCCCCTGCGGGAGGCGGCCGAGCCGCCCGACCCGCGGGCTGGGCCGGCGGAGGAGGTGGCGAGCAGGCGCGACCTGGCCGCCGCGCTCGCGGCGCTCCCGCCCGAGGACCGCGCGGCGGTGCTCATGGTCGACGCGCACGGGTTCGGCTACCGGGATGCGGGCGAGGCGCTGGGCGTGCCGGAGGGGACGGTCGCCTCGCGTCTGAGCCGAGCCCGGGCGGCATTGCGGCGGGCGCTGGCCGAGACGGAAGGAGTGCCGGAGAGATGAGCGGGAACGACACGATCCACCACCGGGACGAGGAGCTCGGCGCCGCGCTGCGCGCGCTCGACGTGCCTCCGCACCGGCCCGGTTTCCACGCCGAGCTGCACCGCCGGCTGCTCGAGGAGCGCCGCACGACCCTCGTCCCCGCCCGGCAGCGACGACGCGCGCGCCGCACGTGGCTGCGCCGGGGCGCCCGCGTTGCGGCGGTGGCAGCGGCGGCCGGCATCGTCCTCCTGGCCGCCGGCATCCCGCGCACGGACCGGACGCCGCCCGTCGGCGGGCCCGAGGCCGCGACGGCTGCCGAGATCCAAGCGGAGGTGCGGGCCGCCCTGACCGGGCTCCGGAGCCTGAGCGGGAGGATCGTCTTCGACGGCCCCGAGCGCGGAGACGAGCGGCACTGGCGCTTCACGCTGACGGCCGCCGGCGACTTCCGCCTCGCCGGGCCCGCCCGCGGTGAGGTCGTCGTCTACGACGCGTCGGCCGGCGTCACGCGCTCCGCGCAGAGGAGCGCGAGCGTCGAGGGGGACGACACGCTCCTCTACGCCGTCCGCCGCGGCGTCGCTCCGGGCCCGCCCGACCCGGGCCCGCCGACCTGGCTCCTCCCCGACACGTTCGGCGCGTTCGTGCGCGCGCTCCTCGCCGCCGATGACCCGCGCGTGCGGACGGTCGAGCACGAGGGCCGGCCGGCGTGGCGGCTCGACGTCGACACGGTTCCGAACGGGATCGTGCCCGAGTTCACGGGCGACCGCTTCGAGATCACCGTCGACCGCGAGACGGGGATGCCCGTGCTCGTCGTGGAGCGGAAGGGAGACGCGTTCCTGCGCGAGCTGCGGCTCGAGAGGCTCGAGGTCGACGGCTCCGTTCCTCCCGGCGCGTTCCGACTCGCCTTTCCCAACGGGGCGGAGGTGATGGAGACCGACGAGGGCTTCCGCCGGGTCGAGCTCGGCGAGGCGGCCGCGATCGTGGGCTACGACCCCCTCGTCCCGGCCTGGCTCCCGAAGGGGTACGAGCTCGCGGAGGTCGCGGTGGCCGAGGCGAGCAGCCCGACGGGCACGGAGGCGGGCAACCCGCCCTCCCGGATGGTGGTCTCGCTCTCGTTCCGGCGCGGGCTCGACCGGTTCCTCGTCACCACGCGCCTCGCCGGCGGGCACCAGCCCGGGCGCTGGAACGATCCGCTGGCCACGGGCGAGGGCTTCGTCGACGAGCCGGAGCGGCTCGTCCTCGAAGCCGGCGCCCTCAGGGGGGAGGAGGGGGAGCTCCTGCTCGCCCCCCGGGGCATCCCGCACCTCTGGACGCTGACCGACGACCTGGTCGTCACGGTCGGCGGCGATCTGGCCCGCGCGGAGCTCCTGCGCGTCGCGGAGTCGCTGGAGCGGCGGCCGTGAAGGATGCGCGCCCGGCGCCGGTCGGAACCGAGAGAAACCGAATACGCCGTTCCCCGGTACGGCTAAAGGAGGAGCATGAGCCATCCCACGAGACACGACGTCCGCAGCGCCGGAGAGGCCCTGCGCGCCCCGGAGCCCGTCGGCGACGACTACTGGCTCCGGCACTGCCACGGCTTCCGCGTCGACTCGCCGCGAGGGCGGGTCGGGATCGTCGAGGACGTCCTCTACGGCGCCGACCGCGACCGTCCCGCGGCGCTCGCCGTGCGCGGGGGCGTGCTCGGCCGGCGGCTCGCGCTCGTGCCGCTCGAGGACGTCGCCGCCGTCGAGCCGCGCCGCAAGCGGATCTCGATCGGCACGACGAGCTGACGCCGACCTCACCCGGGTGAAGCGGCCGGGCGGGTGAGGACTGCGGCCGTCCGATAGGCGACGCTCGCCGGGCCGATGGACGCAGCCGGAACCCCCCGCCCGCCCGCCGAGGACGCCGGCTGGGTGCACTTCGCCGGCTTGCTCGTCGTCCTCATCGGTGCCTTCAACGTCGTCAACGGGCTGACGGGCCTCCTGCGCGAGACGACCTTTCTCGTCACCCCGGACGGCCTGCTCGTTTCCACTGACTACAAGGTCTGGGGCGGCTTCTGGCTCGGGCTCGGCGCCGTCCAGGTGCTGGCCGGTCTCGGCGTGCTCGGCGGACGCCAGTGGGCGCGGGTCGCTGCCGTCCTCCTCCTGCTGGTTGCCGCCGTCGGCCAGATGCTCTTCCTGGTCGCCTTTCCGCTCTGGAGCCTGCTCACGATCGGGCTGATCGTGGCCGCGATCCATGCGCTGACGGTGCACGGGCAGGCATTCGGGCGCTGACCGCCGGGTCAGGACAGTGCGCGGCCGGGCTGCGCCTCCGGGATGCGGCCTGTGAAGAAGAGCGCGACGATCGTGAGGAGGCTGAGGATCGCGAGCGCCGCGCGGAGCCCGTCGATGCGGGCGTCGGCGTACGCAGAGAGAGCAGCGTCGGCGGCCTCGGAGTCGATCGCCGCCTCCTCGAGGGCCGCCTCGAGGTCGGCATCGGAGACGAAGGGCACCCCGCCGGCGAGCTCCACCTCCGCCTGCTCCTTGACGCTCGCCGGGATCGCCGGGCTCTGCTCGACGTTCGCAAGGAACGCGGACGTCAGGAACACGATCAGGATCGAGCCCGCGAGGGCCGTTCCCAGCGACGCGCCGAGGTTCGTCGCAGTGTTCTGGACGCCGCCGACCTCCGGGCTCTCCTCGTCGGACACGGCGGAGACGGTGACGGCGCCGAGCTGTGAGGCGAGGGCGCCGATGCCGAGCCCGATCAGGAGCATCGGCACGAGGACGATCTCGGGCCCCGCGCCCGCGTCGAGCGCCCCCAGCAGGACGAGGGCGCCGGCGAGGAGGGCGAGCAGCCCGCCCCGGACGACGAGCCGCGGGGAGACGTCCGGGAGAAGGCGCGGGATCCCGATCGCGGCGGCCAGCAGCGTGATCGAGAGCGGGAGCAGCCGGACCCCGGTCTCGAGCGCCGTGAGCCCGAGGGCGACCGAGAGGTAGAGCGGGACGAGGAAGAAGATCCCGGCCTGGACGAGATACTGGAAGAAGAACATGGTCAGCCCGCCCGCGAGCTGCCTGTTCTGCAGCATCGCCGGGCGCACGAGGGGCTCCTCGCCCCGCGCGATACGGCGGTTCTCCCAGCGGAAGAAGACCCAGATCACGAGCAGGCCCGCGAGCACGAGCCAGACCGTGGGCGACAGGCCCGCCCACGACGGGCCGTCGGGCTTGGGCTGGATCCACCCCCACACGCCGGAGCGCAGCACGCCGAAGACGACGAGCGCGAGACCGACCGCCGAGAGCACGGCTCCGACGACGTCGAGCTTCGGTCGCGTCTCGGCGGGGGCGTCGGCGATCCGGCGGGCAAGGACGAGGATCGCGAGCACGAGGAGAACCTCGCCCGCGAAGACCCAGCGCCAGGAGAAGTACGTCGTCGCGAACCCGCCGACGAGGGGCCCGACGGCGACCGCGATCGCGCCCGCGGCTGCGACGAGGCCGTAGGCGGCGGGCCGGCGGCTGACCGGGAAGTTCCCGGCGACGAGGGCCACGATCGCGGGCAGGATCAGCGCCGCGCCCACGCCTTCCAGGAACGACCAGCCGAACAGGAGCACGGGGAGGCTCGGCGCGAGCGCGGTCGTGAACGAGCCGCACCCGTAGATCACGCATCCGATCGCGAAGGCGCGCTTACGGCCGATCAGGGCGCCGATCTTCGCGCCGGTGATCATGAAGGCGGCCATCACGAGCGTGTAGGCCGTGATCGCACCCTGGATTCCGGTCACCGTCGTACCGACGTCCTGCGCGACCGTCGCGATCGAGACGTTCATGACGGACGTGTCGAGCGTCATCAGGAACTGGCCCGCCGCGAGCGTCAGCAGAACGAGCATCGCCGCGCTCCGGCGGGGCTCCGGTGCGGTGTCCGTTCCCGTCACGCGCGCCATTCTCCCCCAAGCTCCGGTCGAAGCCGGCACACCGCCCCGGAGCCGACCGGCACGGAGCGTAGGCTTCCGCGCGATGGATCAGGGCAGAGCAAGGCGGGTGGAGCTTCTCCTGCCGATGCGGACGATCCTGCTCGTCGTCGCGGCGGTCGCGATCCTCGGCGCCTTCCGGGCGATCGGCGACACGTTTCTGATCGTCTTCATCGGCGTCTTCCTCGCGCTCGTCTTCGAGTACCCCGTCCGCTTCGTGATGGCGAAGACGAACATGTCGCGCGGGCTGGCCGCCACCGTGACCGTGCTCGGCGCCGCCGTCGCCGTCATCGTGCTCGCACTGCTCTTCCTCGTCCCGATCGTGGGCAACATCCGCGACTTCCTCCAGGACCTGCCGGCGACGGTGCAGAGCCTGCGCGACTCCGGCGAGCTCTCCTTCGTCGGCGACACGGGCGCCGCGGAGAACGTTCAGTCGGGAGCCGAGTCGGTCGCGGCGGCGGTTCCCGACGCGATCAAGAACGTGCTCGGGATCGCGGGCACGTTCTTCGGCGTCTTCCTCGCCTCCTTCACGATCCTCTTCATCTGCCTCTTCCTGCTCAGCGACATCGCGAACATGAGGAGCGCCGTGGCGAACATGCTCATGCCCGGCGAGGACGAGCGCTGGCTGGCCGTGTGGGATCGCGTCACCGAGTCGGTCTCCCGCTGGGCGATCGGCCTGGTCGTGATCGCGACGATCGCCGGCACCACCCAGGGCGTCACCGCCTGGCTCCTCGGCTCGAGCTACGCGCTGGCGCTCGGCGTCATCGCAGCCCTCCTCGACATGATCCCCAACATCGGCGCGACGATCGCGGGCTTCATCCTCGTCCCCACGCTCTGGGCCGAGGAGGGCGTCACGGCCGCGCTCATCATGCTCGCGGTCGTGCTGGTCTACCAGCAGGTCGAGAACAACATCGTCACCCCGAAGGTGCAGGGGAAGGCCGTCAACCTCTCCGGCTTCTTCATCATCGTCGCGGTGACCCTGTTCGGCGCGCTGCTCGGCGTCCTCGGGGCGCTCACGGCGGTGCCGCTCGCCGCGACGATCCAGATCTTCGTGCAGGAGCTGACGAAGGCGCGCCGCGAGCAGGTCGCGGCGGCGAAGGCCGCGCTGGCGCCGCCGTAGCCCGGCTGCCGCCGTAGCCCGGCTGCTTCAGACGCGCGGCGCGAAGGGGCGCAGCTCCTGGACGTCGGGCTCGACGACCCCGGCGGTCGACTCGGGCACCTCATGCCAGTTCTCGGCTACGTCCCCGAGCGGCTCGGAGACGATAGCCCGGGCGTCGTCCGACAGGCTCTGGAACCGCTCGTCGTCGGGGAACCGCTGCTTCATCGCACGGGCGCTGTCGCTGAAGTAGAGCGACCGCGAGCTTCCCTCGCTCGAGTAGCGGGCGGCGAAGACGCTCACCCCGTTCGTGACCGCGACGCTCATCTGGAGCGGATCGGCGACGCGGTGCCGCTCCCCGGTCGCCTCGACGAAGCCCGCCATCCGCTCGAGGGCCGCGACCGGGTCGTCCTCGAGCCCGAAGGTGAGCGCCAGGAAGAAGAGGACCTCCGAGTCTGCCGAGCCCTCGATCGCCGGAACGAGCGAGGGATCGACGGCGAGGAGCAGATCGCGCTTCATGAGCTCGAAGCCGCGCACGAGGCCGTTGTGCATGAAGAGCCAGCGCCCGTGCCGGAACGGGTGGCAGTTCGTCTCCTGGACGGCCGTCCCCGTCGACGCCCGGATGTGGGCGAAGAAGAGCGGGGAGCGCACGTGCGTCGCGAGCTCCCGCAGGTTCCGGTCGTTCCAGGCGGGGTGGACGCTGCGGTAGACGCCCGGCTCCTCCTGCTCCCCGTCGTACCACCCGACGCCGAACCCGTCGCCGTTCGTCGTCGTCGCCCCGAGCCGCGAATGGAGGCTCTGGTCGATGAGGGAGTGCTTCGGCTGGAGGACGAGCAGCGCGATCGGAATCGAGTCACCGGTGTATGCGAGCCAGCGGCACATGGGGTCTCCCTCCCTGTCGGGGTAGCGGTGTCACAGCAAGGGCGCGACGGCCGCGAAGGCGGCCGACCGGAGGCGCTCCCTGACGCCCGTGGCAGGGCGACCCGGGGCCGACGCCTCAACGGCCGGTGCGGTGAAGCGCTCGTCGAACTGCGCCGCGAGAGCGCTCGAGCGCACGCGGAGGTCGATCTCGAAGAAGCGCCGCAGGCTCCAGGCCTCGAGGTTGCAGGTGCCGGCCAGCACTTCTTCGCCGTCACGCACGAAGGCCTTCGCGTGGAGCATCGCAGGATGCTCGAGGATCCGGACGCCGGCGGCCAGGAGCCGCGCGTGGTGGTGGCGCTGCGCCGCGCCGCAGGCCCAGTTGTTGGCGTCGGCCGGCACGAAGAGCCGGACACGCACGCCCCGACGGGCGGCGCGCTCGATCCTCCCGATCATGGCGCGGTCCGTGACGTACGGGTTGACGACGTCCAGCGTCTTCTCGGCGCCGTCGAGGAGCGCGGCGATGGCCGTCGTGATCGGGCGATAACGCCCGGGGGCGTTGTGGAGGACGTCGGCCTCGACGCCGCCCGGCTCGAGCGGCGGAAAGAGGGCGTCGAGCTCGTCCGCAGGCACGGCGCCGCCGAGCCAGCGAAAGCTGGCGAGGAAGACGAGCTGGAGTTGCGCGACCACCGGTCCCTCCACACGGACGAAGAGGTCGTGGAAGCGACCGTCCTCGAAGTGATCCTCTATGCCCGCGCCGCCGACCCAGCCGATCCGCCCGTCCACGACGACGGCCTTCCGGTGGTCGACGTGCCCGATTCCCCCGAGGTTCCAGCGGTTCCGGCTCGCGGCTCCCAGCGGGCCCGCCGGAGCGCGGATCTGCGTCGCGCGTGCCACGCAGGCCTCGACCCCGGCCGCGGCGAGGCGCTCGAAGAGCTCGCGCGACCCCCGCTCCGGATCCGAGCCGTTGCGGTCGACGACGAGCCGGACGGCCACTCCCTCGCGCGCCTTCGCCGCGAGCACGTCGGCGAAGGCGTCCCCGACGCGGCCCGGCCGGAAGCCGAACTGGTTGATGTGGATCGAGGAGGACGCGCGCGAGATGTCGGCGAGCAGGAGCGGGAAGAAGCTCGTTCCGCCGACGTGGACGTCCGCGGACGACGCGCTGGACTCCCGGAAGGCGATGGCCAGCTCCCCGCGAGCGACGCGCGGGCGGGCGAGCAACCGCCGCGCATAGGCGCGGATGCGATCGTTCGGGACCAGGATCGCCATCGGCACCCCTCCGCGGGCGCCTCAGGGCGCCTCGGAGGCGCGGGCCCGGTGCTCGCGCGCAGACCGCATGCGCTTCCAGACGACGTCGAGCACGACGGCGAGGAGGGTGATGCCCACGATGGCGCTGAACGTCTCCGGGGCGTTGCGGAGCGTGTCTACCGCGAAGAAGCCGAGGACGACGACCGTGAGGAGGATGGCGGCCGCGATCACGACCGCGCGGCCGCCGATCTCGGCCCGGAGCCGGTAGGCGGCGACGCCGACGAGGAGGAAGATGACGAGCGAGATGGCGCTGCCGACGGACGCGATCGCCGAGAGGTCGACGAGGTTGGCGATGAGGAGCACGAGCGCGGCGGTGAGGATCAGACCCGCCCTGGGGCCGAGGCGGGAACCGCGACCGAAGATCGGCGGGAACTGCCCGACCTCGGCCAGCGACGCCGTCAGGCCGCCCGAGGCGTAGATCGTCGCGTTTACGGACGAGAAGGTCGCGAGGAGCGCCGCGATCGCCACCATCACGAACCCCGCCTCGCCGAGCGCCGGGCGCGCCGCCTCCGCGATGGCGGTCTCGCCGTAGCCCACGGCCTCGTCGACCGTGAGCGTTCCGAAGACGCCCAGCGAGATGAGCACGTAGAGGACGCTCGTGACGCCGAGCGCGAGGTACATCGCACGCGGGAGCTCGCGCGCGGGATCCCGCAGGTCTCCTACGGCGAAGGTGATCACGCTGAAGCCGAGGTAGGCGAAGAACGTGAGCGCGACGCTGGCGACGATCGAGGAGAACGACGGGTACCCGCTGAAGGCGAGCAGGTCGAAGTCGATGTCGACGATCGTGACGGCGATGAAGACCGCGAACACCGCGAGCAGGATCACGACGATCAGCGACTGGGCGCGGTCGACGACCTTCGCGCCGATCAGGTTGATGGCGAGCGTTCCGAGGACGACTGCCGACGTGAACAAGTTGTCCCACCAGCCGGCGGCGTCGTCGCCGACGAAGAGCGCGGTCGCATAGCTGCCGAACGCCACCGCGACCATCGAGCAGACGATCACGATCGCCGCCGCGTAGCCGAGCCACGAGGCGACCCCCACCAGGCGGCCGTTGCCGAAGCCCTGGATCAGATAGGCGATGAGGCCGCCCGAGGACGGGTAGCGGACGCCGAGCTTGACCACCGTGTAGCCGAGGAGCGCGGCGACGATGCCGGCGATCAGGAACGAGAGCCAGACGGCGGCGCCGGCGACCGCGCCCGCCTCGCCGAGGAGTGCGAAGATGCCGGCGCCGACCATCGCGCCGAT
The DNA here is from genome assembly GCA_035461525.1 of Gaiellaceae bacterium. Taxonomy (GTDB): domain Bacteria; phylum Actinomycetota; class Thermoleophilia; order Gaiellales; family Gaiellaceae; genus JAIBJN01. The sequence continues at coordinate 10,264 of DATHVD010000049.1, forward strand.
ACCCAGGAAGGCGGCGCCGCGTACGGTCACGCTACGGGACGGCCGTGGTGGCCGGCGGCGCCGGCGTGTGGCTGCCGAAGAAGATGTAGACGATGACGATGCCGACGAGCGCGGTCACGATCCACGCGACCTGCAGCGGGAGCTGGAACGAGTGGTCGACGACGCGCTTGCCGAGCGTCGTGGTGCCGGTCTTGTCGACCTCGGCGGCGGCGATCTGCGTCGCCTCCTCCATCCACGGCCGCTCGGGAGGCTCGGCGGGCTCGACGGAGACGGTGACGCCCGGGTCGGTCTTCGAGTACTGGTCGCGCACCGTCCCCGCGGCGGCGGTGAGCGCCGCGCGGAAGTCGGTCTCGCGGGCGGCCGGCACGGAGCAGACGGCGGACGCGGCGCGAGGGATCGCGTTGCGGCTCTTCCCGCCCGAGAGCGAGGCGAGCCGGAAGGGCGTCGCGGCGTGCGCCTCACGCAGCACGCGCCCGAGCACCTTGACGGCGTTGGACAAGCCGAGCGCGATGCCCGACCCCGAGTGCCCGCCCAGGCCGCCTCCGACCGTCACGGTGAGCGTCACCGCGTCCGCGTCCGTGTCGCGTCGCGGGGCATCGATCCGAAGCCACGTGTCCGTGCTCCCGGCGCAGCCGACGGTGAGCCTGCCGTCCTCCTCGCTGTCCAGGTTGACGAGGATCGAGCCGGTGACCAGCGCCGGGTCGAGAGCGTTCGCGCCTTCCAGGCCGACCTCCTCGGCGACGGTCATGAGGAGCTCGAGCGGCCCGTGCGGAACGGAGGCGTCTTCGGCCAGGGCCATCATCGCGGCGATCGCGACGCCGTCGTCGGCGCCGAGCGTCGTGCCGTCGGCCTTCAGCCACTCCCCGTCGCGGACGAGAGCGATGCGCCCTCGGGCGGGGTCGTTGGGGCTCTCGGGGTCTCGCTCGCAGACCATGTCGAGATGGCCCTGCAGCGTGACGACCGGCGCCTCCTCGCGCCCGGACGTCGCCGGGACGCGGACGACGACGTTCCGACCGGCGTCCTCCCGGAAGTCGAAGCCGCGCTCCTCCGCCCAGGCGCGGACGTGGGCGATGACGGGCTCCTCCGCTCGAGACGGGCGCGCGATCGTCGTCAGCTCGGCGAAGCGCTCCCAGAACGCCTCCGGCTCAAGCCCGGCCAGAGCCTCGGGAAGGGCCTGCGGTTTCGCGCCTCGTGCGGACACGGCTGCGAGCCTAGGCTCCGGCTCATCCTCCATCCTCACCCGGACCCCGATCTCACCCGGGTGGCCTGCTCACGTTCACTCCGGGAGCGGCACCGAGTTCCGACCGACCGTCGTCGTCCGGCCACCGCCCTACGGTGCCGCCGTGGACACCGCCTCCACCGCCGCGTCCGACGACGTGGTACGTGCTCACGGGCGTCCTCTTCGCCGCAGTGATCGGGCTCACGGTCTGGGTCGCTCTTCTCCAGCGCGACAAGGACGACGCGGGCGAGGCCGGCGCCGCGGCGGTGGCCGCGCTGGAGCAGGAGAACGCCGACCTCGAGCGGCAGCTCGCCGACTCCGAGCAGCGGGTCGCCGAGCTCGAGCAGGAGCTCGAGGAGGCGCTGGCCGCCGCGTCGGCCTACGTCGCCGAGCTCGCCGCAGCCCGGGAGCTCTACGCGGACGCCTCCCAGCAGCTCGGGGCGACGAACCGCTCGCTCGAGGAGAGCCAGGCGGAGCTGGAGCGGCTCGCCGCCGAGGCCGAGGCCGCGCTCGCGGCCGCCGAGGAGGCGGGCGACTCCGCCGAGGCCCGCGCCGACGCCGAGGCCGCGCGGGCCGACCTCGCGGAGGCGTGCCTCGCCGCCGTCGCCGACGTCCTTCGCGGGCTCTCCGCCGAAGAGGAGGACCTCGCGGCCGCCCTCGCGCAAGCGGCGCAGGAGCTGGAGGAGGAGGCCGAGGACTGCGTGCCCGCGTAGCCTCGGCCACGCTTCAACCGCCTCCGGGAGGTCCGTCAGCTCTGGACGCACGGCCCGGCGACCGCTTCGCCGGCTCGCCCGCGCGCGGGCGTCTCTGCCGGCCTGCGGTCGGAGCGCCCCGGGCTCGCCGCGGCCCGGTCGCGCTCCCGCCGAACCTGAAGCTCGCGGAAGAACTCGCGTCGCCGGGTCTCGAGCTGGACGACGGGTGGATACATGACGCTCTCCTTTCGGTCTCTGGCTCCACGCTCGACGCTACGAGAACGGGCCGGCCGGCGAAACCGGCCGCGTGGCCGGCTTTGACCCGCCCGGGTGAGCCGGCTACCGGCCGTCCTGCCCGGCCTGACCCGCGCCGTGACCGGGCGGGCGGGGGACGCTCCCGAGCCGAGGCCCAAGCTCGCGCCGCGAGCGTATCCCGAGCTTGCGGTAGACCTTCGACAGGTTCCACTGCACGGTCTTCGGGCTGATGAAAAGCGCGTCCGCCGTCTCGCGGTAAGTCAGGCCCGAGGCGATCAGCTCCGCGATCCTCTGCTCGGTGGGCGTCAGGCCGCCCGCCGGCGCCCGCCCGCTGACGCGTGCCAGCTCGGCTCGTGCCCTCTGCGCCCAGAGCGTCGCGCCGAGCTCGTCGAAGACGGCGAGCGCGCTCTCGAGCGCCTCCCGGGCCACGCGCTTCTTCCTGTCGCGCCGCTCGAGGCCGCCGAGCACGAGCAGCGTCCGGGCTCGCTCGAACGGCTCGCCGAGCCGCTCGTGGAGCGCGAGCGTCCGTTCGAGCTCGAGGCGGGCTGCGGAGAGGTCACCGCTCGCTGCAGCCAGGATCGCGCGGCTCCGGGAGGCCATGGTCAGCACCCACGGCCGGTCGAGCTTCGCGCCGAGGCGGTCGAGCTCGTCGGCGAGCCTCGCGGCCTCGTCGCGGCGGCCGAGGAGAACCTTGGCTTCCACGGCGTCTCCGTGGAAGCGGAAGAGCGCGGGCTCGCGGAGGCCGGTGCCGACGGCGGCGGCGGCGAGCTCCGTCAGCACCCGGTCGGCGACGGCCGCATCTCCGTTCGAGAGGGCGAGGAAGCCGCGGATGCCGAGCAGCTCCAGACCGGCCGGCTCGGCACCCCGCTGGCGGGCGACCGCGAGGCCCTCCTCGATCTTCGCCGAGGCGGGCTCGACGAGGCCGAGATGGCTCTCGACGAGAGCCTCGATCGCGAGCCCGTACGCGATCTCGCCCACCTGCCCGCTCTGCAGCGTCGTCTCGTGACACTCGCGAGCGTGGCTCAGCGCACTCCGCCAGTCGCCGGTCAGAAGCTCGACGCGGGCGAGGTGGAAGAGGACGAACGGGAGCGAGTGCAGGTCCCCGCGCTCGGCCGCAGCGCGGTACAGGGACTCCAGCCGCTCCTGCGCTGCGGCAAGCTCTCCCGACCACTCGAGCAGGAGCGCGTGCACCCAGTCGGGCCGGCCGAGGATCTGCGACCACTCGGGGGCCTGCTCGAGGAGCCCGACCGCCCGCTCGACTGTCGCCAGCGCGACGCCCTCGCCCTTGAGCGACTCGAGGAAGGCGACGTGGGAGAGGGCGCCGGCGAGCGTCGCCGGCTCGCCGAGCCGTTCCGCAAGCGCGAGCGCGGAACGCGCGTGGCTCTCGGCCGCAGGAACCCCCGCCGACTCGTGCAGGCACCATGCCAGGCCCTCTTCGAGCTGGATCCGAAGCCCGAGATCGTCGCTCTCCTCGGCGAGCGCTGCCCGGAAGACCTCCGCTCCCGCCCCGAAGCCCTCGAGGTGAGCGCGGACCCAACCGAGCGGCGCGAGCGCCTGCGCTCGTTCCCGGCCGGACGGGGAGCCGGCGGCGATCTCCTCGAGCAGGTTCCGGCTTCGAGCGGTCGCCCCCGCCTCGAAGTGACGCTTCGCCGCCTCGATCCCGCGCCGGCGCGCGTCGTCTCCATCGGACGGAGGCGTGAGCCGGCGCCCCTGCTCCCAGAGCTCGGCGGCCGCATCCGGCGCGCCCCGCGCGAGCGCCCGCCGTCCGGCCCGGTCGAGCGCCGCCGCCACCCCGGCGTCGGCGTGGTCGGTCGCCAGCGCCAGATGCCGGCCGTGCTCCTCCGGGTCGGCCAGAACGCGTGCCAGGCGGGCATGCATGGCTCGCCGGACCCCCAGCGGGATCTGCGCGTAGGCAACAGATGCGAGCAGCGGGTGCGCGAAGCGAATCCGGTCGCCGTCCAGCTCGAGGACTCCCGCTCGGGCGGCGGCATGGACGGCGTCGGCTGCGTCGCCCCCGTCCAGCGCCGCCTCGACGAGCCCCACCGTCGGGCGCGATAGGGCCGCCGCGAATCGTGTCGCCTCGAGCGCGGAGGGCGGCAGGATCGCGAGCCGCTCGCCCGCCAGCTCCTGCAGGCTGGACGGGATCGGCAGCTCGCCCTCCGGCCCGTCTCGAGCGTCCTGCGCGGCGAGGGCACGGCCGATCTCGAGCGCGAAGTACGGGTTCCCGCGGGACACCCGATGGAGGCGCGCCAGCGTGCGCCGCGAGATCCGCATGCCCAGACGGGCGTCGAGCAGGCGCCCGAGGTCCTCCGGCTCGAGCCCGGCGATACGAGCCGTCAGGAAGCGAGCCTCGGGAAGGGCGCGGTCGAGGCCGAGAGGAGCTCCGGCCCCTTCCTCGCGCCGCCTGACGACG
>DATHVD010000050.1:0-69034 GCA_035461525.1 Gaiellaceae bacterium
GTACTTGTACCAGAGCATGTCACCGGAGTTGCCGGCGGCCGAGTACAGCACGTCGCTGATCGGGCCGGTGCGAGCCGGCGTTACCGACAAGCCACGGTGCCGCTTGATCGCCGTCAGGATCTGGGACGACGCGCCCCAGAAGAAGCTCTCCTCGGCCAGTGTCGGCCGCGGGGCCGAGATCCGACCCGGTGTCGCGTACGACCCAGGCGACCACATGAAGTAGTTGCCCGAGCTGTGCAGGTTCATGGAGAACTTGATGTTCGGCCGAGATGCCAACCAGTCGACGTTCTTGTTCTCCGGCTCGCTCAGCTCAGCTGGGCCGCGGTAGGTGTCGCTGGTGCAGCTTGTTGACGCCCCGGAGTAGCCATCGAACAGGCTGTACTCGGTGTAGTTGCGGTTGTTGTCGACACCCCAAGAGTTGCGGGCGAGGACGTCGTAGCTGCCCGTCGGGACGCAGTGCCTCGTCATGTTCCTCCGCTGAGAGGCGAAGTCGTAGAACGAGTAGTGGCCGCCGTCGGGGTTGACTGACGGGGCGATCCAGATGTCCAGGTTGTTCAGGAGCTGCTTCGTCTGCCCGTGCGTCGCGTAGTTGCGCAGCAGCCGCTCCGCGGTCTCGACGGTCACGAGCGGCGGCACCCACTCACGGGCGTGCTCCTGCGCGTAGGCGAGGACTCCGATCTTCGAGCCGTCGCGGTGCTTGCCGATCCGCAGCGCGTAGACCGGGTGCGGGTCGCGCGACACGGTCTCCGGGGCGTTGAGGTTGTCGCTCAGCCGGATCAACGGGGTCGGGTTGACGACGCCGTTGCCGGCGTTGCCGCGGTACGTGTAGGCGAATACGAGCGCGCTGGCGGACGGGCTCGCGTTGATCGCGTCCCGCACCTGAGCGGCCGTGCTCGTCCGCGCCCCGCTGGAGTCCGTGCCGAGGCGTATCTGGATGTGGTTGCCCAGGACGCTGACCGTCAACGGCGAGTCGGGCGCGCCCGGATCGACGGCCTGGACGGTGATGTCGTTGCCGCCCTCGTGGCCCCAGGTCAGCGAGTCGAGGCCGACACGTGCGGCGTTGCTGACGCCTGTGCCGGGAAGGAGCCGGCCGGAGGCCGGCAGGTTGGCCTTGATGTGGTTGCCGTCGGCCAGGGAGATCATGACCGTGGAGACAGTCGTCCCGGGCAGGGCGGTCCCCCCGGGCGCCGTCGGGGCGCCGGAGACGTTGTTGACGATGACGACGGCCACGGCGCCCGCGTTCTGGGCGTTGAGCGTCTTCGCGGCGAACGTGCACTCTCCGCGGTCGACGAGCGCGATCGCGCCGGCCGGGAACCCGGTGATCTCGCCGCAGCCCATCGAGGGCGTGGCGGCCGGGAAGTCCGGGTTCGGGGCCGAGCTCACCGTCGCGAGCGGCGCGTCGGACGGCGGGAAGCCGGCCGACGGAACCGTGGGGCCGTAGGACGCAGCGGCGTACGTGTAGTCGCCGGCCGCCGGCCCGGAGGCGATCGCCAGGCGGTTCCCCGCCGGGTCGAGGAGCGCCTGCGCGTTGCGCCGGTAGCCGTTCGTCTTGTACGGCAGCTCGACGATCTCCGCCAGGTGCGGAAACTCGTCCGCAAGCTGGTGGATGCGCTCGTAGAGATCCGTTGGCGTCATGTAGCTCGTGACGAAGTCCTCGACGTAGTAGTCGCCCTTCCACGGGTCGTCGGTGTCGGTGGGCAGCCAGTCGTTGACCTTCGCGACGGCGACGTCCCCGGTCGGGCTCGTGATGCGGATGTAGTCGGGCCGCGTGGACACGTTCGAGGCGCCGCGATGGTAGAGGTAGACGCCCGCGTCGACAAAGCGGCTGATGCTCTGCGTGCCGCCGGAGCCCATCCCGGTGCCGGGGCCGCTGTCGCGCTCGACGACGAGTTGGTTGGTCGCCGTCTGGCCCTGGGCCCACTTGGCCTCGACCGACAGAACGCCCTGGCCGAAGTTCGTGTAGTAGTCGGCCCGGACGATCTTGACGTCGGAGACGTCGGGGTTCGTCTGGTCGTACGCGGCCGCCGCGAACTCCTCGTTCTCGGCGATGTGCGCGGCGATAGTCGCCTCGCGTTCCGCTGCCGCGGCCTCCATGTCGCCGACGCTCGAGACCGTCTCCCCTACGTCGAAGCCGAGCGCCTGGAGCGTCGCGACCTCGTTGGGCGTGACGACGGCGTGCACTTCGATGCCGTCCTCCGTCTGGTGCACCGCGTGATCGAGATCCACGCCCGTGGCGACCAGCCGATCGAGCTCGTCGCGGTCGGGCAGCAGCACTTCGACGACGCTTGCCTCCTCGCCGGCAACGCGGCCAAGGTCCTCGGACGCCCCTGTATCGCCCGGCGCGCCGGCCGCGAGCAAGCCCATGACCAACAGGGCCAGGACGACGGGGAGCGCGAGCGATCGCACTCCAAGTTTCCTTCTCATGGGTACGAATTCCCCCCTCCGGTCGAGCCGGACCCTCGGGAACGCGGCCAGAGAAGGCCTGCCTGATGGCGTGACGTGATGCGAACGCCCCCATCCCTTGTGCCCGGCAAACGAACCTGCGCAGGCTAAACGAGTTTCGCCGAGAGAGTCAAGCCTCGCCCGGGGGCGACGTCCAGAGCGTCAGCTCGGACACGTCCCCGAACAGATCCGCCCACCGACGGTGGAGCGCCTCGGCGAAGCTCTCCTCGAGCATCCGGAAGTGCTCGTCGAGGACGAGCGCGAGGGCGGGCAGGTCGCGCGCGCGCATGGCGTCGAGCTGGCGCTCGTGGATGTCGACCGTCTCCTCGTCGCGCTCGAGCCCGCCGACGTACGTGTCCCTGATCGGGGCGAGCTCGCCCTCGATCCTCCGCATCGCGGACTGGAGCGTCTTGTTCCGGCAGGCGCGGATGACCGCGCGGTGGAACATGGCGTTGGCCCCGATCACCCTTGGGCGGTCGCCGAGGTTGCGCCGCATCAGGTCGATCGTCCGCTCGATGCCGGCGACGTCCTCGTCGGTCGCCACGCGCGCCGACAGCGTCGTGATCGCGCTCTCGAGCACGCGTCGGCCGCGCAGCACGTCGATCGCGTCCTCGGCCTCGACCTCGACGTTGTGCGTGATCGCGTCGACCGGCACGACGTCGCAGGCCATGAAGATGCCGCCGCCCTTGCCGGGCCGCACGCGGAGGAGGCCGCTGCGCTCGAGGACGCGAAGCGCCTGCCGGAGCGTCGGCTTCGAGATGCCGAGCTGCGTCGAGAGGTCCTCCTCGGTCGGCAGGCGGTCGTCGGTGCGGAGCCGGGCGCGCTCGATTCCCTCGAGGATGTTCTCGATCGCCGACTCGAACGTCCTCGACGTCTGGATCGGCTCGACGAAGTCCGGGATGACCACGCTCATCTCCCGTCCGTACGGCGACCGGTCGGGAACGGTTCGGAGGGAATGACGCCTCGATCCCACATGGCTCTGCGCCGACAGCGAGCGCCGGTGGCTACTCGACCGTCACCGTCTTGGCGAGGTTTCGCGGCTGGTCGACGTTCAGGCCGCGCAGGCGGGCGATCCGGTACGCGAGGAGCTGGAGCGGGATCACCGCGAGCGCCGCCTGGAGGAACGGATGCGTCCGCGGGACGTAGACGACGTCGTCCGCGTGATGCTGGATGTCCTCGTTGCCGTCCGTGGCGATGGCGATCACCTCGGCGCCCCGGGCCCGCACCTCCTGGATGTTCGAGACGATCTTGTCGTAGACGTGCGAGTCGGTGGCGACGACTACGACCGGCACCTCCTCGTCGAGCAGAGCGATCGGGCCATGTTTCATCTCGCCGGCCGAGTACGCCTCGGTCGGGATGTAGGAGATCTCCTTGAGCTTGAGCGCGCCCTCGAGGCAAACGGGGAGGCCGATGTGGCGCCCGAGATAGAGGAAGAAGGGCTTGGCGTAGTGTCGCTGCGCGATCTCCTCGATCGGGTGGTCGCCGTCGAGGTACGTCGCCATCTTGGCGGGGAGCGCGTGCACCTCGCGAAGCAGCGCGTCGATCTGCTCGGCGGGGAGCGTCTTCCGCACCTGCGCGAGCCGGAGCGCCAGGAGGTAGAGGAGCGCGACCTGGGACGTGAACGTCTTCGTCGCCGCGACGCCCGTCTCCATGCCCGCCCTCGTGTACAGGACACGGTCGACCTCGCGCGTGATCTGCGTGCCCATCAGGTTCGTGATCGCGACGGTGCGCGCGCCGTGCTCGCGGGCGAGGCGCACGGCCTGCACCGTGTCGCGCGTCTCGCCGGACTGCGAGATGGCGACGACGAGCGTGTCCTTCGTCAGCACGGGGTCGCGGTAGATCCACTCGCTGGCGATGTCGGGCTCGCAGGGGATCCGTGCCCACTCCTCGACGACGTAGCGCCCGATCACCCCGGCGTGGTACGCAGTGCCGCACGCGAGGACGACCATGCGGCGGAGGTTCCGGATCTCGAGATCCGTGAGGCCGAGCTCGCCGAGCTCGTGCTCGAGGCCCGCGCCGATCTCGCCGATCGTGTCGGCGACGGCCTGCGGCTGCTCGTAGATCTCCTTGAGCATGAACGTCTCGTACCCCTGCTTCTCGGCCGCCTCGTCGTCCCAGTCGACCTCGAGCTCCTCCCGCTCGCGCGCACGGCCGCCGTCGACGGAGACGAAGCGGACGCCCACGGGCGTCACGGCGACGACCTCGCCGTCGTCGATGAGCTTCGTCCGCCGGGTCTCGCGGAGGAACGCCGCTATCGAGGAGGCGAGGAACATCTCGTCGTCGCCGACGCCGACGACGAGCGGGCACTGGAGGCGCGCGCCGACGAGGGTGCCGGGATGGTCGCGGTGGATGACGACGAACGCGAAGTGGCCCTCGAGCTCTGCGTACGTGGCGCGCACGGCCTCGACGATGTCGCCGCGGTAGTGGCGCTCGACGAGGTGCGCGACGACCTCGGCGTCCGTCTCCGACGTGAACCCGTGGCCGTCTGCGGCGAGCGAATCGCGCAGCTCGACGAAGTTCTCGACGATGCCGTTGAGGACGACCGCGACCTCGTCCTCGACGCATCCGGTGAGCGGGTGCGCGTTCTCGAACGAGACCTTCCCGTGCGTCGCCCAGCGAGTGTGCCCGACCCCGGTCGTGGCGTCGGACTCGTTGTCGGCGGCGGCCTCCTTCAGACGGTCGAGGTTGCCGACCGCACGGACGTACTCGAGGCTTCCCTCTTCGAGGAGGCAGAGCCCGGCAGAGTCATAGCCCCGGTACTCGAGGCGCTCGAGCCCCCGGAGCAGAAGATCCTTCGCGGGCCTCGAGCCGACGTATCCGATGATTCCGCACACCCGAAACCCACCTTCCGTTGCCGTCGAGGCCCGATCCCGACTGTCGTTCCTCTTGTCTCTGTCGCTGCCTGTCCGTAGACCGTGTGAATTCCCGGAAACTGGAGCGAGAACGCGGAGCTCGGCCGCTAGCCGAGCTCCCGTCGAACGAGGGGAACGATCCTAGCACAGAGCCGTTCTGCGGCTTCCGGCGTTTCCGCCTCGGCGAGCACGCGGACGACAGGCTCCGTGCCGGAGGGCCGGACGAGAACCCTGCCGGCGCCGTCGAGCTCGTCCTCCATGCGCTCGACCTCCGCGAGGAGCCCGGGAGGCACGGCCATCGCGCGGACGGGGACGTTCGCCTTCGCCTGCGGGAAGCGCGGCATCGCTCCTGCGAGCGCCGCGAGCGTCTCGCCGCGGTCGGCGACCGCCCCGCAGAGCAGGAGCGCGGCCGCCAGACCGTCCCCCGTCACGTGGTCACGAAGGTAGACGACGTGGCCGGACTGCTCCCCTCCCAGAACGCCGCCCTCGCGCCTGAGGGCTTCGAGCACATAGCGGTCGCCGACGTCGGTGACGACGACCCGGATCCCGTGCTCGGACATGAGCCTGTGGAAGCCGAGGTTCGTCATCTGCGTGACGGCGACGAGGTCGACCCCGAGGTGGAGCGCGAGGACGGCGAGGATCTGGTCGCCGTCCACCTCGTTCCCGGCCGCGTCGACGGCCAGCATCCGGTCCCCGTCGCCGTCGAATGCGACGCCGAGATCGACGTCCTCGGCCGCGACCGTCCGCGCGAGGAGCGTCAGGTCCGTCGCTCCGCAGCCCGCGTTGATGTTGCTCCCGTCGGGCGCGTCGCCGACGACGACGAGGTCGGCGCCGAGCCGGCGAAAGGCGGTGGGAGCGATGTCGGTCATGGCCCCGTTGGCGCAGTCAACGGCGATCCTGAGGCCGCCGAGGTCGGCGCCGAAGCGCTCGCAGACGAGCTCGACGTACTGCCCGGCCAGGCCGCGCGTCTCCTGCGGAGGGCCCCCGCCGCCGCTCGGCTCGTCCATCAGCTCCTCGATCGCCTCCTCCTCCGAGTCGCCGAGCTTCCAGCCGCCGCGGAAGAGCTTGACGCCGTTGTACTCCGCCGGGTTGTGCGAGGCGGAGACGACCGCGCCGCCGTCGGGCGCGAGGAGGGCGACCGCCGGGGTCGGCAGGACCCCGCCGAGGGAGACCTCCGAGCCGCCGGCGGCGAGGCCGCGGGCGAGGGCCCGCTCGAGCGCAGGGCCCGAGGCCCGCGTGTCGCGGCCGACGAGGACGGGGGCTCCCCCGCTCCAGCGGGCGAAGCCGACGCCGATCCGGGCGACGAGCCCTTCGGTCAGGTCCCCGCCGACGACACCCCGGACACCGTCGGTGCCGAAATAGCGCCGCCCCACGCCTCGCGTCAGCGCTTGGAGAACTGCGGCGCCTTGCGCGCCTTGTGCAGGCCGGCCTTCTTGCGCTCGACGATCCGGGCGTCGCGCGTCAGGAAGCCCTCGCGCTTGAGGACGCCTCGCAGCTCGGGGTCGGCCTCGACGAGCGCGCGGGCGATGCCGTGGCGCAGGGCGCCGGCCTGCCCGGACGGCCCGCCGCCCTGGATGCGGGCGCGGAGGTCGAACCGCCCCTCGACGCCGGCCACGCGGAAGGGTGCGAGCGCCGTCGTGCGCAGGGCCTCCCGTGCGAAGTAGTCCTCGACGGTGCGCCCGTTCACCCAGGTGGCGCCGTCGCCTGGGCTGAGAATCACGCGGGCCACGGACGTCTTCCGCTTCCCGGTCCCGCGGTACTGCGCGACGATCGCCATCAGTCGAGCGGGAGGGGTTGCGGGTTCTGGGCCTCGTGCGGATGCTCGGGGCCGGCGTAGACCTTGAGCTTCGTCAGCTGCCGCCGCGCGAGTCGGTTGCGCGGGAGCATGCCCTTGACCGCCTTGCGGATGACCTCGGTCGGCCGGTGCTCGAGCTGCTGCGCGAGCGTGCGCGAGCGCAGCCCGCCCGGATACCCGGAGTGGCGGTAGTAGCGCTTCTGCGTCAGCTTCTGGCCCGTGACGGCGATCTTCTCGGCGTTGACGACGACGACGAAGTCGCCGGTATCGACGTGCGGCGTGTACTGCGGCTTGCGCTTGCCCCGGATCGTGTCGGCGATCCGCGTGGCCAGCCGGCCGAGCGTCTGCCCCTCGGCGTCGACGACGAACCAGCGCTGCTCGATCTCCTTGGGCTTGGCGGTGTAGGTCTTCATCACACAGAAAAACGGGCGGACCGGGCGCCCGCCGCGGGCCGGATTCTAGCAGCAGAGACGCGCCGCGCGCGGGCTTCGGCGGGCGAAATCCGCGGGGCCGGCCGCGGGCCTCCCTCCGGTTCGAGCCTATCCGGCGACTGTGCGCGTGTGTGAGGCGCTTCGTGCCGGAACACGCACGAGGCGTGCCGATTCCGGCGCGACCGGCTCGCGGCGGGAGAGCCCGCTAGTCGCCGGCCGGCGTGGCGGCGGGAGCCGGGCGGAAGGTGCGGCTCGCGATCCAGAGCGCCGGCGCAACGACGAGCACTGTTCCCCCGATCGCGAGCGCGGCCACGCCGATCGCGGTCAGCGCGTAGCCGCCGAGAAGGGCGAGCCCCGCTCCGGTCATGCCCGAGAGCAGGTCGTTGAAGCCGAGCAGCTTCCCGCGCTCCCACGCCTGCGAGCAGTCCGCGAGCTGGGCGGTCGCGGCGACGAACGAGAGGTTCCAGCCGAGCCCCAGACCGAAGAGCGCGGCCGCGACGGCGGGCACGCTCTCGATCCAGAGGAGGCTGACGACGGAGACGCCCATCAGCGCGAGGCCGCCGACGAGGGCGGGCGGGCGGCCGATCCGGTCGATCACGTCGCCGACGACGAGGACGAGCGCGTACATGCCGAGGACATGCGCGCCGATGATCGGGAAGACCATCTCCCCCGCGTGCCCGTGGTGCTCGACGACGACGGCACCGGTCAGGGTCATGACGCCGACCATGACGCCGAAGCTCGCCTGCGCCGCCAGGATCGACGGGATCACGTTCGGCCGGCCCAGGATCTCGCGCAGAGGAGCGGCGGGCCGGCGCTCCGCGGCCGCCGTGCCCGTGGCGAGCAGCTCCGCGATCCGCCGTGGATCGGGGCGCACGAAGAGGACGAGCGCGAGACCGACGATCATGAAGGCGGAGCCCGCGAGCCAGAGGAGGGCGAGCGAGCTGCCGTCCACCTCGCGGCCCGAGAGGAGCGGGCTGAAGACGGCGGGCCCGAGAATGGCGCCGAACACGGCCCCGAAGAGGACGAGCGCGATGCCCCGCGCGCGACGCTGCGGGGGGTACATGTCCGCCGCCGCCGTCCTGGCGAGAAGCGACGTCCCTCCGGCGGTCCCGACGCAGACGAGGCCGGCGAAGACGAGGACCGCCGACTCGAGCGTGCTCCCGAGCGCGGCGAGCCCGCCGCCGGTCGCGCCGATCACGAACCCCCCGGCGATTACGGGCACCCGGCCGAAGCGATCCATCGCGCGCCCGGCGGGGAGGGCGGCGAGCGCTCCCGACGCGAGCACGACGGCCGGGCCGAGCCCGAGCAGGCCGCGGACGCCGACGACGAGCACGAAGGTGAGCGAGGCGACCGCCGCGGAGAGCTGGAGCATGCCGGAGTTGGCGGCGAGCGCGGCCGAGAGCAGCGCCGTGTTCCTCCGGATCGGCAGCCGGTCGGGGGGCATCCGCTAAGCGTAGTGAAGGAGCGCGTCCCGAAAGGCCCTCGCGCCGCCCCGGCTCGGGTGGCGCACGTAGGGACCGCCGAGGAGGGCGTGCGCGACCCGCCCCACCGCCAGCGCCCTTCGGCCCCGGGCGAGCTCGGCGAGGAACGCGCGGCCGGCGTCGATCTCGGCGCGCGTCGGCGGGCGGTTCGAGCGCGGCCGGCCCGGGAGGTGCGGGTGCGTCGGGACCGCGTTCCAGAGGAGGACCATGGTCTCGAGCCCGAGCTCGGCGAGCGTGCGGTGGACGACCGTCGCGCTCGCCTCGCCGGGCGGGCCGCCCGTGAGCTGGCGCTCGGACGTGAAGGGGATGCCGCTGACGCGGGCGCCGCGGTAGCCGGCCGCCTCGCCGACGAGGAGGAGCGGGGCGCCCGCGCGCTCGTCGAGATAGGCGGCGAGACGCTCGCGACGGCGCGCGGCGCCCTCGCCCTCCCGGTAGAAGTTGAAGGTCGTGCCGATCCGGGCGGCGGCGAGGCGCTCGACGAAGTCGTTCGCAGCCCGCACCGGCGCGTAGCCTACCGCCGCGTGCGTCGCGTCACCTTTCCGCTCTACGTAGGCGGCTTCCTGGGGCCGTTCGGCGGCGCGATGCTGATCGCGCTCATCCCCAACGTCGCGGACGGGCTCGACACCTCCCTCGGTCACGTGGCGGCGGCGATCACGGCGTACATGGTGCCGTTCGCGGCGCTCCAGCTCGTCTCGGGAACGCTGGCCGAACGGCTCGGCGCCGGCCGTGTCGTTCGGCTCGGCTACGTGGCTTTCGGCGCGGCGGCGCTTGGCTGCGCGCTCGCGCCCGAGATCTGGAGCTTCCTCGCCGCCCGGGCGGCGATGGGCGCCGCCAACGCGTTCCTGTCCCCCATCCTCCTCGCGGCCCTCTCCGAGGTCTCGGCGCCGGAGGTGCTCGGGCGCTCCGTGGGGACGTTCGCGGCCGCGCAGACCGCGGGGCTCACGCTCGCGCCTGTCCTCGGCGGCGCGCTCGGGGAGGTCTCCTGGCGACTGGCGTTCGTCCTGGTCGCGGCCGTCTCGGGGCTGCTGGCGGTGCCGCGCCACGCACTGGGCGCCGCCGGGCGCGCCGCCGCGGGCGGAGGCGCCTCGCTGACGGCCCTCGTCAACCGCTGGATCTCGCTGCTCGCCGCGAAGGCGGTGCTCGGGTACCTCGGCTTCACGGCGATCGGCTTCGTGCTCGTGCTGGTCGCCGCCGACGAGTTCGGGCTCGGCTCGAGCGGGCGCGGGCTGGTCGTCGCAGGATACGGCGTCGGGGGCATCCTGCTCGGCCGCTACGCGGGGACGGTCGTCGACCGGCTGGGGCGGCCGGCGACCGCGCTCGCGGGAGCGATCGCGTGCACCGTCGGCGTCCTCGGCCTGGCGGTCGCCCCGTCCGCGTGGAGCCTGGCGCTCGTCTACCTCGGCGTCGGGTGCGCGTCGACGTTCGTCTGGGCCGGGCTGAACACGATCGCCGTCGAGTCGTTCCCCGAGAACCGGGCAGGCGCCACCTCGGCCTACAGCGCCTTCAAGTTCGGGGGCGTCGCCGTCGCGCCGCTCGTCTACGTGCCGCTCTTCCACGTGGACACGCGGCTCCCGTTCCTCCTCGCCGCCGCCTTCTCCGCGCTCCTCGCCGTCCTCGTCGTACCCTGGTTCTCGCGCTACCGATGACACGGCGGCGGGTGATCGTCCACGGGCTCGTCCAGGGCGTGTTCTTCCGGGACACGACCCGGCGGCTCGCGCTCGCCCGCGACGTCTCCGGCTGGGTGCGGAACAACCTGGACGGCACGGTGGAGGCCGTCTTCGAGGGCGACGAGGAGGCGGTGACTGGGCTCGTCGCCTTCGCCCGCCGCGGGCCGGAGGGCGCGCGCGTCGCGCGGGTCGAGGTGCACGCGGAGGAGCCCGAGGGCCTTTCCGGCTTCGCCGTCGGCTGAGATTCGGGAACCCTGCCGGGCCGGGCGGTGTAGTCGTGGCGACAAGGAGGACTCGCATGAGAAAACTGCTCTTCGCCACGACCCTGGTCGGCGGCCTCGCTCTCGCCTACGCAGGAGCGGCCAGCGCCGGGTGCGCCGCGACCGTCGGCCTCGCGCCGCCGCCGGCCGCGCTCGAGCCCGGAGAGACGTGGACGGCGCGGATGACCGTACTCCAGCACGGGGTGCAGCCGCTCCCCGACCACGCCACCGCCCGGCCGACGCTCACGCTCGTCGACGGCGAGGGCGCCCGCCGGACGTTCGTCGCCAGGCCCACGAGCGACCCCGCCGTGTTCGAGGCCGCGGTCGTCTTCCCGGCGGCGGGCTCCTGGCGCTACGAGGTCTACGACGACTTCTCGACCGTCGACGGCAGGCCGGAGCCGTGCGCGCGGACGCACACGTTCGCGGCGGTGAGGATCGGAGGAGGCCCGTGGGCGCCCGCGGGCGGAGGCGAGGCCCCACCCGTCCCGGCTGCGGCCGTCCGCGCGGACGAGAGCCAGCCGCTGTGGCCCTTCGCCGTCGGCGCGGCAGCCGCGCTGGCGGCCGTCGCCGCGGGCGCGCTCGCGTGGCGGCGACGCACGCACTCGCCCCAGGCCGCCGCGCGCTGACTGCGAGCGAATCCGGCACGCATTCGGCACGAAGCGCGCACCACACGCGCGCTTCTCGGGGCTATGCTCGAACGCGGGTGGTGGTCCGGGGTGGCCCCGGACGGCAAGGCCTAGCGGAGGCGGGCGGCGCTCCCGGGATCGGGGTCGGGACGGCCGCGCTCGAGCGCCGCCGCCACCTTGCGCACGGCGGCCGCACTCCGGCGCCGGCCGATCACTCGCCACGCACGGTCGCCTCCGGGCGGTGCGGGCGTCGCCTCGACGAGCCACGCTCGCCCGACGCCGAGCCGCTTGCGCGCCTGGTCGGCGAGCTCGACGGCGGCCAGGGCCAGCGCGACCCCGAGCGCCGCGAAGGCCGAGAGGAAGCTGAGGGCGATCAGCCCGACGATCCCGATCGCGGTGAGCGTCCAGCCGAGCGGGCTCGAGGCGAACCTCCGGCCCTCCTCCCGCGCCGCCACCTCGCCGGCGTCCGCACCGTCGCCGGCCGGCTCGAGGCGGCGCGTCACCGTCCACCCGGTCCCGTCCGGCGCGACGACGCGACGCGTCACGCGACGACCTGCTCCTCGCCCTGCTCGAGCGCGGCCGCGATCCGCTTCGCCTTCCCCCCTGCGCGCCGCCAGCCGGCGACCTGCCGGCGGCGCGCCTCGCCGCCACCGCTCCGCGCCTCGACCGTCCAGGGCTTGGCGAGACGGACGCGGTGCGCGAAGAGGCCGGCAGGACGAGCAGCTCGAGCCCGAGGAAGACGAGCGGGAGGAGCGCGATCACGAGCAGGAACAGGGCGAGCGCGCCGAAGACGATGCGAACGACCGGGATCTCGACGAGCTCCGCGACCTCGCCGCCCGCTTCGAGCTCCTGGCCGGAGCGCCTCCGCCGGCGCGGCAGCCAGACCCGCCGCACGGTCCACTCCGACCCGTCCGGGCCCCTGACCTCCTAGCCGCAGCAGCCCTCCTTGTAGCGGCAAGCGAGGCAGTGCCAGCTGGCCTTCGTCCAGGTCATCTCCGCGCCGCAGCGGGGGCACGTCGCCTCGGCCTCGGCCTCGTCGGCCGGGAGCCGGCATTCCGCTGCGGGCGGACGGCTCACTCCCACTCGATCGTCGCGGGCGGCTTCGAGGAGAGGTCGAGCGCGACGCGGTTCACGGCGGGGATCTCGTTGATGATCCGGCTCGAGATCGTCTCGAGCAGGTCGTAGGGCAGCCGCGCCCAGTCGGCCGTCATGGCGTCCTCCGACGTGACCGCGCGGATGACGATCGGGTACGCGTACGTCCGCTCGTCGCCCTGGACGCCGACCGAGCGGACGGCCGGGAGAACCGCGAAGCACTGCCAGAGCTCCCGGTAGAGGCCGGCGCGGCGGATCTCCTCGAGGAGGACGGCGTCGGCCTCGCGCAGGATCTCGAGCCGCTCCTCCGTGACCTCGCCGATGATCCGGATGGCAAGGCCGGGACCCGGGAAGGGGTGGCGCCAGACCATCTCCTCCGGGAGGCCGAGCTCCTCGCCGACGCGGCGCACCTCGTCCTTGAAGAGCATCCGCAGCGGCTCGACCAGCTCCAGGTCCATCACCTCGGGGAGGCCGCCGACGTTGTGGTGCGACTTGATCGTCGCCGCGACGCCGTCGTCCGAGCCGCCCGACTCGATCACGTCCGAGTAAAGGGTTCCCTGCACGAGGTAGCGCACGTCCCCGAGCGTCCGCGCCTCCTCCTCGAAGACGCGGATGAACGCCTCGCCGATCGCCTTGCGCTTCTCCTCGGGGTCGGCGACGCCCGCGAGCCGCGCGAGGAAGCGCTCGCGCGCGTCGACGTGGATGAGCGGGACGTGGAAGTGGCGCCCGAAGGTCTCGACCACCTGGGCGGCCTCGTCCTTGCGGAGGAGGCCGTGGTCGACGAACACGCAGGTCAGCTGGTCGCCCACGGCCTTGTGGACGAGGAGCGCGGCGACCGCCGAGTCGACTCCGCCCGAGAGCCCGCAGAGGACGCGCTCGCCGCCCACTTGCGCGCGGATCCGCGCGACCTCCTCCTCGATGACTGCGGCGGCCGTCCACACGGGCGGGGCGCCGGCGACCCGGTAGAGAAAGTTCTTGAGGATGCCCGTGCCGTGCTCGGTGTGGAGCACCTCGGGGTGAAACTGGACGCCGTAGAGGCCGCGCCCGTGATCCTCGAAGGCGGCGATGGGCGCCGAGGGGGAGGCCGCGGTCACGCGCGCTCCCACGGGCGCCGCGGTCACGGAGTCGCGGTGGCTCATCCACGTCGCCTGCTCGGGCGGGAGTCCCGCGAAGAGCTCGGAGTCGGTCTCGGCGCGGACGTCGGCGCGGCCGAACTCGGAGAGGTTCGTGCGCTCGACCGTGCCGCCGAGCTCGAGCGCCATCAGCTGCATCCCGTAGCAGATGCCGAGCACGGGAACCCCGAGCTCGAAGATGCCCGGGTCGGCGTGCGGAGCGCCGTCGGCGTACACGGAGGCCGGGCCGCCGGAGAGCACGAGCGCGAGCGGCCGCCGCGCGGCGAGCGCGGCCGGCGAGGTCGTGTGGTGGACGATCTCCGAGTAGACGCGGCACTCGCGCACGCGCCGGGCGATGAGCTGCGAGTACTGGCCGCCGAAGTCGACGACGAGGACGGGACGCTCTTCCGGGGCGGGCTCGGGGACCGGGAGCGGGACGACCTCGCCCACTACCGACCGGGCCTGTAGTTGGGCGCTTCCTTGACGATGGAGACGTCGTGCGGGTGGCTCTCGCGCTGGCCCGCGGCCGTGACGCGGACGAAGCGGGCCTCCTTCAGCTCCTCGACCGTGGCGGCGCCGCAGTAGCCCATGGCCTGGCGCACGCCGCCGACGAGCTGGTGGACGACGTTGCGAAGCGGGCCCTTGTACGCGACCCGCGCCTCGATGCCCTCGGGCACGAGCTTCGCGACCTCGTCCACGTCCTGCTGGAAGTAGCGGTCGCTCGAGTGCCGGGCCCGCATCGCCCCGACGGAGCCCATGCCGCGGTACTCCTTGAACTGCTCGCCCTGGTGGAAGACGATCTCGCCCGGGCTCTCGTCCGTGCCGGCGAGAAGGCCGCCGAGCATGACCGTGTCGGCGCCGGCGGCGAGGGCCTTCGCCACGTCGCCCGAGAACTGGATGCCACCGTCGGCGACGAGCGGCACGCCGTGGCGGGCTGCGACCTGGGCGCAATCGTAGATCGCCGTCACCTGCGGGACACCGATGCCGGCGACGACCCTCGTCGTGCAGATCGCGCCCGGGCCCATGCCGACCTTGACGGCGTCGGCGCCGACGTCCACGAGAGCCTCGGCCGCCTCGGGCGTGGCCACGTTCCCGGCGATCACGGGCACGTCGTGGCGCGCCTTCAGCTCGCGCACCGCGTCGAGCACGCCGACGGAGTGGCCGTGGGAGGTGTCGACGACGAGCACGTCCACGTCCTCCGCGACGAGGGCGGCCGCGCGCTCGAGGCCTTCGACGCCGGTGCCCACCGCGGCCGCGACGCGCAGGCGGCCCTGGTCGTCCTTGGTCGCGAGCGGGAAGCGAATGCGCTTCTCGATGTCCTTGACCGTGATGAGGCCCTTGAGCCGCCCGTCGGCGTCGACGACTGGGAGCTTCTCGATCTTGTGCTCGTGGAGGACGGCGCGCGCCTCCTCGAGCGTCGTCCCCACCGGGACGGTGACGAGGTCGCGCGCGGTCATGAGGTCGGAGACCAGCAGGCTCGTGTCGTCCTCGAAGCGGAGGTCGCGGTTCGTGAGGATGCCGACGAGGCGGCCGTCCTCGTCTGTGATCGGGACGCCTGAGATCCGGTACGTGGACATGAGCTCGAGCGCCTGCGCGACGGGCGCGCCGGGCGGGAGCGTCACCGGCTCGACGATCATCCCCGCCTCGGAGCGCTTGACTTTGTCCACCTCGGCCGCCTGCGCGTCGACCGGCAGGTTGCGGTGGACGACGCCGATGCCGCCCTCGCGCGCGAGCGCGATCGCCATCCGCGCCTCGGTGACCGTGTCCATCGCCGCCGAGACGATCGGGATCTCGAGCTCGATCGCGCGCGTCAGGCGCGTTCGCGTCGAGACCTCGCCCGGGAGCACGCTCGAGGCGGCGGGGACGAGAAGCACGTCGCCGAAGGTGAGGCCCTCCTTGGCGAACTTGCGCTCAAGGGTCAGGAGCCGCTCGATCTCCTCCTGACGCAGCGCGACGCTCACCTTGGAGCGATCGTACCAGCCGGCTCCGCCGGCCCCGACGGACCTACTGCGCGACGCGCTCGAGGCGCTCGAGCTCGACCAGCGGCGCGAGCCTGCTCGCCTCGCGCGGGTCGAAGCGGCCGGCGCCGGCCTCGAGCACCGAGGCTGCGCCGGCGGCCACGGCCGAGCGCACGGCGTCCTCGAAGGAGCGGCCGTCGACGCGGGCGGCGAGGAAGCCGGCGAGGAGCGTGTCGCCGGCGCCGACCGTCGAGACCGGCTCGACCTGGGGCGCGACCGCGCGGACGCGGATCTCGGTGCGGTCCTCGCGCAGGAGGGCGTAGCACCCGGTCGGGAGCGTGATGAGGACGTTCCGGGCGCCCAGCTCGGCGATGGCGTCGAGCCCCGCGACGAGGTCCTCCTCGTCCACGAACTCGTGGCCGACGAGTGCCTCCGCCTCCCGCTGGTTGGGGGAGACGAGGTACGGCTCGCCCTCGACCGCCAGGCGCAGCGGCTCTCCCTCGGCGTCCACGACGGCCAGGAGCTGGCGACGATCGAGGTCGCGCACCAGCTCCCCGTAGAACTCGGGGTCGACGCCGCGCGGGAGCGAGCCCGCGACGACGACGAACTCGGCCCGTTGAGCCAGGTACGCGACCTTCTCGCGCAGGATCTCGAGCTCCTCGGCGGCGACGTCGGGCCCCCACTCGTAGATCTCGGTGTACGCGTTCGAGGTGGGGTCGAGCACGGCGATCGACGTGCGGGACTCGTGCCTGATCCGGACGAAGTCGTTGAGGATCCCCTCGCTCGTCAGCCCCTCGACGAGCAGCGTGCCGGTCTTGCCGCCCGCAAGCCCGGTGCAGACGACCGGGGCGCCGAGGAGCTTGAGCGCCCGTGCGACGTTGATGCCCTTCCCTCCGGCGCTCGGGAAGCCGACGCTCGCCCGGTGACGCTGGCCCGGCTGGAAGTTGGGCACGACCAGCGTCCGGTCGATTGCTGCGTTGAGCGTGACTGTGACGATCATCCGACTGCGGCGGCAACCCCCGCGACGATCCTACCCACTAGACGGCCCAGCGGCGGTAGAGCGCCCGCGAGCGCGGGCCGAGGAGGGTCTCGGCGGCCGCGACGACCACGTCGTCCGAGTGGAAGGGGCCGAAGACGTCGGCGTCGAGGAGCTCCCGCACCGCGGGATCCTCGCTCGAGGCGAGCGCCTCGAGCACGGGGTAGGCGCGCTCGAGCGCGGCGACCTCGGCGACGTCCGCCTCGCGGAGGATGACCGCCCGTTGGAGGCGCAGGAGGTAGCGGCCGAGCGCGCCCGCGGCCGCCTTGGGGCGGTCGCGGCGGGCGGCCACGGCCTGGAGCTCGGGCGACTCCGCGAACCCGGGCACGGCTTCGCGGAGGTAGTCCGGCAGGCGCTCGAGATCGGCCGGAAGCGGCGGCGGCTCCCCGGCCGGCGCCGAGCCTGCGGCCACGATCTCGCGCGATCCCAGGAAGCGTCGCACGATTCGGCCCGCCATCAGATCCCCGGGACGATCGCGCTCAGCATCGAGCCTGCCGCGGAGACGGCTCGGTCCGTGTACCAGCCGACGCGCGTTCGCAGGTCGGGCGCCTCGACGTCGCGCGTGGCGACGAGCTCGGTGCGCGCCACCTCGCGACCGTCGAGCGTGACGATCACCTCGCCGAGCACCTGGCCCCGCCTGACCGGGAGCTCGACCATGGCGGGGGCGACCACCCGCTCGACGAACTCGGCCCCGCTTCCGAGCCGGACGATCCGCGAGGCGCCCTCGGCGGCGGCGAGCCCGAGCCGCTCGTCCGAGAAGGGGATCGCGGCGGTTGCGTACCGCTCGCCCTCGCGCACGAGCGTGAAGCGAGCGTACTGGGCGAAGCCCCAGTCGAGGATCTCAGCCAGGTCGGCGTTCCGACGCTCGCGGGAAGGGCTGCCGAGGATGACGGCGTAGAGGGTCGTGCCGCCGCGGCGGGCCGCGACCACCTGCGACCAGCCGGCCCTGTTCGTGTGCCCGGTCTTCACCCCGAAGGTCCCCGGGTAGCTCCAGAGGAGGTCGTTCCAGCTCAGGAGCGAGCGGTTGCCCGCGATCGCGATCCTCTTCGTCCCCGAGAGCTTGCGGATGAGCGGCAGGCCCATGGAGACGCGGGCGAGCCTGAACACGTCCTCGGCGGTCGAATAGTGCCGCGGGCGGTCGAGGCCGTCCGGCCGGACGAAGTTCGTGTCTTCGAGCCCCAGCTCGTCCGCCTTCCGATTCATGAGCCGGACGAAGCGCTCGACGTTCCCGCCGGCGTGCGCCGCGAGGGCGAAGGCGGCGTCGTTGGCGCTCTGGACGAGAGCGGCGGCGACGAGGTCGCGAACGAGGAGCTGTTCTCCCGGGGCAAGGTAGATCGACGAGCCGCCCTGGCCGACCGCCCGAGGGGCGACGGTCGCCGTTTCGCCCGGGCGCGCCTGCTCGAGGGCGACGAGCGCCGTCATCAGCTTCGTGATGCTCGCCATCGGCAGCCGGCGGTCGGCGTTCTCCGCGTGGAGCACGTCCCCGGTGCGGCCGTCCGCGACGAGCACGGCGCGGGCCTCGACGGGCGGCGGCGCGGCCGCGAGCGCCGGCGCCGCCCACGCCGCGAGAGCGGCGAGCGCGACGAGGAGGACGGTGAAATGCGTGCGCACGACCGTCAAGGCTATAACTCGTGGGGATGGCGGCGGAGGAGCCTGGTTCCAAGCCCGAGCGCGTTCGCGGCGTCGAACGGTCGCTGCAGGTGCGCCTGGGCGAGCTGGGCGGGTTCGAGCTGCGGCCGACGCGCGTCTTCCTCTGGAACGGCGAGCGCGAGCGGAACGAGCGGGTGCTGCCGCTCGGGAGTCCCCCGAAGAGCCTGGAGATCGCGCGCCGACCGCGGGAGCTGCACGCCGGCGCCGTCGAGGTGCGGACGCTCGGGAACCCGCTCCTGACGATCGCCCTCGCCGGCGTGCACGCGGTGCGAAAGCTCCGGGAGCCGAAGCCGCCCGCTACTGGACGCGGATCCGCTGGCGCGGGCTGAGGGCGAGCGGGTCGATGCCGGGGTTGAGCTCGAGGAGCGTGCCCACGTCCGTGTCGAAGCGCTCGGCGATCGACTCGAGCGTGTCCCCGGCGCGGACGCGGTAGAACTGCCGCTCCCGCCCGGGCTCGACGCCGTCCGTGTCCGGCGGCTGCTCGGGCGCGGCGTTCGTGGGCGCGGTCGTCCCGGCGCCGTTCGAGACGGCCTCGCCGTCCTGCTCGAGACCGCGCTGGACGAGGACCACGAGCACGGTCGCGGCGAGGAAGAACGCGAGCGGGGCCGCGAGCCGGGCGGCCCAGACGCGCAGGCGCTCGGGGTTCACCAGCCGGACACCGCCCAGACCTCGCCGCGCAGGCGGGCCGCCTCGGCGGCCGCGGCCTTGCGCCAGTCGGCCCCGTCGACGCGGAAGGCGTAGATGACCGACCGGGAGACGGAGACGAGAGCGCTCGCCGGGCCGCTCGTGAAGGCGCGCGCGACGTCCGCCGGCGTCGCCCCCTGCGCGCCGACTCCGGGCAGGAGCAGGATCGCCTGCGGCATGAGCCGCCTGGCGACCGCGACGGCGCGCGGATGCGTCGCGCCGACGACGGCGCCGACGCTCGAGAGGCCCCGCTCGCCCACGAGCTCCCGTCCCCAGTCGGCCACGAGCTCGGCGACCTGGTGCCAGACGGGCCTCCCGTCCGAGAGGGCCGCGTCCTGGATGTCGGCGCTGCCGGCGTTCGACGTCTTCACGAGGCAGAAGATCCCCGTGCCCGCGCGGCGGCAGGCGGCGAGGAACGGCTCGATCGAGTCGCTGCCCAGGTAGGGGTTGACGGTGAGCGCGTCCACGCGGGCCCGGCCGTCCTCCTGCCGCTCCAGGTACGCGTCGGCGTAGGCGCGGGCCGTGGAGCCGATGTCGCCGCGCTTGCCGTCGGCGAGGACGAGTAGGTTCGCGGCGCGCGCATAGTCGCACACCTCCTCGAACGCGCGCAGTCCATCGGCGCCGAGCGTCTCGAAGCACGCGAGCTGCGGCTTGACGCCGACGACGTACGGCGCCACCGCGTCCACGAGGCCCCGGCAGAACCGGGAGACCGCGTCGGCCGCCGCGCCGCGGCTCAGGTGGACGTCCCCGCGCAGCTCGACGGGAAGGAGCTCCGGGCGCGGGTCGAGACCGACGAGAAGCTGGGAGCGCTTGAGGTCGACCGCGTCCGCCACGCGGTCGCCGAAGGTCGCCAGTCCGGCCGCCGGGCGCGCTCCGGCCTCGAGCTCCTGCGCCATAGAGGGAGCTTAGACCGCGGCACCGCCGACGTGGCCGGTCAAGCGGCCGCGGCGCGCGAGTCGCGCAGGGCCGCGAGGATGGCGCGCTCGTCGAGCGGGACGACGGCCAGCTCCGGCGGCGGCCGGCGCAGGAACGACCCGACGAGGTCGAGCTCGGAGGCGTCCTCGGGCGCGAGCGAGGGCTCGGCGGTCCGCGCGGCGGCGAGCCCCGCGCGCACCTCGAGCGCCGCCCCGGCGCCCGGCGGCAGGGTGCGCGCGGCCGCGATCCTGCCGCCGGCGACGAACACGGCGCGGACGAAGCCGCGCTCCTTCGCGGGCGCGAGCAGGCAGAGCTCGGCGGCCCGCAGGCGCTCGAGCGCGGCGAGCTCGCCGATGGTCTGCTCGAGCGCGCGGATGCGGTCCCTGAGGCGGGCGGCGTCCTCGTAGCGGAGGCAGTCGGCGAGGTCTCGGAGGCGGGCGCGCAGCCGGGGGAGCGGGGCCCCGGCGAGGAGCCCTGCGAGCTCGTCCTCGCTCGCCCCGTCGAGAGCGCGTGCGGCCCGCTCGGCGCGTCGGCGGCTCCGGATCGGTCCGAGCGGGCCCGGCTGCCCGGAGACGACCAGGCGCCCGCCGCGCTCCCGTAGGTAGAAGCCGTGCCCTGCCCGCTTGCCGCGTGCGTTCGCGGGCGGGCGAAGCTCACGGATGAGGCGCAGCTCCTCGACCGCCGCCTCCAGCTCAGAGCCGAGGACGTTCCATTCCACCCGCTCGACGGCCGCGAGGGCGGCCTCGACGGCGGGCCGCTGCCGCTCCGAGCGGAAGTACGAGCGCAGCCGCGCGCGCAGGTCGCGGGCGCGCCCGACGTAGAGCGCCTGCCCGTGCGCGTCGAGGAAGACGTAGACGCCCGGCCGGGCCGGGGCGCCGAAGACGAGCGAGCGCTTCTCGTACACGCGCCGCCGGCGCGGCGCCGCGAGCTCGACGAGGTCGGCGACGGTGCGGGCGCCTCGCTCCTGGGCAAGGCCGACGAGCGCGACGAGGATCTCGGCGGTCGCCTCGGCGTCGGGAAGCGCACGGTGGCACGGCTGCACGGACGTTCCGAAGAAGTGGGCGAGCGAGGCGAGGCCGACGCGCGCCACGCGCCCGCCGAGGAGCCGCCGCGCCAGACCGACCGTGTCGACGACGGGCGCGGCGAGCCGACGGCCGCTCGCGCGCTCGACCTCGCGGTCGAGGAAGGCCAGGTCGAAGCGGGCGTTGTGCGCGACGAGGACGGCGCCCTCGCCGGCGAAGGCGAGGAAGCGGCGCACTGCCTCTCCCGGACTCGGCGCGCCGCGGAGGTCGCGGTCCTCGATCCCGGTGAGCCCGGAGACGACGGGCGGGAGCGGCGTGCCCGGGTCGGCGAACGTCTGGAACGCGCCGGCGGGAAGGAGGGCCTCGACGCGCACCGCGCCGATCTCGCAGATCGCGGACTGCCCGGGCCGCAGGCCGGTGGTCTCGAGGTCGACGACGACGTAGCGCGCCGCCTCGAGCGGGAGGTCGTGCCCGGGTGGGACGGCGAGCCCGACGCCCCCGCCGCGCCAGGCGAGCCGCGCGTCGCCGCCGACGACGTCCTCGAGCAGGCTCCGGGCCAGCCCGGCGGGAGCGCGGGAGAGCGCGAAGAGCGCGCGGGCGGCCTCCTCGACGGAGACCGGCCCCCGCCGCTCCTCGACCAGCTCCACGAGCCGGTCGGCCGCGTCGAAGGCCAGCTGCACGAAACGGGATCATACACGAACGTGTGTTCGCTGCCTGACCACCCCGGGCGCCCGCGAGCCGGTCGGCTGCGGGTCGAGGCGCAATCGGAGCGAGCGGCTGGCGCGGTCGGCCGGCGAGCTCGTCTCTCCGGAGCTCGCGGGCTCGGGGGACCTCGGCGTCGCCGGCTTCCGGGCGCTGATCTGCGCGGGGCCGCTCGCCGCCGCGTCCGTCGTCACCCTCGCGCGACGCGCGCGCTGGGGCAGGAGGAGAATGCTCGGGCTCGCAGCGTTGCTCCCGCCCGCGGGCGAGGCCTCGTCCTCGCTCGGACGCCTCGCGCTCGGGCGCTGGAGAAGATCGGGCTGCGGGCGGGCGAGGCGCACGCGTCCGCGGCGACGACGCTCGGGACAGCCCTGGTCGCCACGACCGTAGCCGTAGCCGGCGTGACCGCGACGGAGGCGGCGCTCGGGGAGCCGACGACGTTCTTCGGCGGAACGCCGGCGCCGGCCTGGATCGAAAGTGGCCCGCTCCGAGCCGCCGGCTCCCATTCCTTCGTCTCGGTCGAGGGCGACGGAACCGGGCACGTCGTCCGGCGCGAGAGACGCGCGGAGGAGAGCTACGCCACCCGCTACAGCCGCCTCGGCCCGGAGGCAGGCGGATGCTCCGTCCGGCACGTTCTCACGCCCGAGGTCGGCCACCCGTGTTCGCCGACGTCTTCCAGGACGATGCGAGCCGCCTCACGTCGCCTGGCGGCACTCGGACGGCTCCCTGGAGCACCGCGTCCGCGCGGATGGGGGCTGGGCCCGATCCGCCGTCTCGCGGGCGAGCCGGAGGGACCGTTCTTCGCCGTCTGCCCGGCCGCGGGGCCGGACGGCGCGGAGTTCGTCGTCTGGACGACCGAGCCCGGTGACGGCACCGTACGGAGCGCGGCCTGCCCGCCGGCGGGTGAGGACTAGCCGGTTCGCGCCGTCGCCACCGGAGGCCGCTCGCGCGGCCCCCGGTGCACTCGAGATCGGAAGGAGAGCCTGTCTAGCGGAGCGCCTGCTTGAGCTGGCTTCCGGCCGAGAACTTCGGCACGGTCGCAGCCGGGATCTGCACCCGCTCGCCGGTGCGCGGGTTGACGCCCTGCCGCGCGGCGCGCTGCTGGGGGGAGAACTTGCCGAAACCCGTGAAGGACACGGCGTCGCCGTTCTGGAGCGTCTCGGTGACCGCTTCGAGGAACGCGTCGACGGCACGCGTCGCGTCCCGCTTGGAGAGATCGGCCTTTCGCGCGACCAAATCGATGAAGTCGGCTTTCGTCACTGCCCTCTCCTTCCGTCCTTTTGCTGACCTTGGAAAACCGGCCAAAACCCTAACAGAGGGATCAGATATCAAGCAATGATGCGGGTTTGCGGGTCTTTTCAGGCCTCGAGCACGTCCCGGGCGCGAAACAGCGCGTGCAGGCGGACGGCCTTGCGCGCGAGCGCGTCGGCGCCTCCTTCCTCCCGGTCGACCACGCAGACGGCGACGCGGCAGTCGAGCCCGGCGTCCCGGAGTGCGTCCACGGCCTCGGCGGCGGCGCCCCCCGACGTGACGACGTCCTCGACGAGGCAGACCTCCTCCCCCGCGGCCAAGACGCCCTCGAGGCGGCGCTCCGTCCCGTAGCCCTTCGCCTCCTTGCGGACGATCAAGAAAGGGAGGCCCGACGAGAGCGAGGCGGCCGCGGCGAGCGCGATCGCGCCGAGCTCCGGGCCGGCGATCCTGACGGCATCCGGCGCCTCGGCGCGCACGCGCGCGGCGAGCCGTTCCCCGAGCGCGGCGAGGAGGTCGGGGCGGGTCTCGAAGCGATACTTGTCCAGGTAGTAACGGGAGCGCTTGCCGGAGCGGAGGAGGAAGTCTCCCTCGAGGTAGGCGTGCTCGCGGATGCCCCGCGCCAGCTCGGCGTCGGTCACGGCGTCAGCCGCGCGTCCGCGTCAGGATCCGGCGGGCGACCGGCAGGAGGCGCGCGGCCTCGGCCGAGCTCTCGTCGAAGTTGACCACGGAGCCGTCGGCGAAGTAGACGTCCACGTGCTCCTTGCCCGCGCCCGAGCGGCGCTTCCAGAGAAGCGCGCCCGCGACCGAGCCGGCCGCGACGAGGAACGCGGCGACCCTACCCTTCGCCATCGCCGGCCTCTCCGCCGTCGTCCTTCTTCTTCTTGCGGGTGCGGGCGCCCGAGGCGGCCTGCTTCGCCGGCTCCTCCGGCACCTCGCCCGCGAGGCGCAGGCACGTCTTCAGGTCGTAGAGGACGAGGCCGACCGTCGGCTGGCGCCCCGTGACGGCGGCGACGACGCGCTCGCCGTCGGCGACGACGAAGACGGAGCCGTCCGGGAGCGCGGCCTCGAGCTGCGCCGGCTCGCCGGCCGGGCCGGCGGCCTCGCGCAGGAGCTCGAGCGCGTCGCGCGCCACGTCCTGCGAGCGTTCCTCGTCCGCGAGGGTGGACGCGAGGACGGCGCCGTCCCTGTCGGCGAGCACGGCCGACTCGATCTGCTGCGAGATCTCGACGAGATCGGCGAGTGCCTGACCGGCCTCCACGGCCGGCAAAGCTAACACACGACCGTAGACTCCCTGCGCCCGTGCCGCACGTGATCCGCAAGTTCCTCGACGACCGGGGCACCCACCTGGCGGCGATGATCGCCTACTTCGCCATCCTCGCCTTCGTCCCGCTGCTCTTCCTCGCCCTCTCGCTGCTCGCGTTTGCCGGCGAACAGGACGAGTCGAGCTACCTGATCCGGGAGCTGCGGCGCACGTTCCCGGAGAGCTCGGTCGAGAACCTGCTCGAGGTCGTCGAACGCATTCAGTCGCAGGCGACGGAGCTCTCGGTGATCGGCGGCATCGCCCTCATCTGGGCAGCCCTCGGGTTCTTCAGCGTGCTCGAGTCGGCCTTCAACATCGTCTACGGCCTCCCCAACCGGCCGTTCATCCGCCAGAAGGGGTTCGTGCTCCTCTTGACGGCAGCGTTCCTGATCGTCCTCTTCGTCTCGCTCGTGATCGCGTCCTTCGGCGTCGAGCTCGTCGACCGCGCGGGCGTGGCCGAGGGTGCGCTCTCGTACGTCTACGCGCTCCTCGTCTCGACCGCGCTCCTGATCGGGCTCACGTGGAGCCTGTACCGGCTGCTGACGAACACGCCGCTCTCCTGGCGCGAGACCCTGCCGGGAGCGATCTTCGCCTCGGTGCTCCTCCAGGCGAGCTTCCAGGTGCTGCCCCTCTTCCTGCGGCTCTCGGGCGAGCTCGTCGGGCTGCAGGCGTTCGGCGGCCTCGTGCTGCTGCTCGTCTGGCTGTACTTGATGGCGAACGTCCTCGTCCTCGGCGCGGAGGTGAACTGGTGGCTCAGCCGCGGCCGGGGGCGCCCGGAGGATCAGGCGCCCGGCGTGGCGTAGGAGGGGTTGACGATGTCGCTCGTCGTCGGGGTGCGATGGTCGTTCCGAGGCAAGGACGCAGGGAGCGGGCGTAGCCGAAGCTGCGGGCGCGACCGAGGTCGCAGCATCGGGGCGAGCAGCGCGGCCCGGCGGCACGGCGCCGGGCATCTCGCCGAGCCCGCCCTCCTACTAGGCCCCGCCGGTCTCGGGCACCCGCTCCTCGAGCGCCTCCAGCACCTTCTGCTCGATGTCCGGGTGGTTGTCGATCAGCGCCCGGAAAGCCTGCCTCGTGAGGACGAAGAAGCGTAGGGGCGTGACGGCGGTCGCCGTCGCCGTGCGCCGGGGCGAGTCCCAGATGAGCGCGATCTCGCCGAAGAAGTCTCCGGACGACAGCGTGCGGACGGCGGTTCCGTCCCTCGTGATCTCGACCTCGCCGTCCACGATCACGAAGAACTCGTGCCCGATGTCGCCCTCGCGCGTGAGCACCTTGCCCGCCTCCACCTCGAGGTCCTCGGTCACCCGCGCGAGCGTGACGAGGTCGCTGCGGGAGAGGTTGGCGAAGAGCGGCGTCTTGCCGAGCGCGTCGGCCTTGTCGTCGTGAGAGAAGAGCTGCATGCGGGGAACCCTAGTGCTTTTCTCCGAGCGCTTCCAGGAGTGCGGCCGCGGCGGCCGCCCGGTGGCTTCGCGCGCGCTTCCAGTCGTCCCCGAGCTCGGCGACGGTCCGCTCCTCGCCCTCCGGCACGAAGACCGGGTCGTAGCCGAAGCCGGCGCCCCCCCGGGGCTCCCTGGCGATCCTCCCCTCGAGCGTTCCCCGGCCCCGGACTTCCTCGCCGGAGGGGCCGAGGCACACGAGCTCGCAGACGTAGCGGGCTCGACGACCGTCGCCCGCGACGCCCGTGAGCTCGGCGAGGAGCCGGGCGACGTTGCCCTCGTCCGTCGCGCCGGCCCCGGCGTAGCGCGCCGAGCGGATTCCCGGCCGGCCTCCGAGCCCGTCCACCTCGAGCCCGGAGTCCTCGCCGACCGCCCAGCGGCCGGGCGCCGCGGTCTCCCGCCCGAAGCGCGCCTTGCCGAGCGCGTTCTCGTAGAAGGTCTCGCCGGTCTCCTCGGGCAGCTCGGCGGCCTCGGTGGGCTCGAGCTCCCAGCCCGGGAGCAGCCGCTCGAGCTCGCGGAGCTTGTGTCGGTTCTGCGAGACGAGCGTCGCCTTCACTCGCTCCACTGCACCGCCCTGACGCCCTCGAGGCCCGCGATCTCCTCCACGACGGCGACGTCTGCGGTCCCGAGCGGGACGTCGAGCTCGATCCGGAGGCGCCGCTCGTCCTCCTCGTCCTGGAGCTGGATGCCGCCGACCCGCACGCGCCGGGCGTTGACCACCCGGAGCACCTCGGAGACGGAGCCCTCGCGCCCCAGGGCGATCTCGAGCGTGCGTCCGGCGCGGCGCAGCCTGGCGATGGCACCGCCCTCGAACCAGCGGAACGGCCCGAGGCCCACGAGGACGATGCCCGTGGCGATCAGCGCGGCGGAGTAGTAGCCGGCGCCCGCGGCCATGCCGATCGCGGCGACCACCCAGAGGCCGGCGGCGGTCGTGAGCCCGCGGACGGAGAGCCCCTGCCGGATGATCGCGCCCGCGCCGAGGAAGCCGACGCCGGTGACGATCTGCGCGGCGATGCGGGTCGGGTCGAAGACGACGCCCTCGGCCGTCGAGAAGCGGAAGTCCGCCCAGCCGTAGGCGGACACGATCGTGAAGAGCGCCGAGCCGATCCCGACGAGCATGTGGGTGCGCAGCCCGGCGGCGCGCTCGCGGAGCTCCCGCTCGAGGCCGATCGCCCCCGTGAGGGCTCCGGCGACGGCGAGCCGCGCGAGCACGTCCCACCACTCGACCTCGGGGATCACCCGACCGCCTCCCGCTGCTTCGCGCCGATCTCGCGGATGCCGGCGGCGGCGAGATCGACGAGCGCGTCCAGCTCCTCGCGGCTGAAGGGCACGCGCTCGGCGGTCGCCTGCACCTCGACGAGGCGTCCGCCGCCGGTCATGACGACGTTCATGTCCACGTCCGCGGCCGCGTCCTCGGGGTAGTCGAGGTCGAGCCGGGGCTCCCCCTCGACGATGCCGACGGAGACCGCGCCGACGAGGTCGTCCGGCGGGGGGAGGCCTTTTCGGCGTGCGGCGAGCGCCAGGGCGACCCAGGCGCCGGAGATCGCGGCCGTGCGCGTGCCGCCGTCGGCCTGGACGACGTCGCAGTCGATCCAGACGGTGCGCTCGCCGAGCTTCTCGAGGTCGTAGACCGCGCGCAGCGAGCGGCCGAGGAGACGCTGGATCTCGACCGTCCTCCCCTTCTGCTTGCCCGCGCTCGCCTCCCGCTGGGTGCGCGAGCCCGTGGAGGCGGGCAGCATGCCGTACTCGGCCGTCAGCCAGCCGCGCCCGGAGCCCGAGAGCCACCGCGGGACGCCGTCGTCGACGCTCGCCGTGCAGAGGACGCGCGTCCGCCCGAAGGAGATGAGAACGGAGCCGGCAGCCTGCTCGACGAACCCCGGCACCAGCTCGACCGGCCGCAGCTCGTCGGGACGCCGGCCCTCTCGGCTCACCTTGTCACACTCTCGGCACGATTCGCGCGCCACAGGTGCGCTTTTCGGCTGTACGCTCGAAAGCGGGTGGTGGGCCGGAGTGCCCCAGGGGAGAAGGAGATGGGGACGCGGGCGGCGGTCACGCCGGCGCCAGCTCGAGCTCGCGGACGGCGACCTGCTCGACGCGCGGGATCGGGAGCTGGAGGAAGCGCTCGCCGAGCGCGCGGAACTCGTCGGGCGAACCGGTCGTGAGGAAGCGGGTCGTTCCGTCCCGGGCCGGGTCATTCTCGACGCCCTTCCGCACCAGCGTCTCGGCGACCTCGCGCGCGGTCTCGTCCGCCGAGAAGACGAGCGTCGTCCCGCGCCCCAGCGCGCGCTCGAACACGCGACGGATCATGGGGTAGTGCGTGCACCCGAGGATGACCGTATCGGCGCCCGCCTCGCGCACCGGCGCCGCGTACTCGCGCACGGCCGCGTCGAGCTCCTGCCCGGTCTCGCCGGCCTCGATCAGTGGGACGAGCTTCGGGCAGGCCACGGAAACGACCCGCGCGCCCGCGTCGAGTGCGTGCACGATCGCCTCGTAGCGGCCGCTCGCCACGGTCGCCTCGGTGGCGAGGAGCCCGATCGTGCGGTTGCGCGTCGCCTGCACCGCGGCGTGCGCCTCCGGGACGAGCACGCCGACGATCGGCACGGCGAGCGCCTCCTGCAGCGCCGGCAGCGCCGCCGACGTGGCCGCGTTGCACGCGGCGACGATCAGCTTGACGCCGCTCTGCTCCAGGTACGAGGCGATCTCGTGCGCGAACCGCCGGATCTCTGCAGCAGGCCGCGGCCCGTAGGGGCACCGCGCGCCGTCGCCGAGGTAGAGGAAGTCCTCGTGCGGCATCGTCACGAGGCACTCGTGCAGGACGGTCAGCCCGCCCGCGCCCGAGTCGAAGATCCCGATCGGCCTCGCGTCCACCCGCCCGATTCTAGGGACGAGGGCGGGCAGCGCTCCCCGGCACGCTAGCGTTCCCCCCGTGCTGGAGATCTGGGACGCCGACGATCCGCTGGCCCGGCTGGAGGCCTACCTCCGCGAAGCGGGGTTCTTCGCAGGAGGTGCCGGAGGGCTCGTCGCCGACGTCTTCCTCGGCTACCGGCTCTCGAGCGCGCTGCGCCGCGCTCCCTGGCCCGACCCGCCGGAGCCCTGCCGGCTGCCGCTCGCGGCCGCGCGGATCCGCCCCGAGGGGGAGCGCAGCCCGGCGCCGGGCTCCTACCGGATCGGGGAGTGGCGGCGCTCGTGGAACGACGAGGGCTACGCGCACGCGATCGAGGAGGTGCGAGCGGCGATCGGACGCGGCGACGTCTACCAGGCGAACATCGTCCAGCACATGCACGCGCCCTTCGCCGGCGGCCCCGCCGGCCTCGCGGCGCGCCTCGCCCACCTGCGGCCGCTCCATCCCGCGCCGCTCGCCGGCGACGGCTGGACGGTCGTGTCGGGCTCCCCGGAGCTCTTTCTCGCCCGCCGCGGCAACCGCGTCTGGACGAAGCCGATCAAAGGCACCCGGCCGGCCGGCGTGCGCGACGAGCTGCGCGATTCCGAAAAGGACGTGGCCGAGCACGTGATGATCGTCGACCTGGAGCGCAACGACCTCTCTCGCGTGTGCGAGCCCGGCTCCGTGGGCTGGCCGGACCTGATGGCCGAGCGCGAGCTCGCCGGCGTGCGGCACATGGTCACGACCGTGGAGGGGCGCCTCCGCGCCGGCGTCGGCCTCGCGGACCTGCTCCGCGCCGTCTTCCCCGGCGGCTCGGTGACGGGCGCGCCGAAGATCGCCGCCCTCGACCACATCGCCGCCTTCGAGCCGGTCGGCCGGGGCGCCTCGATGGGCGCGCTCGGGACGATCCGTCCGAATGGCGACCTCGACCTGGCGCTGACGATCCGCACGTTCGCGGTCGCCGACGGTCGGATTCACTTCTGGGTCGGCGGCGGCATCGTCTGGGACTCCGACCCGGTGGCCGAGATCGAGGAGTCGTGGACGAAGGCGCGCCCGCTCCTCGCCGCGGTCGGCACGCCCCTGCCCGAGGCCGTGCCGCGGTGAGCGTGCTCGCGCTGGCCGTCGGCGGGCGCGGGCTCGTCGACCCCGCCGAGCCCGTCCTCCACGCCGACGACGAGGCGTTTCTCCGGGGACGAGCCGCCTTCGAGACGATGCGCGTCTACGGCGGGCGGCCGTTCCGGCTCGACGACCACCTCGAGCGCCTGGCAGGCTCGGCGGCGCGGCTCGACCTCCCCGCGGTCGGCGTCGATGCCTTCCGCGCCCTCGCCGGCGAAGCGCTCGCGACGGCGGGCGAGCCCGAGGCCGTGCTGCGCCTGTACCTGACTCCGGGGCGCGAAGGCCTCGGCAGCCCGACGGCGCTGGCGATGGTCTCGTCGCTGCCGCCCGGCCTCGACGAGCGCCGCGCGGAAGGCATCCGCCTCATCTCAGCACCGCTCGGCTTCGACCCCGCCGTGCGCGCCGCGGCCCCGTGGATGCTGGGCGGCGTCAAGTCGACGAGCTACGCCGTGAACATGGCCGCGGAGAACGAGGCGCGGCGCCGGGGCGCCGACGACGCCGTCTTCCTCGCCCGCGGAGGGATCGTCCTCGAAGGGCCGGTCACGAACGTCTGGTGGCGGCGCGGGCGGACGCTCTACACGCCGGCGCTCGACCTCGGCATCCTCGCCGGCGTGACGCGCGCAGCCCTCCTCGGGGAAACCGCAGATCTCGGCTACGAGGTGCGCGAGGGCGCCTACCCGGTGGAGGAGCTCGCGGCGGCCGAGGAGGCGTTCACGACCTCCAGCGTGCGTGAGGTGATGCCTGCGGTTGCCCTCGACGGCGAGCCGATCGGCGACGGGCTGCCGGGCCCTGCCGCGGCAGACCTGCAGGCCGCGCTGCGCCGGGCGGCTGCCTCGTGACCGTCCGCATCCACACGGCCTCCGAGCGGCCCGACCTCTGGGAGCGCTCGCAGGAGGAGGTGCGCGACGTCTGGCCCGAGTACCAGCTCCACGGCGACGTCCTCAACGTCTACTGGGGACGGCTGTGGGAGGACTTCCTCGACTTCCAGCTCGCCGTCCACGACGACGAGCGCGACCTGACGATCGCGCAGGCGCACACCATCCCGTTCGCGTGGGACGGCTCTGTCGAGAGCCTTCCGGCGGGGATCGACGGTCTGATGGAGGACGCCTTCCGCCTCCTCGAGGAAGGCGGACGCGCCAACGCGCTCTCGGCGCTCGCGATCGAGGTCACCCCCTCGGAGCAGCGACGGGGGCTCAGCGGGGAGCTCGTCGAGGCGATGCGCGGGCTGGCGGCGCGCCACGAGCTCGGGGGCCTCGTCGCGCCCCTTCGGCCGACGTGGAAGGAGCGCTACCCGTTGACGCCGATCGAGCGGTACGCGGCCTGGACGCGCGACGACGGGCTGCCGTTCGACCCTTGGATCCGGCTGCACGTCCGCCTCGGCGCGGAGATCCTCGCGCCGGAGCCCGAGTCGCTGCGGATCACGGGCACGGTCGCCGAGTGGGAGGCGTGGACGGAGATGGCGTTTCCGGAGAGCGGGACGTACGTGTTCCCGTTCGGGCTCGCGCCGCTCGAGGTCGACCGCGAGGCGGACCTGGGCGCGTACTGGGAGCCGAACGTGTGGGTGCTGCACGGCGTAGGCTGAGGCGATGCGCGTCCTTTCGATCGTCCACCAGCCGGACGCGGCGAGCGGCGTCTTCGCCGACGCGTCCGCGGACGCGGGGCACGAGCTCGACGAGTGGCTGATCCCGGCCCGGCCCGAGCCACCCGCACCGCTCGAGTCCTACGGCGCCGTCCTCGTCTTCGGCGGCGCCATGCACGTCGACCAGGAGGACCGGCACGGCTGGCTCCGGGACGAGCGCATCCTGCTGCAGCGGCTCGTCGCCGACGGGGTGCCGGTGCTGGGCGTCTGCCTGGGCGGCCAGCTCCTCGCCAAGGCACTCGGCGCGCACGTGCGGCGGATGCCGAGCTCGCAGGTGGGCTGGTTCGACGTCGAGCTCACACCCGAGGCCGCCGACGACCCGCTTTTTGGCGCGCTCCCGGCGCGGTTCTCGTCGCTCCAGTGGCACACGTACCGCTTCGAGCTGCCCGACGGCGCCGTCCCGCTCGCGCGGAACGACCGCTGCCTGCAGGCCTTCCGCTTCGGTCCGTCCGCGTGGGGCATCCAGTTCCATGCGGAGGTGACGCGGGAGAGCGTCGCCGACTGGATCGAGTCGTCCAAGCCCGAGGACGACGGCGCCCTCGACGTCGAGCGGCTCCGCTCGGAGACGGAGGTGCGAATCGCCGCCTGGAACGCGTTCGGCCGCGACCTCTGCGGCCGGTTCCTCGCGGCCGCCGAAGCGGCGAACCGCGCGGACGCCACGTCCGTTCCGGACACGCCCGGGGTCTGACCCCGGGCACGTCTGCCGCGGACACGGCCGTTCTGGCCTGCGATCGGCTTTCTACGGTAGTTCGGGTCCGCCGGCGCGGCCTCCCGGGACACGTCGGGTTCCTGGCACCGGGCGTGTCCTCAGGGGACTAGGCCGGTCGGCGGGACCACTCGTGCCAGGAGCCGGCGTAGTTCTCGGCCTCGACACCGGCGGCGCGGAGGAGCGCGGCCGCCATCTCGGAGCGGCTGCCGGAGTGGCAGTAGGCGACGACGCGAGCGTCCCCGGGAACACCGCGCCCGGCGAGGAGGGCGCGGAGGGCCTCCGCGTTGCCTCCGGCCGCGAAGAGCTCGTTGACGTCCACGTGCACGGCGCCCGGGATGTGGCCCTGGCGCGGATCGCACGGGTAGCCGCGCTCCCCCTCGTACTCTGCGCGCGAGCGCACGTCGACGAGGGCGATCTCGCCGCGCGCGAGCAGGACGGCAAGCTCGTCGCCGGTCACTCCTCCGCCTCCTCCAGGAACGCGAGCAGCTCCCGCGTCACCTCGGCGGGGCGCTCGAGCGGCGTGAGATGACCGGCGCCGGGGAGGCGCACGAGCCGGGAGGCGACGAGCTCCTCCGCCATCGCCTCGGCGTCCGCGGGCGGGGTCAGCTCGTCCTCCTCGCCGACGACGAGGAGCACGGGGACGTCGATCGTCGCGAGCGTCGGCCGCGAGTCCGGCCGGTCGCGCAGCGTCTCGAGCGACGCGACGAGGCCGTCCACAGGCTGAGCGAGGGCGAGCTCCCGGGCCCGCGCGACGACCTCCGGGTCGGCCCCGGGAGGAAAGAGCTTCGGCGCGAGCCCCGCCCAGAACGGCTGGACGCCCTCTTCCCGCAGCCTGAGGATCCCAGCGTCCCGCCCCGCGCGCTGCTCGGGCGTGTCCGGAGTCGCCCGGCTGTCGACGAGCGCGAGCCCCGGGATCCGCTCCGGCGCCTGCCGCCACAGCTCAAGCGCGAGGTAGCCGCCCATGGAGCAGCCGACGGGAACGAGCGGGCCGCGCACCAGGCCGAGCACCCCGTGGGCCCAGTCGGCGAACCCGACCACGGGCCCCTCGCCGGGGAGGTCCGGCGCGAGCACCGCGTAGCCGGCCTCTTCGAGCGCCGGGCGCTGCTCCTCCCACATGCGCGAGTCGAGCGGGAACGCGTGCAGGAGGAGGACGACGGGGCGGCTCACGCCCGCTCCACCACGGTCGCGCCCTCCAAGGCAACGGCTTGGGCGTAGCCGTGAGCCGCCTGCGGTACGCCGAAGAGGCGGCCGAGCTCGGCGAGGAGCTCCGGGGCGGGCTCGAGCTCCTCCGGGTTGCGCCCCGTCCTCGCCGCCGCCCGCACGGCCTCGACGTCGGCGCCGGTCATACGCGCCATGAGCCGCGGGTTCGCGCCGAGCCCGATCACCTCGCCCGGCGGCAACGGCCCGTAGTACTCGGGCACTGAGAGGTACTCGTCGACGACGCGGCCGCGCTCGAGCGCGATGTAGCGCACGACCCTGCCCTCCTCGAGGCCTATCGCCACGACGAACGCGCCCATCCGGTCGGAAATCTCCCTCGCCAGGCGGCGCAGCATCTCCGGCTCGCGGTCGCAGAGCTCGTCGTACGCCGATGTCCAGCCGTCGCGCGGGGCGAGGACGACGCTCCCCTGCGACCCGCCCGGTAGCCGGGGCACGAACTGGCGCACGGCCCGCAGGACGGCCTCGACGTCGTCGGTCTGCACGTGGATCGAGCCGAGAGACGGCGCCCGCCGCGCGCCGAGGTGCTCCTCGAGCGCCGCCACCGGCGCCTCGAGCACACGCGCGAGCTCGGTGAAGCCGGCGCGGATCCACGCGTCGCCGGCCTCGTGCGTCGTCCGTAGCCGCACCGTTTCCTCACCGGCGGAGCTCGCCTCGTCGATGAGACGCCGCAGCACGTCCTCGTTGGGAACGCCTTCGACCTCGGCCTCGTACGGCATCAGCCCGACAGCCTATGGCCGAGGAGGAGGTAGTGCGCCGCCAGGTTGCGGTGTCCCGGGAAGCGGTCGCCGGCTGCACGCGTGTCCTCCTCGGCGTAGAAGTGGAGGACGGCCTTGCGCAGGCCGAGGTCGCCGGCGGGCCACACGTCCGGGCGGCCGAGGTGGCGGGCGAGGAACCACTCCGCCGTCCACTCGCCGATCCCGGGCAGCTCCACGAGCACGGCCTTCGCCTCGTCGTCGGGGAGGGGCGCGAGCGCGTCCAGGTCGAGGTCGGCGCGCGCGATCGCCACGACCGAAGCCGCCTTCCGACGGGTCAGCCCGACCGCGGCCACCTCCTCCGGCGAGGCGGCGGCGACACGCTCACGCGCGGGGAACGCCCAGACGCCGTCGTGCGGCTCGCCGAGGGCCTCGATGAAGCGGTTGCGGATCGAGAACGCGGCGCGCAGGGAGATCTGCTGCGCGGTGATCGACGTCACGAGGCTCTCGAACGGGTCGGGGACGAGCGGCGGACGGAAGCCGCGGAGCGCCTGGACGAGACGGGCGAGGACGGGCTCGGCGGCGGCGAAGGCCGCAAGGGCGTCGAGGTCGAAGGCGGCGCCGAGGAAGCGCCGGACCGGCTCCGCCAGCGCGGGGTCGGGCGGGTCGACGCGAACGCCGCCCGGCGCCGGCACGATCCGGACGGCGGTCCCGGCGAGGACGCGCCGCAGCCCTTCCCCGTCCCAGAGGTTGGCGAGATCCGGGCCGAAGACGCGGTAGCGCTCGGTCGAGAGCCCGAAGTCGAACGGGTCGGGGAGCTCGACGACTATGCGCGGGAGAGGCGGCGGCCGACCTGGCCGAGGTAGACAACCGTAAGGGCGAGGAACGCGACGCCGACGAGCGCGCGCGCCTGGTCGCCGCTCAGCGGGAACCGCGACTGCGAGGCCTTCCGGCCGGCCGTGTCCGCGAGGCGTCCGCGCCACCCGGGCGTGGCGCCCGCGTTTCCGATGGTCTTCCAGTCCATGCGCACGGCCTACCCCGAACGGCCCGCCGGCGAACCCGACGCAAGCAGGCTCTCGGCGATCTCGTGAAAGTCGTCGAACGGCTCGAAGGGGACGCCGCGCCCGGCCAGGTAGCGCGCGAGCCCGCGCGTCGCGAACACCCGGTCGGAGGCCTCGGCGGCGCACCGGTCGGAGTAGCCGTCGCCGACGTAGACGACCTCGCCGCCGTCCACGAGCCTGGCGACGACCGAGCGCTTGCACGACTCCCCGCACACGTCGCAGTCCTCGTCGTAGCGCCAGTCGACCCGCCAGCCGTCGGGCCGGGGCTCGACGCGGTTGGCGTGCAGCTCGACCTCGACGCCCTCCCGCTCGAGGATCGGCTCGATCAGCTCGTGGAAGCCGCTCGAGACGATGAGAAAGCGCCACCCGCGCTCGGCCGCGAGCGCGACGAGCTCGCGGAAGCCGTCCCGTATCTCGACGTTCTCGAGCTCCCAGCGGACTACGTCCTCGAGCGGCGCGGTGACCGGGAGGAACTCGCGGGTGATCACCTCGCGGAGCGGGAGCCGGCCGCCGTCGAGACCCTCGTCCACCTCCCGGTAGACGTCGGGGTCGCCGAAGCTCGACGCGATCGTGTCGAGCAGGTCCTGCTTCGTGACGGTGCCGTCGAAGTCGACGACGAGCGTGCGCTCGCTCAAAAGTGACTGGTGACCCCGGCCGGGTCCTCGTCGGCCGTCCGCGCCTCGCGCGCCGCCTCGGGCGCCTCGTACCACGAGTACGCGTACCCGGGGTCGTCGAGCTCGCGCGCGAAGGCCGTCAGGCGGAGCGGGTGGAACGTGTCGCACATGACCGCGAGCTCGTGCGTCTCGGTCATGCCGATCGACTTCTCCGCGAGGCCGGGCTGCGGCCCGTGTGGGATACCCGACGGGTGCAGCGTGACGGAGCCGATCTCGATGCCCTTGCGCGACGAGAAGTTGCCGTCCACGTAATAGAGCATCTCCTCGCTGTTCAGGTTGGAGTGGTGGTACGGGATCGGGATCGCGTCGGGGTCGAAGTCGAGCTTGCGCGGGCAGAAGGAGCAGATGACGAAGTTGCGCCCCTGGAAGGTCTGGTGCGACGGGGGCGGCATGTGGATCCGGCCGGTGATCGGCTCGAAGTCGTTGATGTTGAACGTCCACGGATAGACGTAGCCGTCCCAGCCGACGACGTCGAAGGGGTGATAGTCGACGACGTACGTCTGATAGCCGTCCTTGACGCGCACGAGCACGAGGTGCTCGTCGCGGTCCGTGTGGGTCCTGAGCTCGACGGGCGCGTGCAGGTCGCGGTGGTAGTAGGGCGCATGCTCGAGGAGCTGCCCGTACTCGTTGCGGTAGCGGCGCGGGATCTCGATCAGCCCCGGCGAGGTGAAGACGAGGTGGCGCTGCTCACTGTCCGGCGCGAACCGGTAGGTCGTGCCGCGAGGGATGACGACGTAGTCGCCCTCGCGGTACGGGAGGTCGCCGAAGATCGTCTCGAGCGTGCCCGTGCCCTCGTGGACGAAGACGACCTCGTCGCCCTCGCCGTTTCTGTAGAAGAAGTCCATCGCCTCGGTCGGCCGGGCGAGCGCGATCTCGACGTCGTCGTTCCACATCAGCAGCCTGCGACCGTGGATCGCGTCACCGCCCGCCGGCACGTCGTGCGTGCGGAAGTGGCGGTGGGCGTGCCCCTCGGGCACCCACTCCTCACGCTCGATCGGCTCGAAGGCGCGGACCTCCTTGACGCGGCAGGGGGAGTGGAGGTGGTAGAGGATCGACTCGTTCCCGTCGAACCCCTCGAGCCCCATCACCTCCTCGGTCAGGAGCGTGCCGTTCTCGCGGAACTGGACGTGACGCTTGCGCGGGAGGCGGCCGAGCCGCTGGTACGTGGGCATGCGCCCAAGGATATCGGCCGCGTTTCGAGCCGGGCCGGCCGTGTGGCCGCGCGCCCCGCTCCGCAACCTGCCCGTCTGGGGCCACCCCGGACCACCACCCGCTATGAGCGTAACGAGGAAATCCGCGCGCGTGGCGCGCGGATCGTGCCGGAAGCGCTACGAGACCGTGCCGGATTTCGGGACGTTGTCACCGACCCTGTTCCGGAGCACCCCGATCCCCTCGATCTCGAGCTCGACGACGTCACCGGGGCGCAGCCAGCGGCCGTCGCCGTGCTCGAGGATGCAACCGCCGCCGACCGTGCCCGAGCCGAGGACGTCGCCGGCCCGAAGGCCTCGCGTCCCCCGGGCTGCGTGCGCGACGAGCTCGTCCCACGACCAGCGCATGTCCGCGAGCGAGCCGCGCGAGCGCTCCTCCCCGTTCACCCGCGCCACCATCTCCAGGCGCAGATCGCCGAACTCGTCGAGCGTCACGAGCACGGGCCCGAGGCTCGTGGCGAAGTCCTTGCCCTTGGCCGGCCCGAGCCCTATCGCCATCTCCTCACGCTGCAGATCGCGTGCCGACCAGTCGTTCAGGACTGTGAGCCCGGCGATCTGCCCGCCGGCGCCGACGACCGCCGCCGCCTCGAGCTCGTAGTCCCACTCGGCGCTCTCGGCCGGGAACGGGATCTCGTCCTCGGGCCCGTAGACGGACGCCGGGTTGGAGAAGTAGAACGCCGCGATCCGGTACCACTCGGGCGGCACCTCGAGGCCGCGGCGGGCGCGCGCGGCCCGCACGTGCGCCTCGAAGGCGTAGAAGTCGCGCACCGAGGGCGGGTGGGGCACGGGCGCGAGGAGCCGCACGGCGCCGAGCGCGTGCTCGGCCACCTCGTCGCCTCCCGACGCCAGCCAGGCGGCGAGCGAGGGGGCGCCGAACTCGACGACCCGATCCCCCTCGATGCGCCCGGGAGCGCGTCCCTCCCCCGTCTCGAACGTGCAGAGCCTCAGAAGCTCAGCCTTCGATCCGGACGACGTTGGTCGCCTCGGGGCCCTTCGTGCCCTCGCCGGCCTCGTACTCCACGCGCGCGCCCTCGGTGAGCGTCTTGAAGCCCTCGCCGGCGATGTTGGAGAAGTGGACGAAGAGATCCTTCTCGCCCTCGTCGGGCGCGATGAAGCCGTAGCCCTTCGCGTCGTTGAACCACTTCACGGTTCCGGTAGCCATGTCAACACCTCCCTTCCCACGTGCTCGAACGGTCGGGGAGACGCAGTGGACGCCGGAAGACTCGCTCGTGCGCCCGCAGTGTAGTCACGCTCTCTAGAGATTGCCGCGCAGCGCCTGCTCGCGCTCGATCGCCTCGAACAGCGCCTTGAAGTTGCCCTCGCCGAAGCCGACGGCGCCGTGGCGCTCGATCACCTCGAAGAAGAGCGTCGGCCGGTCCTGGGTGGTCTTCGTGAAGATCTGGAGGAGGTAGCCCTCGTCGTCGCGGTCGGCCAGGATCTTCAGGCGGCGCAGGTCGCTCCACTCCTCGCCGATCTCGCCGACGCGGTCGGCGACGTCGTCGTAGTAGGCGTCGGGTGTCTCCAGGAAGCGGACGCCGCGTGCGCGCAGGGCGTCCACGGTCGCGACGATGTCGTCCGTGGCAAGAGCGATGTGCTGCACGCCCGGCCCGCCGTGGAACTCGAGGTACTCCTCGATCTGGCTCTTGCGCTTTCCCTCGGCCGGCTCGTTGATGGGAAGCTTGAAGCGGCCTCCGCCGCCCGTCATGACCTTGCTCATGAGCGCGGAGTACTCCGTGTGGATCGCCTCGTCGGAGAAGTGGATCATCTCCTTGAAGCCGAGGCAGCGCTCGTAGAACGAGACCCAGTGCTCCATGCGGCCGAGCTCGACGTTGCCGACGACGTGGTCGACGAGCTTGAGCCCCACGCCGAGCTCCGCCTGGCCGTTGCCGCTCTCGAGCGCCCGGTAGCCGGGCGCGTAGATCCCTTCGTACTCCTCCC
This sequence comes from Gaiellaceae bacterium, assembly GCA_035461525.1. Lineage (GTDB taxonomy): Bacteria > Actinomycetota > Thermoleophilia > Gaiellales > Gaiellaceae > JAIBJN01. The sequence goes on from DATHVD010000050.1 coordinate 38,843, forward strand.
GGTTGACGAAGGAATGCACGGTCTCGCCGTACGTGCCGATGGACGCGAGCTCGACGCGCCCGTGCTCGTCCTCGACCCAGCGCGGCTCGTCCACGCCGCGCGCGCCGCGCTGCAGCGCCTGCCGGTAGGCGCCGGTGGCGTCCGTGACGCGGAAGGCGACGTCCTTGACGCCGTCCCCGTGCACGTGCGCGAAGCGGGCGACGTCGTGGTCGGGCCGGAGCGCGCTCGTGACGACGAAGCGGACGTCGCCCTGCTCGAGCACGTACGACGCGCGGTCGCGGACGCTGGTCTCCGGGCCCGCGTAGGCGACGGGCTGGAAGCCGAACGCGTGCTCGTAGTAGTACGCGGCCTGCTTGGCGTTGCCCACCCAGAGCTCGACGTGGTCCCACCCCACCAGGGGCATGAAGTCCTGGCTCATCCGAAGCGATTCTAGTCGGGCGACGGCGCAGGCGGTCGCCGCTGCCGGGCCAGGACGATGCCGGCGCCGATGACGATCCCGCCCGCCACCTGGAGCGCGCCCATCTCCTCGGAGAGGACGACGAGCGCGAAGAACGCGCCCAGGAACGGGTTCAGGTTCGCGTAGAGCGAGGCCCGCGCGGCGCCCACCCGGTCGATGGCGGTGAACCACCAGATGTTCGTGAACACCAGGCTGAAGAAGAGGCTGTAGAGGAAGGCCGCCCAGGCGAGGGCGCCGAGCGCGTCCCAGTCCTGGGAGATGAGCTGGGCTGCCGAGGAGACGAGCAGCGGCACCGAGCCCACGAGGAGCATGAAGGCGCTGATCCGGTAGGGCGAGTAGCGGCGCATGAGCGGCGCCATGGCCACCGAGTACGCGGCCCACGTCGCCGACGCGGCGAGGCCGAGGAGGATGCCGCCGAGGTCGCCGCTCAGGCCGCCGGCCGACCCCGCCGCGACGAGCCCGACGCCCGCGAAGGAGACGACCGTCGCGAGCCAGTGACGGAGGCGCAGGCGCTCGACCCGGTAGGCGCTCGCGACGAGCGCGACGAAGATCGGCAACGTCCCGAACATGAGCGCCACCGTCGCCGCCGTGGTCAGCTTGACCGCGTACGCGAAGGTGAGCTGGTTGAGCCAGATGCCGAGCGCGGCGGCGGCGACCATCAGGCGAACGTCGGCCCGTCCGACCCGCAGCGTCCCCTCGTGCGCGTACGTGAAGGCGGAGAAGAGCACCGCCCCGATCGCGAAGCGAAGCGACGAGTAGGAGAGCGGCTCCCACCCGTTGGTGAGCGCGTACTTCACCACGGTGAAGTTGAAGCTCCAGCAGAGCACCGTGACGAAGAGGAGGACGTCGGCGGGGATGCGGTGGCGCATCGGCCGGGAAGGCTACTTCCGACTCGCGCGACTGAGGCACGCCGAGGCGGTAGAGTCGCGGCCATGACCGAGCCGACCGAGCTCCAGCCGATGCCGGCCGCCGACACGCCGCCCGACGCGCGCCTCGAGCCGACGATCGACGACGTCGACGAGCTCGTCGGCCCGGCGACGCCCCACTTCGCCATGCAGATCCGGGCCCGCGTCCGCGCGCTCCTGCGCGCCCTGCCCGAGGACAATCCGGTGCGACGCCACGGCGAGGAGAAGATCCGGCTCCTGGAGCGGCTGGCCTACGCGACGTCGAAGGCCGAGGAGGGGCCGCTCGAGGCCGCGACGCGGCCCGGCTGGGGCGAGATCCCGAGCCACGCGCCCGCCTCGGACCCCCACCGGCCGCCCGCCGGCGGATGACGCCCTTCGCCGGCAAGTCCGTCCTCGTGACGGGCGGCTCGCGCGGCATCGGCAGGGAGATCGCGCTCCTCTTCGCGGAGCGCGGTTCAGCGAAGGTGGCGATCAGCTACCTCCGCAACGACCGCGCCGCCGAGGAGACGGCGGGCGCGATCCGGGAGCTCGGCGCGGAGGCACAGCTCATGCGCGGGAACATCGGCGACCCGGAGAAGGCGGCCGCGCTCGTCGAGGAGGCCGGCCCGCTGGACGTGCTCGTCCACAACGCGGCGACCGGCGTCATCCGGCCGGCGCTGGAGCTCGAGGAGCGGCACTGGGACTGGACGCTGAACGCGAACGCCCGCGCGCTCTTCACGCTCGCCCGCCACGCCGCCCCGGCGATGCCCGCGGGAGGCGCGATCGTGGGGCTCTCCAGCCTGGGCTCGATGCGCGTCCTCGAGGACTACGTGCTCGTCGGCGTCTCGAAGGCCGCGCTCGAGGCGCTCGTCCGCTACCTCGCCGTCGAGCTCTCCGAGCGCGAGCTCCGGGTCAACGCCGTCTCCGCGGGTCTCGTCGAGACAGGCGCGCTCGAGCACTTCCCCAAGCGGGAGAAGATGCTCGCGTGGTACGCGGAGCGGACGCCCGCGGGCCGCCTCGTCGAGCCGCGGGACGTGGCCGAGCTCGTCTGCTTCCTGGCCTCGCCCGCCGCCGCGATGATCCGCGGGCAGACGGTCGTCGTCGATGGGGGCTACTCGGTTCTCGCCTGAGCGGAAGGCTTCCGGGCGCTCTGGTAGAACCTGGTTGCCATCAACCCCCCCGACCAAGGAGGTCGTCGTGTCAACCGTCGCCCTGGACGAGTACGAGCTCGCCGAAGGCGCGTCGCGCTTCTGGTGGCTCTTCCTCATCACCGGCGTCCTGTGGCTCTGGGTCGCGCTCATCGTCCTGCGGCTGGACCTCAGCTCGGTGACCGCGATCGCGGTCCTGTTCGGGATCGTCGCCATCGGGGTCGGCGTCAACGAGTTCCTCGCCATGACAGCCTCCACAACAGGCTGGAAGATCGCGCACGGGATTCTCGGCGCCATCTTCGTCGCGGCCGGCGTCGTCGCGTTCTTCAGGCCCGCGGGGACGTTCGTCGCTCTGGCGTCGCTCGTCGCCTGGGTGCTGCTCTTCAAGGGGATCTTCGACATCGTCGTCGCGCTCGTCGCCGAGGAGCGGCTGCAGTGGCTCCTGCTCATCCTCGGCATCGTCCAGGTCCTGCTCGCCTTCTGGGCGGCCGGCTACTTCCGCGGGAGTGCGCTGCTGCTCGTCATCTGGGTGGCCTCACTTGCCCTCCTGCGCGGCTTCACCGAGATCCTGATGGCGTTCCGGCTTCGGAGCCTGAAGAAGGAGCTCCGCGCCGCGTGACGGCCCTTCCGGGGCGGCGGACCTTCGCCGCCGCCCCGGGACGTACGCTCTCCGCGTGACCTCGGAGCCCGTCGAGAAGCGGGAGCCCCGCCGCGCGCGACGGCTCGCGCTCCGCGGCGCCCTCCTGGCCGTCACCGGCGTCTCGCTCTACCTGCTCTTTCCGAGCATCGTCGAGGTCCTGACCTCATGGGACGCGCTCGTCGACCTGGCGCCGGAGTGGCTCGCGGTCGCGCTCGGCTTCGAGATCCTCAGCTTCGTCTGCGTCTGGGAGCTGCAGCGCGTGGCGCTGGGGACGCGGCGCTGGTTTCCCGTCGCCACCTCGCAGCTCGCCGGCAACGCGCTCGGGCGGGTGATCCCCGGCGGGCTCGCCGCGGCCGGGGCGCTCCAGTACCGCATGCTCGTCCGGGCCGGCGTGCCCGGGGGCCGGGTCGCCTCTGCGGTGACCTCCGTCTCGGCGATCCTCTTCGCCACCGTCCTCGCGCTGCCGCTCCTGAGCCTTCCCGCCATCATCGCCGGGACACCGGTGGCGCCGGGCCTCGCGCAGGCCGCCTACCTCGGGGCGGGAGTCTTCGGCCTCATGCTCGCGGGCGGGATCGTCGCCTTCGTCTGGGACTGGCCCCTGACCCTCACGGGCGGCGGGATCGAACGGCTCCTGAACCGCTCGCTCCGCCGCCGCCGGCCGGTGCGCGGCGTCGGCGACCGGCTGCTCGCCGAGCGAGACGGCCTGCGCCGCGCCTTCGGCGCGCGCTGGGAGACCGCCGTCCTCGCAGCGGGCGGCAAGTGGATCCTGGACTACCTCGCGCTCCTCGCCTGCCTGCGCGCCGTGGGCGCCGAGCCGAACCCGTCCCTCGTCCTCCTCGCCTACGTCGCCGCCTCGTTCCTCGGCATGGTTCCGTTCACACCCGGCGGGCTGGGGTTCGTGGAGGCGGGCCTCACCGCCATGCTCGCCCTCGCCGGCGTCGGCGCGAGCGCCGCCGTCGTCACGACGCTCGCCTACCGCCTCGTCTCCTTCTGGCTGCCGATCCCCGTCGGCGGCCTCGCCTACGTCCTCTTCAGACGCCGCTACCCGTAGGGTGGCGCGGGAGGACGAGCGGGCGAACGGCGTCGCCGCGCGCTCGTGGAGCCGCTCCGCGAGCCCCCCGCCGAGGAAGCCGGTCGCCCCGGTCACGAGCGCCCTCAGGGCCGAGCCTCCGCAGGTCCGCGCACGTCGAAGACGTCGATCCCCTCGCTCCGCTTCAGCCCGTTCGCAAGGAGGTACGTGAACGGCGTCGCCGCCGCCTCCCAGGCGACCTTGATCGCCCAGGTGGTCAGGATCGTCTCGGCGAGCGGCGCCGTGCCCGCGAAGGCGATCGTGACGAAGATCGCCGTGTCGAGGCCCTGCCCGACGATCGAGGAACCGATCGTCCGCACCCAGAGGAAGCGCCCCTGCGTCGCCACCTTCATCCGCGAGAGCACGTATGCGTTCGCGAGCTCGCCGACAAGGTAGGCGCACAGGGAGGCGAGGAAGATCCGCCACGTCGTCCCGAGCACCGCCTCGTACGCCGCCTCGTTCTCGGCCCAGAAGTCCGCCGCCGGCAGCCGCAGGGCGAGCTGGATCGCCCCGACGGCCAGGAGGTTGCAGGCGAAGCCGAGCAGGATCACGCGCCGGGCGGCGCGGAAGCCGTAGACCTCCGTGAGCACGTCCCCGAGGACGTAGGCGAGCGGGAAGAGGACGTTGCCCGCGTCGAACACGCGCCCCCCGACCTCGGCGAGCTTGACGGCGATGATGTTCGAGACGACGAGCGCCGTCACGAAGAAGCCGGCGAGGGAGACGAAGCGCCAGGAGGTCACGGGCGCAGGCGGCGCAGCGCGGCGAGGGCGACCTGGCCCGCCATCTTCGGGTTCTCCTGCAGGCGCCGCAGCGAGTACTCGTACCACCGGCGCCCGTAGGGGACGTAGATCCGCACCGTGTGGCCCTCGCGGACGAGCTCGTCGGCGAGCTCCTCGCGGACCCCGAGGAGCATCTGGAACTCGTAGCGCTCCGGCCCGAGGCCGCGCTCGGCGATGAGGGCAAGCGACTCGGCGATCACCCAGTCGTCGTGCGTGGCGATCGCCGTCTTGCAGCCCCCGTCCAGGAGCGCGGCCACCGCCTCGACGAAGTTGAAGCGCACCGTGTCGGCGCCCTGGTAGGCGAGCGCGGGCGGCTCCAGGTAGATCCCCTTGCAGACGCGGACGTTGGGGCGGAGCGGCAGGAGCTCGTGCACGTCGTCCATCGTCCGCCGGAGCATCGCCTGGAGGACGACGCCGACGTTCTCGTGGCCCTCCGCGCGCAGCTCGCGGTAGAGGTCGAGCGTGGCCGTCGTCGTCGACGAGTCCTCCATGTCGATGCGGACGAAGCGCCCCTGCCCGGCGGCGGCGCGAACGAGGACGCGCACGTTCTCGGCGCAGAGCGCGGGATCGACCTCGAGGCCGAGGCCCGTCAGCTTGACGCTCACGTTCGCGTCGAGCCCCTGCGCCTCGATCTCGGCGATGGCCTCCTCGTAGGCGGAGCGGATGGCGAGCGCCTCCTCCGGGGTCGCGGTCTCCTCGCCGAGCACGTCGAGCGTCGCCAGCTTGCCGGCGTCGTTGAGCTCGCGGACGACGGCGAGGGCGTCGGCGAGCTCGGAGCCGGCGATGTAGCGGCTCGAGAGCCGCCGCACGACGGGCCGCGGGACGGCCGGCAGCACCCGGACGAGCGCGCGGTCGAACAGAGCCAAGGCCGCTCGATTGTAGTGCCCGCCTCCCGCCTTGCGCCGCGGCGTCCCACTCCGCAGAATGCCGTGGATGGACGAGCCCGGTCCGTACGATGTCCCCGCTCCGAACGGGGGCCCTCCGCCCGAGGAGCGGCGCGGGCGCGTCACGCTCGAGCAGGTCGCCCTCGGCGTCTTCGTCGGGGCGCTGTTCGCCGTCTCGGTCTGCGTCGCCGCGGTCCTCGCCTTCGACGTGGGTCCGGCGGCGCCCGTGGTCGTCGTCGCGGTCGCCGTCGGCCTGGGCTCGATGGTCGCGCGGAACGCCCACGATCCCGCCTTCAAGTCGGCCGCGATCGGGCTGGTCGTCGGCGGGGTCGCCGCCGTCCTCCTCTGGCCCGTCTTCCCCGTGGACTCGCTGTGAGCGACCCCGATCACGCCATCGTCGCGCTCCTGCTCGAGGAGCGCCGCTACCCGCCGCCGCCGGAGTTCTCGGCGCAGGCGAACGCGGGGCCCGAGATCTACGAGCGGAACTTCGACGAGCTCTGGGAGACCGAGGGCCGCGAGCGCGTGACGTGGTTCGAGCCCTTCACGGCGCTCTACGAGTGGGAGCTGCCCTACGCGAAGTGGTACGTGGGCGGGAAGCTCAACGTCTGCTTCAACTGCGTCGACCGCCACGTGGGCGCGGGGCGCGGCGACAAGGTCGCCTACCACTGGGAGGGCGAGCCCGAGGACGAGCGCCGCACGATCACGTTCGCCGACCTCCAGCGCGACGTCGTCCGCTTCGCCAACGGCCTCAAGGAGCTCGGCGTCGGCAAGGGCACGCCGGTCGGCATCTACATGGGGATGATCCCGGAGCTGCCCGTTGCGATGCTCGCCTGCGCGCGCCTGGGCGCGCCCCACACCGTCGTCTTCGGCGGCTTCAGCGCAGATGCGCTCGCGGATCGGCTCAACGACATGGAGTGCGAGGTCCTGATCACGCAGGACGCGGGCTGGCGCAAGGGCGCCGAGGTGCCGCTGAAGCGGAACGCCGACGAGGCCCTCGACCGCTCGCCCGGCGTGCGAGCGTCGGTCGTGTGGCGCCGGGTCGGCGACGAGGTGGACTGGCGCGAGGGGCGCGACGTCTGGGCCCACGAGCTCGTGCAGGGCGCGAGCGACGACCCGGCCTCGTGCCCGTGCGAGCCGATGGACTCTGAGGACCTCCTCTACCTCCTCTACACGAGCGGCACGACCGCGAAGCCGAAGGGGATCGTGCACACGACCGGCGGCTACCTCGTCGGCGTGGCGACGACGCACCGCTACATCTTCGACGTGAAGCCCGACTCGGTGTACTGGTGCGCGGCCGACATCGGCTGGGTCACGGGCCACAGCTACATCGTCTACGGGCCTCTCTGCAACGGGACGACCGGCGTCCTCTACGAGGGCGTCCCCGACTACCCCGACCGCGACCGCTGGTGGGCGATCGTGGAGCGCTACGGGGTCGACATCCTCTACACCGCTCCGACGGCGATCCGGGCGCACATGAAGTGGGGCCCGGAGCACGCGGCCAAGCGCGACCTCTCCTCCCTCCGCCTCCTCGGCTCGGTCGGCGAGCCGATCAACCCCGAGGCGTGGGTCTGGTACCGGGAGCACATCGGCGCCGACCGCACGCCGGTCGTGGACACCTGGTGGCAGACCGAGACGGGGATGATCCTGATCACGCCGCTCCCCGGAGTGACGACGACGAAGCCCGGGTCGGCCACGAAGCCGTTCCCCGGCGTCGACGCCGCCGTCGTCAACGACAAGGGCGAGGAGGTCGGCCCGGGCGGAGGCGGCTACCTCGTCCTACGCCGACCCTGGCCGGCCATGCTGCGCGGCATCCACAAGGATCACGAGCGCTTCGTCGAGACGTACTGGAGCCGCTTCCCCGGCATGTACTTCGCGGGCGACGGGGCGCGCGTGGACGAGGACGGCGACTTCTGGCTCATGGGCCGCGTCGACGACGTCATGAACGTCTCCGGTCACCGCATCTCGACGATCGAGGTGGAGAGCGCGCTCGTCGACCACCCGCGGGTGGCGGAGGCGGCCGTCTGCGGGCGCCGCGACGAGACGACCGGGCAGGCGATCGTCGCGTTCGTCAGCCTCAAGGGGCACGAGGGCGGCTCGCCGGAGATGATGGTCGAGCTGCGGGAGCACGTGGCCGAGAAGATCGGCAAGATCGCGCGCCCCGCCAACATCGTCTTCACGCCCGAGCTGCCGAAGACCCGCTCGGGCAAGATCATGCGCCGCCTCCTCAAGGACGTCTCGGAGAACCGCGCTCTCGGCGACATGACGACGCTGGCCGATCCCGCGGTCGTCCTGGAGCTGCAGGAGCGCGCGTCCGCCGAGGCCTCCTCCGAAGGCTGACCTGGTGGAGATCGTGACGTTCGGGGGCGACCACGTCGCCGCGGCGGCAACGCTGCTCGCCGCGCGGCACGAGCGCCACCGGGCGGCGGAGCCCCTCCTGCCGGAGCTCGAGGCCGCGCGCGCCGAGGTTGAGGCCGCGGGGACGAGCGGGGCGGCGGCAGTGGACGGCGGTGACGTCGCCGGCTACCTCGTGGGAACGGTCCGGGACGACCGCTCCTGGGGACGCCACACCTGGGTGGCCCACGGCGGCTGGGCGGTGCGCGAGCCCGAGCTCGTGCGCGATCTCTACGCGGTCGCCGCCGAGCGCTGGGTCGGCGAGGGCGCGAAGCTCCACATCGTGCTGACGCCCGCGCTCCCGGAGCTCGTCGACCCCTGGCTCCGCCTGGGCTTCGGGCACATGCAGGCCTACGCGCTGCGGGAGAGCGGCGGCGAGCCGCAGCCGTTGCCGGCGGGCGTGACGATCCGGCTGGGCACGCCCGCCGACCTGGACGCGGCGGCCGAGCTCCTGCCGGCGATCTGGGAGCACCAGCGCGGCTCGCCCACCTTCACCGGCTTCGAGATCCCCGCGGCCGCGGAGTACCGCGCCGACTGGGAGGAGACGCTGGCCGAGCACCGCGCGACCTGGTTCCTCGCCGAGCTCGACCGCGAACTCGCGGGCCACCTCCTCCTCTACCCCGAGGAGCCGAGCATGGCCGTCCCGGCCGGCTCCGTGTACCTCGCCGTCGCCGCCACGCTGCCGGAGGCGCGCGGCCGGGGCGTGGGCGTCGCGCTCACCGAGCACGCCCTCGCCTGGGCGCGGGAGGCCGGCCACGCGACCGTGCACACGGACTGGCGCGTCCCCAACCTCGAGTCGTCCCGCTTCTGGCCCCGGCGTGGCTTCCGCGAGACGTTCTACCGCCTCGCCCGTCAGGTCGAGATCGGCTGAGCGTGAACCGGCACGTTCTCGGCAGGCATCCGGCACGACCCGCGCACCACGGTTGCGCTTTCTCCCGCTACGCTCGAAGCGGGTGGTGGTCCGGGGTGGCCCCGGACAGGAAGGCTCACTTCTGGCGCGCGCCGCCGGAGAGGGCGGCCGTCACGCCCAGGCCGACCAGCAGCGTGCCGGAGACCCAGCGCTGCGCACGGAGGAACCCGGCGTTGCCGCGCAGCCAGCCTGAGGCCGTGCCCGCCGCGAGCGCGTAGAGGCCGTCGCTGACGACGGCGATGAGGATGAAGAGGAGGCCGAGCACGGCGATCTGGACGCCGACCGAGCCCTTCGACACGTCCGCGAACTGGGGCAGGAAGGCGAAGAAGAAGAGCGCCGTCTTCGGGTTGAGGACGTTGACGACGACCCCCTGCCAGAAGAGCCGGCCGAGCCGTCGGGGGGGAGGCTCGTCGCCGGTCACGTCCGGCCGCTCGCGCGCCAGGAGCCGCCGCACGCCCAGGAAGACGAGGTACGCGGCCCCGGCGTAGCGCACGACGTCGAAGGCGGTGGCCGAGCGCACGAGGAGCGCCGACAGCCCCAGCGCCGCTGCGGCCACGTGCACGAGCGCCCCGGCCTGCACGCCGAGCATGGAGACGAAGCCGGCCCCGCGGCCGTGCTCGATCGACTGCGCGACGATGTAGAGGACGGCGGGGCCGGGAACGACGAGCAGCACGACGGCCGCCGCCGCGAAGACCGCGAGCGCGCCCGGATCCGGGAGCGGCACCTAGCCCTCGCGCATGAAGCCCTGCCGCGCCGCGGAGACGAGCGCGACCGCCTCGGGAAAGAGGAGGCGCATGGCGTCGCGGAGCGCGATCGCCTGCTCGTCAGGCGTGCCCTCCACCCGGAGCCGCTTCAGCGCGGCCCCCGTCAGCTCGACGGCGGTGTTCAGGGTGAGCGTGGCGAACTGCTCGCGCTGCGATTCCTGCACGGCTTCGGTCTGACGCTCCGCGAACTCGCGCAGGCCGCGCATGAGATCCTCCGGGTCGCCGCCGAAGGGAAAGCCGAATCCACCTTCCATCTGCGTCCTTTCCTCGTTCCCAGCCCTTAGAGTACGCGCGGATGAGCGCCAGTCGCTTCGCGGATGCCCTCAACGAGCAGGTCGCCAACGAGTTCGCGGCCTCGCAGCAGTACGTCGCCATCGCCGTCCACTACGACGCCGAGACGCTGCCGCAGCTCGCCGCGCACTTCTACCGCCAGGCAATCGAGGAGCGGAACCACGCGATGATGCTCGTCCAGTACCTGCTCGACGCCGACCTGGCCGTGCGCATCCCGGCGGTCGCGGGGCCGAAGACGGATTTCGAGGATCCGATCTCTCCCGTCGCGCTCGCGCTCGAGCAGGAGAAAACCGTCACCGACCAGATCGTCCGCCTCGCCCAGCTCGCCCGCGAGGAGAACGACCTCGTCGGCGCCCAGTTCATGGACTGGTTCCTGAAGGAGCAGCGGGAGGAGGTCTCGAGCATGTCCGATCTCCTCGCCGTCGTCACGCGCGCGGTCGACTCGAGCATCCTCCTCGCCGAGGAGTACCTCGCCCGCGAGACGGTCGGCGACCAGGGGGCCGACCCCTCCGCCCCGCCTGCAGCCGGCGGCGCGCTCTAGACCCTCCTGCTCTTCTACCCTGGAGGGCGTGTCACGGTCGCTTCGCTTCGCGCTCGCCGCCCTCGCGGTCGCCCTCGTCGGCGTCCTCGCCTTCGGGCTTGCCGCCGGGCTCGCAGGGCCGGCCCTCGGCGCCCGGGACACCGAGCGGGCGCTGGCCGAGACGAAGGAGGGGAAGCCGGGGAGCTACCACTGCGACCGACTCTGGCTCGATTACTGGGACTACCGCTGCCGGTTCGAGAACGCCGCCACGGGCTGGATCGTCGTCCACGTCCGCGTCGACCGCGACGGCATCGCCGAGCGCTCAGTCGACGGGCGCTCCCGGTAGGGAAGCGACATACTCGGGCCATGACGCTGAGGAGCCGTCTCGCGACGGTGCTCTGGCTGGTCACCGTGACCGGCATGGGCGTCGTCTGCCTCGCGGCCGTCCTCGACGCGGGGCTCGGGTACTCCCCGCTCTGGCTCGAGGCGGTCGGCCTCGTCGCCTGGGCCGCCGCCGCTCCGGCTTTTCTGGTCTTCCTCGTCCTCGCCGGCCGGGCCCGCCTCGGCCGACGCAGGTCCGTCTAGCCCAGCGGCAGCTTGTAGGCGCGCTCGACGTCGTCGGCGAGGTCGTCCGCGGCCGTGACGCCCGCTTTCAGAGCCTCAGCGAAGGGCGAGCCTCCCACCTCGCCCAGGGCGTGCTCCAGCCGGGAGGCCGCCTGCCCGAGCGCGTCGAGGTAGGCGACGCTCGCCACGCGCGGCGGCGGCAGGATCGCCTCCTGGAGCGCGGCCGCCGCTACCTCGGCCTCTTCGATCCCCTCGGGGCTCTCGGTCAGGCGCAGCTCGACGAGCCGGGCGCGCAGCTCCCCCACGTCGCCGCCGCCGGCGCTCTCCTCGGCCAGCTCGCACATCGTCGCGATCGCGACCGCGTCGCGGACGAGCACCCGATCGGCGACCGGTCGCCCCGCCGCGTCGAGCGCGAGCCACGTCCGCTCCTCGCCACGCGCGTACGCACAGAGGTACACGCGGGCGCCCGTCCCGGGCTCCGCCGGGATCACGGCCACGATCTGCTCGCCGTCGGCCGCGTGCCCGGCCGCGGCCTCTCCGGCCACGCTCAGCTCCTCCTCGAGGCTCACCGGCCGCAACAATAGCCCCGTGCCCGAGCGCAACCGCGCCGCACAGGAGCTCTTCGCGCCGCTGGCGGGGACGTACGACCGCTACGCGCGCCTGCTCAGCCTCGGCCAGGATCCGCGCTGGCGCACGTTCCTCGTCTCGCGAATCGAGGCTCGGCCCGTGCACGTCGTCCTCGACGTCGCCACCGGCACGGGCGCGGTCGCGATCGAGCTCGCCCGCCGCTACCGGTGCCGCGTCGTCGGGGTCGACCAGAGCGCCGAGATGCTCGCGGAGGGACGCCGGCGCATCGAGGAGGCCGGGCTCGGCGAGAGCGTCGAGCTGCGCGAGGGCCGTGCCGAGGAGCTTCCCTTCGAGGACGGGAGCTTCGACGGGCTCACCTTCACGTACCTCCTCCGCTACGTCGACGACGCGGGCGCGACGATGCGGGAGCTCGCGCGGGTCGTCCGGCCGGGGGCCCGCGTCGCCATGCTCGAGTTCGCCGTGCCTCCGCGGGCGCCGGCCAGGCTCGCGTGGGAGGCGTACGTCCGCGCCGCCCTCCCGGCGGCGGGCCGCCTGGCCTCGCCCGGCTGGGGCGACGTGGGCAGCTTCCTCGGCCCGAGCATCCGGGGGTTCTGGGAGCGGACGCCGCCCGCGCGCCTGCGCGCTCTCTGGGAGGCGGCCGGGATCGAGGACGTGCGCGCCCGGCTCCTCAGCCTCGGCGGCGGGATCGTCATGTGGGGGCGGCGTGGCGAGTGAGGCCGGGCGCCGCCCCGCCTTCTACGCCCTCGCGCCGGGAGGGTGGCGCGACTACGTCACGATCCTCCACCCTCCCTACACCGCCTGGCACCTGAGCTACGTCGCCGTGGGGGCGGCGCTGACGCCCGCCTTCTCCTGGAGCCGCCTGCTTCCGGCCCTGGCCGCCTTCTTCCTCGCGGTCGGGATCGGCGCGCACGCGCTCGACGAGCTCAACGGCCGGCCGCTCGGCACCCGCATCCCCAGGCGCGTCCTCGTCTCGCTGGCCGCCCTCTCGATCGCCGGCGCGGTTGCGATCGGCGTCGCCGGCGCCGTCGTCGCCAGCCCCTGGCTCGGCCTCTTCGTCGCCGCCGGGGGATTCATCGTCGTCGCCTACAACCTCGAGCTCGCCGGCGGCCGCTTCCACGGGGACACGTGGTTCGCCCTCGCGTGGGGCGCCTTCCCGCTGGCGACCGCGTACTTCGCCGCCGCCGAGCGCCTGGACTGGATCGTGGCGGCGGGCGCCGCGTACGCGTTCCTCGCCAGCCGGGCGCAGCGGCAGCTCTCGACGCCCGTCCGCGACGTGCGCCGCCGGGTCGAACGGGTCGAGGGGAGCGTCGAGCGCGCCGACGGCTCCTCCGAGCCGGTCACGGCCGACCTCCTCCTGCGCGGGAAGGAGAGCGCGCTCCTCTCGCTCGCCGGTGCCTCCGTCGCCCTGGCCTTCGCGCTCGTCATCATGCGCGTGTCGTGATCCCGTTCGCGCTCCACGCAGAGCTGCCTCCCGCTCTCGTGGCGGGAAGCGCGGCCCTGCGGCCGCCGGCCGTCGTCGCCCCGCAGCCGCGGGAGGCCTCCTTCGGCTGGGTCGCGGGCCGCGCCGCATTCGGACCGGTGCGCGTGCGCGTGCTCGTAGACGGCGTCCAGAAGGGCACGAAAGGAGTGCAGGGGGCCTCCCCGTTCTCGTTCTCGCTCGACCTGCCTCCGCGCGACGTGCGCATCCGAGTCGTCGCCGAGGCCGCCGACGGAGAGCGGGCGGCGGCGACGGTGACGAACGTGCGCGGCCTCCCGCGCGAGGCCCGGCCGGGGCGGATGGGCCGCTCGCTCGAGGATCGGAAGCTCGCCCGCCGCGTGCGGGCTCTCGCCCGCGACTTCAGGGGCACGGCCGCGGTCTACGTCCAGGACCTGAGCACCGGGCGCGGCGCGGCCTGGAACGCGCGGGCGAAGTTCCCGGCCGCCTCGACGCTCAAGCTGGCGATCGCGGTCGAGGCCCTCCGGCGCGAGCGCGGCAGGCCCTCGTCCGGCTCGCAGCTGGACAGCCTGCTCCGGGCGATGCTCGTCCATTCCGACAACGAGGCGGCGAACCGGCTGCTCGTGCGGATCGGCGGCTCGACGAGCGGCGGCTCCGCCTCCGTCAACGCGCTCCTCCGCTCGCTCGGGATCCGCGAATCGCACCTGTACGGCGGCTACGGGACGACCACCGTCGCCGCCGCCGGGCGGCCCATCCCCCTGCGGGTGAACGAGCAGCCGAGCTTCGGCGTCGGGAAGCACACGACCGCCTGGGACCTTGCCCGCCTGCACCGCTTCGTCCACCTGGCGACGCGCGGGCTCGGCCCGCTCCCCCGGACATCCGGGAGCTTCGGCAGGGCCGACGCGCGCTACCTCGTCTGGATCCTGGCGCGGGTCTCCGACCCGGGGAAGCTCGACCGCTTCCTCCCCCGCGCGACGACGGTGACGCACAAGGCCGGATGGCTGCGGCAGGCGCGTCACGACGCCGGGATCGTCTTCTGGCAGGAGGGCTCGTTCGTCGCCGCCGTGTTGACGTGGAACGCCAGCGGCGTCGGGACGGGAGCGGACGTCCTCGCCGGGCGCGTGGCGCGCGCCGCGCTCGTTCGCTTCCGGGAGCTTCGGGCGGCCGCGGACGGGGGCAGAACCGACGCCTGGGCGGCGAGTGCCTAGGATTCCGGGATGACGTCCGCGCTCCTGGTCGCGTTCGCAATCGGCTTCCTCGTCGTCGCCGTCTCGCTAGTGGCGGTCGTCTTCGCCAGGGTGCGGGAGCGGGCGCTCCTCGCAAGCGCCGTGGCGCTCGGCGTGCTCGCCCTGGCCGCGGTCGTCGTCGCGGGGCTCGAGATCGCACGGGGATCCGCGGAGGAGGAGCTCCTCCTCGTCAGCGCCGGCGGGCTCCTCGTGGCGGCGCTCGCGCAGGCCGCGCTCGTCGTCCTCTCCCGCGCGCTCGCCCGCGCCCGCGACGTCGAGGCCGCCGGGGATCGCGCCCGCGCCCGTCTCGACGCCGCGCTGGCCGCGCACGCGGAGGAGCGCAAGGCCGAGCTCGAGCGCACTCTCGCCAAGGAGCGCGCGAACGCGAGCTACGTGCTCGGAGAGCAGGAGCGGCGGCTGGGCGAGGAGCGCCGCGATATGGTCGCGCGCCAAGCCGAGCGCGCCCGCGTCGAGCTGGCGGGAACCGTGGCAAGCGCCCAGGAGCGGCTCGAGAGCCGGCTGCGCGCCTGGGCCGCCGACCTCGAGCGCGGCCAGCGCGCGCTCGAGACGCAGGTCGGGCAACTCGCGCAGCAGCAGCGCGAGGCGCTCGCCGCCTACGACGCGCGCCTCGAGGCCGACACCGAGCGCCTCGGGGCCGCCAGCGAGGAGCAGAGGGAAGCCCTCGCTCAGCTGCGCTCCGAGTTCGAGCGGATCGTCACCGGGTTCGTGGAGGAGGGGCAGGGGGAGATCGAGGCGCACGCGGCCGAGCGGCGGCGCGCTCTCCACGAGGTGAGCGAGCGCCTGCGGGCGCGGGAGCGAAGCCTCCGCGAGCAGATCGAGCGCGAGGAGGCCGACGCCCGCGCCCGGCTCGCCACGGGGCTCGCGGAAGCGGAGCGCCGGCAGCTCTCCCAGCTCGAGCGGGCGCTCGAGCGGGCGGCGACGCGACTGTCCGAGGACGCCGAGCGCCGCTTCGACGCCCAGATCAAGGAGTCCCGCGAGAAGGCCGCCGAGCGCCTGTCGCGCCAGCTCGAGCGCTCGGTCGAGCAGTTCGTGCGCCAGGCCGAGAAGGACGTCTCCGACCGGATCGCCGAGCTCGCGCGCACGACCTCCGACCGGATGGAGCGGCGGACACGCGACGTCACCCGCGCCGCCGAGGCCCAACACGAGGTCGCCTCCGACCGGCTCCGGCACGTGTCGGAGCGCCTCGAGCAGGCGCTCGCCGCGGCGGACGACCGCATCGCCGCCCTCGAGGCAGAGATCGAGCTGCGGCTCGGCGCGAAGCTCGACGCCCTCGAGCGCACCCTGCGCGACCGACGCGACTGACGATCCCCACAAACCGATGCAGGGAGGAAACGTCTCCATGAGGGAGAACGAACGCGGCGTGGATCAGTTGACTCTTCTGGACAACCGGGACCAGGACGAGCGCGGCAAGGTCGAGAGTTGGCGCCTGCAC
The DNA here is from genome assembly GCA_035461525.1 of Gaiellaceae bacterium. Classification (GTDB taxonomy): domain Bacteria; phylum Actinomycetota; class Thermoleophilia; order Gaiellales; family Gaiellaceae; genus JAIBJN01. The sequence goes on from DATHVD010000050.1 coordinate 54,846, forward strand.
GTCCTCATGGAGGCCGGGTACCCGCTGCCGCTGGCCGAGCGGATCGCGCAGTCGAGCGCCGACCTCCACACCGCCGTCGACCTCGTCGACCGCCGCGGCTGCTCGCCCGAGATCGCCGCCCAGATCCTGCTGTAGAAGCGGGGTTTCCGGCCTCCGCTACAGTCGGCCCGTGAAGGTCGAGCCGATCCTCTACGGCGACCGCAAGGTCTACCCGGTGGCCACCTTCAACCGCGGCGTCGCCTCGTGGCTCGCACGCCTGCCCACGCTCTGGATCGAGGGCGAGGTGACCGAGCTGCGCCGTCAGGACGCCTGGCAGAGCGTCTTCTTCACGCTCAAGGACCTCGAGGACGGTTCCTGCCTGCCCGTGACGATGCCGCGCGGGACGTTCGACGCCCTCGCGTCCCTGCCCGCGAACGGCGACCGCGTGCACGTCTTCGGCCGGCCGGAGCTCTACACGGCGCGCGGGACGTTCTCGCTGCGGGCCCTCGGCCTCGAGCCGCTCGGGCTCGGCGCCCTCCTCGCCCGCATCGAGGGGCTGAAGCGGAAGCTCGCCGCGGAAGGGCTCTTCGCCCAGGAGCGCAAGCGCCCCCTGCCGCTCCTGCCGCGAAGGATCGGCCTGCTGACGGGACGCGACGCGGCCGCAAAGCGCGACTTCGTCACGGCCGTCCAGGCGCGCTTCCCCGCCGCGCAAGTCCTCGTCGCGGAGACCGCCGTCCAGGGGCCGCAGGCGGCCGGAGCGATCGCAGCGACGCTGGCCGAGCTCTGCGCCGCGCCCGAGGTGGACGTCGTCGTCGTCTCGCGCGGCGGCGGCAGCTTCCAGGACCTCCTCCCGTTCAGCGACGAGCGGGTCGTGCGCGCGTTCGCCGCGTGCCCCGTCCCCGTCGTCTCCGCCGTCGGGCACGAGCAGGACACGCCGCTCTGCGACCTGGCCGCCGACGCCCGCGCGTCGACCCCGACCGCCGCGGCGCGTCTCGTCGTCCCCGACGAGCGCGAGCTCCGCGCCGGCCTCGACCGCCTCCGGGCGGCGCTCGAGCGCGACGTGCGGACCGCTCTCGAGCGCGCGCGCCGCGCGCTCGAGGCCGACGCCGACCGGCTCACCCGCGGGCCCGCGCTGCTGGTGGAGCGCAAGCGGGCTGGGCTCGAGGCCCTCGCCGGCCGCCTGCGCACGCTCTCCCCGCGCTCGACGCTCGCCCGCGGTTACGCGATCGTCCGCGCCGGGGACGGCATCGTTCGCGCCGCCCGCGACGTCTCCCCGGGAACGCGGATCGAGGTCGAGCTCGCCGAGGGCGCCCTCGGCGCCCTCGTCGAGGACACGAGACCGTGAGCGAGGAGCCGACGTTCGAGCAGGCCCGCGCCGAGCTCGAGCGCATCGTCGCCGAGCTCGAGAGCGGCCGGGCCGACCTGGAGGAGGCGGTGCGCCTCTGGGAGCGCGGCGAGGAGCTCTACCGCCTCTGCCTCGCCAAGCTCGAGGGCGCCGAGGGCAGGGTCGAGGAGCTGGCCAGGCGCGCGAACGCGGTCAGGCCCGGGCCCTGACCCGGCCCCGCGCGGGGACGGCGACCAGCACGTCCTCGAAGTACTCGCCCTTGCGTCGGCCCGTACGCCGGTTGACGTGCCGGGTGAGCCGCTCCTCGAGCCGGAGCCCGGCGGCGGCGAGGATGCCGTCGTAGAGGCCCCGGCGGTCGTTGACGACGACGACGATCCTCCCGCCCGGCCGCAGGGTCTTTCGCGCGCGGCGGAGGGTGTCGGACACGCCCTCGCAGTAGCCGCTCACCCCGCGGCCGATCTCGTCGCCGTCGCGGCGCTCGAGCTCGAGCAGGTCGAACGCGTAGGCATGCTGCTCGTGGTAGTCGATCAGGCCGGGATACGGGGGCGACGTGACCACGAGGTCGACGGGCCCCGGCGGGTCGAGCCGGCGCGCGTCTCCGTGCGACACCGTCGCCTCGCAGGAGCGGCGAACGTCGGCGAACTCGAGCACGCGGGCGGCCGCGTCCCGGACGTACCGGCGGAGGAACTTGTCCGCCTCCCCAACGGGACGGCACACGCGCCGGTGCTTGTGGCAGGTGTACTCGTTTCGCACGGGCTCCGCGGGGAAGTCGAGGTCGTCGTGGCGGGCGAGCCGGGCCGAGCGAGCGGCACGCGAGAGGACGACGCGCCAAAGGTCGGGGTACGCCGTGCCGGCGATCCGGTCGCGGAATGCGAGCAGCTCGGCGAGCGCTCGCGGGGCGAACCACTCGGCGAGGTAGGTGGACGGAGCCGCCCGCTCCGGCACCTCGCCGCTCCGCGCGAGGGCGACGACGTCGGCGAGGAGCGTCTCGCGCTCGTACTCGGCGGTCTTCACGCGCGCGAGCAGGCAGTTGAAGGCGGAGACGTCGCAGCCGGCGGCGCGGGCGCCGAACGCGTTCGCCTCCACGAGCGTCGTGCCGGAGCCCGCGAACGGATCCCAGACCAGCTGGCCCGGGCGCGCGTAGCGGCCGAGGAAGACCTCGACGAGCTGCGGGACGTACTTGCCGAGGTAGGGATGGAGCCGGTGGACGTGCTTCGTGCGCTCGCGCTCGGGCAGCTCGGCCTCGGACCACGAGAGCTCGAGGTCGATCTCTCGGTAGAGAGCCGCCTGCGTCCGCACGAGAGAAAGACTTCGCCGCCGCTCGCCCCGGACCTGCCCGGCGACTATGATCGGGCGCCATGAGCGCGCCCCTGGACGTCCTGCGGGCCGTCCCGCTCTTCGCCGAGCTGGACGACCGCGACCTCGAGCAGATCGCCCGGCAGCTGCACGAGCGGCGCTTCCCCGAGGGCGCGGAGGTGACGAAGGAGGGGTCGAGCGGCGCGGGCTTCTTCGTCATCGCGGAGGGCAACGCGGACGTGGCGATCGGCGGCGAGCATCGCGCGACGCTCGGTCCCGGCGACCACTTCGGCGAGATCGCGCTCATCGACGAGGGGCGCCGCTCCGCGTCGATCACGGCCGCCACGGATCTCCTCTGCTACGGGCTGACGCCCTGGGAGTTCCGGCCGTTCGTGGAGGAGCACCCGAAGGTCGCATGGGCGCTCCTGGAGAGGCTGGCGCGGCTCTACCGCGAGTCGCGGGACTCGTAGGCTGCCCAGCGTCCGCCTGAACGGCGCCGAGATCGCCTACGACGTCGCCGGCGACGGCCCGGCGGTCGTGCTCCTCCACGCCGGCGTCGGCGACCGGCGCCTCTGGGAGGGGCAGGCGCCGCTGGCGGAGCGCTTCCGCGTCGTCCGCCCCGACCTGCGCGGATTCGGGGACTCGCCACTCCCGGGTGGGCCCTTCTCGTTCGTGGACGACGTCCGCGCCCTTCTCGACCGCCTCGAGATCGAGCGCGCCGCGCTCGTCGGCAACTCGTTCGGGGGCAAGATCGCCCTCGACGTCGCACTCACCGAGCCGAAGCGGACGAGCGCGCTCGTCCTCGTCGCGGCGGCGCTCGCGGGCCGCGAGGGCTCCAGCGAGCTCGCCCGCCTCGACGAGACCGAGGACGAGCTGCTCGACGCCGGGAGGATCGACGAGGCGGTCGAGCTCAGCCTCCGGGCCTGGCTCGACGGGCCACGCCGGGACGCTGTTCCGGTTCCGCCCGGCGTGCGGGAGCGCCTCGCCGGCATGCAGCGGCGGGCGTACGAGGTCGCCGTCGCAGCGTACGAGCGCGAACCGGCGCCGGGGCCGGTGCGCTGGGCCTCGCCCCCGGCCGCCGGCCGCCTCGGCGAGGTCGCCGTGCCCACGCTGGTCGTCGTCGGGAGGCACGACTTCGCCGACTTCCGCGAGATCGGCGACGAGCTCGAAGCGGGGATCCCAAGCGCCCGCAAGGTCGTCCTCGACACCGCCCACCTTCCCGGCGTCGAGCGGCCGGAGGAGCTCAACCGCCTCCTGCTCGACTTCCTCGGCGAGCATGCCGCCTGACGGATCCGCTCTATGCTACCCGCGAAGGAAGGAGGAAGCATGGGCTGGCTCGACAAGTTGCTCGGCCGCGATCGGCCGGCACCACCTGAAGCCCCGAGCGAGCGGATGGGGCCCGAGTTCGACGGCCGCGAGGAGCCGCATCCGGATGCCACCGCCGCGCGCGACGAGGAGCTCGAGATCGAAGGCCGCGTGCCACCGGGCACCTAGGCGCGCAACGAGCGGCCGAGCGCCTCGCCCAAGCCTTCGAGGTCCTCGACCGCCCGCCCGGCGTCGCCCGAGAGGGCGTACGACTCGGCGCCGGGAAGGCTCTCTACGATCAGGCCGCCGAAGACGGCGCAGCGGACGCCTTCCTCGGCGCACGCGCGGACGACCGCGGCGGTCGCCTTGCCCTCCGCCGAGGTGCGGTCGACGATCCCTTCCCCGGTGACGACGAGAGCGGCGTCGCGGATCCGCTCGCGGAAGCCGACCTCGCGGAGCACGAGCTCCGCTCCCGGGACGAGCGTCGCCCCGAGGGCTGCGAGCGCCGCGCCCAGGCCGCCTGCGGCCCCGGCGCCCGGGAGCTCGGCCACGGCGGCGATCTCCGGCATGCCGGCCAGGCGGCGCTCCAGCTCCTCCACCTGCGCCGGCGAGGCGCCCTTCTGCGGACCGTACGCCCGCGCCGCGCCCCGCGGGCCGAGCAGGGGCGCCGCGACGTCGAACGCGGCGCTCGTCGGGAGCGGAAGCTCCGGCAGCACCTCCCGCAGGCCGGCGCCCCCGTCCACCGTCGCGCTCCCGCCGAGTGCGACGACCAGCTCCCGCGCTCCGGCCGCGGCTGCCGCGAGGACGAGCTCCCCGAGGCCGCGGCTCGTCGCCCGCACGGGGTCGCGCTCCGAGTCGGCGAGGCGCGCGAGACCGATCGCCTCCGCGGCCTCGACGACCGCCCGCCCGTCCGGGAGGAGCAGGAAGCGCGCCTGCACCCGCCGTCCGAGCGGATCGGAGACCTGGGCCTCGCGCCACTCCCCTCCGAGCGCAGCGTGCAGCGCCTCCGCCGTCCCGTCCCCGCCGTCGGCGACCGGGAGGGGCTCCGCCTCGACGCCCGCACGCCTGAGCCCGCGGACGAGCGCGCCGGCCGCCTCGGCGGCCGTGAGGACGCCCTTGAGGGCGTTCGGAGCTGCGACGCTACGCGATCCGCTCGACGCGCTCGTCGTCGTCGATCTCCATGTCCGCCATCTCGGGCATGGTGCGGAGCATGGCGAAGGTGAACCCCTCGCGCGCGAGGAAGACGAGGCCCAGGCCGAGGCCGACGGAGGCCTCGATCGCCTGGAGGCCGATGCCGAAGAGGATCCCGTAGCCGTAGCCGACCCCGAAGGGCAGGAGGGCCAAGGCGACGGCCGCCTGCACGAGCCCGACGTTCCCCGGCCAGACCGGCAGGATCATGACGAGGTTCATGATCACGAGGACGACGGCGGCCGCCGGAATGGACGCGTCGATCCCGAAGGCGAGGAGGGTCGCGTAGACGGCGAACAGCTGCGCCATCCAGCCGACGACCTGGAAGAGCAGGGCCCGGAGCGCGGGGAGCGGGCGGCGCAGGACGGTGAGGCCCATCCGGCCCATGTGGAGGATCCGCCGCACGGCTCCGTACTCCTCTCCGACGGGTTGAGGGTCGCGGCGGGCGAGGACGAGGGCGGCCAGCAGGAGGCCGAGGCCGACGCCGACGACGATGCCGAGCACGGGCATCGCCCAGCCCGGGATCGGCGCCACGTAGAGGGTGAAGAGGACGAGCGCGACCGCGACGACGACGTCGAACATGCGGTGCGCGAACACCGTCCCCATGACGATGGCCCACGTCCCGGCTCGGCGGCGCACATGTCGGAGGATCACGGCGACGCGCGCGAGCTCCCCCACGCGGCCGGGGAGCGCCGCGTTGGCGAGGAGGCCGATGCAGAACGCCGAGAACACGGAGCGCCGCCTCGGCCACGGCGGGGGAAGCGCCTCCTTGAGGACGATCCGCCATGCCTGCGCGCGGACGATCACCGAGAAGAGGTTGACGAGGACGGCGACGGCGACCCACTCCCACTCGACGGCGCGGAAGGCGCGCTCGAGGATCCCGAGGTCGGGCCCGCGCCAGATTGCGAGCGCGACGAGCGCGACCGAGGGGACGAGGACGAGCGCCGACCGGCCCGCGCGGGTACGGGGCAGGCGCGGCCGCATCAGGCCGCGACCCGAGCCGCCTCGCCGCCGGAGACGAGCTCTTCGTAGATCCCGAGGAGACGGGCGGCGATCCGGTCCCAGGAGTAGGGCTCCGCCGCCTTGCGGGCGGCGGCTCCCAGGCGGCGGCGGCGCTCCTCGTCCCCGAGCAGCTCGAGCAGGGCGCCTGCGAGCGCGTCCGGATCGCCCGGGGGGACGAGGATCCCGGTCTCGGGGCCCGCGACCTGCGCGTAGCCTTCGATGTCCGACGCGACGACGGGGGTCGCGGAGGCGAACGCGCGCGTGAGCACCATGCCGAAGCTCTCGCCCCCGAGCGAGGGCGCGACGAGCAGGCTCGCGGCGTCGAGCTCGGCCGTCAGCTTCTCCTCGTGCACCGCGCCGAGGAGGTCGACGCCGTCAAGTGAGAAACTCGAGCGGCGGGCGAGCCAGCGGACGGAGAGCGGGTCGGCGCCGATGAGGCGGAGACGGGCGCCGGTGCGGCTGTGGATCCGCGGCCAGGCGCGGAGGAGCACGGGCAGGCCCTTGCGCGGCTCGTTGCGCCCGATGAAGACGACGTTGCCGTTGCGCCCGCCGGGATCGAACGCCGCCGGCAGCTCGATGCCGTTGGGGACGATCTCGAAGGGGCCGCCGACGTGGGGCTCCGCGGCGCGGCGCGCGAACTCCGAGACGGCGATGCGCCGGTCGATCCGCCCGGCGGCAGGGCCCCAGAGGGCGCGCCCGATCGGATACCAGCCGAGCCGCTCGCCGGCGGAGTGGCAGGTGGCGACGACCGGGCAGGGCGCCGACACGAGCGCGAAGACGGAGAGGATCGGCGCGAAGGGCTCGTGCACGTGAACGACGTCGAACTGCTGCTCCTCCCAGATCCGGCGCACGTGCAGCATGGCCCGCGGGCTGAGGATGATGTTCGGCAGGGAGGCGTTGGCCGGCACGATCACCGAGCGGCCCACGGGCAGCACGTAGTCGGGGGGCCGGTCGTGACGGCCCTGCTTCGGGTGGAGGAGCCACGTGAGCCGGCCCGGCGGGTCGTGGCCCATGATGATCCTCGCGTCGACACCGAGCCGCCGTAGCGCCCGGGCTTGGTGGTCGGCGTGCTCCTGGACGCCGCCCCAGAACGACCAGGAGTACGGCACGACGATACCGACCTTCATGGCGCAACCCTACCCGCCCGCGGCGTCTACACTCGCGGCGTGATCAAGCGGGCGAAGCGGCTCGAACCGATCCGCGGCTTCGGCATCGACCGGGTCGCGGCGGCCGCCGATCGCCCCGTGCAGGCGAGCGCCCGCTGGCCCGTCCTGCGCCTGGAGAACCTCGACACGGACCTGCCCCTCCCGCCCGAGGCCGTGCCCGTAACGGCCGAGAGCCTCACGACCCCGGAGGCGAACAGCTGGCTCCCCTTCACCGGCGACCACGACCTGCGCGCGGCGATCTCCGACTTCCTGACGGAGCGCTACGGCCGGCGCTACGACCCCAAGCGGGAGATCGTGATCACGTGCGGCGGCATGGAGGGCCTCCTGAACGCCCTCCTCGTCACGGTCGACCCCGGTGACGAGATCATCGTCACGGACCCGACCTACGCGGGCATCGTCAACCGGATCCACCTGGCCGGAGGGACGCCGGCGCTCGTCCCGTTCCGCGCGGACGCCGGCGAGTGGCGCCTCGATCGGGACGCACTCGCGTCGGCGGCCGGCGGCGGGCGCGCCGCGGGGATGCTGCTCATGAGCCCGTCGATGCCCTCCGGCGGCACCTTCGACGAGGACGACTGGCGCACGGTCTGCGACCTCTGTCTCGAGCACGACCTCTTCCTGATCTACGACTCGGCGATGGAGCGCCTGCTCTTCGACGGCCGGCCGCTCCTCCACCCGCTCCGCCACGAGGGCATGGCCGAGCGGACGATCGTCGTCGGGTCGATCTCGAAGGAGCACCGGATGATCGGCTGGCGCGTCGGCTGGGTGGCCGGGCCCGCGGAGACGGTCGAGGATGCGGGCTGGGCGCACGTCTACAACACGACGATGCCGGTCGCGCTCTCGCGCCGTGCCGGGGCCGCGGTCCTCCGCGGCGACCAGGGGCACGTCGCCGGCTGCGTCGCCGAGCTCGAGCGCCGGCGCGACGCGATCCTCGCGGGGCTGCCGGACTGGCCGTTCGTCTCGCCCGGAGGCGGCTGGTCCCTCCTCCTCGACACGGCCACGCTCGGGATCCCCGCCCCGGAGGCCTCCCGCCTCCTCCTCGAGGAGAGCGCGATCGCGGCCACCGCGATGGTCGGCTGGGGCGGCCCGGTGGCCGAGCGCCACGTCCGCTTCGTCTTCAGCGCCGAGCCGCTGGAGCGGCTGGAGACCATTCCCGAGCGCGTCGCCGACGGCTCCCTGGCGCGGGCCGTGACCGAGCGGTGACGGAGGCCCTCGGCCACGTCCAACGCATCGCCCGGCAGGGTCTCGCCGAGCTGCACACGCACCTCGGCGGCTCGGTCGACCCGGCGGTCATGTGGACCCTCTCGCACGAGCAGGGCATCACCCTGCCGGTCAAGGACTACTGGGACTTCGTCGACCTCGTCACCGTCGACCCGCGCGGGGTCGAGGGCCTCCCCGAGCTGGACGGGATCTACAGGTGGACCGAGCTGATCCAGTCGAGCCCGCTCGCCGTCGAGCGCTCGGTGCACGGTGCGATCGGCGGGGCCTACCGCACGCAGAACATCACGACGCTCGAGCTGCGCTTCAACCCCATGAAGCGAAATCGCGGCGGCGAGCGCGACCTCGACCACATCATCATGGCCGCGACCCGCGGCCTCGACCGTGCGCGGCTCGAGTACCCGAAGGTGCGCGCCGGCCTCATCCTGATGATGGACCGGACGTTCACGTTCGGCCAGAACGAGGTCATCGTCGAGAAGGCGATCCGCTACTCGGACCGCGGCATCGTCGGCGTCGACATCGCAGGGCCACGGCCGGACGGCGGCCGCTACGCCTACCGCGACCTGGCGCCGCTCGTCGAGACCGCTCGCGCCGCAGGGCTGGGAGTCACCATCCACGTCGGCGAGGAGGGCCGGCACGGGATCGAGGAGATCGGCGAGGTCGTCCAGCACCTGCGGCCCGAGCGCATCGGCCACGGCATCCTCGCGGCGAAGGACGGGGCGACGATCGAGCTCCTCCGCGAGTCCGGGACGGTGCTCGAGATCTGCCCGAGCTCGAACCTCCTCACGGGCGCGCTCGCGGACGAGGACGAGCTGCGCGAGACCGTGCGCGCGTTCGCGGACGGCGGGGTGCCGTTCACGATCGCCACGGACGGGCCCGAGATGATGCAGACCCACCTACGCGACGAGCTCGCGCTCCTCATCCGCATCGGCGCCCTCGGCGCGGAGGAGACGGACGAGGTCAACGCGCGCGGTCACTCGTCGGCGTTCGTACGCCGAAGGGCGTAGCGCGAAAGATCGGCCTGCGAGCCAATGGCGGCGGGCGGTCGCGGCGGCGAGGATGGCCGCATGCTCAGCGCCCACAGCGGAATCCGGTTCACCGAGCGGCAGCGGCAGGTCGTCAGGCTGATCGCAGCGGGGTGCTCCAACGTCGAGATCGCCGACAGACTCGGCGTCTCCCCACGCACCGCGAAGGCCCACTCGGACGTCCTGCGGACGAAGCTCGGCGTGAGCCGGCGACGGCAGATCCCGGCCGCCTTTCGCGAGGCGACGGGCGAGGACCCCCTCCGAAGCCTCGGGGCCGCTCCCGACGCGCGCGACAACTCCCGCGCGTCGGGCTGACAGCCTCGAGGGACGACCCGCGCCCGCGGCTCCCCCGCGGGTGCGGGTCGTCTCCTCCCGCCATCTGGAAGCCTCGCGCGCCAGCGGTTAGGCTCCCTTCCCCGACTTGGGAGCCGCAGCCGTGACGGCAACCCCGGACGTCGTCCCGACACCCCTCTTCCGGCGCCACGTTCGCCGGCCGCGCCTGACCGCGCTCCTCGACGAGGCCACCGCGCAGTCGCTCCTGGTGGTCGCGCCGGCAGGGTATGGGAAGACGACGCTCGCCCGTGAATGGCTCCAGGGCCGCGAGGACGCGGTCTGGTTCCTCCCCACCCCGTCGTCCGCCGACCTCGGCGCGTTCTCCGCGGGTCTAGTCGACACGGTGCAGCCGGTGCTGCCGGGCGCCGGCGAGCGCATCCGGCAGCGCCTGCGCGTCGCCGACGACCCGGGGCGGCTTGCGCGGCCGCTCGCCGAGATGCTTGCCGAGGATCTCGAGGAGTGGCCGCAGGGCGCCGTGATTGTGCTCGACGACTACCACCTCCTGGCCGAGTCGGCCCCCGTCGAGAGCTTCCTCGACCGTCTTCTCCTGCTCGCGCCCATCCGGCTCCTCGTGACGTCGAGGCGGCGGCCGGGCTGGGCGACGGCGCGGCGGTTCCTCTACGGCGAGGTAACGGAGATCGGGCGCGACCAGCTGGCGATGACCGCGGCCGAGGCGGGGCAGGTGCTCGAGGGGCGCTCGTCCCGCGCCGTCCGGGCGCTCGTCCGCCAGGCGGACGGCTGGCCGGCGGTGATCGGCCTCGCGTCGCTCTCGGCCGACCTCGAGTTCCCGGAGGAGAAGGCCTCGGAGTCGCTCTTCCGCTACTTCGCCGAGGAGGTCCTCCGGCGGGAGCCGCCCGACGTGCAGCGATTCATGCTCGCGGCCTCGGTTCCGCTCTCCTTCGGGCCGCGCCTGGCACGCGACGTCCTCGGCTTCGCGGATCCGGAACCGATCCTCGCTCGCCTGCGCGACGCCAACCTCGTCCACGAGAGAGGAGCCGGCGAGCTCCGCTTCCATCCGCTCGTTCGGCAGTTCCTCCGTCATCGGCTCGAATCCGCCGAACCCGCGGAGTTCGCCGCCCGGGCCGCGCGGATCGTCGACGACGCACGCGAGCGCGGGCGCTGGGAGGAGGCGTTCGAGCTCTCCCTCGAGAGCGGCCGTGCGGATGACGCCGCCAGGATCGCCGGACGCGCCGCGCGAGACCTCCTGGCGACGGGCCAGAGCGAGACGCTGGAGAAGTGGCTCGCGGCGTGCGGCGGCTCCGCGGTGACGGAGCCGCTCGCGGCCCTCGCCGGCGCCGAGCTGCTGATCCGCAAAGGCGAGATGTCCACCGCGGCAGCCGTGGCCGAGGACACGGTCGCCCGGATCCCGGACGACCACCCCGACCACGCGTGGGCGTGCAACGTCACCGGCCGCGCACTGCACTTCACGTCGAATGAGAAGGGTGCATTCGCAATGTTCGAACGCGGCCGTCAGGCCGCGCTCGACGACATCGATGCCAAAGAAGCCCTCTGGGGCCTCATCATGACCGCCGTTGAGATCGCCCCTGAGGCGATGGACGAGTATCTGAACGAGCTCGACGCTCGCTATCCGAACGACCTTGACGTGCGCCTCAGACTCGCCGTCGGGCGGTACGGTCAGGCTGAACAGACCCGATCAATCACGGGGACGTGGCAGAGATTCTCGGCTCTACTCGATTCCGTCGAGTTCTCTGAAGACCCACTGGCAGCCTCAAGTTTCCTTGCGACCGCATCGGCCGCCTGTCGGCTGGGAGGACGATACTCAGCCAGCCGGGAGCTCGCGTCGCGTGCCTCGAAGATCTCTACCGAACTTAGACTTCAGTTCGCGGAGGGCATCTGCCTAACCAATCACGCAGCTGCGGAGACCGGTCTCCGTCTGTTCTCTCGGGCGCATCGCACTTTGAACGCATTCGAGCGTACGACCATCCGAAACGAGGATCCTTACTACTTTGTCGAAGGAATGACATTACGTGCGCGCCTGCTTGCGTCCGAAGGACGGCTGAACGAGGCACTTAACACGCGCGAAGTGCTTGCGCTTGTGGATCCTCCTCCGCGTGCTCTCGGAATCAACCTCGCCACCCTGGCGATTATCCTTGCCGCGGCAGGACAGACGACCGCCGCACGAGAAACAGCCCGGCGTGCCTGTGACCAGGGAATCGATATTGAGATCTACTATCAAGCTCTCGTAGCTGAGACGATCGCGGACGGGATGGATGAATCTCGTCGCTTTGTGTCTTGTGTGGCCGATACCGTACTTCAGTGCTCGCGAGCGTCGTGCCTCGATGCGTTGGTGCTCGGCTACCGTACGTACCCTCGACTGCTTGAGGCGGCCATCGAAGATCAGGCGGCGAGTCTCGTGATACGAAGCTTGCTCTCTGAGAGTCGGGACTATGGAATTGCCAAACGCCTTGGAATCACCGTCAGGTCAAGCCCGCAGGACACTAGCCTTCGGATGCTCACACCCAGGGAACGTGAGGTGCTTGAACTATTGGCTCTGGGGCTCGGAAACGTTGATATCGGCCGACGCCTGCATATCGCCCCTAGCACCGTGAAGGTTCACGTTCGGCACATCCTCGAAAAGCTGGGTGCGCAGAATCGCCTTCAGGCCCTTGTCCAAGGACAAGCCCTTCTAGAGGAAATCTAGGCTGCTCCCACGCCCGCTAATGCAACCAGCGGTGGTTGCAGCTGCTGAGCTTCGACAGTGAAGTCTGGGCGAACTCCTGACAAGTAGGTTTCGCCGGCGCCTGCAAGAATCGCTTCGAAGGCCACCACGACCTTGGTGTCGAACTGGGTATCGGCAGCTTGCGCAAGCCGGAAGCGGGCAACCCGGCTTGGCATGGCCTCTCGATACGGACGCCCAGAGGTCATCGCGTTGTACGCATCGGCCACAGCAATGATCCGTGACAAGAGCGGGATCTCCTCGCCTCTCATGCCATCGGGGTAGCCGTTGCCATCAACTCGCTCGTGATGGTGACGAACAATTCGGGCGATCTCAGCATAGTTGTCGACCTTGGCGAGAATTCTCTCGCCTATGACGGAATGCTCCTGCATGCACCGACGCTCCTCAAGGGTCAACGCCCCAGGCTTCTCGAGGAGACCTACCGGAAGGCCGACCTTTCCGATGTCATGGACTAGGCCACAGAGGTGAGCGAGCTGCTGCTCTTCGTCGGACAGCCCGAGCCGGCGCGCGATATCGCGAGCGTAGACTGCCACTGCAGCTGAATGGCCAGCTGTGTATTGATCTCGAGCATCGAGAGCAGCCACGAGCGCCGTGGCAAACGACAGACCGGCTCGCTCCAGCCGCTCATTTGCGACACGAAGTTGCTCGGTCGTCTCTCTCTGCTCCCGATACAGGCCATGAAGGCGGTGAGCCGCGTAGGCAGGGGCAACGAACAAGAAGACACTCCAAACCGAGAGCGACTCGAAGGCCCAGACGAGCAGTACGAGGATCGGGGTATAGAGAGGGACCGTGCTAACGAGGATCGGGCGAAATAGGAGCATGATGTCCAAGAAACGTCCGCTTCCTCGGATCGCGACTGTCAACGCACCCAGCCCGACATCGACGGTTGGCTTGACGAGGACTGCCACGACCACTCCGACTACGAGGTGACCGAACGACGGATCCTCCGGCTGGACGCTCGCTGCGGCGACACCTGCGAGCCCACCGCTGAGCGCAGCCGACCCAGTCCAGGTGAACCAACGCATACGCGGTCGACCGAAGGTGACGAGTAGGCCAGCCGCGCCAACAACCATCGCGCTCAGCGGACCGAAGACGACTGCCGTGAAGACGACAGGGAGCAGCGAGACCGTGATCTCGGTATTCGGACTAACGCGAACCGGACGTTTCTCAGCTAGCGCCGAGAGGACACTTAGGACGACCAGCGCCCATGCGGGCGCGACTGCACCTCCGGCGAGGATCAAGGTCAGCGCTAGGCCGAGGGCCGCCAAAGCAAGAGCGACCGCGAAGATGGCGATTGGCTCCGGCTTGGATCTCTTCAGTGTCCTTCCAAGCCCGAGCTGAGTCTGGTCAAAACTAGTCAAAGCTCTTGAACGTCACTCAAAAGGGGGATATGATCGCCTTGCCGTTCTGCCCCCCACCCGAAGGGAGTCCGATGCTCCACTGGAAGGCTCGAATGCTGAGCGTGCTTGGCGCGGCCGCGGCGATGGCCGCATTCGCAGGCAGCTACAGGTGCTGGTAGCAAACCTCCCGAAGTCTTAGCCTTTCCCCATCCGGTCACATCCCTCCGACGAGGGATATTGTCAACAAGGCTGTGGAAGCCGTGGAAAACATGGCTCTCCGCCGGGTTTTCCTCACTC
>DATHVD010000051.1:0-5629 GCA_035461525.1 Gaiellaceae bacterium
GAAGGACACCGGGATGCTCGACATGAGCACCCTCGGGCCGATGGGACGCTCCGTGGACGACCTCGCGCTCCTCCTCCCCGTCGTGGCCGGGCCCGACGACCTCGACCCACTGGTCGCGTCCGTGCCGATCGGCGACCGTCGCTCCGTCGACGTCTCGTCCCTGCGGGTCGGCTTCTACGCCGACGACGGCGCGGCGCCGCCGACGCCGGGGACGCGGGACGCAGTCGAGCGGGCCGCGCAGGCTCTCGCGGACGCGGGCGCCGACGTGGAGAGGGCGGCGCCGCCCCCGCTGGACGACGTCGTCGACATCGCCTTCGGGATGATGGCGGCGGACGGAGGTGCGAAGGCGCGCGCAGATCTGGCGGCGGCCGGCGGCCGCCACACGCAGCAGCTGGCGCGGCTTCTCGAGGGCCTGGAGCCCTCGGCGCTGAGCGCGGCCGAGTTCTTCGCGCTGATGCGGCGCTGGATCGCGCTCCGCGCCGAGCTGCGGCGGTTCGTCGGCCGCTACGACGTCGTCGTCTGTCCCGTCGCCGCCGGCCCGGCGCCCCTGCACGGCCGGAGGCCGAGCGACGACCGGGAGCTCACCGACTACCGCGAGTTCGGCTACTCGTTCGCGCACGCTATCGGCGGCGTCCCCGGCGCCGTCGTCCCGGCCGGCGCCGAGCGCGACCTCCCGATCGGGGTGCAGGTCGTCTCCGGCCCGTACCGCGACCACGTCGCGCTCGCCGCCGCGGCCGTGCTCGAGGAGGCCCTCGCCGGCGCAGCTCCCGGCCGGCCGGCGCTCGCCGGGCCGGCAGGAGGAGGAGCGTAGGTGCGGGCCTGGGAGCTCCAGGGGTTCTCCCTCGACGAGCTCGTCCTCGTCGAGCGGCCCGTGCCGGAGCCGGGCCCGCGCGAGGTGCTGGTGCGCGTGCGCGCCGCGGCGCTCAACTCGCGCGACCTGCAGGTGATCCACGACCAGTACGACCCCGACCAGCACCTCCCCCTCGTTCCGGTCTCCGACGGAGCCGGGGAGATCGTCGCGGTCGGCGAGGAGGTGAGCCGCGTCGTCGCGGGCGACCGCGTCGTCGGTGCGTTCGCCCAGGGCTGGGTCGCCGGGGAGCGCACGTGGGAGCGCTGGCTCACGCACCTGGGCGGACACAGGGACGGCCTCCTGCAGGAGTACGCGCTCCTCGATGCGGAAGGCGCCGTCCGCGTGCCCGGCCATCTCAGCGACGCCGAGGCGGCCGCTGCGACGTCGGCCGCGGCCACCGCGTGGCAGGCGCTCGTGGTTCGGGGCGGCATCCGGGCCGGGCAGAGCGTCCTCGTCCAGGGAACGGGCGGCGTCGCGCTCTTCGCGCTCCAGTTCGCCCTGCTCGCAGGAGCCGACGTCTTCGTCACGTCCGCGTCCGACGAGAAGCTCGAACGAGCGCGGGCCCTGGGAGCGCTCGCGGGCATCAACTACCGGGCGGATCCCGACTGGGACGAGCGCGTCCTCGAGCTGACGAACGGACTCGGGGTCGACCACGTCGTCGAGACGGCCGGCGACCTCGCG
Source organism: Gaiellaceae bacterium (assembly GCA_035461525.1). Lineage (GTDB taxonomy): Bacteria > Actinomycetota > Thermoleophilia > Gaiellales > Gaiellaceae > JAIBJN01. Next base: position 1,532 of record DATHVD010000051.1, read on the forward strand.
CGCTCCCTCAACTGTCTGCGCGTGGGCGGGCTCGTCAGCTGCGTCGGCTACCTCGACCAGCTCGAGCTCGACTCGGGCGAGCCGCCGGCCTGGAGCTACCGCGTGGGGATCGTTCCCGTGCTCGTCAAGAACGCCCGCCTGCACGGCATGTCCGCCGCGCCCCGCGAGACCTACGAGGAGATTTACAGGGCGATGGCGGCCGCGGAGCTCCGGCCCGTCGTCGACCGGGTGTTCCCGTTCGAGGAGGCCGTCGAGGCGCTTCGCTACCTCAAGGCCGGCGCCCACTTCGGCAAGGTCTGCGTCGCCGTGGCCGCCCGCTGACGGGGGAGTTACGTGCGACATGCAAGAGCGATCGCGCATACGATCCGCGGACGCGTCGACATCCACGCCCCGCGCTTCGACGAAAGGCGTATCCGGAGGAGGAGGATTGATGAGGATCGATGCCAAACTCTTGACCGTCCTGGCAGCGCTCGTGCTCGCGCTCGGCCTCGCGGCCTGCGGCGGGGACGACGACGAGGCGACTCCCCCGGCGGACGCCCCGGCGGAGACGGAGGCCGCCGACGAAGGCGACGAGGCGGCGGACGTCGAGTTCGCCGACAGCCTGGAGATCGACGTCCCGGTCGGCTATGACGAGCCCGAGCCCGGCGACTTCGAGCTCGCCTACCTGAACCCGCTCGGAGGCAACGAGTTCCTCGACACCCTCGGACGTGCCATGCAGCTCGAGACCGAGCGGCTCGGCGGCTCCTACGTCGAGCTCGACGCCGCGGGAGACGTCGACACGCAGGTGAGCCAGTTCCAGCAGATCGTCGCGCAGGAGGTCGACGGCATCTTCGTGTTCGCCCTCGATCCGGGCTCCGTCCAGCCCGCCCTCGAGCAGGCGAAGAGCGCAGGGATCCCGGTCGTCACCATCGACCTCACGTTCGACAGCACCGAGGAGATCGGCGACTTCGACAGCCAGATCTGGCAGCGCCGTGACGAGGCCGCCTATCTGGGAGCGCGGGAGATGGCCGCGCGCGCCGGGTCGGGCGCCTCGGTCGCCACGATCGACTTCATCGTCGAGGTGCCGTCGATCGTCTTCTCGGTCGAGCGGGCCCGGTACTGGGTCGAGCAGTTCGGCCTCACCGTCGCCGGGAACGCGACGAACCCGAGCGACGACATCGCCGGCGGCGAGACCGCGGCAACCGAGATCCTCGCCAACTACCCCGACATCGCCGGCATCATCGGCTACAACGACCCGTCCGCGATCGGCGCGGCCGCCGCCGCCCGCGCGCAGGGACGCCAGGATCTCGTCTTCGGAGGCCAGAACGGCGGCAGCGACGCCCTCGAGGCGATCCGGGCCGAGCGCCTCACGTACACGGCGAAGCTCGATCCTCCGAGCATGGGGAAGTTCGCCGCATGGGGGCTCTACAACCTCCTCCAGGGCAACGAGGTCCCGCCCACGGTCAAGGCCGAGGAGCCGGTGATCGTCACCGCCGACAACATCGACTCCATCCCGAGCTGGGAGGAGCAGCTCGACGCGGAGTACGGAGACTAGCCGCGCACGAGGCGCGGGGCGGGCCCGTGACGACCGCCCCGCGCCCGACCGGCTGGTCTAGAGTCGGCAGCCGATGAGCGGCCCCGAGGAGCATGTGCCGGCGGTGTTGCAGGCGAAGGGCATCCGCAAGCACTTCGGCGGCGTGCAGGCGCTGCGCGGCGCGCGCCTCGCGCTTCGCCGCGGCGAGGTGCACGGCCTCGTCGGCGAGAACGGCTCCGGCAAGTCCACGCTCCTGAAGGTGATCTCCGGCCAGCTCGACGCCGACACGGGCGCGGTGCTCCTCGACGGCGAGGAGACGCGGTTCGCGGACCCGTCGGAGGCGGTCGCGGCGGGAATCGCCACGGTGAGCCAGGAACGCGCCGTCGTCCCGGACCTGTCGGTCGCCGAGAACATCTTCCTCGGCCCGCGCAAGCCGCGCTCGTGGCGCGGGATCGACTGGCGGGCGACGCGGCAGCAGGCCCGCGAGATCCTCGAGCGGCTGAACTGCGACCTCGGGCTCGACGTTCCCGTCGGCCGCCTGCGACCGGACCTCCAGCAACTCGTCGAGATCGCACGTGCGCTCTCGACCGACGCCCGCGTGCTGATCCTCGACGAGCCGACGAGCTCGCTCGCGGACGACGAGGTCGAGTCGCTGTTCGCGGCGGTCCGCAGGCTGAAGGGAAGCGGCGTCGCGACGGTCTTCGTCTCCCACCGCCTCAACGAGGTGTTCGAGCTCGTCGACCGGGTGACGATCCTCCGGGACGGTGAGGTGGTCGGCGAAGGCCCGATCGATGAGTTCGACGAGGCGCGGCTCGTGCATCTCATGGTCGGGCGAGAGCTCGAGGAGCTGACGACGGAACACCACCGGCACGAGGTCGAGGACGCCGTCCTGCGCGTGCGAGGCCTCGGCGTGCCCGGCCGGGTCGAGGACGCCAGCTTCGACGTCGGCCCAGGCGAGGTCGTGGGCCTGGCCGGGCTCGTAGGCGCGGGCAGGAGCGACCTCCTCGGCGCGCTCTTCGGGCTCGAGCCCGAGGCGACGGGCCGGGTCGAGATCGACGGATCGCCCGTGAGCCCCCGCAATCCCCGCCAGGCGATGGACGCCCGGATCGGCTTCGTCCCGGCCGACAGGAAGGAGCTCGGGCTCGTCCTGGACATGAGCGTGCTCGAGAACATCTCGATCGCCCGCACGTCGCACGCCTTTCGCCTCTCCCGGCCCCGAAGGGCCTCGGAGCAGGCCGAGGTGGACGCGGCGGTGCGCGACTTCAGGATCGTCGCAGGGTCGACCGCGCGGCCAGTCTCGCAGCTGAGCGGCGGGAACCAGCAGAAGGTCGTGCTCGCCAAGTGGTTCGGCACGGGGCCGCGCGTCCTCATCCTCGACGAGCCGACGCGCGGGGTCGACGTGGGCGCGAAGGCGGAGATCTACCGCCTGCTCGAGGCCGCCAAGGAGAGAGGCCTGGCGATCCTCCTCAGCTCCTCCGAGACGCCCGAGCTCCAGCGGCTCTGCGACCGGATCCTGGTCATGTTCCGCGGCCGGATCGTCGCGCGCCTGACCAACGAGGACGCCGACGAGGCGCGGATCGCCCGCTACGCGATGGGACACGGCGTCTAGCCGGCGAACGGATGGCGGAGCGGGAGAAGACGCAGACGACTCCCCGGCCCGGAGCGCGCGGGGGGACGCCGGCCCGGCTCTGGCGGGCAGCCGCGAGACAGCGGTTCTTCGCCATCCTCGTCCTCCTCGTCGTCCTGTTCGTCTCCTTCACGATCACGCAGGACCGCTTCTTCACGTCCGCGAACATCGAGGCGCTTCTGACGAGCGCGGCCATCCTCTGGGTCGTCGCCATCGGGCTCACGTTCGTCCTCCTGGCGGGCGGCTTCGACCTCTCCATCGGCTCGATGCTCGCGCTCTCGTGCATCGCCCTGGGCACGTTCTTCAACGACTTCGGGCTCCCGGCGATGGTGGCCATCGTCCTCACGCTCGCGTTCGGCGCCCTGCTCGGGGGCGGCGTCAACGGTGTCCTCGTCGGACGCCTGGGGCTGTCGTTCCTCGTCGTCACCCTCGGCACCCTGATCCTCTTCCGCGGGGTCGTGAACCTCTGGTCCGGGGCGAAGACCGAGCAGGTGCTTTCGCCGCTCCTCGACTCGATCGCCTTCGACAGGTTCCTGGCCCTCCCGATCCCCGTCTGGATCATGGCCGTGACGTTCCTGATCGCGCTTTACGTCCAGCGCTCGACCTACTTCGGCCGGGACGTCTACGCCGTCGGCGGCAACCCGGACGCCGCCCGTCTCTCGGGCGTGAACGTCGGCCGTACGATCATCGCCGTCTACGCCATCTCGGGCATGCTCGCCGCGTTCGGCGGCGTCCTCCAGACGGCCCGCATCGGCGCTGCCAGCCCGCAGGTGGGCCAGGCGATCCTCTTCGACGCCGCCGCCGCCGTACTCCTCGGAGGGACGAGCTTCGCGGGCGGAATCGGCGGGGTCGGAGGGACCGCCGTGGGCGTCCTCTTCCTCGCCACCCTGCAGAACGGCCTCTCCGTCTCGGGCGTCCAGTCGGCATGGCAGCAGATCATCACGGGCGGGATCCTCCT
>DATHVD010000052.1:0-21336 GCA_035461525.1 Gaiellaceae bacterium
CGTCCCGGCTGCTGCTCCTTCCGGCGACACGGCGCCGGGCGCCAGCAGCGCCAGTCCGGCGCAGGCGAAAACCCCTGCCGCAAGCCTCCCCCGGCCCCAAGTCAAGAGACCGCTACCTCCTATCGAGTGACCGAGCCATACTTGCACAGGAGCGCAGCGGCTCCAAGGGACGGCGGCTAAGCTCTCGTAACGGGGCGCGTAGCTCAGCGGGAGAGCGCCCGCTTCACACGCGGGAGGTCGCTGGTTCGATCCCAGCTGCGCCCACTGCTTCCCGCCAGGCCATCTCCCCCGGTTGAGGAATGGAGTTCCGCGCGCGACGAGCCTACGTTCCGCTCATCGGGTACTGCGGCCCCCGCACCCGGGATGCGGGAGACATAGGAGAGACGATGACAAGGGATGATGGCGTCCGCCGCGTCGCGTCCGGTCGGCCGGACGAGGCGCGCGCGAGCGCGCTCTGGGGACGGAAGGGCAAGCTCCTCGCCGCCCTCTGCGGCGTCCTCGCGGCTCCGCTCCTGGCGCCGTCTGCCGCGCTCTCGGCAGCCTACGTGCACCCCCCGCTTCTCGAGCGCGCCGAGCGCAATCCCGCCGCCAGCTTCCAGGTCATCGTCGTCGCCGAGACCGGGGTCCCCGCCTCGAAGCTCAGGAACGAGACCCTGAGGCACAGGGGCACGTCGCTCGGCGACGTGAGCCGGGTGTTCCGGGTCATCCCCGCTCTCGCGGTCGAGCTGACCGGCAGCCAGCTGCTCGAGCTCGCGGAGGACGGCGACGTCGCGTCGATCACGCCCGACGGCGAGCTGATCGGGACGGGCGACGGCGACGCGCCCGAGCAGGTGTGGCGGGAGGCGATGCGTGTCGCGGAGCTCAACGCGACGACGGCCGGCCTGCGCGTCCCCGCGATCGCCCTCGTCGACTCGGGCGTCCAGGACGGTCACGCGGCGTTCGGCGGGCGCGTCTCGGTGAAGAGGAACCTCTCCAGCCTGCAGACGAGCGTCTCGGGCGGCGACGAGCTCGGCCACGGGACGCTCGTGGCCGGAATCGCAGCGGGAAGCGGAGAGTACCCCGGGGTTTCCCCGACGTCGAAGATCGTCTCGCTTCGCGTCCTGAATCGCGAAGGCCGCTCGTCTTCGAGCGACGTCCTCATGGCAGCCGATTGGCTGTACCGGCACGCGCTCTCGGAGGGAATCCGGGTGGCGAACTTCTCGATCGTCTCGATCAACCCGGACCTGGGCCTCTTCGACCCCATCAACCTCGCGGTCGAGCAGCTCTGGCGGCGCGGCATCGTCGTCGTGGCCGCCGCCGGGAACCACGGTCCCGGCCACATGCTGTTCGCCCCGGCCTCGAGCCCGTTCGCCATCACCGTCGGCGCGACCGACACGAACGGCACGGCGGCGACGGACGACGACTTCAACGCGCCGTGGTCGGGCTACGGCTACACGGGCGAGGGCTTCGCCAAGCCGGAGCTGGCGGCGCCGGGCCGGTATATGGTCGGCCCGGTGGCGAAGGGCTCCGTCCTCGAGACCATGTTCTCCGACCGGCTCGTCGGCCGGGACTGGATCTGGATGTCCGGGACGTCGTTCGCCGCCCCCGTCGTCTCCGGAGCGGCCGCCCAGATCCTCGCCCGGCACCCCGACTGGACGCCGGATCAGGTCAAGGGCGCGCTCATGGCGACCGCCCGGTCCCTGCCGCTCGCGGATTCCGGCTCCGTCGGTGTCGGGACGATCGATCCGGTCGCCGCGACGAGTCTGGCCGAGGCGCCGGACGGCAACGCGCACCTCGCGCCGTTCGCCGAGCGCGAGCGCAACGCGGTCCTCTTCGACCGCGACGCGTGGGTGGCCGTCGCCATCGACGACCCGAGCTGGGCCGAGGCCTCCTGGGCCAAGGCGTCGTGGGCCCAGGCCTCCTGGGCCAAGGCATCGTGGGCGAACGAGACCTGGTCGAGCGCGTCGTGGGCGAGCGCGTCCTGGGCCAAGGCGTCGTGGGCGAACGCCACCTGGGCGAGCGCGTCCTGGGCGAAAGCCTCCTGGGCGAGCGCGTCCTGGGCGAAGGCTTCCTGGGCGAAGGGGATCGCCGTCGAGTAGCGGCGCCGGGGGCGCTCAGGCGAGCTCGACGACGCTGCGGAAGCGGTCGCGGAAGAGCCGTCTCGCCAGCGCCGTCGCCACGAGCCCGACGAGCCCGCTGATCACGAAGGCGGCCGAGAAGCGCGACCAGAGCACGATCCCGTAGCCGGCGATGGCAGCCGACACGGCCATCGTCGACCACGAGAGCGCCCAGTCCTCCAGATCGAACGCGCTCCGCGCCTTCTCGCCGGGGAGGTCGCGCGAGCGCCGGGCGAAGTCCTCGTAGGCGGCGAGCGTCGCGCCCGCCGGATCGTCGCGCTGCGTCCGCATGAACGTGCCGACGACGAGGATCCGCAGCGAGAGGTGGCGGCAGAGGAGGTCCACGTAGACGGCGACGGGCGGGATCGCGCAGAGCACGAGATCGGCGTGGCGGAGGCCCTCCGAGCCGGCGAAGCCGAGGCCGGCCGCGCCCAGGCCCCCCACGAGACCGAGCTTCCACTTGAGCAGGTCGGAGCGCACCCGCTGGCCCTGCAGGATCTCCTCGCGCAAGGTCTCCATCAGCGGCGCTGGCCGAGCGACACGAGCTGCCAGAGGACGCCGGCGCCGACGAGGAAGCCGACGACTGCACCGCCGCCGCGGGCGGCGTCCAGCCCGACGGCTGCGAGCAGCCCCCAGCCGACGAGGTAACCCCAGCCGCCGAGCGCGGCGGCGTAGACGAGCGCGAGGCCGTTGCCGTGGGAGACGGGGAAGAAGCCCGCTAGCCGCTGCGTGATCCCCGGACGCTCGCTGAAGAGGCCGCCGGGCGCGTCCGCGGCCGAGCCGAGCCCGAGACGGCGCTCCAGCGCCTGCGCACGCGCGTGGAACGTCGCCGAGATCTGCGAGTTCCGGAGCTCGTAGACGAAGACGCCGGCCGTGGCGACGAGCCCGAGGACGCCGACGCCGAGGAGCTCCGCCGCGGGCCGCGGCCGGTTCAGGAGCGCGACGGCTGCCCCCGAGACCGCGGGGACGAAGGCGAGCAGGCGGAAGCGGACGTCGGTGAGCGTGCGGAGCGCCTGCGTCGTCTGGTCGTAGTCGAGCCGAAGCCTGTCGTCCGCGTCCACGGGTGCTTCAATCCCACCATGGCGGTCGGACGTGACGGAACCGGCCCGCTGCGGCGTATGAGGATCGTGAACGCGCTCGCGCCGACGCTGCCGGGGCGGATCCCGCACACGCGGAGCTTCGCCGAGGCCGCGGAGGAGCACCTCGACGCCGTGCACCGCTACCTGCTGATGCTCACCGCCGACCCCGCCGCTGCCGACGACCTGACCGCCGAGACCTTCGAGAAGGCCCTGCGCTCCTGGCGGCGCTACGACCCGCGGCGGGCCTCCGAGCGGACCTGGCTCTGCCGCATCGCCCGCAGCGCGGCGCTCGACCACTTCCGGGCGGAGGCGCGGCGCCGCCGGCGCGAGGAGCGCTACGCGGCCGAGGCGCCGCGCGACCTGGCCGCGCCGGAGCTCGGCTTCTCGCCGGAGCTCGACGCGGCGCTGCGCTCGCTCACGGCGGCCGAGCGGGAGATGCTGGCCCTGCGAATCGTGCTCGACCTCGACGCCGAGGCGGCCGCGCGCGTGCTCGGCGCCTCGCGGACGGCCTGCTCGATGCGGTTCGCGCGGGCGCTCGGAAAGCTCGAGGAGAGGATGGAGCCCCATGTCGTCGCCTGACCCGATCGCGCCCGACCGTCTCGAGGAGCTTCTCGGCGGCGCCCTCCCCGAGGGCGAGCGCGAGGCGCTCGTCCAGGGGCTCGTCCGCGAGCTGCGCGCCGGGCAGGCGCCGGCGCCGGAGGCCGTGCGGGAGCGCGTGCGCGCGCTCGGGGGCGAGCGGCCGCGTCGGCGCGCTCCGCGGCTGGGCCTGGCGCTCGCGGCCGGCCTCGTGCTGCTGGCCGTCGCGGCGCTCGGCGCCGGGCTCGCGCTGCGGGACGGCGCCCGGGCGCCTGCCGCACTGGAGCAGCCCGACGCGAGGGAAGCGAGCGAGCTCCGGGACGCGCCCGCGGCGGCGGAGTCGGAGTCCGGAGGCGAGCAGCCGTTCTCCAGGGAAGACGCCGTCCGGCCGACCTCGGGCGACCTCCTCGACCAGACGGCGTCGGACCTCGCAGCGCCGCTCCCCGCCCCCGGCCGCGCGACGGACGTCGACCTCCTGATCGAGCTGCGGCTCGCCGGCGCCGACGAGCTGTCGGCCGCCGCCGCCGAGGCGATGACGATCACGCGCGACCTCGGCGGCCACGTCGCCGGCTCGAACGTCGAGACCGACGAGGGCGAGGGCGAGGCCGAGATCGCGCTCCGCGTCCCCGTCGGCCGGGTCGAGGACGCGCTTGCCCGTCTCTCCGAGCTCGGCGTCGTGACCGCGCAGCGCGTCGAGACGCAGGACCTCCAAGCGGGAATCGACCGCCGCAGCTCCCGGATCGAGCGGCTCGAGCGGGACATCCGCATCGCCGAGCTGCGTCTCGAGAGCGAGATGCTCACCGAGGAGCAGCGGCTCCGACTCGAGATCCGCCTCGAGCGGCAGCGCTCGACTCTGGCCGGTCTCCAGCGTGCGAACGCCGCCGACCGGCGGGAGGCCGCCACCGCCGAGCTGACGCTGCTCCTGCACACGCGCGAGGCCTCGCCCGCGGTCGAGGAGGAGGACGAGGGCGGAGTGGTCGGCGCCGCCCGCGACGCGCTCCGCTTGCTGGCCGCGGCCGGCGTCGTCGCGCTCTTCGCCGCCATCGTCGTCAGCCCGTTCGTGCTCCTGCTCGCGGTCGCCGGGCTCGCCTTCCGCTCGCGCCGCCGCCGCACCGAGGCGCGCCTCCTCGACCGCGCCGAGCCCGCGACGCCTCCGCGTCCCTGACGGTTTCCGCAACAATCCCGGCGTGGCAGTCGAGCCGGAGCTGCGCCGCTGGGAGGACCTCTTCGCCGCGCGCACGCGCGCCGCGACCGGGGAGGGCCTGCTCCAGATCCTCGCGCTCGCCGGCGCGCAGGACGTCATCTCCCTCGCCGGCGGCTTCCCCGACCCGCAGACCTTTCCGGGCCCGGCGCTCGCCGACATCTTCCGCGAGCTGACCGAGGTGGGCGACGCCTCGGCGTTCCAGTACGCGCCCACGCAGGGGCTGCCCGGGCCGCGCGACTACCTCGGGGAGCGGCTCGAGCGGCTGGACGGGCTGCGGCCGGGCGACGACGAGCTCATGGTCACGAGCGGCGCGGTCGAGGCGCTCGAGCTCGTCGGCAAGTCGTTCCTCGACCGGGGCGACCTCGTCCTCGTCGAGGCGCCCACGTACCTGGGCGCGATCATGGCCTTCCAGAGCTTCGAGACGCGCGTCGAGGCCGTAGCGCTCGACGAGGGCGGCCTCCGGGTGGACGAGCTGGAGCAACAGCTCGCGGCCGGGCCGGTGCCGAAGCTCCTCTACACGATCCCCGACTTCCAGAACCCGGCCGGCGTCAGCCTCGCCGCCGACCGGCGCGCGCCGCTCGTCGAGCTGGCCCGCCGCCACGGCTTCCTGATCGTCGAGGACGTCGCCTACCGTGAGCTCGGCTTCGGCGGCGACCTGCCGCCGAGCCTCTGGAGCCTCGCTCCGGACGTCGTCCTCCAGGCGGGGACGTTCTCGAAGACGTTCTTCCCGGGGGTGCGCCTGGGCTGGGCCGCGGGCCCGGCGGAGGTCGTCGCCAAGCTCGTCTGGGCCAAGCAGAACACCGACCAGTGCGCCTCGGCCCTCGCGCAGCGCCTGCTCGAGGAATACGGCCGCCGCGGCCTCCTCGACGAGCAGATCGCCCGCTCGCGCGCGCTCTACGGCTCACGGTGCGACGCACTCCTCGCCGCGCTCGACCGACACGCCGGCGGCCGGGCGTCGTGGACGCGGCCGGGGGGCGGCTTCTTCGCCTGGCTCGAGCTGCCGGAGGGCGCCGACGCGGTCGCGTTCGCCGGGCGGGCGCTCGACGTGGGCGTCGCGGTCGTCCCGGGGCCGCCGTTCTTCCCGGACGGAAGGGGCGAGCGGCACGTGCGCCTCTCCTTCAGCCGCCCGACCGAGGACGAGATCGAGGAAGCCGTCCGCCGACTGGCGGAGCTCCTCTAGCTCTCCGGGTCCTCGATCACCTGGAGCTCGTCCGCGCACGCGCGCGAGGGATCGCCCTCGCGGCACGGGGCCGCTCGCTCGTCGTCCCAGATGGCGGCGAACGCCTGGAGGCCCTCGCGGCGCAGGTGCATCCAGGTGCCGTCGCGGAGGTCCTCGGCGGAGACGACCGTCCAGCCGCTCTCCCGGGCGCTCTCCTCGACAGCGGCGACGCGGTCCTCCTCGGAGAGAGAGGAGACGAAGTACACGCGAACGCAGGTCGGGTTCCCGCGCAGCTGGACGCATGCGCCCCGGGTCGTGTCGACGATCTCGGCGCCGGCGGGAACCAGCGCCTGCCCGGCCGCGTCGAGGTCGGCGAGCTTCTCCTCGGAGGCCCCGACCGTGCAGCCGGCGAGCGCGAGCGCCGCGGCGGCGAGCGCGGTGAGGGCGAGGCACAGGCGAAGGACGGGGGGGACCACGTCACCCATGGTGACCGGACCGAGCGTCCCGCGCCTCCGAAACCCGCCTGCAACAGACTGTTGCAAGCGAACTCGGGGCGGGGCCCGCGGCTCCGGGCAGGACGGGGTCAGGAAATGCCGACCGGGGAGCGGCGGCTGCGGACGTAGCTTCCGCGCGTCGCCCCGCTGGCGCGGGCGTAGCTCCACGTCGCGCGCTCGTCCACGGCGAGGACGACCGGGCCGTGGACGATGAGCGAGTCGGCGGCCCGCTGGCGGAGGAGGTCGACGAAGAAGCCCTCGGCCAGCCACTCACGGCCGGGCGCGACGGACGTGTGAAGGCGGATCCTCGTCAGGGTGTGGGAGAGCTCGTCCACGCGCTCGATCCACGGCCTGCGGACGAAGGTGGTCGGCCCCTCCGGAAGGATGGTGGTGACCTCGTGGACGAGCTGCTCGCCCGCGTCGCGCTCGCTCACGAAGATCTCGATGGCGAGCTCCTTGACGCCGCGCGGCAGGACGCGGACGGCCTGGATCTGCGAGTTGTTGAGGTGGATGATCTCACCCGAGAGCGAGCGCAGCCGCGTCCGCCGCAGCGAGACCTCGTCGACGACTCCCTGGTGCTCGGCGCCGGCATAGACGACCACCGTGTCGCCGACCGAGAACCACCGCTCGACGAACATCATCAGCCCGGCCAGCACGTCCATGAGCAGACGCTGGGCGGCGAAGCCGGCGATGATGAGGGCGAACGACGCCCCGGCGATGGCGGTGAGCCGGTCCACGCCTCCCGTGAGCTGCGCGACGGAGAGGATGAGCGCGGTGCCGAAGGCGACGTAGATGATCGCGGCGCGGATGATCGAGACCAGCGACTCGCGCCGCTTCAGGTTGGCCATCTTGCCGGTCGCCTCCAGGTCGCTCGAGCTGTGGCGGCGGTCGTGCCACGCGAGGACGTGCCGAGCGACCCAGCCGCTCGAGCGCGCGATCGCCCACGCGAGCAGGAGGAGGCCCACGATGACCACGATCCGCCCGAAGGGCGGGTACAGGGGCGTCCGGTCGTTGAGGAGGTCGATGAGGGGATCGAACATCTCCTTCACCGTATCGGCGCGGCCGGAGGCCTCCACACCGCGGAGGCCGGTCCTAATCGGACGTTAACGCCCCGGGCGTGGCCCGGGCACGGCGGCCTGCCGGGAGCGTTGCTCCGGGGCCCTGGCTAGGGCTTGTCCTGCCCCTTGCCCTTGCCGCCGCCCGGGCCCGCGCCGTCGCCGGGGTCGGTGCTCTTGGCGGGCCCCTGACCGTTGCCGTTGCCCTTGGGCTCGGAGGCCTTCGGCGGTGTTGCGGGCTTGGCGGGCTTCGCGGGCTTCGAGGGCTTGGCGGGCTTCGCCGGCTTGGCGGGCTTGGCGGGCTTCGGGGGCGACGTCGGCTTGGGCAGCTGCGGCGGCTTCCCGGGGTTCACGGGCTTGCCGGGCGGCGCCGGAGCCGACGGCTCGCGTGGAGGCTCTGGAGCGGCCGGGGGCTCGGGCTTCCCGGGCGGCGGGGTCGGCTCGGGCGGGCTCGGGGGCTCGGGACGGAGCGAGGGTCCGCCGCCTCCCGGCGGTCGCGCGCCGTCGTCCGGCGGCGACGAGCCCTCGCCACCTCCGGCTCCCGTTCCGCCGCCGTCTCCCCCGCCGGAGGCCGTGCCTGCGGGGGCGGCGACCGCTCCGCCCCCGGCTGCGGCCGGCGGGACGACGCCGCGGGCTGCGTTCCTCGGCCGGGGGGCGGCCTCGGACGCGGGGCGAAGGTCGATCGACGCCGGCACGACCGAGCGTCCGAAGGGCTGGGCGGCCCGGTCGGTGAGCAGCCCGAGCGAGGTCGGATCGGCCCCGAAGACGCGGAGCCACAGGTAGATCGTCACCGCGGTTCCGGCAGCGAGCAGCGCGAGGTTCGCGCCGACGAGGATCGGGGCACGAGTCGTCTCGTACGGCGCCGCCGCGAGGGCAACGGGAGCGGCAGCGGTCGCCGCCGCGGCCGCGCCGGCGGGAAGAGCCCGGGCCGGAGGCGGGATCGCCGCCGCTGCTGATGCCGGCGGGAGACCCCGCGCGCTGGCCTCGAGCGCGCACTCGACCCGGTCGAAGCCCTCGCCTAGGCCGGGCACCACGACCTGGAACCCTTGCGGCGAGAACTCGCGCCCGCACACCCGGCACTGCATTCAGCCCCTTATATCAGGCTGCTCCGCCGCCGGCCTCCCCCGCAGAGGTGACCCTATTCTTTCCAGCCGCCTTCGCCTGGTAGAGCGCCTCGTCGGCGGCAGAGAGCAGCGCCTCGGCGCTCGCCGCGGCCGGAAACGCCGCGACGCCGAAGCTCGCGGTCACGGGCGGCCGGTCGGCGGCGATCTCGGGCAGGCGCAGGCGGAGGAGCGCCGTCTGCAGCCGCCGCGCGAGCTGCTCCCCGCCGTCCAGCCCGGTCTCGGGCAGGAGGACCGCGAACTCCTCGCCGCCGTAGCGGACGGGAAGGTCGAAGTCGCGCACGTTCTCGCGCAGGACGTCGGCGAAGCGGCGCAGCACCTCGTCCCCGGCGGCGTGGCCGTAGCGGTCGTTGATCTGCTTGAAGTCGTCGATGTCCGCCAGGACGAGTGCGAGCGGGTCGCCGAAGCGGTCCGCGCGCCGCACTTCGACCGACAGGGTCTCCGTGAAGCGCCGGCGGTTGGCGAGCTGGGTGAGCTCGTCCGTGATCGCCTGCCGCTTGACCGTGCGGTGCAGGCGCTCGTTCTCGATCGCGATCGACGCCTGCGCGGCGAGCCAGTGGGCGAGCTGCTCCGCCTCGCCGTCGAACGCGCCGCCGCGCGGCGGATAGAGGAGAAGACGGCCGATGCCGTCGTCCTCGCCGCCGAGGCGCAGGCTCAGCGGCTTCCCGCCCTCCTCCGGCTCTCCCGCGCGGACCACCTCCGTGCCGCCGCTGACGAGGCGGGCGCCGACCGCGCCCGTCGCCCCGATCGCGCTCTGGAGGATCACGGGCAGGAGCGCCTCCGGGTCGTGCGTGGCGGCGAGAGCATCCCCGACGAGCGCGACGGCCTCGCGCACCCGCTCGCTCTCCGCGCCGTTCCGCGCGTCCGCCGCGCGCCTCCGCCGACGCACGTCCTCATGGACGGGAGCCGGGGCGGGGGCGGGAGCGCGCCTGCCGAGGAGGCGCGTCAGCGTCCACGTGAGGAGAGCGACGAGCGCGAGGGTCGCGAGCGCGGCGAACAATGCCCGGCGGCGGGTGTCCGCGGCCGCCGCCTCGATCGGCTCGTACGGCGAGAGCGCCACGAGGCGGGTGTCGGTGCCCTCGAGCAGGGAGACGGACACGAACCGGTAGCTCGCGTCGTTCTGCTCCAGACGGCCATCCTCGGTCTCCGGGATCGGAGTTCCGGGCACGAGCCGGGAGGAGGCCCCGAGGATCCGGTCGCCGTCGGCGATCGCCATCACGTCGGTCTCGAACGGCATCGCCACGTCCGCAAGACGGTCGGCCGTCCTCTCGTCGAGCGGGACCCCGGCGACGACCGCGCCGACCGTCGCCCCGTCCTCGTCCGCCACCTCCACGGTGCGGCTCGCGGGCCAGGAGTCGGTTCCGGCCAGGAGCCTGTCGTCCGCGAGGAGGCCGACGGCCTCCTGCCCGGCGACGATCTCCGCCGCCGCCGCGCGGTCAGCGTCCGCGAGCGCCCGCTGCACCGCGGGGGAGGCGGCGAGCTCCTCGGCGCGCGCGTCGGCCTCGGCGAGCGTCGTCGCGAGCTCCTCGCGCCCGGCGAGGAGGTTCGCCGCGAGACGCATGTCGACGGCGTCGCGCTCCTGGTTCTCGGCGATGGCGCCGGCGACCCACGCGGTCGCGAGCACGACGACGGTGGCCAGGATGACCGTCCACAGGATGAGTGCGAGCCGACCGCGTGCCGCTCGCGGTGGAAACCGCGCCAAGCTCCGTCCTCCTGCTCGTAGTCTAGAGCGTTGCGTCGCGGGCACCGGCGACTATGAGCAGGACGATCGCGGCCGCCGCGACGAGCCGGTAGAGGACGAAGATCGTGTAGTCGTGCCGGCGGACGTATCCGAGCAGCCCCCAGATGGCCAGGAGCCCGCTTCCCGCCGCCGCGAGCACGCCGACGACGAAGGGGCCGAACGCGCCCTCGGGCAGCTCGCCGAGGAGGACGTCCGTGACGCCTTTCCAGACCGACGCGCCGAAGACGATAGGGACGAGCAGGAGGAAGGAGAAGCGGGCGGCGGAGTCGCGGTCGAGCGCGAGGAACCGCCCCGCCGTGATCGTGATCCCGGAGCGCGAGACGCCGGGCATGAGCGCGAGGCTCTGCGCAAGACCGACGGCGAGGGCCGTCCCGGGCCCCAGGTCGGACATGCTCCGCCGGGCCGGCGTCCGGTCCGCGAGCCAGAGCACGCCGCCGAAGACCGCGAGGAGAACGGCGATCTGCCAGGGGTTGCCGAGGTGCTCGGCGATCGCCGTCTCGCCGAGCGCGCCCACGAGTGCCGCGGGGACTGTGGCGATCGCAACGAACCACGCGATCCTCTCGTCCGGGGTCTCGACCCGGCGCCGGCGAACGCTCGCCACCCACGCCGCGATGAGCCTGGCGAGGTCGGCGCGGAAGTACGCGACCACGGCGACGAGCGTGCCGACGTGGAGGGCGACGTCGAACGTCTGCGCGAGCTCGGGGCTCGCCTCGAGGTCCTCCCAGCCGAACAGCCACCGGACGAGGATCAGGTGGCCGGACGAGGAGATGGGGAGAAGCTCGGTCGCGCCCTGCACGACGCCGAGGACGAACGCCTGCCAACCCGTGAGCGCGCCGGACGCCGCGCCGACCCCGGAAAGGGCGAGCCCGGCGGCGGCCGCGAGTGCCGCGCCGGCAACGGCAAGGATGCCGGCGCGACGCATCGACGGGGTATGGTACGGCCGCGGTGAGCCGGAACGACGTCATCATGGGGGCGGTCGCGGTCGTCCTCGTCGTCTTCAGCCTCGTCGTCTCGCTCGTGATCCCGCGCCGTGATCCAGGCTTCCCCGGCAAGAACCTGAAGGCGCTCGTCGTCGTCTCGGTCGTCCTCGTCGTGGCGATGCTCGGCGCGGTCGAGCTGCTCGGCGAGTCGCACGCGGGCGAGGAGCGGCCCGAGTCTGCGGAGACGACCGAGGGCGAGCCCGCGGAGACGACCGGAGGCGACGGCGGAGCGGACGGCGTCCCCGCCGAGGCCGACGCGGCTGCGGGCGCGGACGTCTACGACTCGGCCGGCTGCGGGAGCTGCCACGTCCTCGAGTCGGCCGGCTCGACGGGGGCGGTCGGCCCCAGCCTCGACGACTCGGCGGCCGGCTACGACGCCGCCCTGCAGCAGATCGCCAACGGCGGCGGCGGTATGCCGGCGTTCAGCGGGCAGCTCTCCGAGGAGGAGATCCGCGACGTGGCCGCGTTCGTCGTCACGGCACGCGGCTAGCTCCCGGAGGCAGGCGGAGGCGGAGAGGGCGGGATTCGAACCCGCGACCCAGCTTTCACCGGGTACGCGATTTCCAGTCGCGCTCCTTAGGCCAGCTCGGACACCTCTCCGCGGTCGTCCCAATCCTAGCGGGGGCGCGTTTCCGGCTTCGCGCCAGGCGGTACAAGCGTCTCGCACATCGAGACAGGGAGGGACGACATGCCCCCACGCGGAGTCAAGCCCGGCAGCAAGCGGGCCCGGCAGTACGAGCACATCAAGGAGAGCGAGAAGGAGCAGGGCCGCTCGACGGAGCGGGCGGAGGAGATCGCGGCCCGCACCGTCAACAAGGAACGCGCCCGCGCGGGCGAGTCGAAGACGAGCTCGCGCACGTCCAAGCGCGACATGTCCTCGAGCCGCCGCGGCGGGCGCAGGTCCGGGACGGACCGCCCCAAGGGCCGCACGAAGGAGCAGCTCTACAACGAGGCCAAGAAGCTGGGCGTCGAGGGCCGCTCGAAGATGTCGAAGGCCCAGCTTCAGCGGGCCGTCGCCGGCAAGAAGGGCGGGCGCCGCTCGTAGGCGTGCGCAGCGCCGGCGCGGGCGGGCCTGGGCTGGGCTCGTGACGCGCCGGCGCGCCTCCTACCGTTCCCTCGCCTCGCTCCAGAGGGACAATCGCGTCTGCCGCGCGTGCGCCGAGGCGGGGTTCCCGCTCGAGTCGCTGCCCGTCTTCGAGGGTCGGGCCGGGCAGCGGGCGCTGATCGTCGGGCAGGCGCCCGGCGTCGTCGAGGGCGAGGAGCGCCGGCCGTGGCGCGGGCGCGCCGGGCGCACGCTCCGGCGCTGGCTCGAGCTGGACGAGGATGCCTTCTACGCGACCTTCTACTGCGCGTCGGTCACGCGCTGCTATCCGGGCCGGCACCCCTCCGGCCGGGGCGACCGGCCGCCGACGCCGGCCGAGCTCGACCTCTGCTCCTTCTGGCTCGACCGGGAGCTGCGCCTCCTGCGCCCCCGACTCGTCCTCCCGGTCGGCGGGCTCGCCGTCCGCCGCCTCCTCGGGCTCGCGCAGCTCACCGGAGCGATCGGCGCCCGCCACGAGCTCGGGGACGCGATCGCCGTCCCGCTGCCGCACCCGTCGGGAGCGAGCGGCTGGCTCAACCTCCCGGAGAACCGCGAGCGCCTCGCCCGCGCGCTCGCCCTCGTCCGGCAGGAGCTCGCCTCCCTCTAGCGGCGGCCGCCCTCGCGCGCCCGCCGCCAGAGGGGAAGGCCGTACCAGTACCAGACGAAGAGGGCGCCCAGGGCCGAGGGGACGACCGCGGTCAGCGGCAGGCCGAAGAGGACGTCCGTGATCAGGAAGACCGAGGCCGTCATCGCGAGCGCGATGAAGACCGTCGCCGCGACCGCGCTCCGCGTCGCCGAGCGCATGAGCGCGTCCTTGTCCCCCTTGCGCCAGCGCAGCCGGTGGTTCGCCGCAGGCGAGATGAGGAGGACGACGGCGACGGCCGCGGCGAGGAGCGCCGCGAAGTACACGTACTCCTGCCCGCGCGAGAGGTCCTCGAAGGGCCGCTGGAACGGCAGGATCAGGAGGAAGGCGAAGAGCACCTGCACGCCCGGCATGGTCAGGCGGAGCTCCTCGACGAGCTCGCTCCACTCCTGGTCCAGCTCCTCCTCGCCCTTGCGCTCGCGCTCCGCCACGGCGGGAATGTACAGGCCCGGAAAAACGCTGCGGGCCTCCCCGGAGGGAGGCCCGCGGGTCGTCCGCCGAGGCCGGCCGTCAGTTGATGACGTTCTCCTGGGTCTGGGGGTTCAGGTACGGCAGCCGCACCACGGGAGCGTGGACGCCGCCTCGGAGGAGGAAGACGTCCAGGCCGCGGAGGATGTCGTTGGCGTAGATGTTGCCGTTGTACCAGTACGACGACCACGCGTTGCCGCCCTCGGGCTTGCGCCACGCGATCTCGGACATCATCTCGCTCTGTCCGGCCAGGAGCCGGTTCACGTTCACGACCGTCGTGCCGCCGGTGTACGCCGACGAGACGAGCGTGTAGTTCCCCTGCCGCTGCGGGATGAAGTTGAAGTTGTGCATGGTGCAGACGCCGGGCTCGGAGCGCGGGATCTTGTAGCTCGCGAGCTCCGTTCCGGTCGCCGCGTCGAGGAACCAGATGCGGCCCTGGTTGTCGTCCGGGTCGACGCAGCGCGCCGCGCCGCCGCCGCCGGACTCGTCGCCGAAGGCGACGATCTTCCCGTCCCAGCTGAACGACGCCGAGTGGAAGAGGTCGATGTTCTCCGGCTTGATGTTTGGGTTGTCGTAGCGATAGAGGAACTGCGGGTGGGCCGGGTCGGAGATGTCCCACACCTGGCCCTCGGACAGGCAGGCCGCCGCGGCCCGGTTGATGCCCGTGAACACGCTGATGTCGTGGCACGCTCGGAACGTGAAAGCGCCGAGGTAGGTCGCCCACTCGGTGCCGGGGTCGAGGTTGTAGTAGGAGACGCTCGCAGCCGTCGGGTTCGAAAGCGGAACCTCGACGATGCCGACCTTCGAGTGGCCGTCGCCGGTCTGGAGCGACTGGCAGTTCGGGCCGAGCGCCGCGCCGCCGAGCGGGTACGACGAGATGTAGAGGAACACGCGGTCGTTCGCCGCGTCCGGAACGAGCGTGTGCGTGTGCGAGCCGCAGTCCGTCGGCACGGAGTGGATCCGCACCGGGTTGTCGACGTCGCTGATGTCGAAGATCTGGATGCCCTCGAACATCCCGGGCGTGCTCGCCGTCACGTTCGTCGAGTTGCAGTCCGTGCTCGACTGCGGCGAGTCCACCGAGCGGAAGACGAGGTTCCCGTAGATCGAGACGTCGCCCTGCGCTCCGTTGCAGTGGATCCGCGAGATCTCCCGCGGCTTGTTCTGGTTCGTGACGTCCAGGATCCGGAAGCCGTCGTAGCTTCCGGCCACGGCCAGGTTGCCCCAGAACGCGAGGTCGGACTGCGTCGCGTTGGTCGGCCGCGGGCTGTTCGCCATGTGCATGAGGTTGTCGGTGCCGAACTCGCCGACCGAGCCTCCTCCGCCGCCGTGGTCGTGGTCCTGCGCCCAGGCGGTGCCGGTGGACAGGGCCAGCCCGGCGAGGACGAGCGCGACGAGCATCAGGAACTTCTTCATGGAATCCCCCTTACGTCGGATGGCGTGGCCGGGCAGGGCTTCGACGCTTCCCAGACGGTCGGAGCACGCCGAGG
Source organism: Gaiellaceae bacterium (assembly GCA_035461525.1). Taxonomy (GTDB): domain Bacteria; phylum Actinomycetota; class Thermoleophilia; order Gaiellales; family Gaiellaceae; genus JAIBJN01. Next base: position 15,185 of record DATHVD010000052.1, read on the forward strand.
CCCGCCGGCGGGTTGCCGGCGGGGCCAGACCCCTCGTCTGCGCACGTGCTGGCCCATTCCCCGGAAGCGGAGAGCCCCCACAGCGCTCCGCTCGCGGGAATCTATGACCGCTGGAGACGCGCGGGTCAAGGGGCGGCGGGAGGGGTGCGCACGGGCTCCCCTCCCGCGTTCGTCCCGGTCAGAGGGCCGCGCAGTCCCCGGTCGCGGCTCCGCCGATCGAGTTCGGGGCCCCGTAGTCGGTGACGCCCGGGTCGTTCCCGGCGCACGCCAGGTCGTCGGTGACCGAGCTGCCGACGAGGCCGACGCCGTAGTTGCGGGTGTCGCCGCTCGGGATCGTGACGTCGGCCGAGCGGTTCCCGTCGAGCGTCAGCGACCCGTGGAACGCCGAGCCGGCGACGATCAGATCGCCGGTCGTCCCGGAGATCTGGGAGTCGCCGTTCACGCGGGCGCCGAACACGTGCACCACGTCGGCCCCGGTCGCCCCGAGGCCGCCGTTGATCGTCGAGCCGTCGAGCACGACGAGCGACGCGCCTGGCCGCACCGTGACGCCGCCGTTCATCGAGCCGCCCGCGATGCACGTGACGCCGCTTCCGACGATGAGCCGGCCGGCGCGGTCGCCGGAAACGGTCGTCGTGCACTCGGGCGAGCCGCCGGGCAGGACGGTCGCCTTGTAGAAGTCGGCGTCGCCGATGTTGCCGGCCGCGTCGATCGCACGATGCTCGATCGTGTGCGTGCCGAAGCCCGGCTCGAAGCCGCCGCTCGGGTGGGCGTCCGTGAAGAACTGCTCGAAGGTCGCCTTCGAGAGGCCGCCCGTGCCGAGGTTCCCGTACGTGAGCGCCTTCACGTCCTTGCCGGCGTAGCTGAACGTGAACGGCGTCCCGTGCGGCTGCTCGGGGAAGCCGAAGTAGTTGAACCAGCCGTCCTCGTTCAGCCGGAACTCGCCGACGACGAAGCCCGGCTGGTCGTCCGCCGGGTCGAGGCGCATGTCGAACTCGTTGAAGTAGACGTTGTGCTCGACGACGCTCGAGAGCGACGTCAGCGGCTCGGAGAGCGTCCGCGGCGCCTCGGGGAGCGTCGAGTCGACCGTCCAGCTCCGCGCCTGGGAGGCGCCGCCCGGATCGGCCGGGTCGGTAACCGTCGCGCTGAGCTCGTACGTGGCGGGCGAGAGGCCCTGCGCGCCGAGGTCGAAGTTGCGCTTGTTGCCGTTGGGGACGACCTCGCCGTTCAGCGACCACTCGACGTCGTGGACGCGGTCGGTCGGATGCGTCGTCTCGACGAAGACGACCTCGTCGCCCCCGACGGCGCGATCGGTCGGCGTCGAGTTCGTGAACGCCGGCGCCGGCGAGGCGGGTGCGAGCGGCTCGCCCACGGTCCACTGGCGGGTCTGCGTCAGCCGCGGCCCGTTCTTGAACCCCGGGTCGCGCACGAAGTCGGTCTCGTCCTGCACGGTCACCTGGACGACGTCGCCTGCCGAGACGCCCAGCGAGGCCAGCTCGAGGTTGCGGCCGTTCGCGGTGTTCGGGACGACCTCGCCGTTCACCCGCCAGGTCACGGTCAGCTCGTGGTACTTCGGGTGCTGGGTCTCGACCCAGACCACGTCCCCGGGCCCGACTTCGCCGAGCGGCGTGTGGACGAGCGCCATCGCGTTCGCGTTCCGCAGGCCCGTGATCCGGTAGGTCATGTGCTCGCGGCCGACCTGGTCGAAGGAGAAGCCGAGCCACCGCATCATCGAGTGCTGGCTCGGGCGGCGGACGCCGCACGGGAAGGTGTTGCCGCCCTCCCAGAGGCCGATCGTGCCGCCGGACAGGCTCTCCTCGCCGATCCAGCGCCACCACTTGTGCTGCGTGTCGATCATGTTCTGGGTGCTCGTCCGGATCGTGTGGTGGAACGAGCCCGGCTCGCCGCCCGTGTAGCAGGGCCGCACCACGTCGCGGGCCGAGTACGGGTACTCGTCGGCCATCTGCCCGAGCGAGTGCCCGAGCTCGTGCGTGGAGATGAGCGGTCCCTGCGGGCTCCCGCCCGACGTCGTCGCCTGCGTCCCCCCGATCCCGCCGTACGTGAACGTGTTGGCGAGCGCGAGGGTCTGCACGTTCTGGCCCGAGACCCCGAGCGGCGCGAGGTACGTGGACATGAAGAGGTTGTGCTGCTGGGAGCCCGAGCAGCCGGGCGAGTTGAGGCCCATGCAGCCGCCGGGGGCGAGCGCCGGCCCGTACGTGATCCCGCGCGCAAGCGCGCCCGCCGGGCAGTTGTTGGCGAAGTTGAGTCGCAGCGGCGTGTTGCGGCGAACGTTGCCGTCGTCCGGGTCGCAGCTGATGCCGGAGTCCTGGGACACGATCTCCAGGCGGTAGACGTTGAAGTAGTGGCGGTAGCTCCGGAACGGCTCGACGCTCCACTGGACGTTGAGGTTCCGGTCGACGTCGTCGCGGAACTTCTGCTGCTCCGACGCCGTGTAGCCGTCGCCCAGGATCACGAGATTGAGTCGCTCCGCGGGCGGCCCGGTGATCTGGATCGGGACGACGGTGGCGCTCCCCGGCTCCTGCGCGCCGGCTGTCGAGGGAGCGGCGAGGGCGATGAAGAGCGCAGCCGCCAGCGCGGCCACGGTCGCGCGCCACCTCGACAGGGATGGAGTCCTCGGACTCATGTCTCCTCCTTGCTCGCTTGTCGCGACCTCGCGCTAACCCCCCTGTCCCCGGAGAAACGCGCGGGCGTCGGGTGAGCCGGGAGTATCCGCGACCCTCCCCGTATCTTCAAGCCTGAGCAGAGAGATGTTTGTGGCAGCGAAATGCCGCGTCCGAGACGCGGCGGCCCATGCTCTATCCTGAGCCCGTGGACGTTGTCATCCGTGACCTCGGGCGAAGGCTGCGGGAGTTCCGTCACGCCCGCAGGCGGACGCTCGAGGAGGTCGCGGAGGACACGGGCCTGACACCGGGGTACCTGTCGCAGATCGAGACGGGGGAGGCGGTGCCGTCGCTCTCGGCGCTCGCCGCCATCGCGGCCGCCATGGGAACCGACATGACGGCCTTCTTCCCGTTCAACGACGACCCGGGCGTGCGGATCACGCGCGCCGGAGACCCCGACCGGCTCCGCATCTCGCCGACGTCCCGGGAGCAGTACGACGTCCTCAGCGCGCGGGGTCCTTCCGCCGCCATGACCGCGCTCATCTCGCGGTACGAGCGCGGCGACTCAGTGGGCCCGTACAGCCAGTTCGGCGAGCGCTTCGCCCTCGTCCTGGACGGCCGCGTGCGCTTCAACGTGGACGGTGAGGACCGTGTGGCCGGACCCGGGGAGTTCGTCCACTTCTCGTCCCATCCGGAGCAGTCCACGGATGTCGTCTCGGACGGGCCTGCGGAGATCCTGTGGCTGGTCACGCCTCCGATCGTCTGAAGGGCGCCTCCGAGCTGGGCGCGAGCGTGGGCGCGCGACTGCGCGAGCGCCGGCGCGGGCTCGGGCTGACACTCAGCGAGGCGGCCCAGAAGGCCGGGATCTCGACCTCGTACCTCTCCGCGATCGAGATCGGCAACAGCGTCCCTTCGCTCCCGATCCTCGCGCGGGTCGTCGGCGCGCTCGACCTCTCGCTGAACGAGGTCCTCCGCGACGTGGGCACGACCGTCGTCCGCTCCGGCCGGCTCGACCGGGAGACGGCGGGCGCGCACGTCGCCTCGCACGACGGCCTCCTCCTCGAGGTCGCCTTCGTCGTCTCGGTGGACGGCGAGGAGGGGCCGAGCCCGGTGACCACCGCGGGGCACGAGGTGTTCGTCTACGTGCTCGAGGGCGCGCTCGAAACGCTCGTGAACGGTAAGGGGTACGACCTCGGCGCCGGGGACTCGCTCGCGACCGAGTCTCCCGAGACCCTCGAGTACCGCGCCCGTGGCCCTCGCACCGTTGCGCTCTGGGCCTCGATCATGGACGGCCAGAGCTCCCGCGGCGCCCGCTGAGGCGAGCCGGGTCCTCCGGCGCGCGGGGGTCGTGGCACTCGGGCGGGTTCCAGGCGATCAGCCCGACAACCCGCGGGGATCCTGCCAGCTCGAGGACCCGCGGCTCTCCGACGACCCGGACACCGGGAACAACGAGAAGGTCGTGATGTGGAGCTACCCGATCGTGAAGGACGGGCTGATCTACGTCGTCGACCCTGCGCAACGGCCTCTACGTCCTCAGGTACGAGAGCCCGCACGAGGCCGAGGTGGACGAGATCACCTTCCTCGAGGGAACTCGAAGATCGGCCACGCGCTCAGCTACGAGCTCGTGCTGAAGCCGAAGGCGAACCCGACCGACCCGGACGAGTACCTGCTCCCGGACGACTGCGAGACGGTCACCGGCACGCCGGGCGGGGCCATGAGCGAGGGCCCCCGAGGGCGAGTCGCCCCCGCCCGGACCGCCACCCGGCGACGGCGAGCGATGCCGCCCGACCACCCCCGCCGGTTGCCCCCGGGCGGTGTTCGTGCTATTCCAGAGAGGCCGCGATGAGCATGAAGATCGTCTCCCGGAAGAAGTGGGGCGCTGCGCCGCCCAAGGGGAAGACGTCGCGGCCCCCGAACACGCTCGACGGCGTCGCCGTCCACTGGTTCGGCTCGCCGAAGGCCGCGAGGTCGCACGACGGCTGCGAGGCCCTCCTTCGCAGCGTCCAGGCGAGCCACCTGGCGAACACGAAGGAGGGCTACGTCGACATCGCCTATTCACATGCCGTTTGCCCCCACGGGTTCGCGTACGAGCTGCGCGGGTTCGGCGTCCAGGCGGGAGCGAACGGGACGACGGCGGCGAACCGCTCGCACGCCGCGATCGTCTACATGGCCGGCGACGGCGACCGCTTCACGGAAGAGGCGAAGCCCGTCCTCGCCGAGCTGATCCGCCTCTGGCAGTCGAAGGGCGCCGGCCTCGACGTCAAGCCGCACGGGTTTTTCGTCGGGACGACGTGCCCCGGCCCCGACATTCGCAAGTGGATCGACCAGCGGGGCTGGAAGAAGAAGGAGAAGAAGGACGCGCAGGCGCAGCAGCTCAAGCCGACGAAGGACGACGTCCACCCGTGGCTGACCTCGTTCCTCGAGTGGCGCCTCGTCGAGGGCGGCGCGCCGAAGCGCAAGCCGAAGGGGATCCCCGCGAAGGTGCCCGAGTCGGCGTGGCAGACGGTCACGGAGCTCCAGCGCCTCGTGAACTTCCTCGGGCCCCAGGACCCGTTCCTCGACTGGTGCGAATGGCGCCTCGCCGGGTCGAAGAAGAGCGAGCGCCCGCGGAGCCTGCCCGCGAAGATCCCGAAGCCCTGGTCGGCCGCCTTCGAGCGGGTCGAGGCGATGGTCGCGGGGACGACGCCCGAGCCGCCGAAGCCTCCGAAGCCGCCGAAGCCGGCGGCGAAAGTGACGGCGAGGGCGGCGCTCCTCGGCGCGCCGGGTGCCGAGCGGGCCCAGCTCGAGACGCGGATCCTCGGAAGCCCGCACGGAGGCTACTCCGACGCGAGCGTCCGCTCGATCCTGCGCACCTACGACGAGACCGCGCGGTCGGTCGGGCTCGACCCGCTCCTCGTCGTCGCGCAGATGGTGCTCGAGACCGGCAACCTGACGTCGGACTGGTCGCAGGTGCCGAAGCGGAACCCGGCCGGGATCGGCGTCACGGGCGAGCCCGGCGCGGGCATCCGCTTCCCGAGCTGGAAGAAGGCCGTGCGCGCCCACTGCGGACGGCTCCTCGCCTATGCCCTCCCCAAGGGCGCGGAGAGCGCCGAGCAGAAGGCGCTGATCGACGAGGCGCTCGGCTGGCGGCCGCTCCCGGACAGCCTCCGCGGCGCGGCGCCCACGCTCTCGAAGCTCACCGGCCGGTGGGCGACCGACCCGGGCTACGCGGCCAAGATCGTGCGCGTGGCGAACGAGCTGCGAAGCGGCTGAACGCGCAATGAGCAGGACGACCGGCGCGAGGCTCGCGTCCGCGCGGTCGGCGGTGACGGCGCCGAGCCTCGTCCTCTTCCTCGCTCTCCTGGCGAGCCAGGCGGGCATCCTCGTCCTGACGCCGATCCTCGTCGAGGTGGCCCGCGACTTCGACGTCTCCACCGCCGTGGCCGGGCAGCTCCGGACGGTGACAGGGCTCGTTGCCGGAGTCGCCGCCCTCGCCTTCGGGCGGGTGGCGCGGGGCGTGGCCCTGCGGGACCTCCTCCTCGTGGGAGCCTTCCT
>DATHVD010000053.1:0-39142 GCA_035461525.1 Gaiellaceae bacterium
CGGCGAGCGTCGAGCTCGGCGAGGGCGCCGTGAAGGTGAAGCGGCAGACGGAGTACGGCTACGACATCATCGAGGCGCCGCTCCCCGCCGTCGTCGCCGTCTCGGACGCGATCAACGAGCCCCGCTACCCGAAGCTCCAGGGGATCATGGGCGCGAAGAAGAAGCCCTACGACACGCTCGCGGCGGCCGACCTCGGCCTCGGCGCGGACGACGTGGGCGAGGCCGGCTCGCGCACGACCGTCGCGGCGCTCTCCGACCCGCCCGCGCGCGGGGACGCCGTCCGCATCGAGGACGACGGCAGCGCCGCCGAGAAGATCGTCGCCTACCTCGCGGAGAGGAAGCTCCTCTGAAGCCGCTCGTCTACCTCGAGGAGCACGAGGGCGAGCTCGCTAGGGGCTCGCTCGGCGTCCTCGCCAAGGCCAGCGAGCTCTTCGGCGAGACGGCCGCGGTCGTGACGGGGTCGGGAGTGCGCGAGGCGGCGGCCGGAGCGGGCCGCCACGGTGCGGCCCGCGTCTACGTCGCCGACGACGAGGCCCTCGCCTCGCCGCTCCCGCAGCCGCGTGTGGACGTGCTCGCGAAGCTCGTCGAGGCGGAGGGCTTCGACACGGTCCTCTTCGGCGCCTCCGTGCTCGCGGCCGACGTCGCCGCGGGGCTCGCGGCACGCCTCGGCGCCGGCCTCAACTGGGACCTCGTCGACCTCGAGCTTCGCGGCGAGGAGCTCGTCGGCACGCGCCCGGCGCTGCAGGACTCCGTCCACGTCGAGGTGGGCTGGAAGGGGACGCCGCGCCTCGCGCTCGTCCGCTCGGGGACCTTCGATCCGGTGGAGGCCGGCGGTGAGGCCGAGGTCGAGGACGTGGCCGTCGAGCTGGAGGACTTCTCCACGCGCGCCGTCATGGTCGAGCAGGCGCACGCCGAGAGCGAAGGCCCGTCGATCGAGGACGCGGACGTGATCGTCGCCGGCGGGCGCGGGCTCGGCGACCCGGAGAAGTTCGCGCTCCTCGAGGAGCTGGCGAAGGCGCTCGGCGGCGCCGTGGCCGCCACGCGCGCGGTCGTCGACGCCGGCTGGTACCCGTACGCGACGCAGGTCGGGCAGACGGGGAAGACCGTCTCGCCCAAGCTCTACGTCGCCGTCGGCATCTCGGGCGCGATCCAGCACAAGGTCGGGATGCAGGCCTCGGGCACCATCGTCGCCGTCAACAAGGACCCGAACGCCCCGATCTTCGAGTACTCCGATCTCGGCGTCGTCGGCGACCTGCACGAGATCGTCCCGAAGCTGACCGAGCTCGTGCGCGCGCGCAGGGGCGGCTGACCCGGTGAGCGCCCGCCCGGCCGACTTCCCGCCGCCGTTCGACTGGCGCGACTTCGTCGCCGAGCCGAGCGCCCCGCCCGACGAGCACGTCGGCGTCGGCGTTCTCGTCGTCGGCGCCGGCCCGGCCGGCCTCGCCGCCGCGATCCGCGCCGGGCAGCTCCTGGAAGAACGCCCCGAGGTGCGCGAGCGACTGGGCGACGTGCCGGTGGCGATCGTCGAGAAGGGCCGCGCGCCGGGGGCGCACCTGCTCTCCGGCGCGGTCGTCAACCCGCGCGCCTTCCGCGAGCTCTTCCCCCGCATGCACTCCGAAGACATGCCCTTCCGCGGCCAGGTCGAGCGCGAGGGCGTCTACCTCCTCACCCCGAAGCGCCACCTTCGCATCCCGGCGCCGCCGACGATGTGGAACCACGGCAACCACGTCGCCTCGATCTCCGAGATCGGACGCTGGCTCGCCGAGAAGGCGGAGGAGCTCGGCGCGACGATCGTGCCCGAGACGAGCGCCCGGACGCTCCTCGTCGACGGCGGCCGGCTCGTCGGCGTCCGCACCGGCGACCGCGGGCGCGGGAAGGACGGGGAGGAGCTCCCAAACTTCGAGCCCGGCTCCGAGATCCGGGCGCGGGTGACGATCCTCGCCGAAGGAACGCAGGGCCATCTCGCCGGCATCGCCGCCTCCCGCTTCTCGCTCGGCGCCGGCCCGCAGGTGTACGCGCTCGGAGTCAAGGAGGTCTGGGAGGTGCCCCGGCCGCTCCACCGCGTCGTCCACACGATGGGCTGGCCGCTGCGCGGGGGCAAGCGGCACCGCGAGTTCGGCGGCAGCTTCATCTACCCGGTCGGCGAGGGCCATGTCGCGATCGGCATGGTCGTCGGGCTCGACGCGACGGACGCGACGCTCTCCGTCCACGACCTCCTGCAGGAGCTGAAGACGCACCCGTTCGTCCGCCGGATCCTCGAGGGCGGGACGCGCGTCGGCTGGGGTGCGAAGACGATCCCCGAGGGCGGCCTGCAAGCGATCCCGGAGCGGCTCTCGTTCCCCGGCGGGATGGTCGTCGGCGACTCGGCCGGCTTCGTCAACGTCCCCGCGCTGAAGGGGATCCACTACGCGATGAAGTCGGGCATGCTCGCCGCCGAGGCGGCCGTCGAGGCCGTCTCGCCCGGGAGGACCGCCTGGGCGCCGGGCGCGCTCTCCGGCTACGACGACGGCGTGCGCGCGAGCTACGTCTGGCGCGACCTCGAGCGCGTGCGCAACATGCGCCCGGCCTTCAAGCACGGCTTCGTCCGCGGCGCGCTCCTCGCCGGCGTCTCGCTGAACACGCTCGGCAAGCTGCCGCCGCGCACGATGGAGCTCGAGCCCGACGCGGCGGTGCCGGTCGAGATCGGGGACCGGGCGAAGCGCTATCCCGCCTCGGACGGCACGCTCGTCTTCGACAAGCTGTCGAGCGTGTACCTCTCCGGGAACAAGACGAGGGACGACGCGCCGAGCCACATCCGCGTGGACACGAAGGTGCGGCGCGAGGTCGCCGAGGCGTGGGCGCACATGTGCCCGGCGCAGGTCTACGAGGTCGCGGGCGAGGCGAGCCCGGCCGGCAACGTCGTCGACGTCGAGGTGACCGCCTCGAACTGCGTCCAGTGCGGCGCGATCACGGCGAAGGGCGGGCGGCTGACGCCGCCCGAGGGCGGGGACGGCCCCGAATACACCCTTATGTAGAAGCCGCCGCGGCCGCGATCGGCGGGCGCCTCCTCCGGACGCCGCTCCTCTCGTCCGACACGCTCGGGCGCCGCTTCGGCGGGCGGGCGTTCCTCAAGACGGAGCTCTTCCAGAAGTCCGGCAGCTTCAAGGCCCGCGGCGTCCTCGCCAAGCTGGCCTCGCTGAGCCCGGAGGAGCGCGAGCGCGGCGTCATCGCCGCCTCGGCCGGGAACCACGCCGCGGCGCTCGCTTACGGCTGCGCGCTCGAGGGGATCGACTGCCTCGTCGTCATGTGGCAGGGCGCGAGCCGGCCGAAGCGGGCGGCGACGCTCGCCTACGGGGCCCGCGTGGACGAGGAGGCAAGCGGCCCGGGCGACGTCTTCGAGCGGCTCACGGCGCTGCGAGAGGAGACGGGGCGAGTGCTCGTCCATCCGTTCGACGACCCGTTCGTCGTTGCCGGTCAGGGGACGGTCGGCGCCGAGATCGGCGAGGACCTTCCCGACGTGGACGTCGTCGTCGTCCCCGTGGGCGGCGGCGGCCTCGTCTCCGGCATCGCCGCGGCCCTGCCGGGCCGGCACGTGGTCGCCGTCGAGCCGGAGCTCGCGCCCGCGCTGCACGAGGGGCTCGCCGCCGGCGGGCCCGTCCGTGTCGACCCGCGCTCCGTCGCCGACGGGCTCAACGCCCCCTTCGCGGGCGCGCTCCCGCTGGCGCTCTGCCGCGAGCACGGGGTCGAGTCCGTGCTCGTCTCCGAGGACGAGATCGAGGCCGGGTTCCGCTTCCTCTACGAGCGCGCGAAGCTCGCCGCGGAGCCCGCCGGGGCGGCCGGCGTCGCTGCGCTCCTCGCCGGGAAGGTGCCCGGCGTCGAGGGCGCGACCGTCGCCGTCGTCGTGTCCGGCGGCAACGTGGGAGCCGAGACCGTTGCTGGTATCCTCAAGCCGATCGCGTCCGCGGCCGACCTATGAAGCCAGACATCCACCCCGACTACGTTCTCGCCACCGTTCGCTGCTCGTGTGGCAACGAGTTCCAGACCCGCTCCACGAAGCCCGACCTCCACGTTGAGATCTGCTCCGAGTGCCATCCGTTCTATACGGGCAAGCAGAAGCTCGTGGACACGGGCGGCCGCGTCGAGCGGTTCCAGCGCCGCCTCGAGAAGGCCGGCGCCCGCCGCGGCGGACAGTCCTAGGGAGACCCTGACGGCATGAGCGCGCCCATCGGCGGCCAGGCGGTGCTGGAGGGCGTGATGATGCGCGGCCCCTCCGCGTGGTCGGTCGCCGTCCGCAAGCCGGACGGGGAGATCGCCGAGGTCAACCGGCCGATCTCGTCCTTCCTCCTCCGTCACCGCTGGGCGCGACTCCCCGTCATCCGGGGCGTCTTCGCGCTCGGCGAGTCGCTCGCGATCGGCTTCCGCGCGCTCGCCATCTCGGCCAACTACGCCGCGCAGGAGGAGGGCGACGACGGCGAGGTGCAGACCGAGATCACGCGCGGCCAGCTCATCTTCGCGTTCGGCCTCGCCATCGGCTTCGCGCTCATCCTCTTCAAGGTCTCGCCGGCGCTGATCACGAGCTGGCTCCCGATCGAGGGAACCGGGGCGTTCGTCGTCATCGAGGGCCTCATCCGCGTGACGATCTTCATGCTCTACCTCGTCCTGATCGGGTTCCTGCCCGACCTGAAGCGGGTCTTCCAGTACCACGCGGCCGAGCACAAGGCGATCAACGCCTACGAGGCCGGCGACCCGCTCGAGCCCGAGGTCGTGCAGCGCCACAGCCTCATCCACGTGCGCTGCGGGACCGCGTTCCTGCTCTACGTGATGGTCATCGCCATCTTCGTCTTCGCCTTCGTCGGGCAGCCGGGCTGGTTCTGGCTCATCGCCTCGCGGATCCTGCTCCTGCCGGTGATCGCGGGCATCGCCTACGAGGTGATCCGCTTCGCGGGAAAGCATCCGCAGAACCCGGCGCTCCGCACGCTGCTCGCTCCCGGGCTCTGGCTCCAGCGCCTGACAACGCGCGAGCCGTCGCTCGACCAGGTCGAGGTCTCGATCCGCGCGCTCCACGAGGTGCTCCGCCTCGAGGGCCGGCTGACGCCGGAGGAGCGCAAGGTCGAGGTCATGGCCTAGAGGGTTTCGACGCGCTCCTAACCGAGCCCGACGTCGAGGCCGAGCATGAGCGCGAAGCCGCCCATGAGGGCAAGCGTCGCCTCGCGCTCGCGCTCGCGCCCGCGGGCGTGGCTCTCGGGGATGAGCTCGTCGACGACGACGTAGAGCATCGCGCCCGCGGCGAAGGCGAGGCCGGCCGGGAGGAGGGCGTCGGTGAGGTCGAAGGCGGCGAAGGCCGCGAAGGCGGCGGGAGGCTCGACCGCGCCCGTGGCGGCCGCGAAGGCGACGGCGACGGCCGGGCGGGCGCCTGCGGCGACGAGCGGCGCCGCCGCCGCGAATCCCTCGGGGATGTTCTGGATCCCGATCGCGAGCGCGAGCGGGACGCCGAGCTCCGGGCCGCCGGCCGCGAACGCGATGCCGACGGCGAGCCCCTCGGGGACGTTGTGGATCGTGAGCGCGGAGAGGAGCATGGTCGCCCGCTGCCGGTCGGCCGCGCGCGGGTGGTCGCGCTCGAGGAACCGGGCGTGGACGTGCGGAACGACGCGGTCGAGGACGGCGAAGAGCGCTGCCCCGAGGCCGAAGCCGACGAGCACCTCCCAGAGCGCGCCGCGCTCGGTCGCCGGGAGGAGGAGGCTGAAGGAGGTCGCCGCGAGCATGACGCCGCCGGTGAAGCCGAGCAGGGCGGCGAGGAGGCGCTCGGACGGGTGGGGGACGACGAGGAGGAAGAGCCCGCCGACCGCGGTCGCGGCCCCGGCTCCGAGGATCCAGGCGACGGTCTGCGCGTCCACGCGCGGCGAGCCTAGCTGGTGCCCCGGCGGGCTATCCTGAACCGGTGACGAGCAGCACGATCGACAGCCTGGTGGACGAGCTCGAGCGCTCCTACGCGGAGGCGCAGGAGCGCATGAACGACCCCGACCTCTACTCCGACCGCAACGCGGCGGCCGATGCCGGGCGTCGCCTGAAGGAGCTCGAGGGCCCCTACAAGCTCGCTCAGGAGTGGCGGCAGGTCGTCCGCGATCTCGACGACGCCCGCGGCGATCCGGAGCTCGCGGAGATGGCGGCAGAGCTCGCTCTCGAGGCGGAACGCCTCGAGAGCGATGTCAAGCTCGCGCTCGTCGAGCGCGACCCGAACGACGCCAAGGACGTCGTCGTCGAGATCCGGCAGGGGGCCGGCGGCGACGAGGCGGCGCTCTGGGCCGGTGACGTCTTCCGGATGCTCACGCGCTACGCGGAGCGGCGCGGCTTCAAGTGGGAGGTCCTCGCGTCCGGGCCGAACGAGGGCGGCGGCTACAAGGACGTCACCTTCGCCGTCAAGGGCGACGGCGCCTACTCGATCTTCAAGTGGGAGGGCGGCACGCACCGCGTCCAGCGCGTCCCCGAGACGGAGTCGCAGGGACGGATCCACACGTCCACGGCCACGGTCGCGGTCATGCCCGAGGCCGAGGAGGTGGACGTCGAGGTCGACCCCAACGACCTCAAGGTCGACGTCTATCGCTCCACGGGCCCCGGCGGCCAGAGCGTGAACACGACCGACTCCGCGGTGCGGATCACGCACCTCCCGACCGGGATCGTCGTCGCCATGCAGGACGAGAAGTCCCAGCTCCAGAACAAGCAGAAGGCGATGCGCGTCCTGCGCGCCCGGCTGCTCGAAGCCGAGCTGCGGCGGCAGCAGGAGGAGCTCTCCGCGCAGCGGCGCTCGCAGATCGGAAGCGGCGACCGTGCGGAGAAGATCCGCACCTACAACTTCCCGGAGAGCCGGGTCACCGACCATCGCATCAAGCTCACGCTCCACCGCCTCGATTCCGTGCTCGAGGGCGACCTCGAAGAGTTCAGCGAGGCGCTCACGGCCGAGTCGCGCCGCCGCGCCCTCGAGGCGGCCGCGGCGGCGTGATCCCGCTCGACGCGGTGCGTGACGTCGCGCGCGAGCTCGACGCGGCCGGCGTGCCCTCGCCGCGCGTGGACGCCGAGCACCTCGTCGCCCACGGCCTCGGGCTCACGCGCTCGGAGCTCTACGGGTCCGAACGGGAGCTCTCGGCTGCGGAGCTGGCGCGCCTGGGCGAGCTCGCCGCGAGGCGACGGGCGCGCGAGCCGCTCGCCTACGTCCTCGGCGAGTGGGGATTCCGGCATCTGACCCTTGGGATCGACCGGCGCGCGCTCGTCCCGCGGCCGGAGACGGAGACGGTTGTCGAGCGCTGCCTCGACCACCTCGCCGGGCTCGAGGCGCCGCGCGTCCTCGACGTCGGCACCGGGTCCGGCGCGATCGCGCTGGCGATCGCCGACGAGCATCCCGGCGCGCACGTCCTCGCCGTCGACGTCTCCGGGGACGCCCTCGCGCTCGCGCGGGAGAACCTGGCCCGCACGGGCCTCGAGGGCCGTGTCGAGCTCGTCCGCGGCGATCTCCTGGCGGGGCTCTCCGGGCCGTTCGACGTCGTCGTCTCGAACCCGCCCTACGTGCCGGACGCGGAGTACGAGGCGCTCCAGCCGGAGATCCGCCTCTGGGAGCCCGTAGAGGCGGTCGTCGGCGCCGGCGTCTGGGAGGCGATCGCTCGCGCCTCACGCCACGCGCTCGCGCCGGGAGGCCGGCTCGTGCTCGAGTGCGGGGACGGCCAGGCCGCCGCCGTTGCCGCCGGCCTCGCCGACCTCGGCTACGAGCGGATCGCATCCACCCCGGATCTGGCCGGCCGCGACCGCGTCGTCGAGGGCCACCGCCCCTAGCGGCCGTGGCAGGTGCCTGGCACCGGTCGTGGCTTCCGCGGACATGTCCGCGCCTCGCCGTCCGGCAGCCGGGGCGGGCAGACTGTCGGGACGTGCCCGTCCGAGACGCTGTCAGGTGCCTGGCACCGGCCCCGGCCGCCGGGGACGCGCCGTGAGCGCCGACCCCGCAGCCGCCGTCCGGGCCGGGGGGCTCGTCGTCCTCCCGACGGACACCGTCTACGGGCTCTGCTGCGACGGCTACCGCGAGGCGCCGTTCCGGAAGCTGCTGCGCCTCAAGGGACGGCCCGAGACGATGCCGGCCGCGCTCCTCGCGACCGACCTCGACGCGATCCTCGACGCCTGCCCCGAGCTGCGCGGGCGCGGCGCCGTGATCGCGCGGGCGCTCCTGCCCGGCCCTTACACGCTCGTGCTCCCGAACCCCGCGCGGCGGTTCCGGTGGCTCTGCGGGACGACGCCGGAAGGGCTCGGCGTGCGCGTGCCCGAGCTCCCGGACGCGGCGCGCGGCATCGTCGAGCGTGCGGGCGTCCTCGCCCAGACGAGCGCGAACCTCCACGGCGGCCCCCACCCCGCCCGGCTCGAGGACGTCCCCGAGAAGATCGTCGCCGCCGCGGCGGCGGTCGTCGACGCGGGCGAGCTGCCGGGGACGCCCTCCACCGTCCTCGACCTGACCGGCCCCGAGCCCGTCGTTCTCCGCGAGGGCGCCGTCCCCGCGGGCGAGGCGCTCAGCGCGGCGGCTCGGGCGCTCGCGTAGGCTCGAGCGCCGGCTCGACCGAGCGCACGGCGAGCGCGACCGCGACGGTCACGGCCCACTGCGCCCAGGGCCGGTCGACGAGCGGCAGCGCGACCGTCAGCCCGATGCCGACGGCGGGCCCGACGAGCGCGGTCAGGCCCAAGGCCGCCGCCCGCCCGCGCCCCCAGGAGCGGCGGAAGTCCGCCTGCTCGCGCGCGAGCGGAACGAGCACGATCGCCCCCACGACCAGGATCCCCAGAACGCTCACCCCGTCCACGCTCCCACGACGGGGCTCGGCCGTCCAGGCTTGCGGAGTAAAGTGAGCGCCGATGGCTGTCGCCGTGGAGACCCTCGAGGAGTTGCGCCGCGCCGGCCTCGCCGACGTCGATCCCGACGTCGTCGAGCTGATCGGGCGCGAGCTCGAGCGTCAGCGTCGCCAGATCGAGCTGATCGCCTCCGAGAACTTCACCTGGCCCTCGATGCTCGAGGCGGTGGGGAGCGTCGCCACGAACAAGTACGCGGAGGGCTACCCCGGACGGCGCTACTACGGCGGCTGCGAGGTCGTGGACGAGATCGAGCAGCTTGCGATCGACCGGGCGAAGGCGCTCTTCGGCGCCGAGCACGCGAACGTGCAGCCGCACGCCGGCGCGCAAACGAACATGGCCGTGTACTTCGCCGCCCTCGAGCCGGGGGACGTGATCCTCGCCATGCGGCTCGACCACGGCGGCCATCTGACGCACGGCCTCAAGGTCAACTTCTCCGGGAAGCTCTACGACGTCGTCGGCTACGGCGTCGAGCGCGAGTCGGGCCTCGTCGACTACGACGAGGTGCTCAGGCTCGCGAAGCAGCACCGGCCGAAGCTGATCGTCTCCGGCGCCTCCGCATACCCGCGCACGATCGAGGCCGACCGCTTCCGGGCGATCGCGGACGAGGTCGGCGCCCTCCTCCTCTGCGACATGGCCCACATCGCCGGGCTCGTCGCCGCCGGGCTCCACCCGAACCCGGTGCCGCACTGCGACTTCGTCACCTCGACGACCCACAAGACGCTCGCCGGCCCGCGCGCCGGGATGATCCTCTGCAAGGAGGAGCACGCCGCCGCGATCGACA
The DNA here is from genome assembly GCA_035461525.1 of Gaiellaceae bacterium. Taxonomy (GTDB): domain Bacteria; phylum Actinomycetota; class Thermoleophilia; order Gaiellales; family Gaiellaceae; genus JAIBJN01. Next base: position 9,638 of record DATHVD010000053.1, read on the forward strand.
AGGCCGTCTTCCCCGGGATGCAGGGCGGGCCGCTCCTGCACGTGATCGCCGCCAAGGCGACCTGCTTCCGGATCGCCGCGACGGAGGCCTTCCGAGACTACCAGCGGCAGATCCGCGCCAACGCCGACGCGCTCGGCGAGTCCCTCGTCTCCGGCGGCCTCGACCTCCTCACCGGCGGCACGGACACGCACCTCCTCCAGGTCGACCTCCGCCGGAGCGAGTGGACCGGCCGCGCGGCGGAGGAACGGCTGCACGAGGTGCGGATCACTGCGAACCGCAACACCGTCCCCTTCGACGAGCGCCCGCCGATGGAGGCCTCCGGCATCCGGCTCGGCACTCCCGCCGTGACGATGCGCGGCTTCGACGAGGACGACCTGCGCGAGGTCGGCTCGATCATCGCCGGCGCCCTGGGCGACGGCGACCTCGACGCGCTGCGCGCGCGGAGCGACGCGCTCTGCGAGCAGCGCCCGCTCTACCCGGGCTTCCGCGGGTACCCGGAGGCGCGCTCGTGAGCGTGGCCGCCGGCCGCGTCACCGTCGTCGACCACCCGCTCGTCCAGCACAAGCTCGGCCTCCTGCGGGACCAGGAGACGCCGACGCAGATGTTCCGGCAGCTCGTCAACGAGGTGACGCTCCTGCTCACGTACGAGGCGACGAAGGACCTCGCCACCGAGGAGGTCGACATCGCGACGCCCCTGGAGCGCACGACGGTGCCGCGGATCTCGGGCAAGAAGGTGGCCGTCTGCCCGATCCTGCGCGCCGGCGTCGGCATGCTCGACGGCGTGCTCGAGCTGATCACGGGCGCGCGCGTCGGCTTCATCGGCCTCTACCGCGACGAAGAGACGCTCGAGCCGGTCGAGTACTACGTCAAGCTTCCGGCGGACATCGCGAGCCGGGACGTCATCCTCCTCGACCCGATGCTCGCCACCGGCAACTCGACCGCCTCCGCGGTGGAGACCGTCAAGCGCGCCGGGGCGGAGTCGGTGCGGCTGATCGCGGTCATCGCCGCGCCGGAGGGCATCGAGCGCCTCCACGCCGCGCATCCCGACGTGCACGTCGTCGTCGCCGCCGTCGACCGGGGCCTGAACGAGCGGGGGTTCATCGTGCCGGGCCTCGGCGACGCCGGAGACCGGCTCTACGGGACGAGGTAGGAGGCCGGGGCGACGCCGATGCTCGACGCCTTCCGCGCCCACATGGACGTGCTCTGGGGGTTCCTCGTCGCCCTCGCCGTCGTGCTCGTCCTCACGCCGGCCGTCGGCCGCGTCGCGCGCGTGCTCGGCGTCGTCGACGAGCCGGACGAGCGGCGCCGCATCCATCTGCGCGCGGTGCCGCGGCTCGGCGGGCTCGCCATCTTCCTCGGCATCTTCGTCCCCGCGCTTGCCTTCCTCGAGCTCACGCCGCCTTACCGCGGGATCCTGCTCGGCGCTGCGCTCGCGACCACGGTCGGTGTCGTCGACGACTTCCGCGGCCTCCGCTGGTGGGTCAAGCTCGCGGGCCAGCTCGGCGCCGCCGGGATCGCCGTCCAGGCCGGGGTGACGATCGACCGCTTCACGTTCCCCGTCGTCGGTATCCACGGGCTTCCGGACTGGCTCGCAATCGCGGTCTCCCTCGCCTGGATCGTCGCGATCATGAACATGGTCAACCTCCTCGACGGCCTGGACGGGCTCGCCGCAGGAGTCTGTGCCATCGCCGGCGGGACGTTCGCCATCATCTCGCTCTCCCTCGGCCGGCCGAACGCCGCCGTCCTCTCGGCCATCGTCGCCGGCGCGTGCCTCGGCTTCCTCCGCCACAACTTCTACCCGGCGCGGATCTTCATGGGCGACTCCGGCTCCATGCTCCTCGGGTTCACGCTGGCGACCGTGTCCATCCAGGGGACGCTGAAGACGGCCGCGACCGTCGCACTCTTCCTGCCGCTCTTCGTCCTCGCCGTGCCGATCATCGACACGTCGTTCGTCGTCGCCCGCCGGCTCAAGCACGGCGAGCGGCTCTTCGCCCCCGACCAGTCGCACCTGCACTACCGCTTCCTCCGGCGCGGCTTCTCGCAGCGGCGCACGGTCGCCTACCTGTGGGGCTGGTGCGCGATCCTCGCGGCCGGGGCGCTCGCCACGCGGTTCGTCCCCTTCCGCGAGGGCGGGGAGTGGCACCTGTGGCCGACCGTTCTCGCCGCCCTGATCGCCGCCTGCGTCGTCGTCGCGTCGCTGTACCTCGTCATCCTCCTCGAGATCCTCAAGCTCCGGCGCCTCCGCGCCTGGGTCGGGAGCCGGCGCGGCTTCGAGGAGGAGCAGCGGAGGCTGAGCGCCTGAGCCTCCCGGACGACACCGCCGAAGCGGCGGCGTTCGCCCACGAGCGCGCCGCGGCTTTCCTCGCCGGCCTCGAGGAGCGGCCCGTGCTTCCGCGGCAGGCCGGCGGGGCGGCGGACGCCTTCGGCGGGCCGCTTCCCGAGGAGGGAGCGGGGGCGGTGGCGGCGCTCGAGGAGCTCGCGGCCGGCTTCGACGCCGCGACGGCCTCGCCCGGGCCGCGCTTCTTCCACTTCGTCACCGGCGGGGTCGCCCCGGCCGCCTTCGGTGCCGACTGGCTGACCACGGCGCTCGACCAGAACGCATTCACGCGCGTCGCCTCGCCGCTCGCGACCCGGCTCGAGACCGTGTCGCTGGCCTGGCTCAAGGATCTCTTCAGCCTGCCGGCCGGCTGGGGCGGCGCCCTCACGACCGGGGCCACGAGCGCGAACCTGATGGGCCTCGCGGCGGCGCGGGAGTGGTGGGCGGAGCGTCACGGCCGCGACGGCGGCGCGGACGGCCTGGCCGGACTCCCCGCCGTTCCCGTCCTCTCGAGCGGCTTCGTCCACACGAGCGCCCGCAAGGCGCTGGCCGTCCTCGGGATGGGGCGGGACCGGGTGCGCACGTTCTCCCGCGACGACCTCGGCCGCATCGACCTGCCCGCGCTGGAGGCGGCCGTGCGCGGCCTCGGGGGGCGCGCCCGCGATCCTGATCGGGAACGCGGGCGAGGTGAACACCGGCGAGTTCGACCCGCTCGAGCGGCTGGCCGACCTCGCCGAGGAGCACGGCGCCTGGCTGCACGTGGACGGGGCCTTCGGCCTCTTCGCCCGCGTCTCGCCGCGGGTCGCCCGGCTCGCCGCGGGCGTCGAACGGGCGCACTCGGTCATCGCCGACGGGCACAAGTGGCTGAACGTGCCCTACGACTGCGGCTTCGCGTTCGTGCGCGAGCCGGACTACCTGGCCCGCGTGTTCGGGATCGCCGCGGCCTATCTCCCCGCGGACGACCCCGAGCCGACCTACGGCTACCTGACCCCGGAGCTGTCGCAGCGCGCCCGCTCGCTCGCCGTCTGGGCCGCGCTCCGCGCCTGGGGGCGCTCCGGCTACCGGGAGCTCGTCGAGGGTCACCTCGACCTCGCCCGCCGCCTGGCCGAGCGCGTCGACGAGGCCCCCGACCTGGAGCGCCTCGCCGACGTCCTGCTCAACATCGTCCTCTTCCGCTACCGGCCCGAGGGTCTCGGCGAGGAGGAGCTGAACGAGCTCAACGCCCGCCTGGCCGACGACGTCCTGGCCGACGGGCGGGTCTACGTCGGCTCGACGCGCGTCGGCGGGACGGTCGCTTTTCGCCCCGCGATCGTCAACTGGCGGACGCGCGCGGAGGACGTCGACCTGATCGTCGAGGCCGTCCGCGATCTCGGCGCCCGCGCCCTCGCCGGCACAAAGTAGTCCGTTTTCCGCGCAAGAGTGCGGTTTCGGCTGTCACGAACCCTTCCTCCGGACTGATAGTCTGGGGCCGAATAAGATGCTGTCCGTCGTGGCCGCCGACCGTACGTCGCTCGATCCCGTCGGCGCCGGGGCGCTCCTGGCGGGCGTTCTCTTCGCCTGCGTGGGCCTCGGCGCCCTCGTCGGCGTAGCCGCAGGCTCGATCGGCGCGGGTGTCGCGATCGGGTCCGTGATCGGGATCCCGGCGTCGATCCTGGCCGTCTACTTCCGCTACCGGGACGCGTCCTAGTGCCCGGTGCGCTCATCACGCCGAGGCCGCTGCCGGCGCGCCGCGCCCCGATCGCCGTCGGCGGCGCGCTCGTGGCGCTCGCGCTCCCGCTCTTCCTCGTCGCCGGCTGGCGGGTCGAGGGCTGGGCGTTCGGGGCGGGGCTCTGGGCCGTGAGCCAGGCGCTCGGCCTCCTTTTCGCCCGCGTCGGGATCGGGGAGCCGACGCTGCGCGGCTCGGGCGTCGTAGCGTTCGGGATGATGGGCCGCGGGATCCTGCTCGCGCTCGCCTTGATCGCCGTCGCCACCGCCGACCCGTACCTCGCGCTGGCCGGCGGGCTCGTCTACGGGGCCGCCTACGGGGCCGAGCTCGGCGCGAGCCTCCTGCTCTACTTCACCGGGAGTCAGCCGCGGTGATCCCGTTTGCCGCCGAGGAGTTCGACCCGCAGCACGAGTTCCTGCTCGAGGAGTGGATCCCGCTCCACCTCGGGCCGCTCGACCTCTCCGTGAACAAGGCGGTGGTCTACCTCTGGCTCGGCGGCCTCGTCACGATCCTGCTCGGGATCTGGCTCATGCGCTTCGGCCTCTCGCTGCGCCCGAGCCGCAGACAGACGACCGGGGAGGCCGTCTACGAGCTCGTCCGCAACCAGATCGCCGAGTCGAGCCTCCCGTCGAAGGGGCTCCGCCTCTGGTTCCCGTACGTGGCCTCCCTCTTCCTCTTCATCTGGGTCGTGAACATGATCGGCTTCATCCCGCTTCCGATCTCGAACGACACGTTCGCGCTCTTCGGGGTCGAGCTGCCCACGCTCGGGATCTACGCGGCGACCGCGAACCTCAGCGTGACGCTGGCGCTCGCGCTCGTCACCTTCGGGGCCACCCACGTCGAGGGTATCCGCTACAACGGCCCCGTCCGCTACTTCAAGAGCTGGATCCCGGAGGGGGCGCCGAAGCCGCTGCTCGGGCTCATCATCCCGCTCGAGGTCATCTCGCAGTTCATGCGGCTGATCTCGCTCTCCGTGCGTCTCTTCGCCAACATGCTCGCGGGCCACATGCTCATCCTGGTGATGCTGGGGCTCATCTTCATCTTCTCGTCCTGGGTGCTCGTCCCGGTCGCGATCCTCGTCGGTACGGCGATCTACCTGTTCGAGGTCGTCATCGTCGTCACCATCCAGGCCTTCGTCTTCGCGCTCCTGTCGGCGATCTACATCGGCGGCGCCATCGAGCCCGAACACTAGAAAGGAGCACTACGTGGAAATCCTTCTCGCACAGACCACCGACGAGGGGCTCACCGCCCTCGGCCAGGCGATCGCCTTCGGGGTCGGCGTCGGCCTCGGCGCCGTCGGGGCCGGCATCGGCATCGGCACGATCTTCGGCTCGATGATCCAGGCCGTCGCCCGCCAGCCCGAGCTCCGCGGCGAGCTGACCGGCATCCAGTGGCTCGGCTTCGCCCTCGTCGAGGCCGTCGTCTTCTACGCGCTCCTCGGCGGGCTGCTCGCCTACGTCCTCGTCTGATGAGAGACCTGCTCTTCCAGACGTTCCTCTTCGCCCAGGAGGCGGAGGCGGAGGAGGACACCGGCTCGCTCATCGACGTCGTCCCGGGCCTGATGGTCTGGACGGTCGTCACGTTCCTGATCGTCTTCTTCGTGCTCCGGCGCGTCGCGTTCGGCCGCATCCAGGCGCTGATCGAGCAGCGGCGGGACCGCATCCGCGAGGCGCTCGACGAGGCCGACAAGGCGCGCGCCGAGGCGCGAGAGCTGCGCGAGCTGACGGAGAGGGAGCGGGAGGCCGCGAAGGCCGAGCGCGAGAGCATCCTCGACGAGGCGCGCCGGCTCGCGCAAGCCCAAGCCGAGCAGGCGCGGGCGAAGGCCGACGAGGACCTCAAGCGGCTCCTCGAGGAGAATCAGCGCGCGATCGAGGCCGAGAACAAGAAGCTCCGCGAGCAGATCCGGCGCGACGTCGTCGAGCTCACCCTGCTCGCCTCGGAGAAGGTCACCGGCAAGGTCCTCGACTCGGAGGACCAGCGCCGACTCGTGGACGAGACGATCCGCGAGGTCGACGTGAAGCAGCTCGCCTCGGAGAACTGAGCGCGTGCCCGTCGTCCACCGGGAGCACTGACCGTGGCCGTCGCCCACAGGATCTACGCGCGCTCGCTGCTCGAAGCGGCGCGGGACGGGGACCGGCTCGAGCGCGTGCGCGAGGACTTCGCCGCGTTCGCGGCCGCGGCGGAGGCCTCGCCCGAGCTCCGGAACCTCCTCCGCAACCCGCAGATCGACCCGCGCGCGAAGCGCGACGCGCTCGAGGCGATCCTCGAGGGCGCCGACGGCCTCTTCCTCAACTTCGTCCGCCTGCTCGTCGAGAAGCACCGGATCGACCAGCTCGAGGAGATCTATGCGGAGTGGCAGGACCTCCTCGCGCGCGCGGAGCGCACGCTCAAGCTCGAGCTCACGACCGCCGTCGAGCTCTCCGACGAGGAGGCGGCCCGCATCGCCAGGGCGATCGAGGACGCGTCCGGACGCAAGGTCGACGCCGTCCGCCGCACCGACCCGTCGCTGATCGGCGGCGTCGTCGTCCAGGCCGGCTCGCTCCGCGTCGACGGCAGCGTGCGCGGCCGCCTGAACCAGCTCCGACGGGAGCTGAATGTCTGACCAACGCCCCGCAGCAAGGAGCTGACGTGAAACTACGCCCGGAAGAGATCACCTCCATCCTCAAGCAGCGAATCGAGGAGTACGACGTCGAGACCGAGCTCGCCGAGGTCGGGCAGGTGCTCATGATCGGCGACGGCATCGCCCGCGTCTACGGGCTCGAGAGCTGCATGGCCCTCGAGATGCTCGAGCTCGACCACGGCGTCACCGGCGTCGCGCTCAACCTCGAGGAGGACAACGTCGGGGTCGCCCTCTTCGGCGACTGGGAGAAGATCGCCGAGGGCGACCCCGTGCGCCGCACGGGCAAGCTCCTCAGCGTCCCCGTGGGCGACGGCCTCGTCGGCCGCATCGTCAACCCGCTCGGCCAGCCGCTCGACGGCGGCGGCGCGCTCGACGCGAGCGACTCGCGCCCGCTCGAGTTCAAGGCCCCGGGCGTCGTCGACCGCCAGCCCGTCACCGAGCCCGTGCAGACGGGCATCAAGGCGATCGACTCGATGATCCCGATCGGCCGCGGCCAGCGCGAGCTCGTGATCGGCGACCGCTCGACGGGGAAGACGGCCATCCTCGTCGACACCATCCTGAACCAGAAGGGGCAGGACATGATCTGCGTCTACGTCGCCATCGGGCAGAAGGCCTCGACGGTCGCGCAGGTCTACCAGCGCCTGAAGGAGGAGGGCGCGATGGACTACACGATCATCGTCTCCGCCTCCGCAGCCGAGGCCGCCCCGATCCAGTGGATGGCGCCCTACGCGGGCTGCGCCATGGGCGAGCACTTCCTCTACAACGGCAAGCACGCGCTCTGCATGTACGACGATCTCTCCAAGCACGCCGACGCCTACCGGCAGATGTCGCTCCTCCTCCGCCGCCCGCCCGGGCGCGAGGCGTTCCCCGGCGACGTCTTCTACCTGCACTCGCGCCTCCTCGAGCGCGCCTGCAAGCTCTCGGACGAGTTCGGCGGCGGCTCGCTGACCGCGCTGCCCGTGATCGAGACGCAGGCCGGCGACGTCTCCGCCTACATTCCGACGAACGTGATCTCGATCACCGACGGGCAGATCTTCCTCGAGGCCGATCTCTTCTACTCGGGCGTCCGGCCGGCCATCAACGTCGGCATCTCCGTCTCCCGCGTGGGCGGCAACGCGCAGACGAAGGCGATGAAGAAGGTCGCCGGCCGCCTCAAGCTCGACCTCGCGCAGTACCGTGAGCTCGAGGCCTTCGCGCAGTTCGGCTCCGAGCTCGACCCGGCGACGCAGCGTGTCCTCGCCCGCGGCGAGCGCATGGTCGCAACGCTCAACCAGCCGCAGTACCAGCCGTGGCGGCTCGAGGAACAGGTCGCGGCCATCTTCGCCGGCATCCACGGCTACCTGGACGACATCCCGCCTGCGCAGGTGCCGCGCTTCCAGGAGGAGCTGCGTGAGGCCCTGCGCGCCGAGGGGACGATCTACGCGGAGATCCAGGATGCCCAGGACCTCGGCGACGACCTGCAGGAGCGGCTTCGCAAGGCGATCGAGGACCTGAAGAAGGCCTTCGTCGTCAGGGAGGACACGGGCCTCGTGGGCGGAGGCGAGAATGCCTGAGGCGGGGCGCTAGGCGATGGCGTCCGTCCAGGACATCAAGCGGCGCGTCCGCTCGGTCGCGAACACGCGCAAGATCACGAAGGCGATGGAGCTCGTCGCCGCCGCCAAGCTCCGGCGCGCGGAGCAGCGGATCGAGGTGCTCCGCCCCTACGCCGAGCGCATGCGGGAGCTGATGATCGGCACGGCGCGGGCGACGACGACCACCGGGCAGTTTCCGCTCCTCGAGGCGCGCGAAGAGGGAGGGACGCTCGCCATCCTCCCGCTCACGGGCGACCGCGGCCTCGCGGGGGCCTTCAACGCCCAGGTGCTCCGGCGCGCCTTCGCACTCCAGCGCGAGGCCGAGCGCGAGGGTCGGGAGGTGCGCTGGCTCGTCGCCGGCAAGAAGGGCCGCTCGACGCTCCGGTTCCGGCGGCTGGACGTCGTCCAGGCGTGGACGGACTTCACCGACCGGCCGGCCTACTCCGACGCGGCCGCGATCGCCCGCCGGCTCGCCGACCTCTTCGTCGAGCGCGAGGTCGACCGCGTCGTCGTCGTCTACAACCACTACGTCTCCCCGCTCACGCAGACGGTCACCGTCGAGGACGTCCTCCCGATCCCGCGCACGGCGCTCGAGGAGGAGGAGGAGAAGACGGCCTACGACATCGCGCTCGAGGGCGACTTCATCTACGAGCCCGAGCCGGAGGAGATCCTCAACCGGCTCCTGCCGACGTACCTCGAGACGTCCATCTACCGGGCGCTGCTCGAGTCCGCCGCGTCGGAGCACGGTGCCCGCATGACCGCGATGCGGAACGCCTCCTCGAACGCGGGCGACCTGATCGACAGGCTCACGCTGGAGATGAACCGGGCCCGGCAGGCGGAGATCACGCAGGAGATCCTCGAGGTCGTCGCGGGCGCGGACGCTCTCACGACCTGACGGCGGCCGCGGCGGGCATGCTTCGGCGGTGAGGATCGCCGCCCTCCTGCTCGCGGTCACGGCGCTCGTCGCGCTCGCCGCCTTCCTCGGAGCTCCCGGCTCGACGTCGGAGGAGGCCGAGGCGGCGCCCTGGACGCGCGTCAGCTCTATGTCGCAGCGGCGGAGCTACATTGCCGCGGCCGAGCTCGGCGGCCTCATCTACGCCGCGGGGGGCATGGTGGGGGAGACGGGACGGGAGCTCGACCTCTTGGCCAGCTACGACCCGGAGGAGGACCGCTGGACGACGCTGCCGCGCCTTCCGGAGGCCGTGCGGGCCGCCGCCGGCGCCGCCCTCGACGGGCGGCTGTACGTTCTCGGCGGCACGACGCCGGAGGGCAACACGGCCGCCGTACGGGCCTACGACGCCGCCTCCCGGACGTGGGAGGAGCGGGCGCCGATGCCCGCGGCGCGCTTCAACCACGCGGCCGTGGCGGCCGGGGGGAGGATCTGGGTGCTCGGCGGCTTCCTCGAGGGGCGCGAGCGCCGGGAGACCTTCGTCTACGACCCGGGGGCGGACGCCTGGGCCGAGGGCCCGCCGCTCCCCTTCCCCAACCACGCCTTCGGCGCCGTCGCCGTCGGGGACGACATCTGGATGATCGGCGGCCGCCGCGGCAACGAGATCCTGCGGGACGTCTGGATCCTCGACCCGGAAGAGGGAACGTGGCGGGAGGGCCCGGCGATGCCCGAGCCGATGGAGCTCCTCGGCGCCGACCTGGCCGGGAACGAGATCCATGCGGTTTGGGAGAGCACCTACCAGATCTACGACCTGGAGTCGGGCGAGTGGCGGAGCGGCCCGCGCTCGCTCGTCACGCGGCACGGGCTGCAGGTTTTCCACGTCGACGGGTCGATCTTCACCGTCGGAGGCTGCACGACGGCCCTCGTGGACTCGCAGGTGGTGGAGAGGAGAGTCCTCTCCGGTCGCTAACCTCAGGGCCGTAGGTGCGTCTCAAGCATTGAGTGGCCGCCCGGGCCAATCCAGCGCGGCCGTCGGTTTGTAACAAGAGGAGGGCAGAAGTGCGAAGGAAGAACTGGTTCTTGCTCGTCGCCGCCCTGGCCGCTGTTCTCGCACTCGGCGTGGCCGGCTGCGGCGGCGATGACGAGGACGAAGGGACGCCGGCCGACACCGGCGCGCAGACGGACGACGGCGGCGAGCCGGCAGCGGAGCAGGTGCTGCGGATCGGCTGGGGCGCCGAGCCGCCGTCGCTCGATCCAGGGCTCGCCACGGACACGACGTCGTCGAACGTGCTCCTGGCGCTGATGGACAACCTCGTGAAGCTCAACCCCGACACGCTCGAGGCCGAGCCTGCGCTCGCCGAGAGCTGGGAGGAGGACGGGGCGACCGTCACGTTCACCCTCCGCCAGGACGGGACGTGGACGAACGGCGACCCGGTCACCGCGAACGACTTCGAGTACTCGTGGAAGCGGACGCTCGACCCCGAGCTGGCGGCGGACTACGCCTACCAGCTCTACGGCATCGCCGGCGCCGCCGAGTACAACGGCTGCGAGTCGGACTGCGACGCGCTCCGCGACGAGGTCGGCGTCACCGCCGTCGACGACTACACGCTGCAGGTCGAGCTCACGTCGCCGCAGCCGTGGTTCGTCCAGCAGGCCGCGCACCACTCGTTCCTGCCCGTGCACCAGGCGACGGTCGAGGAGCACGGCGCGCAGTGGACCGAGGCGGAGAACATCGTCACGAACGGGCCGTTCATGCTCGAGTCGTGGGAGCACGAGGCCACGATCGACATGGTCAAGAACCCCGACTGGCGTGACGCCGACAGCGTCAGCCTCGAGCGGATCGAGGGGCGCATCATCGTCGACGGGACGACTCGCGTGCAGGCCTTCGAGGCCGGCGAGATCGACACGCTCGACGGCGGCGGCCTCCCGCCCGCCGACATCGAGAGGCTCAAGTCGGAGCCGTACTACGAGCAGTACGCCGCGCTGGGGATCTACTACTACGGCTTCAACGTCAACAACATCTCCGACGTGAACGAGCGCCGCGCGCTCTCGCTCGCGATCAACCGCAGGATCATCACGGACGACATCGACCGCACCGGCCGCTCGCAGGCCACCGGCATGACGCCCGAGGGGATCGCCGGCTTCGACGTCATCAATCCGAACTCGCCCTGGACGCCTGCCGAGGGCGACATGGAGCAGGCGCAGGAGCTCTACGCACAGGTCGAGAGCCCGCACTCGCGCATCAACCTCTTCCACAACGACGCGCCGGGCCACCGGGAGATCGCCGTGGCCGTGCAGAGCATGTGGAACGAGCTGGGCGCACAGACGACGATCAAGGCCCAGGAGTGGGCGCAGTACCTCGAGTTCCTCGGCCCGCCGCCCTCGGACGCGGTGGACGTGTATCGCCTCGGGTGGATCTACGACTTCCCGGATGCGATCAACGGGCTCGAGCTCTGGACCTGCGACTCGGGCAACAACAACACCGGCTGGTGCAACGAGGAGTACGACGCGCTCGTCGACCAGGCGCGCGCGGAGGAGGACGACGACGCGCGCCACGAGCTCTACGCTCAGATGGAGGAGATCATGTTCGGCGAGGACGGCGAGATGCCGATCACGCCGATCATGTGGTACACGTACCCGAACCTCGAGACCGACGCGATTCGGGACACGTTCTTCATCAGCTCACTCGACCAGATCGACTTCACGAAGGTCGTGGTACAGGGCTAGGAGCCAGACGGACGTGGACGGATCAGGCGGGGCGCTCTGCGCCCCGCCTGCCGTCTCGTTGGCAATCCACCCCCAGCGGGTAGACAATCCGAGTTTCGATGGCGGCGTTCATCATCAGGCGGCTCATCTGGACGATCCCGGTGATCCTCCTCGTCATCCTCATGACCTTCGGGCTCATGAAGAACATCGGCGGCAACCCGTTCCGGCGGACGGAGCGTGCGGTGCCTCCCGCCATCCAGGCGAACCTCGAGCGCCGCTTCAACCTCGACAAGCCGTGGTACGAGCAGTACGCCCTCTACGTGAAGGGCGTCTTCACCTGGGACTTCGGCCCCTCGCTCGTCCTCCGCGGCCGCGAGGTCAAGGACATCGTCGAGGAGCAGTTTCCGCGCTCGATCAAGCTGGGAGTGCTCGCGTTCATGTGGGCGATCATCTTCGGCATCCCGGCGGGGGTCTTCGCCGCCCTGCGCCCGAACACCGCCTACGACTACACGCTCATGTTCTTCTCGAACATCGGCTTTGCCGTGCCCAACTTCCTGATCGCGACGCTCCTGATCTACTACTTCGCGGTCAAGATCTCATGGGTGCCCACGAGCGGCTGGCCGCTCGGCACGTGGGAGGTCGACTCGCGGGTGATCCTGCCGTCGCTCGCGCTCGCGACCTATCCGATGGCGTACTTCGCGCGGCTCGTGCGCGGGACCATGCTCGAGACGCTCCAGCAGGACTACGTCCGGACCGCACGGGCGAAGGGCCTGCGCCTGCGTCGGGTCATCGGCGTCCACGTCCTGCGCAACTCGCTGATCCCGGTGACCACGGCCGCCGCGCCGCTCCTCGGCTACATCATCACGGGCTCGTTCGTGATCGAGAGCATCTTCGCCATTCCCGGCATCGGCAGCGGGTACATCGCGGGCGTCCTCAACCGGGACTACGCGGTCGTGATGGCGCTGACCGTCCTCCTCGCGGTGATCATCATCATCGCCAACCTCGTCGTGGACATCCTCTACGGCTTCCTCGACCCGCGGACGAGGGAGACCGGCTAGATGGTCGTCGACCGGCGCGAGGCAACCATTGTTCCCGCGGCACCGGCCGGCGTCCCCGGGCCCGGCGACGCGGGGGCGGCGATCCGGCAGTCGAGCCTCTGGCGCGACGCCTACCGCCGCTACCTGCGCAACCGCGGTGCCGTGGCCGCCGCGGTCATCTTCGTCCTCATCGTCCTCTACTGCCTCTTGATCCCGGGCTTCTGGAAGATCCCCGGCATCTGGACGTCCCTGTGGGACATCGACCCGAACCAGCCCGACTTCACGGCGCTCAACGAGGGTCCGAGCCTGAAGCACCCGTTCGGGACGGACAACTTCGGCCGCGACCTCTTCACGCGTGCGGCGGCCGGCGGGCAGATCTCGATCGCCATCGGCTTCGCCGCCACCCTCGTCATCCTCGGGATCGGCGTCACCTACGGCGCGATCGCCGGGTTCGTCGGCGGCGTCCTCGACGGCGCGATGATGCGCTTCCTCGACGCGCTCTACGGCCTTCCATACCTGCCCTTCGCCATCCTCACGATCCAGATCGTCTCCGACCAGGGGGCCGTCGACTTCAAGACGATGGTGCTGGCGCTCGCGATCGCGAGCTGGTTCATCACAGCGCGCATCGTGCGCGGCCAGATCATGACGCTGAAGCAGAACGACTACGTGCGCGCGGCGAAGGCCGTCGGCGCCCGCTGGTACCGGATCCTCGCGCGCCACCTGCTCCCGAACACGCTCGGCATCCTCATCATCGCCGTCTTCCTCGAGCTCCCCGGCGTCGTCCTCGGCGAGGCGTTCCTCTCCTTCATCGGGCTCGGCATCAACCCGCCCGACCCGTCGTGGGGGTCGATGGCCCAGGACGGCCGCCAGTACTACCGCAACCACCCGGAGATGATCATCATCCCGAGCGTCTTCATCGCCACGCTCGTCCTCTGCGCGAACTTCATCGCCGACGGGCTCCGCGACGCTCTCGACCCCCGCACCAGGGAGACGTAACCCGTGGCGCTTCTCGAGGTCCAGGATCTCAAGACCCACTTCACCACCCGCGAGGGCGTCGTCCAGGCCGTGGACGGCGTTTCCTTCGAGGTCGAGAAGGGCCGGACGCTCGGCCTGGTCGGCGAGTCCGGCTGCGGCAAGTCGGTGACGGCGCTCTCGATCATGGGCCTGATCCCGAAGCCGCCCGCGAAGATCGTCGGCGGCGCCGTCCTCTTCGAGGGCCGGGACCTGACGAAGTTCTCCGAGAAGGACCTCGAGGACGTGCGCGGGCGACAGGTGGCGATGATCTTCCAGGATCCCATGACGTCCCTGAACCCGACCTTCAAGATCGGGACGCAGATCACCGAGACGCTCCGCCGCCACTTCGACATCTCGAAGGGGGCGGCGCGGGCCCGCGCGATCGAGCTCCTGGAGGAGGTCGGCATCCCGCGTGCAGCCGACCGCCTCGACGACTACCCGCACCAGTTCTCCGGCGGCATGCGCCAGCGCGTGATGATCGCGATCGCGCTCTCGTGCAAGCCGAAGCTCCTCATCGCGGACGAGCCTACGACCGCGCTCGACGTGACCATCCAGGCGCAGATCCTCGATCTGCTCGAGCGCCTGCGCACCGAGTACGAGATGGCGATGATCATCATCACGCACGACATGGGCGTCGTCGCCGAGGCCGCCGACGACGTCGCGGTCATGTACGCGGGGCAGATCGTCGAGCAGGCCTCCGTGCTCGACCTCTACGCCAACCCGGAGCACCCCTACACCGAGGCGCTCCTCGGCGCCCTGCCGCAGCTCGAGGGCGAGGGCATCCGCGAGGGCCGGCTGACGGCGATCCCGGGCCGCCCGCCCGACCTCGTCGGCCCGCCCGACGGGTGCCGCTTCGCGGCCCGCTGCCCCTACCGCGAGCGCGACCGCTGCGCGGAGGAGCCGCAGGAGCTGCGCGAGGTTCGCCCGGGCCACCTGGTGCGGAGCGCCCACCCGGCCACCGAGCGCGAGAAGGCGCGGAAGGCGGTGACGACGTGAGCGAGCGGACCGACGACGGCATCATCCTGCGCGTCGAGAACCTCGAGAAGCACTTCCCGGTGAGAAAGGGGATCGTGATCTCGCGCACCGTCGGCCACGTCAAGGCCGTCGACGGCGTCTCGTTCGCGATCCCGGAGGGGAAGACGCTCGGCCTCGTCGGGGAGTCTGGCTCGGGCAAGTCCACGACCGGGTACTGCATCCTCCAGCTCATGCGCCCGACCGCGGGCTCGATCCGCTTCCAGGGCAGGGAGCTCACGCAGCTCCGGGGGGAAGCGCTCCGCAAGGTGCGGCAGGACATGCAGATCGTCTTCCAGGACCCGTACTCGTCGCTCGACCCGCGCATGACCGTGGGGAGCATCGTCGGCGAGCCGCTCGACGTGCACCGGATCGGCTCGCGCAAGGGACGCCGCGAGACCGTGCGGAGGCTGCTCGAGGTCGTCGGGTTCAACCCGAACTACACGAACCGGTACCCACACGAGTTCTCGGGCGGCCAGCGCCAGCGGATCGGGATCGCCCGTGCGCTCGCCCTCAACCCGAAGCTGATCGTCTGCGACGAGCCCGTCTCGGCGCTCGACGTCTCGATCCAGGCGCAGATCCTCAACCTCCTCAAGGACCTCCAGCGCGACTTCGGGCTCACGTACCTCTTCATCTCCCACGACCTCGCCGTCGTGCGCACGATGTCCGACGAGATCGCCGTCATGAACGAGGGCAAGCTCGTCGAGGTCGGCCCGGCCGAGGAGGTCTACCTGAACCCGAAGGACGAGTACACGCGCGCGCTCTTCACTGCCGTCCCGGTTCCCGACCCGCTGCGGCAGCGCGAGCGCAAGGCCGAGCGGGCGCGCCTGCGCCTCGACAGGATCGCGCGGATCTAACCTCCGCGCGCCGCTATCGTCAGAGTGAGTATGGCCGGCAGACCGCCGACTAGGGGCACGGCTTGCGACCGCCCGCGCGAGTGGGTGTCGCTCCGCGTGGACGGCGAGCTCTCGCTCCTCGAGGAGGAGCTCCTCGAGCGGCACCTCTCCGGCTGCGCGGCCTGTCGCGAGTTCGAGGATGACCTCCGGTCGACGACGGAGCTCCTGCGCGCCACTCCGCTCGAGGCGCCCTCGCGACGCGTCTCCGTGCCGGCTCCCGCCGAGAGCGAACGGACGCGGCGACCGGTGGGAGGCCGGCGAACGGCGCTCGCGGCCGCCGCGGCGCTCGCCGTCGGCGCCGTCCTCGGCGCGACGCTCGAGCGGCCGTCCAACGTTCAGCCCTCCGAGCGTGGCCCGGAGGTCAGCCTGCTCTCGAACGACTTCGAGGAGCTGCGCGAGCTGCCGCGCACCAAGCGCCTGCTCGTCCCCGGGCCCGAGCAGGTCACGCCGCCGAACCCCCCCGAAGGCGTCATCTAGTCCGCCGCCGTCGGCTGGCCCCGAGGCCGCCCAGCCTGCTCCGTTAGACTCCCCTTTGGCCGAGCGGTCGGCCCCAGCACGCACTCGATCAGGAGACTCATGGCCCAGGACACGGACTCGAAGAACGTCGGCAAGGTTGTCGAGATCAGGGGCGTCGTCGTCGACGCCGTCTTCCCCGGCGAGCTGCCGGGGATCTATAGCGCCCTTCGCATTGCCGTCCCCGCGCAGGACGGCAAGGAGACCGGGGTCATCGCCGAGGTGCAGCAGCACCTGGGCAACGACCGGGTGCGCGCGGTCGCGATGGACTCCACGGACGGCATCCCGCGCGGCGCCGACGTCGTCGACACGGGCGCCCCGATCTCGGTGCCCGTCGGCGAGCGGACCCTCGGCCGGATCTTCAACGTCCTCGGCGAGCCGATCGACAAGGGCGAGGCCGTCGAGGGTGAGCGCTGGCCGATCCACCGCGACGCGCCGACGTTCGAGGAGCTCGAGCCGACCGTGCAGATCTTCGAGACCGGGATCAAGGTCATCGACCTGCTCGCGCCCTACGTGAAGGGCGGCAAGGTGGGCCTCTTTGGCGGCGCCGGCGTGGGCAAGACGGTGCTCATCCAGGAGCTGATCCGGAACATCGCCGCCGAGCACGAGGGGCTCTCGGTCTTCTCCGGCGTCGGCGAGCGCTCGCGCGAGGGTAACGACCTCTGGATCGAGATGACCGAGTCGGGCGTGATCGAGAAGACCGCCCTCGTTTTCGGCCAGATGAACGAGCCGCCTGGCGCGCGCCTGCGCGTCGGCCTCGCCGGCCTGACGATGGCCGAGTACTTCCGCGAGGAGGGGCAGGACGTCCTCCTCTTCATCGACAACATCTTCCGCTTCGTGCAGGCGGGTTCCGAGGTTTCGGCGCTTCTCGGCCGGATGCCGTCGGCGGTGGGCTACCAGCCGACGCTCGCCACGGAGATGGGGCGCCTGCAGGAGCGGATCACCTCCACGCGCAAGGGCTCGGTCACCTCCGTGCAGGCGATCTACGTTCCCGCCGACGACCTCACCGACCCGGCCCCGGCGAACACGTTCGCCCACCTCGACGCGACGACGGTGCTCTCGCGCTCGATCGCCGAGCAGGCGATCTACCCGGCCGTGGACCCGCTCGACAGCTTCTCGCGCGCCCTCCAGCCCGACGTCGTCGGCGAGGAGCACTACGAGACCGCGACGCGCGTGCAGGAGATCCTCCAGCGCTACAAGGAGCTCCAGGACATCATCGCCATCCTCGGCATGGACGAGCTCTCCGACGAGGACAAGCTCACGGTGCAGCGCGCCCGGAAGCTGCAGCGCTTCCTCTCGCAGCCGTTCAACGTCGCCGAGGCCTTCACCGGCACCAAGGGCACCTACGTGCGGTTGGCCGACACGATCCGCGGCTTCCGCGAGATCATCGCGGGCAAGCACGACGAGCTTCCCGAGCAGGCCTTCTACATGGTCGGCACGATCGAGGAGGCCGTCGAGCAGGCGCGCAAGCTCTCCGGCGAGGAGGAGCCCGAGCCGGAGCCCGAGGCGGCCCCGGAGCGCGAGCCCGAGCCCGAGCCGGCCGCCGCGTAGGAC
The DNA here is from genome assembly GCA_035461525.1 of Gaiellaceae bacterium. Classification (GTDB taxonomy): domain Bacteria; phylum Actinomycetota; class Thermoleophilia; order Gaiellales; family Gaiellaceae; genus JAIBJN01. The sequence goes on from DATHVD010000053.1 coordinate 27,471, forward strand.
ATGGCCGCGGAGGGCGTCGTCCGGACGTTCGACCTCTCGCTAGTCACGCCCGAGGGCGCGGCGTTCGAGGGGGAGGCCGAGACGCTCATCGTCCCCGGCGCCGCCGGCGAGATTGGCGTGCTCGCGCGGCACGCGCCGCTCGTGGCGATGCTGAAGGCCGGCGAGATCCGCATCAAGACGGAGGGCGAGTGGCAAGCCTTCGCCGCCGGCCCCGGCTTCTTCAAGGTGCAGCGCGACCGTGCGCTCGTCCTCGTCGACGACGCCGTGCGCGCCGAGGACATCGACGTCGCCGAGGCGCGCCGCGAGGCCCAGGAGGCGCGGGCCCTCCTCGAGCGCGCGGAGGAGGACGAGGACGTCGACCGCTGGAAGCTCGAGCAGCGCCTCCGCCACGCGGAGAACAAGATCGCCGTCGCCGGCGGCGACTGAGCCCTCCTTCCGCGAGACCCGGCCGCCCCGAGGCCCCGGGGCTTGTGGTTCACACGCACAAGCTCGGGACGTCCGACGATCCGTCGCCCGCCCGCCCCGGAACGCGGTGGGGCGGGCCCGCGTCCCTTGTGCGCGTGGAGCACGAGCGGCCTTCGGGCGGCTCGCGTTAAGCCGGGATTAATCGCCTTCGGCGGAGTTGCGCGCGGTGTGCTTCTCGCTAGCGTGGGACCCGTCAGCAGGCGAGCGAGAGGAGGTGAGAGAGACTGATGGTGTACCGGTTCTTCCTGGCCATGGCCGACCGTTACACGGGCAGCGAGTGCCGCCGCTGCGGCGAGCGGCTGCGTGCGAGCGACCCGTTCGGCGTCAGCGAGCGCGTGTGCGGCTCCTGCCGCGCGTAGGGCCGAGCAACGAGAGTTGCTCGGGCGGCGTGCCGCTGCCGCCCGCGGAACAACCTCCCGCCGACTGGCGGGAGTCGCGGTTAAGGGCACAATGAGCCGATGGCGACCACGGCGGCCTCAACCGAGACTGCTCTCCGCGACCTCCTCGCGCAGCGAATCCTCGTCCTGGACGGCGCCTGGGGGACGATGATCCAGCGCCAAGGGCTCACGCCCTCGGACTACCGCGGCAAGCGCTTCGCCGATCACCCGCGCGACGTCGCCGGCGATCCCGACCTCCTCAATCTGACGCGTCCCGACGTCGTCCTCGGGATCCACCGCGCGTATCTCGACGCGGGCGCAGACATGACGACGACGAACACGTTCACGGCGACGTCGATCGGCCAGGCGGACTACGGCCTCGAGGACGCCGTCTACGAGCTCAACCTCGAGGGGGCACGCCTCGCGCGGCAGGCCTGCGACGAGCGCACGGACGGCCGCCGCTTCGTCGCCGGCTCCATGGGACCGCTGAACCAGACGCTCTCGCTCTCCCCGCGCGTGGACGACCCGGCCTTCCGCGCGGTCACGTTCGACCAGGTGCGGGAGAGCTACGCCGAGCAGGCGCGCGGGCTCGTGGACGGCGGCGTCGACCTCCTCCTCGTCGAGACCGTCTTCGACACGCTCAACGCGAAAGCCGCGATCATGGCCGTCCGCGACGTCCTCGACGAGAAGGGCGTCGAGCTGCCGCTCTGGCTCTCCGTCACGATCGTCGATCTCTCCGGCCGGACGCTCTCCGGCCAGACGCTGGAGGCGTTCTGGGCCTCGGTCGAGCACGCGCGTCCACTGATCGTCGGCGTCAACTGCTCCCTCGGCGCGACCGAGATCCGGCCGCACGTGGAGGAGCTCGCCCGCCTCGCCGACTGCTACACGAGCGCCCATCCGAACGCGGGCCTCCCCAACGCCTTCGGCGGCTACGACGAGGGTCCGGAGACGACGAGTGCGCTCCTGCGGGAGTTCGCCCAGAGCGGGCTCGTGAACGTCGTGGGCGGCTGCTGCGGCACGACTCCCGACCACGTGCGCGCGATCGCGGACGCCGTCCGAGGACTCCCGCCGCGCGACGTGCCCGAGCGCCGGCCGGTGACGCGCTTCAGCGGCCTCGAGCCGTTCACGATCACGCAGGACACGAACTTCGTCGTCGTCGGCGAGCGGACGAACGTCACCGGCTCGGCCCGCTTCCGCCGCCTGGTCGAGGCGAACGACTTCCAGGGCGCGCTCGACGTCGCCCTCGACCAGGTCCGCGGCGGCGCCAACATCCTCGACGTCAACATGGACGCCGACCTCCTCGACTCCGAGGCGACGATCACGACCTTCCTCAACCTCGTCGCCACCGAGCCCGAGGTGGCGCGCCTGCCGCTCATGGTCGACAGCTCGCGTTGGTCGGTGCTCGAGGCCGGGCTCAAATGCGTCCAGGGCAAGGGGCTCGTCAACTCGCTCAGCCTCAAGGAGGGGGAGGAGGAGTTCCTCGAGCGCGCGCGGCTCGTCCGCCGCTACGGCGCCGGCGTCGTCGTGATGGCGTTCGACGAGCAGGGGCAGGCCGAGACGGCCGACCGCAAGGTGGAGATCTGCGAGCGCGCCTACCGGCTCCTGGTGGACGAGGCCGGCTTCCCTCCGGAGGACATCGTCTTCGACCCGAACGTCCTCGCCGTCGCCACGGGGATGGAGGAGCACGCCGGCTTCGCCAAGAACTTCATCGAGGCGGTGCCGCGCATCAAGGAACGCTGCCCGGGCGTGAAGGTCTCGGGGGGGATCTCGAACCTCTCCTTCTCCTTCCGCGGCAACGAGGTCGTGCGCGAGGCGATCCACTCGGCGTTCCTCTACCACGCGATCCAGGCGGGGCTGGACATGGGGATCGTCAACGCGGGCCAGCTCGCCGTCTACGAGGACCTCGCCCCCGACCTGCTCGAGCACGTCGAGGACATCCTCTTCGATCGCCGCCCCGACGCGACCGAGCGCATGGTCGCCTTCGCCGAGTCGGTGCGCGGAGAGGGGACGAAGCGCGAGCTCGACCTCTCCTGGCGGGAAGCGCCCGTCGAGGAGCGGCTCGCCCATGCGCTCGTGCACGGGATCGTCGACTTCATCGAGGAGGACACCGAGGAGGCGCGGCGGAAGCTCGACCGCCCGCTCGACGTGATCGAGCGGCCGCTCATGGACGGCATGGCGATCGTCGGCGACCTCTTCGGGTCGGGGAAGATGTTCCTGCCGCAGGTGGTGAAGAGCGCCCGGGCGATGAAGCGCGCCGTCGCCTACCTGGAGCCGTTCATGGAGGCGGAGAAGGCGGCGTCGGGCGGCAACGGACGCGCCCGCGGCAAGGCAGTGCTCGCCACCGTCAAGGGGGACGTCCACGACATCGGCAAGAACATCGTGGGCGTCGTCCTCGGCTGCAACGGCTACGAGGTCATCGACCTCGGCGTCATGGTTCCGGCCGACCGGATCCTCGACACGGCCGTGGCCGAGGGCTGCGACGTCGTCGGGCTCTCGGGCCTGATCACGCCGTCCCTCGACGAGATGGTGCACGTCGCCGCCGAGATGGAGCGGCGGGGGCTCGGCCTGCCCCTGCTCATCGGCGGCGCGACCACGTCGCGGCAGCACACGGCCGTCAAGATCGCGCCGGCGTACGGCCGGCCGACGGTGCACGTGCTCGACGCCTCGCGCGTCGTCGCGGTCGTCTCCGACCTGCTCGAGCCCGAGCGACGAGCCCGCCTGGACGAGGCCAACCGCGCGGAGCAGGAGCGGCTGCGTGCCCTCCACGCGGAGAAGGAGCGCCGGCCGCTCCTCCCGCTCGAGCGCGCGCGCGCGAACCGCGAGCAGGTCGAGCACGTCCCGCCCCCCGAGCCCGCATTCCTCGGCACGGCCTCCGTCGAGCCGACGCTCGCGGAGGTCAGGGAGTACGTCGACTGGCAGTTCTTCTTCCACGCCTGGGAGCTGAAGGGCAAGTTCCCCGCGCTCCTCGACCACCCCGAGAAGGGCGCGGCGGCACGCGAGCTCTTCGAGCACGCGAACGAGCTCCTGGACGAGATCGAGGCCGGCTCGCTCCTGCGCCCGCGCGGCGTGCACGGGTTCTGGCGCGCGCGCGCGGAAGGGGACGACGTCGTCCTCGACGAGGGAACCCGCTTCTGCTTCCTCCGCCAGCAGGGCGAGCACGGGGACGGGCGGCCCAACCGCTGCCTCGCGGACTACGTCTCGCCGGACGACGACCGCGTCGGCGCCTTCGCCGTCGCCGTCCACGGCGCCGACGAGCTCGCGGCGCGCTTCGACGCCGAGCACGACCCCTACCGCGCGATCATGGCCAAGGCGCTCGCCGACCGGCTGGCGGAGGCGTTCGCCGAGTTCCTGCACGAGCGGAGCCGCCGGAGCTGGTACGAGACGGGGCCGCGGCTCGCGGGCGAGGACCTGATCGCCGAGCGCTACCGCGGGATCCGGCCTGCGTTCGGCTACCCGGCCTGCCCCGACCACTCGGAGAAGCGGAAGCTCTTCGCCCTCCTCGGCGCCCCGGAGGCCGCCGGCGTCGAGCTCACGGAGACGTTCGCGATGTGGCCCGGCGCGGCGGTCAGCGGCCTCTACCTGCACCATCCCGCCTCCCGCTACTTCGCGGTCGGCAGGATCGGGCGCGACCAGGTCGCCAACTACGCGGCCCGCAAGGGCGTCGAGCTACGCGAGGCCGAGCGCTGGCTCTCGCCCAACCTCGCTTACGACCCGCGCTAGCCGGGTAGGGACGCTGGCCGTGGAGCACCAGTTCGGCAACGGCAGCCTCTACAGCCTCGGCGTCGAGGAAGAGTTCCAGCTCGTCGGCCGCGAGAGCCACGCGCTCGTCTCGCGCATCGACGAGATCCTCAGCGAGGTCTCCGACGAGGAGGAGCACGAGGGACGCGTCAAGCCGGAGCTCCTGAAATCGGTCGTCGAGGTGGCGACGAACGTCGCGCGGTCGGTCGGCGAGGCGGTCGAGGACCTGCGCGGGCTGCGTGGCCGACTCCGGGACGCCGCGGCCGAGCGCGACGCGCTGATCGCCTCCGCCGGCACGCACCCGTTCTCCCGCTACGAGCACCAGGAGGTCTCCGACGAGGAGCGCTACCAGGAGCTTCTCGCCGACATGCGCTGGGTCGCGGAACGGGAGCTGATCTTCGGGTTGCACGTCCACGTCGGCCTCGACTCGCCCGACAAGGCGATCGCCTGCGCGAACGCCGCGCGGACGCACCTCCCGGAGCTCCTGGCGATCTCCGCGAACTCGCCCTTCTGGCAATCGCGGCCGACCGGCCTCGCCTCGACGCGGACGAAGGTCTTCGAGGCTTTCCCGCGCTCGGGCCTGCCGCCCGCGTTCTCGTCCTGGGACGAGTTCGAGCTCCTCGTCGAGCGGGGCGCGAAGACGAACTCGTTCCCGGACTCGACCTACATCTGGTGGGACCTCCGCCCGCATCCGCGCTTCGGAACGATCGAGGTGCGCATCTGCGACGCCCAGACGCGGCTCGACTCGGTCGCGTCCCTGGCCGCGCTCTCCCAGAGCCTCGTGGCGACGCTCGCCGAGGAGTACGAGCGCAACGGGCCGCTCTCCGTCCAACCGGTCACGCTCGTGGACGAGAACAAGTGGCGCGCGGCACGCGACGGCCTGGACGCGCGCCTGGTCGACCTCGAGCGCGACACCGAGCGGCCGGCCCGCGAGGCGGTCGTCGAGCTGCTCGAGCGCTGCGCCCCGGCCGCGCGGAAGCTCGGGTGCGCGGACGAGCTCGACGCCGTCGAGGAGATCCTCGCCCGCGGCACCGGCGCGGACGAGCAGCTCCGCGTGTACGAGGAGACCGAGAGTCTCCTGGCCGTCGCCCAGTGGGTGGCGCAGGAGACCGTGCGCGACGTGTAGAACCTCGGTCTGACGGCCGTGCGCTCGGGTATCCTCACCCCATCGCCGAAGGGCGATTTTTCGCTATGCGGACGACGCTGAAGAAAGGCGCTCGCGCCTCGTGGAACGGGAACGGCCGCGTCCCCCCCGGCGAGCCTCCGGCCGCGCCGCCGCGGCCCGACCCCGGCCCTCCGGAACCTCCGCTCCAGGTCACGGGGCCGCCGCTTCGCATCGCGTCTCCGCCACGCCGGCAGCCGCCTTCCGGGTCGCGCTCCCTCTACCGCGTGCGCCGGAACCCGCTCACGCTCCTCGGCAAGATCGTCCTCTGGCTGCTCGTCGCCGTCCTCGTCGCCGCCGGCGCCCTGGCCGGGGGCGTGAAGCTGTACTTCGACTACAGCGTGGCCGCGATCCGCCCGCACTCGCAGGAGGTGATCGAGGCGCAGGAGCTCCTCGAGATCCCGGCCGCGGGCCAGCCGGCGACGGCGATCGTGATCGGCTACGACATGCGCGCGGGCGAGGCCGAGAACGGATCCCGCTCCGACACCGTCATGCTGGTGCGCGCCGACCCCGACCAGGAGGCGATGACGCTGCTCTCCTTCCCGCGCGACCTCATCGTCGACATCCCCGGCTGCCGGAACCAGCCGGCGTTCCGCGGGCGCATCAACGAGGCGTACACGTACTGTGGGCCGCGCGGCACGCTCGCCACCGTTAAGGACCTGACGGGCATCCCGATCAACTACATGATCACGGTCAACTTCCGGGCCTTCCAGAGCATCGTCGACAAGCTCGGCGGCGTGTACCTGGACGTCGACCGCCGCTACTTCAACGACAACGCCGGCGCGGCCCCGGGACAGACCTACGCGGAGATCGACCTCAGCCCCGGCTACCAGGAGCTCGACGGCCGCCGAGCGCTCGACTTCGTCCGCTACCGGCACACGGACTCCGACCTCTACCGGGTGGCGCGCCAGCAGGAGTTCGTCAAGGCGTTCAAGCAGCAGATCTCGGGCTCGTGGACGCTCTTCCAGCTCCCCGGCATCGTCCGGACGATCACCGACAACGTCGAGGTCGCGAAGGGCGGCGGCGACGCGCTCGACCCGGACGAGGTGATCAGCTACGCGCGCCTTGCCTACGGCCTTCCGGCCGGGAACTTCCAGCAGGTCCACCTCGAGCAGCTGAGCGGCTACAACGAGCTCTCCTACTCGGAGGAGGAGCTGCGGCAGGCGATGCAGCGCTTCGTGAACCCCGACGTCCAGGCTCCCGAGAAGGCGATCACCGTGGCGACGGGCGGCAAGTCCAAGACCGACCGTGACGCGCCGCCGCCGTCGCAGGTCTCGATCGAGGTCCTGAACGGGAACGGGATCGCCGGCGCCGCGGACGACGCGGCCTACCTCCTCGGGCAGATCGGCTACCAGACGGCGAACGGCGGCAACGCCGAGCGCTTCGACTACTTCCACACCCAGGTGCTGTACGACCCCGCCGTGGCCGGCGCGGCGGCCGCCGCCGACGAGGTCGGCGACCTCTTCGGCGACGCCGAGGTCGAGGAGGCGCCGGCCGGGACGCAGCTCGCGGCGATGGTGCGCGTCGTCGTCGGCAATACCTTCACCGGTGCCCTCGGCCCGGCCCCGCGGGACACCACTCCCGAGGCCCAGGCGCCCACCGTCGTCCGCGATCCGGACTCGATCGCCCCGCTCCTGCAGCCGCTCCAGCGGAGGGTCGACTTCCCCGTTCTCGTCCCGACCGTCCGCGACGAGACGTCGGCGATCTCCACGGAGGAGGGCGTGCGCGCCTACAAGCTCGGCGACCACCGGGCGCTCAGGATTACCTACGTCACCGGCGCGAACGAGTACTGGGGAATCCAGCAGACCTCCTGGCTCGACGCGCCCATCCTCAGCGGGCCGACCCTCGAGCGGACGATCGAAGGCCGTGCCTACAAGCTCTACTTCAGCGGCTCGAAGCTGCACATGGTCGCGTTCGAGCGAAACGGCGCCGTGTACTGGGTCGTCAACACGCTCCTCAACCGCCTCTCGAACGAGACGATGCTGGCGATCGCCGCCGGCTTGAAGCCGCCGGGCAGGCAGTAGGGGGACGGTGGAGCGCGAGCCGCTCGGGGTCGTGGGCGCGGGCTGGGTGGGCCTTGTCACTGCCGCCTCCTTCGCCGAGCTCGGCCACGACGTCGTCGTTCGCGACGTCGCGCCCGAACGGATCGCGGCCCTGCAGGCGGGAGAGGTGCCGATCCACGAGCCGGGGCTCGCGGAGGCGCTCGGGCGAAACCGCGACCGCCTCGAGTTCACGCTCGAGATCGCCGACGTCTTCGAGCGCGCGCGGATCGCGTTCGTCTGTGTCGGCACGCCGCCCACACCCTCGGGGGACGCGGACCTCGCCGCGGTCCTGCAGGTCGCGGACGAGCTGCCCGACGTCGGCGAGCGGGTCCTGCTCGTGATCAAGAGCACGGTGCCGGTCGGGACCGGGGAGCGGGTGCGAGCGCGCCTCGACGCGCGCGGGCTGGCCCAGGCCGGCTACGTCTCCAATCCGGAGTTTCTCTCCGAAGGGACGGCGCTCGCCAACTTCTCCGGACCGGACCGAGTCGTCGTCGGCGCCTACGTGGAGGCGGACGCCGACCGCGTCGCAGCCCTCTACGAGCCGATCGGGGCGCCGATCGTGCGCACCGACGTCGCCTCCGCCGAGATGATCAAGCTCGCGTCCAACGCCGCGCTCGCGACGCGGATCAGCTTCGTCAACGAGATCGCGAACGTCTGCGAGCTCGTCGGCGCCGACATCGAGGAGGTCGCCCGCGGCGTCGGCCTCGACCGGCGAATCGGCCCGCACTTCCTGCGGGCGGGAATCGGCTTCGGCGGCTCCTGCTTCCCCAAGGACGCCTCGGCCCTCAAGCAGCTTGCCGCCAACTCGGGCTACCACTTCCAGCTCCTCGCCGCGGTCATCGAGGTGAACGAGCTCCAGAAGCGGCGGGTCGTGCAGAAGCTCCAGGCCCAGCTCGGGTCGCTGCGCGGAAAGACCGTCGCTCTCCTCGGCCTCGCGTTCAAGCCGAACACGAACGACCTGCGCGAGGCGCCGAGCCTCGTGCTCGCGCCCCGCCTCCAGGCCGAGGGGGCGACCGTACGGGTGTGGGATCCGGTCGCGCTCGACGAGGCGCGGGAGATCCTCACCGGCGTCGAGCCGGCCGCCACCGTGCTCGATGCGGTCGCGGGGGCGGACGCCGCAGTCATCGTCACCGAGTGGCCCGAGCTGCGCGAGCTGGCGTCTCCCGAGGTGCGCGAGGCCATGCGCACGCCGCTGATCGTGGACGGCCGCAACCTCCTCGATCCCGGCGACGTCCGCGCCGCGGGCTTCGCGTACGAGGCGATCGGCCGCCCGGGCGGCGTCGCCTCGGAACCCCGCGAGGCCGAGGAGGCGGCCTCGGAGCTGAGGACGTAGCGCCCCCGCGCACCTCATGGAGGCGATCATCCTCGCCGGTGGCAAGGCCGAGCGCCTCGGCGGCGCAGCCGGGGGACGGCCGAAGGCGCTCGTCGAGATCGCCGAACGGCCCCTCGCCGCGTACCAGGTGACGCAGCTCGCCCGCGCCGGCGTCGGCCGCGTGCTCGTCAGCTGCGCCGCGGGTGACGAGGAGCTGTTCGCGGCGGCGCTCGCGGGCCTCGGGCCCGAGATCGAGACCGTGGGGGAGCCGGAGCCGCTCGGGCGGGGCGGCGGGATCCGCCTGGCCGCCTCGGTGCGGCGCGAGGATGGGGACGTCCTCGTCCTCAACGGCGACGAGCTGCTCGACCTCGACCTCCGCGGGCTGCTCGCCCACCACCGTGAGACGGGCGCCGCGGCGACGATCGCGGTGGCGCGGCCGGTCTCGCCCTTCGGCGTCGTCGAGCTGGGCGAGGACGACGTCGTCACGGGCTTCAACGAGGGCAGGCGCCTGCCCCAGTGGGTGAGCTGCGGCGTCTACGCGTTCGGCGAGGAGGCGCTCGCGGCGCTCCCGGAGCGCGGCGACCACGAGACGACGACCTTCCCGGCGCTCGCGGCCGCGGGCCGCCTTCGGGCCTTCCGCCACGAGGGCCTCTGGCTGACCGTGAACACGCCGAAGGAGCTGCGAATCGCCGACGAGCGGCTCCGCCGCGAGCCGCTCCCGGTTGACTGACGTAGGCGCTCTGGGGTAGGACCGGAGGCATGAGCGACCTCACGCCCAACCTCCTCGACCTCGACCGCTTCGCCGTCGCGGTGGAGCGGATCGAGAAGCCGTGGGGGTACGAGCTCCTCTACGCCGCGACCGACCGCTACGTCGGCAAGATCCTCTTCATCCGCGCCGGCGAGCAGCTCAGCCTCCAGTTCCACCGCAAGAAGGACGAGGTCATCTTCGTCCAGTCCGGGCGGATCGAGCTCGAGGTGGGGGAGCCGGGAAGGACGCCGGACGTCGAGGTCGTCGGCGCCGGGCGGGCCTTCCATTTCACCCCCGGCACGGTGCACCGCTGGCGCGCCCTCGAGGACACGGTCGTGCTCGAGGTCTCCACGCCGGAGCTCGAGGACGTCGTCAGGCTCGAGGATCGCTACGGTCGCGCGGACCCGTAGCGGTCCTTCAGTAGACTTTCGCGCGGCCATGGCTACGACTGCGCCCGGACACGACGTCAAGGACCTCGCACTCGCTCCCGGGGGCGTCGTGCGGATCCGCTGGGCCGACCGGCAGATGCCCGTGCTCGCCGCGATCCGCGAGCGGTTCGAGCGTGAGCGGCCGCTCGAGGGCAGGCGCGTCTCCGCGTGCCTGCACGTGACGACGGAGACCGCCAACCTCGCCCGCACGCTCAAGGCGGGAGGCGCCGACGTCGTGCTGTGCGCGTCCAACCCGCTCTCGACACAGGACGACGTCGCGGCAGCGCTCGTCGCCGAGTACGGCATCCCCGTCTACGCCGTCCGCGGCGAGGACGACGAGACGTACTACTCGCACATCACCGCCGCCGTCGACCACCGCCCGCACGTGACGATGGACGACGGCGCCGACGTGATCGGCGTGCTCCACAAGGACAGACGCGACCAGCTCGGCGACATCGTCGGCGGGACCGAGGAGACGACCACCGGCGTCATCCGCCTGCGCGCGCTCGAGGCGCAGGGCGAGCTCGCCTTCCCGATCGTCGCCGTCAACGAGGCCAAGACCAAGCACCTCTTCGACAACCGCTACGGCACCGGGCAGTCGACGATCGACGGGATCGTCCGTGCCACCAACGTCCTCCTCGCCGGCCGCCGCTTCGTCGTCGCGGGCTACGGCTGGACCGGCCGTGGCGTCGCCATGCGCGCGCGGGGGATGGGCGCGCACGTGATCGTCACGGAGGTCGACCCGCTGCGGGCGCTCGAGGCGCTCATGGACGGCTACGAGGTGATGCCGATGGAGCGCGCGGCCGAGGTCGGCGACATCTTCTGTACAGCGACCGGCGACAAGCACGTCATCGCACGCGGCGCGCTCGAGCGGATGAAGGACGGCGCGATCCTCTCCAACACCGGCCACTTCAACGTCGAGATCGACATCCCGGCGCTCGAGAAGCTCTCGGTCAAGAAGCGGACGGTGCGTGAGTTCGTCGACGAGTACACCATGGCCGACGGCCGCCGCATCTACCTGCTCGCCGAAGGCCGGCTGGTCAACCTGTCGGCGGCCGAAGGACATCCCGCCTCGGTCATGGACATGAGCTTCGCCAACCAGTCGCTCTCGGCCGAGTACATGGTGCAGCACCACGACGAGCTCGAGAAGAAGGTCTACGTGGTGCCCCACGACATCGACGCCGAGATCGCGCGCCTCAAGCTGGCCACCATGCGTGTCGACTGCGACACGCTGACCGAGGAGCAGGCCGCCTACCTCGCCTCGTGGGTCCAGGGCACCTGACGGCGACCGCTCCGGGCCGCGAGGAGAGGCCATGACGGGCACCTCATCGGGGGCCGGGGCGAGCCGGCCGGCCGCTCGGCTGCGCATCCGCACCGTCGAGATCAGCGACGACGCGGTC
>DATHVD010000054.1:0-8090 GCA_035461525.1 Gaiellaceae bacterium
GCCGGACGTCGATGAACGAGTCGCGCTCTATATCTGCCCCGAAGATGCTGACCTTTACTGCGGCGCCGTAACCACGACCGTCACGCGGGAGTCAGACATGATCGAGTGGCGAGACCTGGCCTTCTCGACGTATGACTGGGAAGCTGGGCAGTGGGTCCATGGAACGACACGGCTTCGCGGACTGGCCGGAGCTACGGTTTCCGGCTCCGGAGTATTACCACGCGATCACAACGCGTCCTCGCACGACATTCACCGCGGGCGGCTAGCGGCGGCGACAGCAACTCGCAGGGCCGGGCGCTCCTCTTTCCTTAGCAATTCATTAGCAGGAGCTTGGCGGCGTCGCCTTGACGGCCAACGGAAGTAGCGGCTTTCCAGCGCTTTTCGAGTGGAGCGTACCGGGATCGAACCGGTGACCTCCGGCTTGCAAAGCCGGCGCTCTCCCAGCTGAGCTAACGCCCCGCGTCGCCTTAACTGTACTCGCCGGAACGGCGAGGGGGCCGGAAACCCGGCCCCCTCGCGAGTCGCTGCGGGCGCGGAGCTAGTTCCTCCAGTACTGGAAGATCCAGAGGCCGCTGTCGCGGTCGGAGGCCAGGATGACGGTCGGCTTCTTGAGCTGGCGCAGCTTGTGCACCTCGACGCCCCAGAAGTTGTTGCCGCCCTCGTCCACGTAGTGGCCGACCTCCTCGAGGCCGTCCTTCCCGTACTCGATCACGCGCAGGCCTGCCGCGTAGTACGAGAGGTAGGCGAGGTTCTTCTTGTACGGATCGACGGCCACCTCGTGCACCGAGAGGTCGCCGAAGCCGCTCGCGTATGCCTCGTCCATTGCCTCGTCGACGGCGTAGGCGTCGATCTCCTCGAGCGTGTCGTTGTCGAGGAGCCGGACGTAGCCCCAGCCGTCGAACTCGGGGCTCCCGTGCACCTTCTCGCCGAGCGTGCCTAGCGCGGGCTCGTCGGCGCCGGTGTAGGTCGGCGTCTGCCCGAAGAGCAGATGGAACGCGCGGTGCCCGGTGCAGAGACCGGCGATCGTGGGCGTGAACTCGTGCCCCTGCGCGCCGCAGAGCGCCGCGTCGGGGAACGCCCCGTTGCCGGAGCCGGCGTGGCTGTTGGCGACGATGACCGCGTCGTAGCCGGCGTTCTGCGCCTCCTCCACCTTTTCGGAGAAGAAGCAGACACCGCGGAGGAGGACCACGATCTTTTCCTCGCCCGCGGCGGCCGGAAGCGCGGAGGCGTTCGGGATCGGCGGGTTCGTGCCGTACGACGCCGGGCAGCCCAGGCCGCCGTAGATCGTCGGCCCGTTCACCTCGCTCCCCGGATAGGAGTTCACGGGCACGGTCCAGCCGAACTCGCCGCCCGCGTACTCGCCCGCGTTCGGGCCGGTCGTGATCGAGAACGTGAGCCGGTAGGGGGAGAAGTCCTCGTCCGTTCCGATGATGAACTTGCTGTTCTTCGAGAACTCGGCCTGGTGGGCGTTGCCCTCCGGGAACGGGAAGCTCGGGAACAGCGTGTCCGGGTAGGGGTATTCGGAGTCGTCGATGAACGTCGGGTTCGCCGGGTCGTTCACGTTCAGCTTCACCCAGCCGCCGTCCCAGTAGGAGAGCAGCATCGTCTGCACGCCGCCGATCTTCTTCACGACCATGTCGTGCAGGAACGAGCCCTGGAAGTTGCCGTTGACGAGCAGCTCTTCCTGCGCGACGTCGAAGTCGTTGAGGTCGAGCTCCGAGAGCAGCTTCGGGTTGCGCGGATCCGTGATCTCCATGATGTCCACGTCCGTGAACTCCATGTTGTCGGTCATCACGGCGAACGCCCGCTTCTTGTCCTGCCAGGCGAAGACGCTGTGGATGTGGTTCCACTCGTGCGGCAGGCCGAAGATGCCGGCGTCAGGGTCGCCTGCGTGCGCCGTGAGCTGCACCGGCGCGAGCGGGTTCGTGACGTTCCAGAGCGTGAGGCCGCCTTCGCCCGTCTCCTCGTCGCAGATCTCGTTGTTGCCGAGGAGCAGCTGGCCCTTGAAGAACTTCGTGTTCATGTCCAGGACCTGGGCGCCCTCGCCCGGGAACGAGCCGTCGGTCCAGTCGATGAAGCCGACCTGCTTCGGGTTACGCGGATCCTTCATGTCGATGACCGCGAAGCCGGCGTCGTAGCATCCCTCCGGATCGCGGACGGCCAGATACGCGTAGTTGCCGTACGCGGCGACGTCGGCGACGCGGCCGGGCCCGGGCCGATCGATGTCCACGCGGCCTAGCAGGGTCACGTTCTCGCTCGAGCCCGGCAGGTGGCCGCCCTCCATGCCGTGCTGCTTCATCCCGTGAATCTCCACGGGCGAGTCCGCGACGTCGTCGCCGATGACGCGGAAATTCGGGTTCGCCTGAGCCAGCGCCTGGGCCTGTGCGAGCGAGCCCTGCTGCGCCCCGGCGCCTCCCTCGACGCCGGACGCCGGCGCGGCGGCTACGAGGACCATTGTGGCCAGTGCCACGAGGCCCCCGAAAGCTCTCCTCCTCATGTTGCTCCCTCCCAGTTCTTCGCGAGACGGTGGCCCCGGGCGGCCGTCCGCATGGTGCCCCTGTGTCCCGGGGTGGGTGACTATAAACCAGGTTCTCGGTGGGCACCAGCCCACCGCGCGGGGCGGTCTAGTCCTGCCCGACGACCAGGTGCGTGACGGGGAGGGAGAAGCGCGCCAGCGCCTCGCCCGCGGTGCCCTCCTCGAGCCAGCCGGCATCGTCCTCGCGACGCGTGACGAGCAGCAGCTCGTCGGCGGGGAAGGTGCGGAGGGCATCCTCGATCGCCTGCACGGGGTCGGCGTCGCCGACCTCGGCCTCGACGACATCCGCCTCGGGGGAGACCTCGGCCGCCACGTCTCGCGCACGGCCGGCCGCCTCCTCGCGCGCCTCGTCCTCGTCCGTGGCCAGCCAGTCGAGGACGGAGAGGTCGGAGGCGGTGGCGACGACGCGGATCTCGACGTCCTCCTCGCCTGCGTGCTCGCGGACGAGATCGCGGAGGCCGCCGTCGGCGACGGGCGCGGTCGTGACGACGAGGAACCTGCGGCTCACGGCGTGTCACTACCCGGAACGGACGGGCGCACAAACTCCGCCCGCGTCGGGCTCGAGACGCTGACTCCCGGGAAGTGAGCGGGCGGGCTAGTCGCCCCAGTCGAAATCGCGGGAGCGGCCCCAGAGGCTGTCCTCCGAGTCCGCGCCGCCGTCGGTGTCCTCGCTCACCGGCCACGCAAGCACTTTGCTCGGCTCGAGCTCGGGCTCCTGGCCGCTGAGCGTGTCCTCGAGACGGGCCTGCTCCTCGGTCTTGAAGAGTGGGTGGTTGACGAAGGGATCTTCGACGCGGTACCGGTCGATGGGCATGTTCCGGTCGAGCTGCGAGTTCCGCCGCTTCAGCTCGAGGTGATCCTCGATGATGCGGGCGAAGGTGGTCTCTCCGTTGTCACTCAATGCGCACCTCCGGGTCGGGGACGGGGCACGGCGGAGGATTCTAAACCACTCGCGCCGGGGGGAACGCTAGTCGTGCGCGCGGACGATGGTACCTGCGTCCGCGGCCATGACGCAGTTCTTGCCCGCGCGCTTGGCCCGGTAGAGGGCCTCGTCGGCCGCGGCGAAGAGCGCGGCCGGAGTCGGGGCGGCGGGGAAGGCGGCGACGCCGAAGCTCGCCGTGACGGCGACCAGCTGACCCCGCCCGGCGGTCATCGGTCTGCCCGCGAGGCTGCGCCGCAGGCGCTCGGCGAGGTTGTGGGCGCCTTCGAGGTCGGTCTGCGGGAGGAGCACCGAGAACTCCTCGCCGCCGTAGCGGGCCGGCAGGTCGATCTCGCGGACGGTTCGGCGGAGGATGTCCGCGAAGGTGCGCAGGACCTCGTCCCCGGCCTGGTGCCCGTGGCGGTCGTTCACCTGCTTGAAGTCGTCCAGGTCGGCGACGACGAGCGCGACGCCGCCTCCGAACCGCTCGGCGCGCGAGATCTCGGCCTCGAGCGCCTCCTCGAACTGGCGCCGGTTCGGCAGCTCGGTGAGGCCGTCGGTGCTCGCCTGACGCTCGACCAAACGGTGGAGGCGGGCGTTCTCGAGCGCGATCGAGGCCTGCGAGCCGAGCCAGTGGGCGAGCTCGCGCGATTCGTCGCCGAAGTCCCGGCTCGTGGGGGTGAGGTAGAGGACGGCAGGGTCGCCGTCCTGATCGCCCAGCGGGATCGCCAGAGGGCGGCCGCCGGCGCCGGGGCTCCCGGCGCGGGCGATCTCCCTGCCGTCGACGAGCACGCGCGCGCCCGCGGCCCCGGTCGCCTCGACCGCGTTCGCGGCGATGACGGGCATGAGCGCGAGCGGATCGTGCGTCGCGGCCAGCGCCTGGCCGAAGCTCGTGATCGTGTCGCGCACGCGCCCGCGCTCGGCGTCGAGCTCGGCGATGCGCGTCTCGAGCTCGGCCGCCATCTCGTTGAAGGCCCTGCCCAGGACGGCGAACTCGTCCCGGCCTCGCACGGGCACGCGCCGCTCGAAGCGTCCGCGTGCGATCGCCGCGGCGGCGTCGGAGAGCTCGCGCAACGACCTCACGATCGTGCGCCCGAGCGCGTAGGCGACCACGCCGACCGCGAGCATGGCGATCAGCGCGAAGAAGAGGAACCGCTGACGCAGGTCGTTGGTCGCGTCCTCGATCACGGACTTCGGCGTGAGGGCGACGAGCTGCACGGGCGGGCGATCGCGGACCCCGTCGGCGGCGACGAGGTCCGTCGAGACGGCCCGGTAGGTGACGCCGTTGACGTCGCTGTAGCCGGCATGTCCGCCGCCCGGCAGATCGAGCGTGTCCCGGATCGTGCTCGGCGCGAGGATTCGCCCCCCGGCCGCGAGTACGAAGCGGTCGCCGTCGCCCAGGGCCGAGCGGGTCTCGAGGAGGGCGAGGAGCTCGTCATCGAAGGGGAGGTGGACCACGACTGTGCCGAGCAGCTTCTGCTCCTGCGTGATGACGTCCGCGCTCCGCGAGGCTGCGAGTGGCACCGGCGCCTCGCCGGCGAGGAGGTCCCCGTCCCTCGAGTAGAAGGCCGTCCGCGGAACCTCACGCCCGAGGCGGACGAGGGCGGAGCGGTTGTGGGTCGCGAAGGCCCGCTGCACCTGCGTGGCGCGCGCGAGCGACTGCGCGGTGTCGGCCGCGTCCTCGTCGATCTGCTGCTCGTAGTCGGCCTGTGCGACCCGGATCGCGGTCGAGAGACGCGAATCGGACGTCCCCGTCTCGCCCCGGAGCGCCACCTGGTTGAACGCCCACGTGGCCGCGAAGAGCGGCAGCATCGAGAGGAGCAGGAAGTAGATGACGAGGCGGAGCTTGAAGCTACCCATCGGCGCGCGCGAGATCGGTTCCGGAACCTTCAACCCGACAGGTGTATCGGCTCGACGGCAATCCCTCTTTAGGGGGATCCCCCCCGGGGACGGCTAGAAGATCGGCCGGTCGAGCGCGACGGCGAGGACCATCCCGACGAACCAGCAGGTCGACGTGAGCGCGACGGCGAACGGCACGAGGCGGCGGTCGGCGCCGCCGAGGGACGCGGCGAAGAGGGATACGAGCACCGCTCCGGTGCCGAGCCGACCCGGGTAGTAGACGAGCGACACGAGCCCGGCAAAGATCGCGAAGGTGGCGAGGAAGTCGGCGACGACCTGGGTCCCCGTCGGCCCCGACAGCTCGTCCCCGCGCGCGCTCACCGCGTCCTCGCTCGTCCGGAGGGCGAGGGCAGCGGCCGCCGGCCGCCGCGATGCGCGGAGCCGTGCGGGCGCGGGTTCCGGCCCGGCGCCGGCGCGCGCGGGCCTCGGCGCGGCCCCTCGGCCCCGCCGCCGCCGAGGGTCTCGGACGGGCCGCCCGCCGCTGCCGCGGGCGGGTCCTTCACCGACCACCAGATGAGATAAGCCACGTAGAGCGCCGGGATCTTGAGGATCACCGTGAACCACAAGGTGAGCCAGAGCATGTCGGCGGAGTGTAACCTAGCCCGCTTCACACAAACACGACCCCTGGGCAACGGCGCCGCTGCGGCCACAGTCAGGCTCCGTCCCCGCGAACTGCCCTCGCCCATCGGCGGCTCGCGGAGTCAGCTCAGAAAGGGGGAACTCAGTGACGGACAACCGCATGCGCGGGCTTCTGCTCGCGCTCGTTACCACGCTCTTCTTCGCCCTCCCGGCGGTCGCCGGGGCCCAGTCGGAGCCGACGGGCGAGGGCGAGCCGACCGAGACCGAGCCGACCGAGACCGAGGACGCTGAGAGCGAGGCGCCTCCGGTCGTGTCCACGAAGGCGGTGGTCAACTGGGCCAAGGTCCGGAAGATCCGCAAGCAGATCCGCCAGGCCAGGGCCAAGACGTGGCACTGGCAGCGCGTCACGGGCAAGTCCCGCACGAAGGGGAAGCCCATGGGCCGGAACACGACGTCCGTGAGCCGGCTCGAGAACATCCGCGCGAGCTGGCGCACGCGGGCCCGCGCGGCCCACATGCGGGCGAGGAACGTGCCCAACCGGTCCGCCTGGCTCTGCATCAAGCGGCATGAGGGCGCCTGGACCGACCCGAATCCGCCGTACTGGGGCGGACTCCAGATGGACATGTCGTTCCAGCGCACGTACGGCAGCTACCTCCTCCGCAAGAAGGGCACGGCGAACCGCTGGAAGCCCATCGAGCAGATGTGGACCGCCGAGACGGCCCGCCGCTCCGGCCGCGGCTTCCACCCCTGGCCGAACACCGCCCGCTACTGCGGGCTCATCTAGGCACGCCTTCTGCGGCCACGGCCCGGTGCCCTGCACCGGGCCGTGGCGCCGGGGAGCCTGCCGGCCGGGTCAGCGGCCGTCGGGTGGGCGGAGGACGGCGAACTGGTCCGTGACCTCGAGGCCGTAGGCGGCAAAGCGGAACACCGCGGCCGGACGGCCGCCGGTGCGGCCCGACGGCCGCGTCTCGCCGGTCGGCTCCAGCACCCGGCGGCGCAAGAGCACACGCTGGAGGTTCGTGGCCGAGACGTCGTGGCCGAGCGCGGCGACGTAGAGCGCGCGGAGCTCGGAGATGGTGAACGACGGCGGCGCGAGCGCGAAACCGACGTTCGTGTACGAGAGCTTCGCGCGGAGGCGCTCGCGACCGGCGAGCGCGATCGAGGCATGGTCGAACGCCATCGCCGGCAGGTCGTCGACGGGGTGCCAGACCGTGTCCCCGGGAACGCGGGGAACGACATCGGCCGGGACGAGACCGAGGTAGGCCGTCGCCACGAGCCACTGCTCGGGATGGCGGGCGGGGTCGCTCCGCGTCTCGAGCTGCTCCAGGTGGGCGAGGTCGCGGACGTCCACCTTCGTGGCGAGGTGCCTCCGGATCGAGCCTTCGAGCGTCTCCCCAGCCGCGAGCCGTCCGCCGGGAAGCGCCCAGGCTCCGAGAAACGGCTCGCGGGCGCGCTGCCAGAGGAGCACCTGGAGGACGCCTTCCCGCACCTGGAGCACGGCGGCGAGGGCCTCATGGGCCGGGCGCGGGTCTGTGGTAGACTGCTGCACGAGTTATCGACTTATAGGCTAAAACCTGGAGGATACACGCATGAAGGCACTCATCATCGTGGACATGCTGAAGGACTTCGTGGACGGGAAGCTCGCGAACCCGAAGGCCCAGGCCATCATCGAGCCCCTACAGCGCCTGCTCGCGCAGGCCCGCGAGGAGGGCTGGGTCGTCGTCTTCTCCAACGACGCCCACCAGCCGGACGACCCCGAGCTCAAGGTCTGGGGCGAGCACGCGATGGCCGGCGACGCCGGCGCCGAGGTGATCGACGAGCTCGCGCCGCGCGAGGGCGAGATCATCTCCCCCAAGCGCAGCTACGGCGCCTTCGACAACACGGGCCTCGACGAGCAGCTCCGCGAGCGGGGCGTCGACGAGGTCGTGCTCACGGGCCAGCACACGCACATCTGCGTCCGGCACTCCTCCTACGGCGCGCTCATCCGCGGCTACGAGATCACGATCCCGCGCGACGCCGTCTGCGCCTTCGAGGGCGTCGACGAGGACGAGGCCCTCGAGTACCTGAAGTCCACGTACGCGGCCACGATCACGACCGTGGACGAGCTCGCCCGCGAGCACGCCGCCGCCTAGACCTGCGGCCGAGCGGCGCCGGCGC
>DATHVD010000055.1:0-9634 GCA_035461525.1 Gaiellaceae bacterium
CGCCCGGACCCCCCGCGACACGGTCGGCTAGGCCCTCGCATTGGCCTTCGCGGGCTTGCGGGCGTACTTCTTGATGAAGGCCTCGACGAGGTCGTGCGCCTCGTCGTCGTGGATCTGCTTCGGCGGCGACTTCATCAGGTACGCGCTCGGGCCGTCGAGGGCGCCGGCGACGCCGTTGTTCAAGGCGAGCTTCGCCAGCCGGACGGCGTCGATGACAATGCCGGCCGAGTTGGGGGAGTCCCAGACCTCGAGCTTGAGCTCGACGTTCAGCGGCACGTCGCCGAAGGACGTGCCCTCCATGCGGATGTACGCCCATTTGCGGTCGGTCAGCCAGGGCACGTAGTCCGACGGGCCGACGTGGACGTTCTTCTCGCCCAGGTCGTAGTCGAGCATGGACGTGACCGCGTTCGTCTTCGAGATCTTCTTCGACTCGAGCCGCGAGCGCTCGAGCATGTTGAGGAAGTCCGAGTTGCCGCCGACGTTGAGCTGCATCGTCCGGTCGAGGTGGACGCCGCGCTCGCGGAAGAGCGACGTGAGGACGCGGTGGGCGATCGTCGCGCCGACCTGCGACTTGATGTCGTCGCCGATGATCGGGAGCCCGTGCGCCTCGAACTGCTTGCCGAAGTAGCCGCCCTTGGCGATGAAGACGGGGATGCAGTTCACCATCGCGCAGCCGGCCTGAAGGATCTGCTCCGTGTACCACTTCGTCGCGAGCTCGGAGCCGACGGGCAGGTAGCTGACGACCACGTCGGTGTTCGTCTCGCGGAGGATCTCGACGATGTCCTCGGTGTCGCCGGGGGCCTTCTCGACGATCTCGGAGAGGTACTTGCCGAGCCCGTCGTGCGTCATCCCGCGGGAGACCGTGACGCCGGTCTTCGGGACGTCGGCGAAGCGGTACGTGTCGTTGGGATGCGCCCAGATCGCGTCGGCGAGGTCCTTGCCGACCTTGTCCTTCGTGACGTCGAAGGCGGCCGTGAACTCGACGTCGCGGACGTGGTAGCCGCCGAGGTCGACGTGCATGAGACCGGGGACGAAGCTGTCCGGTTCCGCGTCCTTGTAGTACTCGACTCCCTGGACGAGGGAGTTGGCGCAGTTGCCCACGCCGATGATGGCGACCCGGACCTTGTCCTCGGACCGCACCCTGCCGTTCTTCGCGCCGTTCGTCTGAGCCATGGCTTCCTTTCCTCTGAGCGTCGCGTCAAGCGCGTCGACGACGAGCTGGTTCGCGGTGCCGGCAGAGCGGGCGGCCTCGTCCTGCAAAGCTTTCTTGAGCGTGGGCGGGACCCGGAGGAGCACGTCGCCGCTCGCCCCCGGCCTGGAGCCGCCCCGGCGCCCGCTCGGCTCGAAGGGGACGCCGAAGCGCTCGGCGAGGATGGAGACGGCGACGTCGTTCATCGTCTCGCCCCGGCGCGCGACCTCGCGCGCGAGCGCCCGCTTGAGGGGGGCGGGCATGCGGACGAGAATGCTCATTCTGCTAGCAGCCATACGACTGCTAGCAGAGTATCAGGCCTGGTCGCGAAGCTGGTTACGGACTGATAGCACTCGCTGGACGACGGTGACCCAGGCCGTGGCGGCGAGGATGCCGATCGTGACGGGGAGGACCAGGTCGTGGAGCGGCGCGAGCACGAGGCCCGACGTGATCACGACCACGCGCTCCGCCCGGCTGCCGATGCCGACGTCGCCCTTGAGCCCCAGCGCCTCGGCACGCGCCCGCGTGTAGCTGACGAGGAACGAGCCCGCGATCGCCGCGAAGGCCAGGGCGACGCCCCACTCGTTCTCCCAGCGCATGAGCACGAGGCCGATCGCGGCGATCATGGAGCCTTCTCCGACCCGGTCCACGGTCGAGTCGAGGAAGGCGCCGAAGGGGGTTCCCTTGCCGCTCCGTCGCGCGAGGGCGCCGTCGAGGATGTCGAGGACGCTGCCCACGACGAAGAGGGCAGCGCCGGCGAGGAAGAGCCATGGGGAGAGGTACTCGAGCCAGACGACGACCGAGCCCGCGATGCAGAGCCCCACGCCGGCCGCCGTGAGCGCGTCCGGGGTCACGCTCGTCCGCTCCAGCCCGGCGATCGACCTCCCGGCGATGCGGCGAACTTCGTCCTGGTAGCCGGGGCGGGCGGCGCGGTCTCTCGCGGGGGGGCGGCTCACGACCGCCGCGAGGCTACCACCGTCGCGGGCGGTCGAGCGCCGGAGACGGCGAGAGCTTGCCTCCTTGCGCCCACGCGACGAGCGCTCCGCCCATGACGGCGACGACGATTCCGCCGACGATGTCGAGCCAGAAGTGGTTGCCGGTCGCCATGACCGAGAACCAGACCCAGGTCGGCCAGAACGTCCAGGCGACCGCGGCCCAGCGGCTCTTCACGAGCGTCGCCATCGCGAAGCCGATGATGAGGGCGTCGGCCGCGTGCACGCTCGGCATGGCGGCGTACGGGTTCGAGGCGAGCTGGATGAGACCGTTGCCGTGGTTCACGGCCGCCGACGTGGCGAGCGTGTCCACGAAGCCCTCGTGGGGGAACATCCTGGGCGGGGCCGTGGGCATGAGCACGTAGCCGACGAGCGCGAGCAGGTTCGTCGTGATCACCCAGTTGCGCACCGTGGTGAAGGCGTCGTTGCGGAAGAAGTAGATCCAGAGCAGCGCGAGCCCGAGCACCGGAAACTGCGAGAGCCAGTACGTCCAGTTGACCGCCTCGACGGCGATCGTCCCCGCGTGGAGGACAGAGCGCTGGATGTCGATCTCGACGAGCGCGTTCAGGCCGCGCTGGGCCTCGATCACGAGCCGGCCGTTGGCGAACGCCTCGGCCGCACCGCGCTCGGCGGCGCCGCGCGCGAGCTGGTAGACGAGCCCGAAGCCGAGCCAGAGCGAGAGCTGGAAGAAGAAGTCCGTCCAGCCTCGGGGCAGAAAGCGTCCTACGGCGGTCATCGTTTCCAGTGTATCGACGGGGGTGGTGCGGTTACCCCCCGTTTTCGGGTGGGACCGCTAGCCCCCGATGTACGACATCTCGACCTTCGCGAGGCCGTCCGTCTCGCCGGAGCGAAGCTCCGAGTACCGGTCCGCCCGGGCGCTCCAGACGGAGCGGAGGGTCTCCTCGAGGTCGGCGTCCGAGGCGCCCGTGCGCAGGAGCGAGCGCAGGTCGTGGCCGCGCACGGCGAAGAGGCACGTGAAGAGCTTCCCCTCGGCCGAGAGTCGCGCGCGCGTGCAGTCCCTGCAGAACGGCTGGGTGACCGAGGAGATGACCCCGATCTCGCCGCTCCCGTCGCTGTAGCGGTAGCGGCTCGCCACCTCGCCCCGGTAGGCGGGGTCGACCGGCTCGAGCGGCAGCTCGGCGTCGATCGCGGCCACGATCTCGGCGGCGGGAACGACGTCGTCGAGCCGCCAGCCGTTGGTCGCGCCGACGTCCATGTACTCGATGAAGCGGACCACGACGCCGGTGCCCCGGAAGGCGCGCGCGATCGCGAGCACGCCGTCCTCGTTGACGCCGCGCTTGACGACGACGTTCACCTTCACCGGGCCGAGCCCGGCGGCGAGTGCGGCGTCGATCCCCTCGAGCACGCGTCCGACCGGGAAGTCCACGTCGTTCATCGCCCGGAAGGTCTCGTCGTCGAGCGAGTCGAGGCTGACCGTGATGCGCTTCAGGCCCGCCGCGCGGAGGGCCTCCGCCTTCCGGGCGAGCAGGGAGCCGTTCGTCGTCAGGGTGAGGTCGAGACCGGGGATGCGTGCGAGCAGGCCGACGAGGGTCTCGAGGTCGCGGCGGACGAGCGGCTCACCGCCCGTGATCCTGATCTTCTCCACGCCCAGCCCGGCGAAGACGCGCGCCACGCGCTCGATCTCCTCGAACGTCAGGAGCTCCGCGCGGGGGAGGAACGCGTGGTCGCGGCCGAAGGCCTCCTTCGGCATGCAGTACACGCAGCGGAAGTTGCAGCGGTCGGTGACGGAGATGCGGAGATCCCGCACCGGCCGCCCGAGCCTGTCGACGAGCCGCTCCACAGCGCAAGCGTAGCCTGGCGAGGGTTTCCGGGAGCGACACACCGGGAACTCCGTTGGCTCCCAACAGTGCGAAAAGGAGAGACGACATGGGCGGTATGCGCGACAAGATCGAGGGCAAGGTCAAGGAGACCGAGGGCAAGCTCACCGACGACGAGCTGCGTGAGAAGCAGGGTCAGGCCCAGCAGACGCGCGGCGAGGCGAAGGACAAGGTCGAGGACGCCGAGGACGAGGTGCGCGAGCGCCTCTAGAAGAGGGATTCCTCCTCACCACGGGAAGCGCCTCTTCACCCCAGACGCACGGGGCGCCCGGTTCGCGGGCGCCCCGCGGCGTCTCATCAGCTCGTCTGATCGAAATACGTCGGAACTCGACTTGAGCTGATCGACCTGCGCGGGCATCCTGCCTCCATGGCCGCCCGCTTCGGCATGCGCGTATGGATCGCCCTCGGCACCGTGTACCTCGTCTGGGGCTCGACGTTCATGGCCGTGTCGATCGCGGTTCGCGACCTGCCGCCGCTCCTCTCGATGTCCATCCGCCACCTGATCGCCGGCGGGCTCCTGCTCGCCTGGGCGCTCCCGCGCGGCGACCGGGAGGGCGACCGGATCGGCGGCCCCCAGCTCAAGGCCGGGCTGGTCTTCGGCGGCTTGCTCTTCCTCGTCGGGCATGGGAGCCTCGCCTGGGCGCAGCAGACGGTCCCGTCCGGAGTCGCCGCGCTCCTCGTCGGCACGATCCCGCTCTGGATGGCGCTCCTCGACCGGGTCGTCTTCGGGCGCCGCCTGCGGCCCTCCGCCTATGCGGGCTTCCTCGTCGGCTTCCTCGGGCTCGCCTTCCTCCTCGACCCGTTCGGCCGCGGGTCGATCGACCGGCTCGGCGCGCTGGCCGCCGTGGGCGGGGCGTTCGCCTGGGCCGCCGGCTCGCTCTACTCGCGCGGCGCCGCGCTCCCGCGGCGGCCGCTCGTCTCCGCGGGTCTCGGCTCGCTCTGCGGCGGCGTCCTCCTCCTCGTCGTCTCCGGCCTCGGCGGGGAGTTCGGCGACGCGCGCTTCTCGGCGGTGTCGCTCCTCGCGGTCGGCTACCTCGTCGTCGTCGGGAGCCTTATCGGCTTCACGGCCTACGTGTGGCTCCTCCGCTCGGCACCGACGTCCCTCGTGGCCACCTACGCCTACGTGAACCCCATCGTCGCCGTCGCGCTCGGCTGGGCGCTCCTCGGCGAGCGGATCACGCCGCAGATGCTCGGCGCCGGCGCCGCGATCGTCGTCTCGGTCGTGCTCATCCTGCGCGCGAGCGGCGCGGCCCTCGAGCCCGGCCGAGGCCTCCGCCGCCGCCGCGCCGCCCCGCCACCCGCCCCGGCGCCCGTCGCCGCGTCCGTGTCCGGCCGCGGCCGCTGACCCCGGCGACCCGAAGGGCGCTTGTGTTCCACGCGCACACGCTCTCCCGGTAGGTTCCGGCCGTGTCCCGGGTCGCCGAGCTCCTGCCCGACGCGGACGTGGTCACGCGCCACGAGACGACGATCGGCCTTCCTCCCGGGGAAGCGCTCGCCGTCGTGCTCGGGACGTCGGCGGCGGCCGATCGCCTGACCGCGCTCCTGCTGCGCCTGCGCGGCCTCCCCTCGGGACGCACCATCGCCGACGTCCTGCCGGAGCTCGAGCGTTCGGAGACGGAAGCCGTGTTCGGCCTCGCGGGGAAGCCTTGGCTGCCGCTGGGGGCGCTCGGGGACTTCCACGAGCCCGGCCCGGGGACCGTGCGGATCGCCGCCGGGTTTCGCGCTGAGCCCGCCCCCCGGCGGCTCGCGCGTGGTCACGGAGACCCGGGTCGCGCCCGTGGACGAACGGGCGCGGAGGGCGTTTCGGCGGTACTGGAGGGTTGTCGGGCCGTTCTCGGGCTTCGTCCGGCGGCGCTGGCTGGCGGCTGCGGGGCGGCGGGCGGCGAGCTCTGAGACTTTGTGCTCGTGAAACACAAGCGGGGTTCGGGGGGCGGGCGGCGGCCGGTGGATCGGGTAGAACCGGCCTCCGTGGACCAGCGGCGGACTCCCCTCGCCGACGCGGCGGCGGCCTACCTCGCCGACGAGCGCATCGCACCCTTCACGACGCCCGGCCACAAGCGGGCTCCGCACCTCGCGGACGAGCTCCTCCGCCTCGACCTGCCGCTCTCGGCCGGCGCGGACGACCTGCACCTGCACGGCGACGTGCTGGGTCGGGCGGAGCGGCTCGCAGCAGACCTCTGGGGGGCGGACCTCTGCCGCTTCTGTCTCAACGGCTCGACGCAGGGGAACCAGGCGCTCGCGCTCGCGCTGGGGCGTCCGGGCGACCGCGTCGTCGTCTCGCGGAGCCTGCACAAGTCCGTCCTCGCAGGGCTCGTACTCTCCGGGCTCGACCCCGTGTGGGTGCGGCCCGAGGTCGATCCCGCGACCGGGCTCCCGCTCGCGCTCCCGCCCGCGCACGTGGCCGACGCGCTCGCCGCCGCGCCGGATGCCTGCGGCGTCGTCCTCGTCGAGCCGAGCTTCGTCGGCGTCGTCTCCGAACTCGAGGAGATCGCGGCGGCCGCGCGCGCCGGCGGCGTGCCGCTCGTCGTCGACCAGGCCTGGGGCGCGCACCTCGGCTTCCACCCGGACCTGCCCGCGCACGCGCTCGCGCGCGGCGCCGACGCGTTCGTCGCCTCCGCGCACAAGACGCTGCCCGCGTTCACGCAGGGCGCATACCTGCTCGCGCGCGAAGGCCCCCTCGACCTCGCTCGCCTGGAAGACTCCTTCGAGCTCCTGCAGACGACGAGCCCCTCGGCGGCGATCCTCGCCAGCCTGGACCGCGCGCGGCAGGTGCTCGCGCTGCGCGGGGAGGAGCTGCTCGGCGAGACGCTGCGCCTGGCCGGCCTCGTCCGGGAGCGGCTCACGGCGGTCGACGGGCTCCTCCTCGTGGACGCGGACGACCCGACGAAGCTCGCGCTCTCCCTCCCCGGCACCGGAGCGGACGGGCTCGAGGTCGAGGCCGACCTCGCCGCGGAGGGGATCCGCCTCGAGCTCGCCAACCGCGACCTCCTCGTGCCCCTCCTCACGGTCGGGGACACGGAGGACGGAGTGGGTCGGCTCGCGGACGCGGTCGTCCGCTCCCTGGAGCATCGCCGCGGGAAACCCCGCGCCCCCGGCGGGGCGAGCGCCGTCTGGGGCGTCGCCCCGGAGGCGGCCATGACCCCGCGGGAGGCCTTCTTCGCCCCGCGGGAGACGGTCGCGGCGGAGGCCGCGCCCGGCCGGATCGCGGCCGAGACCGTCGCTCCGTACCCGCCGGGGATCCCTGCGATCGCCCCCGGGGAGGTCGTGACGGGGGAGCTCGTGGAGGCCCTGCGCGAGGCGGCCGCGTCCGGCACGCGGCTTGCGTACTGCGCCGATCCGGCGCTCGCGTCCCTGCAAGTCGTCGCGGGCTGAGCGCCCGGCGATCGATCTGCTATAAAGAGACTCAGATTTTCTGAGCCACGAACACCAGCAGACCCCGATTGGAGGGACCCACGAATGGCACGAACCATCGGCATCGACCTGGGTACGACGAACTCCTGCGTCGCCGTGCTGGAAGGCGGGGAGCCGGCCGTCATCCCGAACGCCGAGGGCGGGCGCACGACGCCGTCCGTCGTCGCGTTCGCCAAGGACGGCCAGCGGCTCGTCGGCGCGCCCGCGAAGCGGCAGTCCGTCACGAACCCGGAGAACACCGTCTCCTCGATCAAGCGATTCATGGGGCGCAAGTTCGACGAGGTGAGCGAGGAGATGAAGATCGTCCCGTACGCGGTCGTCAAGGGCCCCAACGGGGACGTGCGCGTCAAGGCCGGCGACAAGGAGTACGCGCCGCCGGAGATCTCGGCGATGATCCTGCAGAAGCTGAAGGCCGACGCCGAGGCCTACCTCGGCGAGACGGTCACCGACGCCGTCGTCACCGTCCCGGCGTACTTCAACAACGCGCAGCGCGAGGCGACCAAGGACGCCGGCAAGATCGCCGGCCTCAACGTCCTGCGCATCATCAACGAGCCGACGGCGGCCTCGCTCGCCTACGGCCTCGACAAGGAGCACGACCAGACGATCCTCGTCTTCGACCTGGGCGGCGGCACGTTCGACGTCTCCGTCCTCGAGCTCGGCGAGGGCGTCTTCGAGGTGAAGTCGACGAACGGGGACAACCACCTGGGCGGCGACAACTTCGACAAGGCGATCGTCGACTGGATGGCCACCGAGTTCAAGCGCGAGCAGGGCATCGACCTCTCGCAGGACAAGATGGCGCTCCAGCGCCTGTACGAGGCCGCCGAGAAGGCCAAGATCGAGCTCTCCTCGACGACCTCGACGCAGATCAACCTGCCCTTCATCACCGCGACGCCGGAGGGCCCAAAGCACCTCGACCTCCAGCTCACGCGCGCGAAGCTGAACGAGCTCACGCACGAGCTGCTCGAGCGCACCGTCGGCCCGACGAAGCAAGCCCTCGCCGACGCGGGCCTGACGGCGAACGACATCGACCACGTCGTCCTCGTCGGCGGCATGACCCGCATGCCGGCCGTACAGGAGAAGGTGAAGAGCGTCGTCGGCCAGGACCCGCACAAGGGCGTCAACCCGGACGAGGTCGTCGCCGTGGGCGCGGCCATCCAGGCGGGCGTCCTCAAGGGCGAGGTCAAGGACGTGCTCCTGCTCGACGTGACGCCGCTCTCGCTCGGCATCGAGACGAAGGGCGGGGTCTTCACGCAGCTGATCGAGCGCAACACGACCATCCCGACGAAGAAGTCCGAGACGTTCACGACGGCCGAGGACAACCAGCCGTCCGTCGAGATCCACGTCCTCCAGGGCGAGTCCGAGATGGCCGCCTTCAACAAGACGCTGGGCAAGTTCCAGCTCGTCGGGATCCCGCCGGCGCCGCGCGGCATGCCGCAGGTCGAGGTCGCCTTCGACATCGACGCGAACGGCATCCTCAACGTGTCCGCGAAGGACCTCGGCACCGGCAACCAGCAGCAGATCCGGATCGAGGGCGGCTCCGGCCTCTCCGAGGACGAGGTGGAGCAGATGATGAAGGACGCCGAGGCGCACGCGGGCGAGGCGCACCGGATGCGCGAGCTCGCCGAGGCGCGAAACCAGGCGGAGACCCTCGTCTACTCGACCGAGAAGAGCCTCGCCGAGCACCGCGAGACCCTCGACGAGGAGACGGTGAAGACGATCGAGGAGCGGATCGAGGCCCTCAAGGGCGTTGCCGACGGCGAGGATGCTGCCGAGATCCGCGCGAAGAGCGAGCAGCTGATGGAGGCCTCGCACCGCCTCGCGCAGGCCGTCTACGAGAAGGTGCAGGCCGAGCAGCAGGCCGCCTCGAGCGCTGCCGGCGGCGACGGCGGCGGCGACGAGGAGGTCGTCGAGGAGGCCGACTACGAGGTGATCGACGAGGAGGCGAAGCAGTCCTGATGGCCTCCGAGAAGCAGTCCGGAGAGGAGAAGGCCGAGCGTCACGTCGGCGAGCTGGAGGAGCGGCTCGCCGACGTCGAGCGGGAGCGCGACGAGCACCTGGCGCACCTGCAGCGCGTCGCGGCCGACTTCGACAACTACCGCAAGCGGGTGGCGCGCGACCAGGAGAGCATGGTCGCGCGTGCCCACGAGCGCCTCGTGAAAGAGCTCCTGCCCGTCCTCGACGACCTCGAGCGCGCGCTCGAGGCG
>DATHVD010000056.1:0-5006 GCA_035461525.1 Gaiellaceae bacterium
GCCGAGTAGGCGGCGTGGACGAGGGGAAGATCCGGCGCCCCACCCGCGTCCTGCCAGCAGCACGACCGGCAGCACCGAAGTCTGGGGGAGCCTCTGCGGGCGCAGCTTTCATCTCGGCGAGCAGTGGGCCGACGCGATCAACAACGTCGGCGGCGACCAGCACATCCACACGCTTCGCAGGCGCTCACGCGCCAGGGCGGCGGGCAAGTCGCTCGCGCTCTGGGCCTCGCGCTCGTGCTCGCCGGCCTGGCCGCGTCCGCCCTGCTCGCGATCCCCGTCGCGACCGCTGCCGTCACCGACCCGGAGACGATCGTCGTGCCTTCATGGGCGCCGGTCGCGCCCGGGCTCGTCGTCGGCGGCCTTGTCCTCGGCCGGATCGGCCGCGTCCTCGCTCTCTGAGGGGAAACCCCATGTCCTTCACCATCGGCAGCCAGAACGCCGCGAACATCAACAACGTGCAGGGCGACATGATCGTCGGCGAGATCCGCGCGGAGGCGCACTGGAGCCCGGATCGGCTTCGGGTCGCCCTGGAGGAGGTGGAGCGGGTGCTCGGGGGCCTGGGTGCCCGCCCGGAGACGAAGACCGCCGCGCGGGAAACGCTGCTCCAGGCGGCGAGGGAGGCCCGCCCCAGCGGCAGCCCGCACCGGGCCGCGTCCAGGCTCGCCGCCCTCACGCGGCTGCTCGCCGATGCCGGCGCCCTCGCGAGCGCCGGCTCGGGCCTCGTTCGCGCGCTGCGGGCCGCGGCCGCCGCCCTCGGCCCGGCGGGCGCCGCCGTCCTGAGCCTGATCCCGGCGCTCTGACGGGCATACGGGAACGCGAGACCGCGTTCGAACGGGCAATGAGCAGGTTCGACGAAGCCGAGCTCGAGTACCTCGAGGGAGCGCGAAGGCTCGGCCGGATCGCCACCGTCGGCCGCGACGGCACCCCGCACGTCGTGCCGATCGGCATGTGGCGCTACAACGCCGCGCACGACACGATCGACGTGGGCGGGCGCGATCCCGCGCGAACGAAGTGGTTCCGCGACGTCGTGCGGTCGGGCAGGGCGGCCTTCCTCGTCGACGACCTGGCGAGCACGGACCCGTTCCGGCCGCGAGCGGTCGAGATCCGGGGCCGCGCCGAGGCCCTCGACGACTCGCCGGCTGTCGTCCGGATCCACCCCGACCGGGTCGTCTCGTGGGGGCTCGGCGGCGGCTCGCCCGGGAGCGCACGGCGGGCGCGCGTGCGAGCTCCGGGCAGAAGCTAGCGGCGGCCGTCTCACGGTTCGGCGCCGCTCGGCGTTTCTTCCCGGTACACCCGCGACGAGGGAGGACAGCTTGAGCACGATCGCCGCAACGAGCTTCGCCGTGAGAGGGCTGCCCGAGGAGGTCGCCACGTACGTGCGCGCGCACGGCCGCGACCCGGTGTGGGGGCACGACGCCGTGACACAGCCGGCGACGGGCTTCGGGCCCTGCCGGCTCTGCCTGCGGACGTTCCGCGAGGGCGAGCCGCGCACGCTCTTTACCCACGACACCTACGCCGGCGTTGCCGAGTTCCCCCAGCCCGGGCCCGTCTTCGTCCACGCCGACGGCTGCGAGCCGTACGGCGGCGACGGGTTCCCGCCCGAGCTCCGGGCGCTGAGCCTCACGTTCGAGGCGGTCGCGGCGGGGCCCCGGGTGGTCGCGCTCGAGCGCACGCGCGGCGGCGACGTCGAGGACACGATCGCGCGCCTGCTCCCGCTCCCGGAAGTCGACTTCCTCAACGTCCGCAACACCGAGGCCGGGTGCTGGGTCGCCCGCGTCGAGCGCCGACCGGGGACGTGACGCCGAGGCTCAGGGGGCCCGGATGCCCTGGGCCGCCCGCGTCTCTACGTCCGCACGCGGTAGGCGAGGCGCGCGAACTGCCGGTCCCGGGCGACGTCCACAAGCTCGAGCCGCTCGGCGGTGAGGCGGCGCGGCAGGAGCGGGGCGCCGGCCCCGAGCGTCACGGGGGCGACGGCCAGCAGGATCTCGTCCAGGAGGCCCCGGTCGGCGAACTGGCCGACCAGGTCGCCGCCGCCGACGAGCCAGACGTTGCGGTCGCCGGCGACCCGGGCCATCTCCTCGTGCGCGGGCGCCACGTCGCCCTCGACGAAGGTGAGCCGAGCCCCGGGGATCGCGGGCAGCTCCCTGTGCGTGAAGACCCAGCACGGAGTCTCGCCGTAGTACGCGCTCCACCTGGAGGGGTCGTCGAGCGGCCGCTCGTGCTCGAGGATCCACTTGTAGGTCGATGCGCCCATCGCCATCGCGCCGACCCCCGCGAAGAACGCCCCGAACCCGTGCTCGCCCTCCGGGTCGCGCTCGACGTCGAAGAGCCAGTCGAGCGAGTGCGCCTCGTCGGCGATGAAGCCGTCGAGAGTCGTCGCCGTGAAGTACATGGTTCTCGCCATGCAGGGACTCTGCCATGTGGGACCGTCGCGGGTTCCCGTTCCCGCCTGCTAAGAGCGGATCGCGCGCGGCACGGCGATCGTGACCTCGGCTCCTCCGTCTCGGCGGTTGCGGGCCCGAGCCTCGCCGCCGTGGGCGCGGGCGACCGCGTCGACGATTGCGAGGCCGAGGCCGGCGCCGCCGCGGGTGCGAGCCGTGTCGGCCCGGCTGAAGCGCTCGAACGCCCTGGGAATGAACGCGGCTGGGAAGCCAGCTCCTCCATCGCTGACGGAAAGGGCGATGCGACCGTTGTCGGCGGCGGCGACGAGCCGCACCTCTCCGCCGCCGTGGCGGAGGGCGTTGTCGACGAGGTTGCCGAGCGCCTGCTCTAGCCGGAGCCGGTCTCCCTCCATCGCGCCCTCCGCCGCCGGGCCGACCTCGATCGTCCGGCCCGCAGCCTCGGCGCGCCCCGCGAACCGGCGGGCGACACCGTGGAGCAGCTCGCGCACCTCGAAGCTGGCAGGACACAGCGGCAGGCGGCCCTCGCCGGTCGAGGTCAGCAGGAGCAAGTCCTCCGCGAGACGGGCCAGCCGGTCTACCTCCTCGGAAGCCGAGCGGAGGACGGCCTCGAGCTCCTCCCGCCCGCGCGGACGCCGGAGGGCAAGCTCCAGTTCCGTCTGGAGGAGCGCGAGCGGTGTCCGCAGCTCGTGGCTCGCGTCGGCGACGAAGCGGCGCTCGCGGCGGAGGCCGGCCTCGAGGCGGTCGAGCATGGCGTTGAGCGTCTCTCCGAGCCGGCGGACCTCGTCGCGCGAGCGTGGCAGAGGCAGCCTGTGACTCGACGTGAGCGCGGAGATCTCCGCGGCTCGGCTCCGCATCGCCTCGACGGGACGGAGGGTCTCCCCGGCAAGGAGATACCCGGCTGCGGAGGCGAGCAGAAGTGCGAGCGGCCCGCCGAGGAGGAGCTCGGCGAGCAGCCCGTCGAGGGCGTCGCCACGGTCTTCGAGCGAGGCGCCCACCACGATCAGTCCCTGCTCCGTCGGGCGGACGAGCAGGCGCACCGGCTCGGCGTCGTCCTCGCCCGGCGGCGAGATCGTCGACTCCGTCCACGCGTCGCGGCCGGCGGCCGCGCCCAGCCGTGCCGGAGGGAGCAGCGGCGTCTCGGCTCCGGGCGTCGCCGCGACGACGTCTCCGTCGCGGTCAAGCACCTGCGCGAACTCCTCGTCGTCGCCCGCGAGAGGCTGCCCCGCCCCGCCGTTCCGGAGGTCGGCGGCAAGCGCCCGCGCCCGCGCGGCGAGCCTCTCGTCGAGCTGTTCGAGCAGGGAGTCGCCGAGGCGGACGTAGAGGAAAGCTCCGATCCCGGCAAGGACGACGGCCATCGCGAGTGCGAAGACGACGGTGAGCCGGAGCCTGAGCGGGAGCCTGCTCATCGCTCGGCCCGGAGCCGGTAGCCAACGCCGCGGACGGTCTCGATCGAGTCGCGCGCGAAAGGCCGGTCGATCTTCTCGCGCAGGTAGCGGACGTAGACGTCGACGACGTTCGAGCGGTTCTCGTACCCGTGATCCCAGGCGTGCGCAAGGAGCTGCTCGCGTGAGAGCACCTGCCCCGGCCGGCGCATGAACGTCTCGAGCAGCGAGAGCTCCTTTGCCGACAGACGGATCTCCTGCTCGCCGCGCCACACCCTGTGGGCGGCGGGATCGAGACGCAGGTCGCCGACCACGAGAACCGCCGGCCGCTCGATCGCTCCGCGCCGGGCGAGCGCGCGCAGGCGAGCGAGCAGCTCGGCGAACGAGAACGGCTTGGACAAGTAGTCGTCGGCGCCCGCGTCCAGCCCGGCAATCCGGTCCTCCACCGCGTCGCGCGCGGTCAGCATCAGGACCGGCGACCAGACTCCGCGCCCGCGCAGGCGACGGCAGATCTCGAATCCGTCGCTCCCGGGCAGCATCACGTCCAGCACGATCGCGTCGTACTCGATTGCGGCGGCCATCCAGAGCGCGTCGTCGCCGTCCGGCGCGACGTCCGCTGCATGCCCCTCCTCGTGGAGCCCGCGCCGGAGCAAGCCGGCCATCTTCACGTCGTCCTCGACCACGAGCACTCGCACTCCTCCATTGTCGCGCCCGAGATGAGAACCTCGTGAGAGGAAGCCCGAGGGACTCTCATCGGCGGTTCATCTGCCCTCGGTACCGTGGCCGGCCAGGAGCTCACGAGCAGGCACGAGGAGGAAGCATATGACGCGCACGATCGCCCTCATCGCCGCGGCCGTACTGACGGTCGCCGCGCTCTCCGCCGGCATCGCGGTGGCGGCTGGAGGAGACGACGATGCTGCCGACAGGCCGATCGCCGGCGCCGCCCTGGAACGGGCGACGGCCGCGGCTCTCGCCCACACCGGCGAAGGCCGGGTCACCGGCACCGAGGTCGGCGACGAGGAGAGTTACTACGAGGTCGAGGTCACGCTCGGCGACGGCAGCCAGGTCGACGTCCAGCTCGACGAAAGCTTCCACGTCGTGGGATCCGAGACGGACGGCCACGAGGACGAGGACTAGTCTCGCCCGGAGGAGGCATGAGCGCACGGATCGCGGTCGCCGCCGGGCTCCTCGTGCTGGGCGGATGCGGCGGGACGGGCTCGGA
>DATHVD010000057.1:0-16969 GCA_035461525.1 Gaiellaceae bacterium
ACGCCGTCCACGCCCACCCCCGGCCCGCCATCCCAGTGGCCTTGAGGTCGCCGCGCCACGCCTCGACCGAGCCGAAGTCCCGCTTGATCAGGTCTGCCGCGAGCCCAACGGGGTCGCCCCCGTCGCCGCCGAGGTGCTCGAAGTAGATCTCGTGGTTCTTGATCCCGCCGATCGCGAACGTGACATCGACCTTCAGCGCCCGAAGGTCGGAGTAGACCTGGTTCGCGGCGGACAGGTCGACGCCGGCGAGGCGTCCCAGAATCTCGTTCCGCTTCGCCACGTAGCCCTGGTAGAGCTTGTAGTGCGCCTCGACCGAGGCGCGGGAGATGCCGTCCATCTCGAGGAGCTCCGGCTTCAGCTCACGCGCCGCGATCTCCTCTCGATTGAAAGCCAAGGTCGCCATGCTCACCCTTTCTGCGGTCCGGACGTTGCGGGCGGGAGCTTACCGTCCCTTCCGCGACTTCAGGTCTCGAGCGAGCGCGCCTCGCCCCAGCGCTCCCCGTCCCAGTGGCGCAGCCCGCCGCCCCCGGCCGGGTCGGGATACCAGCCCGGAGGCGCGGCCGCCTGCACCGGCGTGGGGGCGGGAAG
This sequence comes from Gaiellaceae bacterium, assembly GCA_035461525.1. Classification (GTDB taxonomy): domain Bacteria; phylum Actinomycetota; class Thermoleophilia; order Gaiellales; family Gaiellaceae; genus JAIBJN01. Next base: position 589 of record DATHVD010000057.1, read on the forward strand.
CGGCCGCTCCGCCTGCGCCACGAGGCGCGCCGCGACGGCCGCAGCCAGGAGCAGCGCACCGCCGAAGAGCCCCGGGAGGAGGCCCGCGGCCAGCGTGCTCGCGGAATCGCCGTCGAAGGCGATCCACACGGCATAGGTGAGGAAGAAGGTCGTCGTCCAGAGCCCTGCGATCCCGAGGCCGAGGGCGAGCCCGCCGCGCGGCCCGGCGAGGGCGAGCGTCCCGAGCACGATCGCGACGGCGGCCGCGGCCACCGGCTCAAGCGCAAGGACGAGCTCCGAAGCCGGATCTGCGTCGGGATCGAGAAGCGTGAGGGCGATCTCCGGCTCGACCTCGAAGCGGTAGAGAGGGAGGAAGCAGGCGGCCAGCAGGGCGGCTGCGGCCGCATACGCGAGGGCGGCGACAACGCGAGCCATGCTCGCTGACGCTAGTGCCGCGGCCGGACGGCTCCCCGGGCGCGCCCGCACCGGCGCGTATCGTGCCGGGCATGGACGGGACCGGTCGAGCGCTCGTGACCGGCGGCACGGGCCGCGTCGGAGCGGCCGTCGTCGAGCGACTCCGCGCCGACGGCCTCCGCGTCCTCGCCGCCGGGCGGGCGGACAGGGACATCTCGCGCCCCGAGGAGGCCCGCACCCTCGTCGAGCGCGCGGCGCGCGAGCTCGGCGGCCTCGATCTCGTCGTCCAGGCGGCGGCAGGTGGCTTCGCGCCCGCGCCCGTGGCGGACGTGACCGAGGAGGCCTGGGACGCGGCCTTCGGCGCAACCGCGAAGGGCAGCTTCTTCGTCGCCCAGGCCGCCACCCCGCACCTGCGCTCCTCGGGCCGGGGCCTCCTCGTCCTCGTCGAGGACGTCGCCGCGTACCAGCCCTGGCCGTCCTTCGCACCGCACTGCGCGGCCAAGGCCGCGCAGGCGATGCTCACGCGCGTGCTGGCCCGCGCGCTCGCCCCCGACGTGCGCGTCTGCGGCGTCGCGCCGGGCCCCGTCGCCGTCGAGCCCGGCCAGGAGGAGCGGCGCGCCGCGGAGACGATCCTCGGCCGCGTCGGCGCCCCGGCGGATGTCGCGGAGGCCGTCGCCTACCTCCTCCGGGCGCCGTTCGTGACCGGGACCTCCATCGTCGTCGACGGGGGACGCCTCCTCGCATGAATCCGGTTCCGGCTTGTGTTTCGTATTCCCGGACGGTATGTCTGCGGCCGTGGCTACCGGCGAGAGCGACTCGCTGCTCATCCAACGCGTGGCTCGGGGCGACTCCGACGCCTTCACGGAGCTCTACCGTCGCTTCGCGCGGCCGGTGCTCGCGATGGCGCAGAGGCAGCTCGGCGACAACGGGAAGGCGGAGGAGGCGACCCAGGAGACGTTCGCAGCGGTGTGGCGGTCAGCCCGCAGCTATCGCCCGGAGCGGGGGTCGGCGTCCGCCTGGCTCTACGCCGTCGCGCGGCACGCGATCATCGACCGCGCGCGCCAGCGGCGCGAGCCGGCGGTCGAGGCGCCGGACGAGGCCTCGCCCGAGGCCGGCCCGGACGAGCACGCCGAGGGCGCCTGGCTCGCGTGGCGCGTGCACGCGGCCCTGGAGGAGCTGCCGGAGCGGGAGCGCGTCGTGCTCGAGCTCGCGTACTGGAGCGGGCTGTCGCAGGCGGAGATCTCCAGCTACCTCGACGTGCCGCTCGGCACGGTGAAGACGCGCACGCGAACGGGGCTCGCCCGCCTGGCGGGCCTCCTCGAGGAGGTGAGGACGTGAAGGAGCCGCACGACCTGCGGGAGCTCGTCGGCGAGCACGTCCCCGCGGACGAGTTCGAGCGCCTCCGGGAGGTCGACCGTCTTCTCCGGCAGGTGCCCGCGCCGCCGCCGGACGTGCCGCAGTCGCTGACGCACGCCGTCGCCACCGTCGCCCGCCGGCCCTCGCTCCTCGCGCGGCGGCGGCAGCTCGCCCTCGCGCTCGCGGCCGCCCTGGCCCTCGCCGCCCTCGCCTTCGGGCTCGGACGGTGGACAGCCGACGATGAGTTCGAGGCGGCCTGGGCCGTCGAGCTGAGGCCGACCGCGGAGGGAGGGGCCGCGAGCGGGCTCGTCCGGGTCGCCGAGCGGGACGAGAACGGCAACGTGGCGCTCGAGCTCGACGTCAGCGGCCTCGCACCGCTCGCCGAGGACGAGTTCTACGCCCTCTGGCTCGAGAAGGACGGCGAGTGGGCGGCGACGTGCGGCTACTTCGCGGTGGGCGAGGGCGAGACGACCGTGCGGATGACCGTCTCGTACGACATCCGGGACTTCGACGCCTGGGTGATCTCGGCGGGCGGGCTCCGGGACGAACCGCCGCCCCTGCTCGCGGCAGAGATCGAGGCGGCGTAGGCCCCGGGCCCCGGCCGCGGCGTTCTCGGCACACATCGTCACGCTCTCGGAACGATCCGCGCACCACGCGCGCAGATTTTGGCTGTACGCTCGAAAGTGGGTGGTGGGCTGGGGTGCCCCGTGGGACTAGGGAGCGGTGCGGCCCGCGTCCACGAACGCCTCGTACGTCACGGGCATCTCCTCGGCGAGGAAGCGCTCGCAGGCCTCCGCATAGCGCCTGATCTCCCGCTGCGCGGTCTCCGCGGACCGCAGGGAGACGAAGTTCATGAGCGATCTCGCGTTGACCGTCCAGAAGAACTCGGTGTACGCCCCGACGGGCATGACCGCCCGCGCGAGCTCCCGGGCGACGCCGAGCTCGACGAGCCGCTCGTACGCGCCGAACGCGGCCTCGTAGACGGCGCGGAGCTCCTCGCGCGTCGTCTCGGCCACCTCGGGCTCGACCGGCTCGAACGAGTACGAGCCCGGCTTGCCCACCTGCGTTCGTACGTCGGCGGCGGCGGGCACGTAGAACTCGTCCGTCGCCTTCGCGTAGCGCATGCTGAACTCGTTGAAGGAGCCGACGCGATGGCGGAACCACTCGCGGGCCACGAAGATCGGCGCCCGGACGTGGAAGCGGAACGCGTTGTGCTCGAAAGGCGTCCCGTGCCTCTCGCGGAGGAGGAAGCGGATCAGCCCGCGGTCCGAGTCGTCCATCTCCTCCTTCCGACGCGCGAAGCTCACCCGCGCGGCGTTCACGACCGAGAGGTCGCTCGCCATCGACTCGTCGAGACGGACGAAGCCGTGATCGAGGACCCCGACCGTTCGCTCTTCCGGGGTGATCCGCTCCACGAGGCTCACGCGGCGAGTGTAACGCGCGGTCTGGCCGGAGCCGATGGACGATATTGTGGGGCGCGACGCGATGCGGCAGGCGAGGTCAAGGATGAGAGCTCTCGGCCTCGCGGCCTGCGCAGCCGTCCTCTTCGCCGCGCTCGCAGGGACGGCGTCCGCGCAGGGGAAGAGGCCGCTGCCGGCGCTGGCGCCCGCTCCCGCCGACGGGCTGACCCGCGCCCTCGAGGCGAACCGGCTCACCGAGGCCGAGTACGCGCTCCAGCGCGCCCGGAGCCTGTTCGATCTCGCCAAGGTGCGCAGAAGCTTCGGCGCCGTCGAGCGGCCCGGTCTTCGCGACGCCACTGCCATCCTCCGCGACCTGGCCCTGCGACAGCACGAGCTCGCCGGCTTCGACCGCACCCTCGCCCGCGCCCTCCTCGCGCGCCCGGACGACGGCAACGTGCCCTACGGCCTGGGCACCGGCTGGGATCCGGTTCCGGTGCCGGCGAACGTCGACCACCGCTGCAGCGACTTCGGCATCCGGGTCTGCGTCCACTGGGTCAACCTGGAGGAGCACCCCGACGCCCCCGACCTCACCGACGACGACGAGAACGACGTCCCCGACTACATCGACGAGGTCATCCAGACGATGGATGAGATCTGGCTCAAGCTGATCGGAGAGATCGGCTACCGGGAGCCGAAGGACGACAGCGAGTCGGAGAACCCCGGCATCGAGGGCGAGCTCGACATCTATATCGACGACCTCGACACGTTCGCGTTCGGCTACTGCACCACGGACGACCCGCTCCTGAGCGATCCGGACGTCTACGACCTCTCCGCCTACTGCGTCCTCGACAACGACTACGCGAGCTTCGGGCCGCTGCCCCCTGAGGACTACCTGCGCGTCACCGCCGCGCACGAGTTCTTCCACGCCGTCCAGTACGCGTACGACGCCTTCGAGGACGGGTGGCTCCTCGAGGGGACGGCGACGAACATGGAGACGACGGTCTACCCGGACATCCACGACAACCTCTCCTTCCTCGGCTACAGCCCGTTGACGCGTCCGGCCTCGCCGCTCGACCGCTACGGCTTCCTGGACTCCGAGTACGGCTCCTGGATCTTCTTCCGGTTCCTCGAGGAGAAGGTGGCCGGCGGCGACGCAGGGATCGTCCGCGAGATCTGGGAGCGCGCGGATGCGAGCGCGGAAGCGGCGTACGGAGACATGTATTCCCTCCAGGCGGTGCGGAGGGCGCTCTCCGCACGCGGCGTCGGCTTCCCGCACGCCTTCGCGCAGTTCGGCCAGGCCAACCGTCTCCGCACCTACGTCGACGGTGCTCTTTACCCGGCGCCGCCGTTCACGAGGACGTGGGCCCTCGGCGGCGGACGTGCGGACACCGGCTGGCGCTCGTGGCGGATCGACCACCTCGCCACGCGGCACTACTCCTTCCGTCCGGCCAAGGGAGCCTCGAAGAACGGGAAGCTTCGGGTGCGCGTCAGGCTCCCGCGGGCGGACTCCCGCGCGACGTTGATCGTCGTCAGGCCCAGCGGCAAGACGTCGACCAGGTACCTGACGCCGAACGCGAAGGGTGTGGCCGGGAGCACCGTCTGGCGCTTCGCGCGCGGCCAGGTGCGGCGCGCCCACCTCGTGCTCACGAACGGGAGCACGAGGACGCGCTGCTGGGAGGACGGCTCCGGGCCCCCGTTCTTCTCCTGCTACGGTGCGCCGCGGGACGACCGCCGCGTCTTCGAGCTGCGCGCCCGCTTCCGCCGCTGACCCCGCGACGGCTACTGGAGAAGCCGGGTCTTCGCCCGCTCCGAGAGCCACCACGACTGCTCCGTGGCGAGCCAGTCCGTTCTGAAGCCGAGGTGCTCGACGACGAGGTCGAGACACTCGAGCAGCGGGCTCCCCTCCTCGGCGGCGAGAGCGTCGTACACGAGCGGGTCGGTCGCCGGGAACTGGCCGACGATCTCGGCGTCCTCCACGTCGCGCGCGAGGCGGAAGGCCGTCGGCAGGTCGACGACGATCCCGTCCACCAGGCCTGCTTCGAGCGCGTCGACAGCCTCGTGCGGGCGAGCGGGCTCGTCGAGGCCGGCACCGTCAGAGTCGCCCCGCATCGATGATTCGCTGCAGGAACTGCTGCGTCCTCGCCTCGCGGGGCGCGCTGAAGATCTCCTCCGGGTCGCCCTCCTCCAGGATGACGCCGGCGTCGAGGAAGCAGACGCGGTCGGCGATGTCGCGCGCGAAGCCCATCTCGTGCGTGGCGATGAGCATCGTCATGCCGGCCTCCGCCAGCTCGCGGACGACGTTGAGGACCTCGGCGACGAGCTCGGGGTCGAGCGCGCTCGTCACCTCGTCGAGGAGCATCAGGTCCGGGCGCATGGCGAGGGCGCGGACGATGGCGACGCGCTGCTGCTGCCCGCCGGAGAGCCTATCCGGGTACTCCTCCTCCCTGCCGTCGAGCCCGAAGCGCGCGAGGAGCTCGCGCGCTTCCGCCTCGGCGTCGGCCCGGGAGAGGCCGAGGGCCTTCGTCGGGCCGAGCGTCACGTTCCGGAGCACGTTCATGTGCGGGAAGAGGTTGAAGGCCTGGAAGACGATGCCGATGCGGCGGCGCACGCGGTCCGGGTTCACGCCGGACGCCGTGATCTCGCTCCCGGCCAGGTGGATGCGGCCGGCGTCGATCGGCTCGAGCAGGTTGACGCAGCGGAGCAGCGTCGACTTGCCGGAGCCCGAGGCGCCGATGAGGCAGACGACCTCATGCGGCTCGAGCACGAGGTCGACGCCGCGCAGGACCTCCGCCTTCCCGAAGGACTTGCGCACGCCCTCGACGAGAAGCGTCGGCGTCGGGTTCATCGCAGCCCTCCGGCGGCCAGCTGGCGCCGCCGGTCGCGCGCGACGAGCCAGTCGGTGAGGCGCGCCAGCGGCACGGTGAGGAGGACGAAGAGGAGCGCGGTGGCGAGGTACGGCGTGAAGTTGAAGGACGCGGCGACCTCGATCTGGGACCGCCGGAACGCCTCGATCGGTCCGATCAGGGCGACGAGCGCGGTGTCCTTCTGGAGCCCGATGAAGTCGTTCAGGAGCGGCGGCACGACGCGGCGCACGGCCTGCGGCAGGACGACGTGGCGCATCCCCTGCAGGTGCGTGAGGCCGAGCGAGCGCGCGGCCGCCGCCTGGCTCGGGTGCACCGACTCGATCCCGGCCCGATAGACCTCCGAGACGTAGGCGGAGTAGACGAGCGTGAGCGCGACCAGCCCCCAGAAGAACGGGTCGCGGGGGACGCCGGAGATCTGCAGCGCCGGGGCGCCGAAGCCGAGGATGTAGACGACGAGGATCGTCGGCACGCCGCGGAAGAAGTCGGCGTAGGCGATGGCGAACATCCGCAGAGGGAAGAAGACGGGCCCCGGCAGGCCGCGGAAGAGGGCGATCACGAGCGCGAGCACGAGGATCAGGACCTCGGCGATGAGGAAGAGCCGCACGTTCGTCCCGAAGGACGAGGCGATGTCGGGGAAGGAGTCCCGGAAGACGTCGCCGTTGAAGAACTGGCGCTTGACCTCCTCCCACCCGGGGGAATTGACGACGAGGAGGCCGACGACGCCGACGAAGACGAGCGTGCTGACGAGCGCGATCGCGGCGCTCCTCACCCCGCTCGCGCCGCCGCCGAGGATGCGTGAGCGGCGGCCGCCCGCCGGCTCCTCCGATCGCTCCGCGGGCCCCGTCACCTCGGGGCGGCCGTCAGTCGAGGAACGGGGCGCTCGCCTTGTCGGCGAGCCACTCCTGCTGCGCGGCCTCGAGCGCGCCCGACTCGCGGAGCGCGGCGAGCGCCTCGTCGAGGCAGTCCCGCAGCGGGTTGCCGTCCTCGACGACGAGCCCGAAGTACTCCTGCTCGTCCCCACCCCGGAACTGGCCGACGATCGAGCCGCCGTCGATCTGCACCGCCGTGACGAAGAAGGCGGTCGGGAGGTCGACGACGATCCCGTCCACCTGGCCCGCGCCGAGCGCGCTCACCGTGGCGTTGAGATCGTCGTAGACGCGCGGCTCCTGGCTCGGCTGGACGACGTCGACGATCGTCTGGTAGCTCGTCGTCCCGACCGGGGCGCCCAGCCTCGCGTCTCCGAGCTCGGCGACCGTGGTCGCGCCCTCGATATCCGAGCCTTCGACGGTGACGACCGCCTGGTTGACGTCGTAGTAGGAGGCGCTGAAGTCGACCGCCTCGTCGCGCTCGGGCGTGTAGGAGACCTGGTTGATGGCGAAGTCGAAGCTCTTCGGGCCCGGACGGAAGATCTGGTTGAACGGGACGGCCGTCCAGTCGACGTCGCCCTCGGCGAACCCGAGCTCCTCGGCGACCAGGTACGCGACGGCGCTCTCGTAGCCCTCGCCGGTCGCCGGGTCGTTGAGCTCCCAGTCGTCCGTCTCGCTGCCGCCCTCGAACCACGGCGGAAACGCCGGGTTGTCCGTGCCGATCGTCAGGCGACCCTCGTTCACGAGCTCGAGGCTCTCCGGCGCGCAGGCGTCGGGCGCCTCTTCCTCCTCCGTGGCGGCGCCCGTGTCGGCGGCCTCGGTCACCGGGGCGGCGGTGTCGGGCTCGTCGTCGTCCCCGCCGCACGAGGCCGCGACAAGGCCGAGGAGCGAGACGAGGAGAAGGAGTGCGAGTGCCCTGCGCATGCCGATCGGGAGGCCGAGACTACCACAGCCCCCGACGCCCGCCCGAGCGGCTCCGGCCTGCGCCGGACGGCGAGCGGAGGGAAGGCCAGCTCGCGCCGGCCCTCCGATCGTCGCTCAGGCTCGGCTCGCGCCCAGTCGACGCAGCAGGCCCGGAGCGAGGGGCCTCGGCGGCCTCGCCGGGGACGCGTCCCCGGGCTGGTGTGGATGGTCCTCCAGCCGGCGACCTCCGTCGGGTCGCCGGGGTGGCGCCGACCGTGCGCGCCTGAAGCTCGAAGGCGCGCAGCGCCGAGAACCGGTTCTGGCCGGGCGTCAGGTACGCGCTCGCGCCAGCCCGCCGACGGTCTGGCGGAGCACGATGACCTCCCGTTGGCGCCGAGCGGCGAGACGGTCGCCACCTCGAGACCGTCGACCGAGTCGAGCCGGTAGAGGCCCAGGTTGTCGTCGAGGAATGCGAGGGCGGCCTCCTGGGCGATGCCGGCGTCGATGCCAGCGGCCAGGAAGCCTCCGTGCCTGGTCAGCGACCGAGCGCCTCGACCGTGTCGAGCTGCGCGGCGGTCGAAGCGATCGCCGCCCGCCGGACGTCGAGATCGGCGAGCTCGGCTTCGTGGTCGTCGCCGTCGACCTGGGGCTGGCCGAGGGCCGAAGACCGGGACGAGGAGGCCGAGCAGCACGAGGCATTTCTCCCCCTCCTCATCGGGAACGGCTCCTCCAGAGAAGGTTGAGCCGTGATGACTCTAGACCGTCCGCGCCAGGAAGCAACGGCCCCGGCCCAGCGGTCTCCCCGTCGCTCGCAGACCCTTCTTGACACGCCAGGAGCGGGCGGATTCAATGGGCCGGGTGGTTCAAGCGGCGATGGAGGGGTGCCGCGCGATCCGGGACGAGCATGAGCCGGTCTGCGAGTTTCGCCACGGCGGCGCGGTGGGGTTCGCGTGAACCCCGAGCACGCGTTCGGCGCGCGCTTGCCCGCCGCTGGCATCGGCCCACCGCGCAGCACCTTCGCCGCCCGACGAGAAGAGGCGATCTCGCCCTTCGCTGACGAGGAGGTCCAACTCTTGGCAGGCCTATACAGACGGCTCTTGCTGCTGACGCTGACGGCGCTCGTGATCGCGCTCGGCTCCGCCGGCACGGCAAGCGCCCAGCTCACGCCCCCGTGGTGCGGAACGCCCGAGCCCGACGCGGCGGGCAACCTCCCGGACGGGTCGCAGCCGACCCATCCGGCGGGGAGCTTCCCCCACATCCCCTACTACGCGATCGGCTGTACGCTCGACGGCATCCTCGCCGACAGCCTCGACAGCCGCATGAGCCTCGAGGTCATCGGCCAGTCCGCCGGCGGCCGCGACATGTACGGCGTCGTCATCAATCAGCTCACGACGCCCGAGCAGCAGCGCAAGTGGCAGCGGTGGGAGCAGTGGCGGAGCATCGCGCTCGAGGACCCCGACCGCGCCCAGGCGCTCCTGGAGAAGTGGGCCGGCGAGATCAAGGTGCCGATCTACGTCCAGGGAGCGATCCACGGCAACGAGTACGAGGGCGTCGAGTCCAACATGCAGCTCATCGAGGAGCTCGCCACGACCCCGTACGGGACCGAGCAGTGGATCGACGACATCCTCGACGACGTCGTGGTCGTCTTCAACGTGATCCAGAATCCCGACGGCCGAGTCGCCGGCACGAGGGCCAACTCGAACGGGTTCGACCTCAACCGCGACTTCCTGACGCAGTCGCAGCCCGAGACGAGGAACTCGGTGGCCCAGATGCAGAAGTGGCTGCCGGTCAACATGCTCGACCTGCACGGCTACGTGACGCCGATGCTGATCGAAGCGACGACGAAGCCGCACAACCCGTCGATCGACTACGACCTCTGGATCAAGTGGAACCAGTCCCGCATCGACGCGAACGAGGCAGCGCTCGCGGCCTCGAACTTCAACATCACGCGGCCGATCAACGACTGGTGCGCGGACGGGAACCCGGCGCCGTCCAGCGGCATCTGCCCTGACGGGAACCCGCCCGGCCCGGCCGTGGCCGAGGGCTGGGACGACTGGGGCCCGTTCTACACGCCGATGTACAACCAGCACGTCGGCCTCGACGGCTCGACGACCGAGATGTGCAACCAGACCGGCACGGCCTGCGGCCTCCCCGGCTCGACGACGCACACCCGCGGTCGCCTCGGCGCCTACGAGCAGCAGCGGATCGTAACGCTCTCGACCCTCGAGTTCCTCGTCGAGAACGGCGACGAGATGCTCTACGACCTCACCGAGCGGTATCGCCGCGGCGTCGCGGGCGAGGCTCGCCCGCCCTGCTGCGAGCCGCCGTTCGACGTGGACAACAACTGGATGAAGGAGTTCCCGGCGGCGTACGTGATCCCGCTGGGGGCCGGCCAGCGCTCGGACGCCGAGGCGAACCGGCTCGTCGCGTGGCTGCTGTTCAACGGCATCGAGGTCGACGAGCTGAAGCAGGACACCGTCCTCGGCGACCGGACGTTCGAGAAGGGCTCCTACGTCATCTGGATGGACCAGGCCCACCGCGGCCTGGCCGACACGGCGTTGAACGTCGGCGTCGACATCTCCGAACGGATCAGCATCCTCTACGCGCCTCCGGCCGCCTGGAGCCACGGGTACCTGTGGGGCGCCGACGTGGCGGAGATCCCGCTGGACGCGGGCTTCGACCCGATCACGAACCGGGTGAAGAAGCCGACCCGCCTCGACAGCGGCGTCGAGCCCGGCCGGGCGGAGGCCTACGCGCTCGAGCTCGACTCCGCGACCGCCGTCCGGCTCCTCAACGAGCTCGTCGGCGGCGGCCTCGCCGCCGAGCTGGCGCTCGAGCCGTTCGCGTCCAAGACGAGCGGGATGCTCCCAGCCGGCACCGTCCTCTTCGCCGCCGACCAGGCGACGAAGGTGACGCTCAACCAGACCTCTCGCGACTACGGGGTGGTCTTCCGCCGGATCGTCACCGAGGACTTCCCCTCGGCGACGGACCCGATCGAGGGCGTTCCCAGGATCCTCGCGCTCACGGGCGCAACGAACCAGGACGTCTGGTCGCTCCGCAACCTCGGGTTCCCGGTCGACACGATGACGACGGGCGCGATCAACTCCGCACCGGAGGACCCGCTCCCGAACTACGACGTCATCTGGAACACGGGTGCCTGGCCGTCCGCGGCCAACCAGACGGCCCGCGACCGGCTGACCGCGTTCTTCGCCGCCGGCGGCGGGTACCTCGGCGCCGGTGGGAACGGGGCCAACTTCCTCACCGCCGGCGGCCAGCTGAGCGGCCTGACCGTCTCCACGCGGGGCGGGAGCGGCCGCAGCGGCATCGTCCTCTGGACGAACGAGGGCGGGCTCTCGAGCCCGATCGTCGGCGCCTACCCGGCGACCGACACGTACATCATGGATCCGCCGTCGTGGTTCTCGGCGGTTCCCGGCTCGCTGTCGGTGGCGGCACGCCTGGCGGAGACCGACTTCTTCCTCGCCGGGCTGTGGCTCTTCGACGCTCAGTCGGCCTCGGCACCGGGGTCGCCGATCGTCGTCCACGGCACGAACGACGCCGGCACGGCCCGGCTCGTGAACTTCGCGATGAGCCCGCTCTACCGGGCCGATCCGGAGCGGGAGTGGCCGATGATCGGCTCGGGGGCGTACTGGGTCGACCAGTAGCCCGCCGGGCGCACGGAACGTCCGCGAGGGGCGGGGAGCGATCCCCGCCCCTCGCTCGTTCGGGAGCTCGGCTATCCGACGGGGCGAAGCGCCGGTATGAGGCGGACCGTGCCCACGCCGTAGCGGCCGTCCAGCACGGCCTGCGCCTCGCCGCCCGGGTCGACGACGACGCCGATCTCGATCGCCGGCTCGACGCCCGGGCCGGACGACCAGAGCAGCCCGAACGGGAGCTCGTCCTCGACGAGGGCCTCGGCCTCGGCGCGGATCTGCTCGAGCTCGGACGCGGTGGGGCCCTCGCTCGGCGCGACGCAGAGCGGGCCGCCCCAGAGCTCCCGCAGGCCCGCCTCGTGCCGCTCGAGCTCGCCGGTGAAGGTGGCGTTGAGGATTCGGAGGCCTGACGGGCCGCCGGGCTGGTCGACCCAGACGGCGACCGATTCGGGCTGCGACTCCGCGTAGGCGACCGCCGCGCCGAAGTCCTCCTCGCTCACGCGGGCCGGGTCGACGACGGCCCAGCCGCCTTCCGGCTCGGGGCAGGACGTCGTGAAGTCCGGCGCACCGGGGCCCGGCGGCCCCTCGCCGAACGGCGCCACCTCTGTGACCACGAAGGTCTCGCCGTCGAACCTGCCGACGACGCGGTAGGAGCCCCACGTCGTGCCGGCCGCGTGCTCCTCGCCCTCGACCGCGTCCCAGTCCCAGCCGGCGAGCGGGACGTCGCCGCACTGGGGCGGGTACGAGTCCGCGATCGCGCCCAGGCAGAGCATCGGGCCGGCGTCGCCCGCCTCGAGGATCGTGGCGTTCACCTCGTACAGCCCAGCGGGCTCGGGGCCCTGTTCCGGAGGAGCCTCGGTGCTGCCCTGGGAGCCCGCTGCGTCGTCCTGAGGACCCTCGGCGCCGCAGCCGAGCGGCAGGAGTCCGAGCGCGGCGGCGACCAGGAGGATCCTCCACATGCCCTTCCGACCCTATTCGCCCCGGCGATGTTCCCGCCCGCGTGGCGTAGACTCGACGGAGATGGTCGAGGTTCGCGAGACGCACGCTCCGCCGTCGCTCCCGCTCGACGACGTCCTCCGCCGCGTGAACGGGCTCCGCACGGCCCGCGGCGCCGACCCGCTCTACGAGCTCCCGGGTGCGTGCCCGGCCTGGGACGGCGGCGGCTGCGTGCTCGAGCGCGCCTTCGAGGACCTGGGCGTCGTCGTCGTCGACTACCGCCACGCCTACGGCCGCGACGTCCGCTTCGAGCACGGGCTGGCCCGCTTCGTCCACGACTTCGACCAGGGCCGCTACCCGGAGCTCCTCGCCGGCCGGTGAGCGATCTCCTCGCCGCCACGGGCAAGGCGCTCGTGCGCGTCTCCGGAGGGGAGGTGACGACGCTCCTCGAGCGGCCCGGGCTCCATGCGGTCGCGGCGGGCTCGGGGCGGATCGCGGCGGGCTGCCGCGGCTCGGGCGTCTGGGAGAGCGAGGACGGAGGCGAGACCTGGCGGGACGCGGAGCTGCCCGCGCCGGACGTCTTCTCCGTCGCGTACGGGCCGGACGGCGCGCTCTGGGCCGGATCCGAGCCGAGCGCCCTCCACGTCCGCCGGGTCGGCGGGCCCTGGCGCGAGCTGACCGCGCTCACCGAGCTGCCCTCGGCGCCGACCTGGAGCTTCCCGCCGCGCCCGTGGACGTCCCACGTCCGCTGGATCGCCCCGAGCCCGCACGACGCCGGCCTCGTCCTCGTCGGGATCGAGCTCGGCGGCCTCATGCGCACCACCGACGGCGGCGAGACCTGGGCCGACCACGCTCCCGGCGCGCAGCGCGACGTCCACGCGCTCGCCTGGCATCCGGCCGAGCCGGGCCGCGCGTACGAGTCCGCCGGGGGCGGCGCGGCCTGGAGCCGCGACGGCGGTGAGACGTGGGAGCCCGCCGACGAGGGCCGAGACCGCCACTACACGTGGGGCCTCGCCGTCGACCCGGCCGATCCGGAGCGCTGGTACGTCTCCGCCGCCCACGGACCGTTCCAGGCCCACGGCGAGGGGCCGGCGCGGGCCGCCCTCTACCGCCGGGACGGCGAGGCGCCGTGGGAGGAGCTCGACCTCGGCCTCCCCCGCCCGCTCGAGTCGATGCCGTATGCGCTCCTGGCGCACGACGGCGGCCTCGTCGCCGGCCTCCGCGACGGGCGCCTGCTCGAGAGCGGGGATGCCGGCGACAGCTGGCGCCCCCTCGACGCACCCGCCCTCCGGGCCGTCGTGGCGCTCGCGGCGGGGTGACCGCAGCACGGAGAGGGCGGCCCGGAGGCCGCCCTCTCGCACCGGCGCGAGGCCTGGGGAGGCTAGCCCTCGTCCAAGCCCTCCATGCCGTGCCCGTTGCCCGGCAGTTGCGTCGCCGTGCCGTACGCCGTCCCCTTGAACGGGAACGACGTCTCCTGCGTCTGCGGGTTGAGGTGGCCGAACCGCTGGGCCCCCGCCACCCGGACGTCGGTGAGGTTCCAGATGATCAGCCCGCGGCGGATGTCGGACTCGTAGATCCGCCCGTTGTACCAGTGGGTCGACCAGTCACCGCCCGTGAAGATCGTGTTCGGGTTCCCGTTCGGGTGGAGCAGCGGCGCCGGGTCCGCGTACGCGATCTCGTGGACGTTGGCGTGGTCCGTGAAGTCGAGCACGCTGATCCCCGACTGGTAGTTCCCCGAGACCAGGATGTGCCGCTTGTCCGTGGGCACGACGTTGTAGTTGTGCCAGGTGCAGTTCTCGCTCGCGCCCTGCGGCCTCGGGTGGATGAACGTGCCCATGATGTGGCCGTCCTCCGGGTCGAGGAAGAACAGCGTGCGGTTGAGCAAGCTGCTCGTCGCCTGGCACTGCGCCTGCGTGCCGCCGCCCGGCTCGTGGCCGAAGATGATCACCTCGCCGTCCCAGCTCCACGACGCCGAGTGGCCGATGCCGACGCCGAGCGAGCGCGACCACTGCAGCACCGGCTGGAGCAAGGAGCCGCCGTCGTCGGGATGCATGCTCCAGACGGAGAGGCCGTTGCCGCCCGCACACGCGGCCTTCATCACGTCGCCGAGGATCACGCCGGTGTCGTGACAGGCGCGCGAGATGTTGACGGCGTCCGGATGGCGGCGGATCGTGCCGGTGGCCGGCAGGTTCGCCTTGATGCTGACGCCGACCGCCTGCGAGACCATCGCCGACGGGATGGTGACGTCGTGGCTGTCGCCGCCCATCGTCGTCGGGTTGCCGGGGACGTTGTTGAGGACGATCACGCCGATGGCCCCTGCGGCCTGCGCGTTCAGGGTCTTGTCGAGGAATCCGCACGTGCCGCGGTCAACGAGCGCGATCGATCCCGCCGGGAAGCCGACGAGCGGGCCGCAGCCCTCGCTCGGGAGGCCCGGGCCCGCCGGCGAGTTCACGAGGACCATGTTGCCGGTCACGCCCGTGACGGTCGGATCCGGATGCCAGTTCGAGCCGCTCGCCGGGTACGTCCCCGCCGCGCCGCCGTCGTGGACGTCGACGAAGTTGACGAGCGCGCCCGCGAAGGGCGTTCCGGACGGGAGCCGGCCGTGATTGGTCAGCCCGGCCGGATCGTCGAGCGGGATCTCGACGACGTCGACGCCGGGCGAGTTCGACGGGCTCGAGTAGACGACGAGGCGGTTGTTCGCCGGATCGGGGATACCGGTCGCCGTGTGCGAGCCGTTCGCGAAGCTGACGGAGGCCACCGGGACCGGGTTGAGCAGGTCGCTGATGTCGAAGATGAAGAGGCCCGTGACGTTGGGGACCCCTTCGACGGTCGCGCACGCCCCGCCGGGGTTGGTGTTGCCGTCCGCCGAGCGGACGAGCAGGTGCCTGTACACGATCACGTCGCCCTGCCCCGGCAGGCAGGTGTTGTGGTAGTCGGCGATCTCGAACGGGTTCTCGTGATCGGCGATGTCGATGATCCGGAAGCCGTTGAAGTGCCCCTGGAACGCGTACCGTCCCCAGAACGCGATGTCGGAATTGACGTTGTTCAGGGTGGGATCGTCCATGACGAAGCGTTCCGAGAAGCCCTGCGGCTTCATGTTCTTCGTGTAGTCGAACGTGCTCACCGCGTCCTCCACGGTCTGGGCGCCCGCCGAGAGCGGCAGCGCCAGCACCGCGGCCGCGACGAGCGCGAGCACGGCTAGACGTACGGTCGTCTGCATTCGTACCTCCCGATTCGAAAATAGCCGGCGACCTGCAGGCGCGCTCGCGCTGACCCTCGCCGGAGCCCCCTCACCTGCCGAAAAATGGGTGTGCTGACCCCCTTTCCCCCATGGCCCCGATCCCCGGGACCTCGTCGGAGGATAGTAGGTCTCGGCCGGTCGTGCCCCCGTCGATCGGCCAGCTAGCCGCGCAGGTACGCGAGCACCGCGAGCACGCGGCGGTGGTCGTCCGGGTCCGTCATGAGGCCGAGCTTCGTGAAGATCGCGTGCACGTGCGTCTCCACCGTCTTCGGGCTGAGGAAGAGCGCCGAGCAGATGGCCTGGTTCGAGCGCCCCTCGGCCATGAGGCCGAGCACCTCGCGCTCGCGCGGCGTCAGTTCCTCGAGCGGGTCGGGCGAGCGGCGGCGGCCGACGAGCTGCGCCACCACCTCCGGGTCGACGGCCGTGCCGCCCCGCGCCACCCGGCGCACCGACTCGACGAACTCGTCCACCTCGAGCACCCGGTCCTTGAGCAGGTAGCCGAACCCCTCCGGATGCTCGCTGAAGAGGTCGAGGGCATGCTTGGCCTCGACGACCTGGGAGAGGACGAGGATCCCGATCTCGGGATGCCGCTCGCGGATCTCCCGGGCCGCGCGGGCGCCCTCGTCGGTCTGCGTCGGCGGCATGCGCACGTCCACGACGGCCACGTCTGGACGCTCCCGGTGCACGGCGTGGTGGAGGGCGTCCGCGTCACCCACCTGCGCGACCACCTCCATCCCGGCCTCGCCAAGCACGCGGGCGAGCCCCTTGCGGA
>DATHVD010000058.1:0-12312 GCA_035461525.1 Gaiellaceae bacterium
GGGACGGCCCGGACGCGCAGGGAGGCGCGGCGCATCCTCCTGCTCGACGCCGGCGGCGTCACGGTCGCGTTCCTCGCGGCGACGTACGGGACGAACGGGATTCCCCTGCCGCGCCCGTGGTCGGTCGACCTCATCCGGCCGAAGCGGATCCTCGCCGACGCGCGGAAGGCGCGGCGGCAGGGCGCCGACCTGGTCGTCGCAAGCCTCCATTGTGGCCCCGAGTACGGCCACCGGCCGACGAGCGGGCAGCGGGCGCTCGCCCGGCGGCTCCTGCGCCCCGGCGGCGTCGACCTGCTCGTCGGGCAGCACGCCCATGTTGTCCAGACGATCGGGCGCGTGCGCGGCCGGTTCGTCGTGTACGGCGAGGGAAACCTGCTCTCGGCCCAGTCGACGGCCTGCTGCCCGGGCCCGACCCAGGACGGCCTCGTCGCCGTTACCCGCGTCCGCGTCGAGGGAGAGCGCGTCTCGGTGCGGCGCGCCGACTACGTGCCGATCTACGTCCGGCGTCCGGACTTCGTCGTCGTCCAGGTCGGCCTGCGCCTGCGCCGCCTGCGCGCCGCCGGGGTCCCGGCGGCGCGCAGGCACTGGCCCTGCGCGCGTCCCGTAAGCGCACGGTCTCCGTGGTCGGCAGGAACCGCGTCACGCGACCGCTCGCGGGCCGCGGTTGGCACCGCTAGCCGCTCTCAGTACCAGCGCCCGCGGGCGAACCCTCCGAAGGCGATCAGGCCGATCAGGGCGATGATCAGGCCGATCCAGAAGCTCCAGACGAACATGAGGACGATCCCTACGATCACGAGCAACCCGCCGAGCGAGATACCACCCACGATCCTTCTCCCTTCAGTCTGCTCTCGGACCGCGCTTCCGGCCGCGGCCCCCAGTACTCGCCGAAGCGTGCGCGCCTGACGAAGCGCCCGTCGCCCGGCTGGTGACGACCCGCCCTCCCTTGGTCAGAACCCACATGTCTGCTCCTCCTCCGGAACGCGTGCCGGAAGTATCTCGCAGAGACGGTCAGCGCGCGCCGGCGGGCGGGCACTCCTCGCCCCAGCCGGCCCGGAAGCTGCCGCAGACTGTGGCCAGAGAGACGCGGAGGAACCCGGCCAGCTCGTTGCTCGCCCCGGGTATCGCCTCGCGCGCGGAGGAGAGCGCGCGGTGGAGGGCCGCAAGCACGGCTCGCTCGTCAGCGAACGGCCCGGTGCCGACGACGACGACCCAGGCACCGAGCGGGTGCACCTCGAACCCGGGTCCCAGCAGACCCTCGAGAGCCGCGATGTCGACAGGGGCAGCGCCGGCGGGGACGGAGACGAGGACGCGCGGGACCGGAAACTCGAGGCGGTCGACGGCCCGGAGCATCAGGGTCGGCTGCGAGTAGGGAAGGCCGCTGGCGCGGCCTGTGGCGGGCAGGCCGGAGAAGAACGCGACCGAGTAAGGAAAGAACGCGTCCCCCGCCCGGACGTTCGAGTCGAGCCAGGCGGCCGTCTCCTCGAGGCGCTCCTCGCTCCCGAGCGCCGTCTCCGCCTCGCCGCTCCCGAGAACGTCGTTCGTCCAGTCCCGCGGGTCGCGGATGCCGCCGAACGGCGCCAGCGCGAGGAGGACGCCGACGGCCGCGACGGCGGCGGAGGAGACGAGCAGCCCCCGGCCCCGGAGCGCATGCGCGACGGCGACGCCGATCAGGGCGGCCGTGAGGGGAAGGACGTACATCACGTGACGCGGGGAGAGACCGGGCGCCGTGCCCGACCGGCCGAGGACGAGCAGGAGGGGCGGGACGAGGAACGCGAGCAGGCAGAGGGCGACGAACGGGCGGTCGCGCCGGGCGAGGACGACGAGGCCGGCCGCGACGAGGGCGACGGCGACGCCGGCGGCGATCCCCTCTCCTCCGGCGGTCGCGGCGAACGCGCGCCCGAGGTGGCCGAAGGCGCTCGTCGGCGTGGCGAGCCGGTCCTCGCCGTCGATCCCGACGCTGAAGCGCGACGCCAGCCGGACGTCGGCGACGAGGAACGGGATCATGGTGAGGCCGACTGCGAAGACGGGCAACGCGGGCCGGATCGGGCGGCCTCGCCAGAGCCAGAGGGCCACGGCGCCCTCCGCGAAGACGAGGAAGAGACCGTAGGGATGCACCGCCGGCAGGAGCCATGCCGCCCCGGCGGCGGCGAGCGCCCACTGCCAGGTGCGCCGCTCGCGCGCGACGAGGAAGAGGTCGACGGCGAGGGCGGCGACGAAGGCGTAAAGCGAGTACATGCGCCCGAACGTGCCGTAGACGAGGAGGAACGAGGAGGTCGCGGTGACGAGGGCGGCGACGACGCCGGCCGCCGGTCCGGCCAGGCGGCTGGCGAGGTCGAAGCAGAGCGGGATCGTGGCGAGCGCGAACACGATCGAGAGCCAGCGCAGGGCGTACGGGGACGGGTCGAGGACGAACGCCGCGTGGCCGAGGACGAAGTGGAGCGGCCCTCCGCCCCGCTCCCACATGACCGTGACGACGACCTCGGGGAGCGGCCGGGCGGCGATCAGCCCGGCGACGGCCTCGTCCTCGAAGAGCGGCTTGCCGCGGACGTCGGGGACGAGCCGCAGGAGGAGGACGCCGAGGCCCGCGGCGACGCCGCCGAGGGCGAGGAGCCGGACGGTCACTAGCCGGCGACGGGCGCGAACGTGCCGGCCCGGTAGAGCTGCCCGGGAAGCTCGCGGCCGAGGACGCCCTCCAGCCAGACGGAGACGTCGATGAGCGCGTCGAGGTCGACCCCGGTCTCAACGCCCTCCCCGTGGAGGAGGTAGACGAGGTCCTCCGTGGCCACGTTCCCGGTGGCGCGGGGCGCGAACGGACAGCCGCCCACCCCGCCGATCGACGACTCGAAGGCCACGGCACCGGCTTCGAGCGCCGCATATGCGGCCGCGAACCCGGTGTTGCGCGTGTTGTGCAGGTGCACGCCCACCCGCGGGAGGCGTCTCGCGCCCTCCCCGACGAGGCCGCGAGCCTGCCGCGGCACGGCGACGCCGATCGTGTCCGCGAAGACGATCTCCCCGGCCCCGGCGGCGGCGCAGCGGTCGGCGAGCTCGAGGACGCGCCCGGGATCGACCGCCCCCTCGAACGGGCAGCCGAAGGCGACGCTGATCGAGACGCTCTCGGGCTTCTCCGTCTCGATTGCCGCAAAGACGGCGAGCGCCTCCTCCGGCGTCGCGTTCTGGTTCCGGCGTCCGAAGCTCTCCGTCGCGGCGAGGTTGAAGTGGAGCTCGTCGAGCCCGGCCGCCGCGAACCGCTCGAATCCCTTCGCGTTGAGGACGAGGCCGGAGTAGGCGACGCCCGCTCGCCGCTCGATCGCCGCGACGACCTCCTCGGCGCCCGCCATCTGCGGGACGAGGCCGGGATGGACGAAGCTGACGGCCTCGACCGCGGGCAGGCCCGCCGCCGCGAGCCGGTTGACGAGCTCGGCCCTGACGGACGGCTCGAGGACGGCCTGCTCGTTCTGGAGGCCGTCGCGCGGCCCGACGTCGCACACGGTCACCCTCACGGGCGCGAAGGATACGCGCGGCCCGCCCGGCCGCCGCCGGAGGATCGCGGCCTTCTCGCGGTCGGCGCCGTCCCGGCGATCGGGCTCGCGTTCTGAGTAGGCTCCGCCCTGCGCTTGGGCATCCCGGTCTTCTCCGCACGCCACGTCTACGCGGCCGTTCCCCCGGCGGACGCCCTCGAGGCCGTGCGCGAGGCCTTCCGCGCGCACGCCCGCGGGGACTGGCTCATGCCCTCGAAGGTCTACGTCGAGGCGCCGCCGGACGGCGACTTCCGGGCCATGCCGGCGCGCGGAGGCGGCTACGCCGTCCTCAAATGGGTGACGTCGTTCCCCCGGAACCCGGAGCGCGGGCTGCCCACGGTGAGCGGGATCGTACTCCTCAACGACGCAGCCGACGGGCGGCTCCTGGCGGAGCTCGACGCGGGCGCGCTGACCGCGCTGCGCACCGGCGCCGCCGCCGTGCTCGCGGCGGAGAGTCTGGCCCGCCGCGGCGCCGGCCCGGCCGCGGTCGTCGGGTGCGGCGTCAACGGGCGCGCGGTCGCCGCGACCTTCCTCGCACGCGGGCGCGACGTGCTCCTCTGGGACGCGAGCGCGGAGCGGGCGGCCGCCGTCGCCGCGGAGCTCGGCTGCTGCGTCGCCTCCTCGCGGGAGGAGGCGCTCGCCGCGGACGTCGTCGTCACCGTCACACCCGGCCGCGAGCCGCTCTTTGGCCCCGGCGACCTGCTGCCCGGCCAGCACGTGAGCCTCATGGGCGCCGACGGGCCGGGCAAGGCGGAGATCGCAGTCGAGGAGCTCCTGCGCGCCCGCGTCGTCTGCGACGAGTGGGGCCAAGCGAGCCACAACGGGGACGTCGCGCGCGCAGTCGCCGCCGGGACGCTCGGGCGGGCGGACGTCGCCGAGCTGGGCCGAGTCCTCCTCGGCGAGGAAGAGGGTCGCCGCGCCGAGCGCGAGGTCACGCTCTTCGACTCCACCGGGCTCGCCGTCCAGGATCTGGCCGTGGCCGCGGCCGTCTACGACCGCTACCGCGAGGATCCGCGTGCGGACGCGTTCGCGGGCGTCGTCGAGGTGGAGCTGCGGTAGCCGGCCTGGGCCGGACGGCCGAGGCGTGAGAGGATCGGGCTCGAAACCGGCAGGCAACTCAGGAGGGGATCTCATGAAGTCGCTTCGTCCGCGACTGCCGTCGCCCGCGATGGCGGTCGCCCTGCTCGCGCTCTTCGTTGCGCTCAGCGGCGGCGCCTACGCCGCCGCCAAGATCGGCGCGGCCGACATCAAGAAGGACGCGATCCGCGGAAAGCACATCAAGGCCAAGGCCGTCAAGCTCACAGACCTGGCCACGACGGCGCGGTTCAGGCGCGCGACCGGGATCACCCCGGTGCAGCCGGTGCTGCGCCTCGCCGGGCTCGAGATCCGCTACGGGTGCGTCTTCAACGGGTTCGACGTCGTGCCCGAGCTCAGCGCCCACACGACGGTCGACGACGCCCACGTGTATCTCGGGTTCACGACCGGCGCCGACGGAGCCGGCAACTCGTTCTTCGCCAGCGACCTCAACCTCGACCGGGGAGAGTCCTTCGACCTCGACCGCGCGAAGCCGTCCGGGCAGGGAACGTTGCTCTACGACAGGCCCGGGGGCAAGGTCGTCTCGGTGACGTTCGGCTTCCGGGGCGCGGGCGCCTCCGAGTGCCGCGCGAACGGGGTGGCCACCGGCGGCTGACGCGGGCGCGACCCGCTAGCCCGTCTCGGCCGGGAGGCCGCGGCCGCACCAGTCGCTCCACGAGCCGGGGTAGAGCCTCGCGTCGTCGCGGCCGGCCTGAGCCAACCGCAGGAGCACGACGGCGGCAGTCACTCCCGAGCCGCAGTAGACGGCGATCTCGTCGGCCTCGAGGAGGTCGTCGGGCAGGCCGCCATCGGCGAAAGGGACGTTGCGCGCGCCGGGGATGCGCCCTGCGACCGGGTCGATCGGCTCCACCTCGCCGCGGTAGCGCTCGGGGGCGCGGACGTCCACGAGCACGAGCCGCTCGTCGCCGAGGCGCGCCTCAAGCTCCTCTGCGTCGATCGTGTCCCCCTCGCGGGCGCGAGGCTCGAAGACGGCCGGCTCGATCTCCTCCTCGCCGGGCCGGAGCGGCCCCAGCCAGGCTCCGATCCCGCCCTCGAGGACGGCGACGTCGTCGTGCCCGAGGTGGCGCAGGAGCCACCAGAGCCGCGCGGCGCCGCCGTTCATCCCCTGGTCGTAGGCGACGACGAACACGCCCGGCCCGATCCCGGCCGCCCCCGCGGCGCGCGCGAAGTCGCCCGCCGCGGGCAGCGGGTGCCTGCCGCCGGGCGTCGCCGGCGGCGCGGAGAGGTCGGTCTCGACGTCGAGGAACGCCGCCCCGGGAACGTGCCCCTCGAGGTAGAGCTCGCGGCCGCGCCCGGGGCTCCCGAGCTCCCAGCGGCAGTCGACGAAGCGGTAGCGCATGCGCGGGAGGCTATCTCCCCGGCCGTCTCGCGCGCGAGGCGCGCCGCGCCGGCGCCCGCTACGAGGGCGCGAGGCGGTAGACGGCGCCGCCCAGGTGGGCGACGAAGAGCTCGCCGGCGGCGCTCTCGCCGAAGGAGCTGATGTTGAGGTTCGTGTCGAGGAGCTGCCTGCGCGCCTTCGCGAGCTTCCCGTCCTTCACGTGGATGCGCCAGATCCGCCCGGTGCAGTAGTCGCCGAAGACGTAGCGGCCGCGAAGGCCGGAGAGCCTCGAGCCCCGGTAGACGTACCCGCCGGTGATCGAGCAGCCGAGCGAGCGCCCGTAGACGCTGACCGGCCAGACGCGCTTGCCCGGTCCCCGCAGGCCTCCGTGGGCGCAACCGCTCGCCCTGAGGCCCTCGTAGACGTTCCAGAGGAAGTTCTCGGGCGTCCCCCCGAGCCGACGCTTGGGCAGGGTCGAGACCTCCTCCCAGGCCGCCTGGCCCACGTCGCCGACGTAGAGGCGGCCCGTCCTGCGGTCGAAGGAGTAACGCCAAGGGTTCCTGAGGCCGTACGCGTCGATCCGCCAGCCCTGGCCGGCCGCCCGCGGGTCGATGCTCAGGAGCTTGCCGTGCCGGCTCCTCAGGTTCTGGGCGCGGCGGCCGGGGTCGCAGGAGCCGCCGCCGTCGCCCTGGCCGCTGTAGAGCCTGCCGTTGGGCCCGAAGGCCAGGTGGCCGCCGTTGTGGTTGCCTGCCGGCTGGGGGAGCCTGAGCAGCGTCCGCCGCGTCCCAGGGCGCACGCGGCTGTGATTCGCTCTCGCCCGGTACCGGACGACGCGGGTGTCGCCCGCCCGGTTCGTGAAGTTGACGTAGACGAGGTGGTTGGTCGCGTAGGCCGCGTCGAACGCGATCGAGAAGAGCCCCTGCTCGTTCCCCGTCGAAACGGAGCCGCGGATGTCGAGGAAGACCGACCTGGCGCCCTGCCGCAGCTTCCAGACGCGGCCCTCCTTCTCGACGACGTAGAGCGTCCCCGCCGGGTCGCCGCTTCGGGCCGCCGTCACCTGCGTGACCGGCCCGAAGCCGTCGGCGACCTTCACCAGCCGGACGGCCGAGGCAGCGCCGGGGACGGCGAGCGCGAGGGCGAGCACGGCGAGGCAGACGGCGTAGACCCCGGGGCGATGCACAGGCTCACGGTAGCCAATCGTGCGGCGGCCATCCGTCCGCCGTCACCGGACCAGGCGGTACACGCCGCCGTCCCGATCCGTGACGTGGATCTCGCCGTTGACGCCCTCGCCGACCGACGTCAGGCGCAGGTCGCTGTCGACCACGAGCCGGCGCTTCCGCGTCACCTCGCCGTCGCGGTAGAGGAGCCGCCAGATCCTGCCGGTGCAGTGGTCCCCGAAGAAGTACCACCCTCGCTGCCTCTTCAGCGCCCGGCCCCGGTAGACGTGGCCGCCGATGACAGCGCAGCCGGCCTTGCGTCCATAGACGGTGATCGGCAGGACGCGCCGGCCGGGCCCGCGGAGCCGGGCGTCCGGGCAGGTCTCCGCCCCGCCCCTCGTAGGCGTTCCAGAGGCGACCCGCCAGCCCTGCGCGAGCCTGCGCGGGTCCAGGCTCAGGAGGCTCCCGTGCCGGCGCCAGAGCTTCTGCGCGAGCCCGTTCGGGTCGCAGACGCCGCCGCCGTCGCCGAGGCCCACGTACAGGCGGCCGTTGCGCCCGACCTGGAGCCGGCCGCCGTTGTGGAACGGATCGGGCTGCCTCACGCGGAGGAGGAGGCGCCGCGACTCGAGCACGACGCCGGTGCGATCGGGGTTGGCGCGGAAGCGGAGGACGCGCGTGTTCCCGGCGAGGTTCGTGAATCCGACGTACAGGAGGCCGTTCGCGGCGTAGTCCGGGTCGAAGGCGATCGAGTGGAGCCCCCGCTCGCCCGTGCAGCAGGAGACTTCGGCGCTCAGGAAGAGCGCCCGGTCGTCCTTCACCTTCCAGATCGTGCCCGCCCGCTCGACGACGTACAGGGTGCCCGGCGGCTCGCCGCTCCTGGGCGCGGTCACCTGGTAACGAAGCCGAACTCGCCGGCCACGAGCCGGAGCTCGAGAGCGGAGGCCGTGCCGGGCAGGGCCAGCCCGACCAGGAGGGCCGCGAGCGCCGCCGCGACCAGGCCGGGTGGACGCCGCATGGCGTCAACCGTAGAGGATCAGGCCGCTTCCGTCTCGGCGCGCTTGTCCCAGTAGCGGCGCAGACCGGCGTACGACTGCGCGAACGGCCCCGCCTGCTGGAAGAGGGTGGCGGTCGCCGGGTCGCCGTCCGCCCGCAGGTCGTCCTCGGCCGCCCGCACGAAGTCCTCCTCGGAGCCGGTGCGCGCCCGCTCGGCCCACACGCGCAGGGCGGCCCGCAGGCGCTCCAGGTGCTCGCCGGGGTCGTCGACGACGCCGAAGTGCGGCAGGCAGAGCCGCTCGGGGGCGCGCTCGGCTATCGCGTCGATAGTCCGCTCCCAGGCCTCGACGTCGATGTCGGGCGGCGGCGCGACCGGGGCGACGAAGCCCGCGGGCGGGATGCGCACGCCGGCGGCGTCACCCGCGAAGCACGAGCCGCCGGGAGCGAGGTAGGAGACGTGGTGCGAGGCGTGGCCCGGCGTCGGAAAGGCCTCGAGCCCGAGCGCGCGCGCGCCGACGACCCGCACGTTCTCCCCGGGGACGGGCAGGAGGTCGCCCCAGAGGCGGTCGAAGCTCTCCCCGTACAGGCGCCGCGCGCTGCGCTCGAGCCGGCTCGGGTCGATGAGGTGCGGGGCGCCGACCTCGCTCACGTGCACGAGCAGGCCGGGGTTCTCGCGAACGAGCGTTCCCGCGGCGCCGGCGTGGTCGAGGTGGATATGCGTCAGCAGGAGGTGGCGGAGAGCCCCGACCTCGAGGCCCCGGGCGGCGAGCGCGGCACGAAGCGCGCCCAGGCAGCTCGCCGGGCCGCAGTCCACGAGCGCGGGCTCGTCGCCGTCGAGCAGGTACGAGCCGACGACCCGCTCGCTGCCCAGGTGCCTGAGATCGAGAAGCTCCACGCGACGCGCTACTCGACGGTGAGGGTGCCCTCCATGCCGGCCTCGCGGTGGCCCGGAACGGAGCAGAAGAAGGTGTACTCGCCCGGTTCGAGCGTGACCGTGAAGGAGTCCGACGCGCCGGTGATCACCTCCGTCTGGGCGCCGTCGACGCCCTCGATGACGACGTCGTGGGGCACGTCCGAGTCGTTCGTGAACTCGACGGTGACCTCTCCCGCGGGCGCTGAGAGGGAGGTCGTGTCGAAGGCGAGGTTTCCGTCGGGGTCGGCGGCGATCTGGAGGGTCGTCGCTTCGCCGTTCCCGGCGGCGGGCTCTTCCGTCGCCGCCCCGTTGCCGTTGCCGTTGCCGTCGTCGTCCCCGCCGCAGGCCGCGAGCCCGAGGGCGAGCGCGAGCACGGCCGGAAGAAGGAAGAGGATGCGTCGTGTCATGCGGCTCCTTTCGTCGCTGGAGGCACTTCCACGGTACCTACGCGGCGCGCGGCCAAGTAGATGAGAAGAGCCGCCGCGACGAGGGCCGCCCACGCCGGCGAGGCCTCGGGGACGATGAGGCTCGGGATCTCCAGCGAGGTCGCCCCGCGCTTGACGAGCTGTTCGAGCCAGAAGTCCTGCACGGCGTTCGCGAGACCGTAGGCGAACATGAGGGCGAGGTAGACGCCGAGGACGACGCGAGCGACGCCCGGACGCATCTGCTGGAGCGGGCGCGAGAGCGCGAGCGCCGTGAGCGCGAGCAGCGTCCCGTCCATCCCGTGGTGGTGGCCGAGATGGACGGCGATGAGGTTCGGGTAGCCGGGCTCGGGCGCCGGCTCGCCGGTGAGGAAGACGACGCCCAGGAGGGGCACGCGGTCGAGCGTGAAGCCGATCTCCGCGGCGATCCACGGGAGCGACGCGGCGACGAGGACGGCGGCGAAGACGAGGCGGGCGACGTCCGGCGGGCCGAACGGCAGGCTCTCGCCGGTCCCGCCTCGGGCGAGCGCGAGCGCCAGGAGCGCGACGGCGAGGAGGACGCCGGCGCCGGCGAGTGCGTTGACGGGCCTGGCGTCGAGGTCCGCCTGCGTGACGACGCCCGGCCACGCGACCGTCGCGCAGAGCAGGACGGAGACGGCCGCGGCGGCGGCGGCGAACCGCGTGCGCAGCCGCTCCGCGGCGAGCACGGCCACCGCGGCCGCGGCGAAGGCGGTGGGGTAGTTGAGGAAGACGAGCGCTCTGCCCGCGCCGCGTGCGAGCGGCGCGGCGTCGACGTTGTAGAGCTCCTCGACCGGAAGCCGGGCGTACGTGACGAAGACGGCCAGGGCGACCGCCCCGAACGCGGCCGAGACCACGAGAGCTTCGGCGAGACCGGGCCGGCGGGCCTCGGGCGCGCTCACGCAACCTACACTACTCCCGGCCATGTTCGATTGCGACTCCTGCGGCTTCGCCAACAGGCCGGGGGCGCTCTATTGCGGGAGCTGCGGCGAGCAGCTCGGGCGCGCCTGCGGATCCTGCGGGGCCGTCGTCGCGCCGGGGCTCGCCTTCTGCACGAGCTGCGGCGCGGCGGTCGAGCCCGGCGCGGTCCCCGTCCGCGAGGAGCGCAAGGTCGTCACCGTCCTCTTCGCCGACCTCGTCGGCTTCACGGGCCGTGCCGAGCGCCTCGACCCGGAGGACGTCCGCCGGTTGCTCGCGCCGTACCACGCCCGGCTGAAGACCGAGCTCGAGAGCTATGGCGGCACCGTGGAGAAGTTCATCGGCGACGCCGTCGTCGCCCTCTTCGGCGCGCCGCTCGCGCACGAGGACGACCCCGAGCGTGGCGTCCGCGCTGCAGTGGCCGTCCGCGAGGCGATCGGCGAGCTGAACGCAGCGGACTCCACGCTCGGGCTCCACGTCCGCATCGGGGTGACGACCGGCGAGGCGATGATCGCCCTGCACGCGCGGCCCGCCGAGGGAGAGGGCATGGCCGCCGGCGACGTCGTCAACACATGCTCGCGGCTCCAGGCAGCGGCCCCCGTAGACGGGATCCTCGTCGACGAAGCCACCCACCGCGCGACGGCGAGCGTGATCGAGTACCGCGAGGCCGAGCCGGTCCAGGCGAAGGGGAAGGCGGAGCCGATCGCCGTCTGGGAGGCGATCGCGCCGCGCACCCGCCTCGGCGTCGACATGGCCTTCCGCGGCGGCGCGGAGCTCGTCGGCCGCGACGAGGAGCTGCGTCTCCTCCGCGACGCCGTGGGCCGCGCCGAGCGCGAGCACGCGCCCCAGCTCGTCACGATCGTGGGAGCGCCGGGGCTCGGCAAGAGCCGGCTCCTCTTCGAGCTCTACGCCGCCCTCCAGGCCGATCCCGCCGTCTTCGCGTACTGGCGGCAGGGCCGCTCCCTGCCCTACGGCGAAGGAGTCAGCTTCTGGGCGCTCGGGGAGATCCTGAAGGCGCAGGCCGGGATCCTGGAGTCGGACGCCGCCGACCAGGCGTCGGAGAAGCTCCTCGCGGCGATCGGAGCGGTCCTCCCGGACGTGTCCGAGGCCGCGTGGGTCGCGGAGCACCTGCGCCCGCTTGCCGGCCTCGCCGGCTCGCTCGAGGCGGCCGCCGACAGCCGCCGCGAGGCGTTTGCCGCCTGGCGCCGGTTCTTCGAGGCGCTCGCGGAGCAGCGCCCGCTCATCCTTGTCTTCGAAGACCTCCACTGGGCCGACGACGGGCTTCTCGACTTCGTCGACCACCTCTCGGACTGGGCCTCGGGCGTCCCGCTCCTGGTCATCTGCACCGCGCGGCCCGAGCTGCTCGAGCGCCGCCCCGACTGGGGCGGCGGCAAGCGCCGTGCCTTGACGATCTCGCTGTCCCCGCTCTCGGACGCCGAGACCGAGCGCCTCCTCGCCTCGCTCGCCGTAAGGATGAGGGCGGCCAACGACCGCCGCGCGAGCCTCGTCGCCCGCGCGGGAGGCAACCCGCTCTACGCGGAGGAGTACGCGCGCATGCTCGCCGCAGCGGACGCGCCCGCAGGGATACCGCTGCCGGAGACGATCCAGGGCGTGATCGCCGCGCGGCTCGACACCCTGCCTCCCGACGAGAAGGGGCTGGTGCAGGCCGCCGCCGTCGTCGGCAAGGTCTTCTGGGCCGGCGCGGTCGCCACAGTTGCCGGGCGCGCGCCCGGGGACGTCGAGGAGGGTCTGCGCCAGCTCGACCGCAAGGAGTTCGTCCGTCGCGAGCGCCGCTCGTCGGTCGCGGGCGAGACCGCGTACGTCTTCCGCCACGTGCTCGTCCGCGACGTCGCCTACGGCCAGATCCCGCGCGCCGGGCGGGCCGAGAGCCACCTCCTGGCCGCGGAGTGGATCGAGTCGCTCGTCGGCGATCGGCACGAGGACGTCGCCGACCTGCTCG
>DATHVD010000059.1:0-7316 GCA_035461525.1 Gaiellaceae bacterium
CCGAGCCACGCGCCGATCAGGGATCCGAGCATCGCGGCGGCGAAGCCCGCGGCCTTCGTTCCGGCCGACCAGTCGCGCCTCGTCCACGCGAGGTAGAGGGTCAGTCCGACCGGGACGCCCACGGAGAGGGCGCCGAGCAGCTCACCGCCGAGGGGGACGCCGGGCATCGTCGTCGACGCGATCAGGACGGCAGCGAGCCAGCCGCCGAGGCCGAGCACCGCGGCGTAGACCGACCGCAGCGTCGCCCCTGCCTTGCGCCCGAAGCCGCCGCCCACGCGCACCCGGATCGCCATCCAGAGGAGCGAGATCACGGTCAGGAGCCCGAGGCCGACCATCGCCGCCGCGAAGCTCTTGGCGAGCAGGGTCAGCGGCACGGCAGGGGTGAAGTCGACCTGCGCGGGCTCGTAGAGCGAGTCGTCCACCCGGCCGCTGTCGAAGAAGGTCGTGAGCAGCCTGGTCGAGGCCTCCGGCTGGTAGGTCCAGAAGTCGACCGTGTGCCCGAGCTCGGAGAGCACGACTTGACTTCCGTTCGGCAGGTGCGGAAGGAGCTCCTCCGTGGCCACCTGCGGCGGGGTCGCGAAGTCGAGCGTCCCGCCGACGAGAAGGGTCTCCACGTCCGACCGGCGCACCTCGCCGTACTCGTCCTCGTCGGGCGCGGCCGGCCAGCCGTCGACCATCCGGCCGCCGCCCCAGGCAAACGCCGAGGCCGCACGACCGAGGTTCGCGAAGCCCTCCTGATCCTCGGCGAAGTACTCGCGCGCTGCCTGGGCGTCGAGCCGCGCGGCCGAGGCGTACTGGCCCCAGACGAACGGGATCGGGAAGAGCTCGCCGACGAGCGACTGGAGCCAGAACCCGCTCGCGTCGCCATGGTCCGCGGAGAGCCAAGCGTCCAGCGTCATCGGCCCGGAGAACGGCGCCGCCTCCGAGGTCGACTCCATGAGCCCGTAGAAGGAGAAGATCCGGACGTTGGCGTCGTCGATCGGCAGGAAGAGCCAGCGGCCCGGCACGTCCTCGGCCGTGCGCTGCATCGCCGCGGCGAGGCCGTCGGTACGCCTGCCGCAGCTGTCGTCCGCTTCGCAGAGCTCGGCGTAGCGGCCGATCTGCTCGTCGGTCGTCTCCGGGTCCCAGAGGAAGTTGCCGGGCGGGTTGACGGCGATCATCGCCGACCGGTGGATGGCCTCCGGGTAGCGCCAGGAGTAGATCATCGCGGTGCGCGTGCCGGCGCTCTCGCTCACCAGGTTGATGCGCTCGTAGCCGAGCGCGACGCGCGCCGCCTCCAGGTCCTCGACCTGCTGGGTCAGGCCGTAGGCGGTGAGGTCGACGCCCTCGCCGGCGAGCCGGTCGGCGCAGTCCCGGAAGGCGTCCCCGTAGGCGCGGAACGAGTCCTCGCCGAGGAGATCCCTCGAGTGCGCGAGCGCCGAGTCGACCTCGGGGCAGTCGAGCCGCACGGAGCCGTCGACGCCGCGGTAGCCGACGAGGACGACGTCGTGGTTCTCGGCGAGCCGGCTCGCCTTCTCGAACTGCATGTTGGTCAGGCCGGGACCGCCTTCGAGGCGGAAGATCGGCTCGGTCGGGTCGTTGGACAGGGCCTTGATGCGAGTCACCGGCAGCGCGATCAGGCGGGAATCCGGATCCGCTCGGTTCTCGGGGACGACGAGCGTGCCGCACTCGGCGGCGTAGCTCCCGCTCTCCGTCTCGTACTCGCAGCTCTCGAGGATCAGGTCGCCCGCCTGCGCCCCCGCCGGCACGGAGACCGGGTCGGCGTCGGGCGCGAAGCGGAGGTACGCGAGACCGAGCACCACGAGCGCAATGAGCGCGAGGGCGACGATCCGTCCGGGGGTGAAGAGTCGGCCGGCGGGCTTGTCGCCGGGGCCGTTCGGTTGGCTTGCCTGGGCGGTCATGGGAGCTCCTTTCGGGGTCGGTCTCTGGGATCGGTGATCTAGGCCGAGACGGGCGCCGGCCCGACCTCGGTCTTCGGCTCCGGCTCGGGCTCGTGACCCCCGAGCTGCGGAAGCCACTCGAGCCACCTGGGCAGGTACCAGTTCCAGTCGCCCAGCAGCTTCATCGAGGCGGGCAGCAGCACCCCTCGGACGATCGTCGCGTCGATCAGGATCGCCGCCGCGAGCCCGACGCCGAACTGCTTGAACATCAGCATCGAGAGCGTGACGAAGACGGCGAAGACTGCCACCATCACGATCGCGGCGCTCGTGACGACGCCGGCGGTCGACGTGATGCCGTGCGCGATCGCCTCGTCCGTGCTCGCGCCCCGCTGGAACGCCTCGCGGATCCGGCCCAGGATGAAGACGTGGTAGTCCATCGAGAGGCCGAAGAGGATCACGAAGAGGAGCAACGGGACGACCGGGTCGATCCCAGCCGACGAGCTGAACCCGAGGAGGCTCTTGCCGAGGCCGTGCTGGAAGACGAGCACCAGCACGCCGTAGGCTGCGGCGACCGAGAGCAGGTTGAGCAGGATCGCCTTGGCCGCGATCACGAGCGACCGGAAGGCGACGAGAATGAGCGCGAACGCGAAGACGAGCACGAACGCGACCACGAGCGGCAACGTCGACGTGATCTCGGCGGTCGAGTCCTGCCACTGGGCCGTGAGACCGGTGACGCCGGACTCCGCATCCGGAAGGGCGCCCACGGTCGTCGGCACGATCTCGTCGCGCAAGACGGCCAGGGAGGCGCGCGATTCGGCGTCGGTCCCCTTCCCGTCGATCGGCACGGTGATGTTCGCGACGGTGGCGTCCTCGTTCACGGCGACCGTGATCGGCTCGTGCATGCGGCCGCTCGCGAGGGCCCGCTCCTCGAGCTCGCCGACGGCCTCTCGGACCGCCGGTGCGTTCACGTCCGGCGCCTTCACGACGACGCTCGCCGGGAGCGCCGAGCCGGGAAAGGCCTGCTGCATCCGGTCGTAGGTCTCGACGACCGGGAGGGACTGCGGGAACGTGTCCGGGCCGGGCATGACCATCCGAAGCTGAAGCGCCGGAAGGGCGAGCCCGACCAGCAGGCTGCCCGCGAGCACCGCCGACAGCACCGGCCGACGCAGGACGCCGGCGACGATCGCGCCCCAGATCCGACCGTGCCCGTCGTCGCGGCGGAGCCTCGAGAGGAGCGGCACGTGCAGCCGGTCGACGTTGTCGCCGAGCCTCGACAGCAACGCGGGCAGGACGGTCAGCGACCCGAGCACCGCGATCGCGACGACCAGGATCGTCGCCACGCCGAGCGAGGCGAAGATGGCGTCGCCGGTCAGGAACATGCCGGCCATCGCCGTCATCACCGTCAGACCGGAGATCAGCACCGAGCGGCCGGAGGTGGCGGCGGCGGCCTCGAGAGCAGCCCGCTCGCTCCGGCCCGCGGCACGCTCCTCCCGTTCACGCCGCAGGTAGAACATCGAGTAGTCGACGCCCACGGCGAGCCCCACGAGGAGAACGAGCGCAGGCGCCTGCTGCGCCATCGGCAGGATGCCGCTGGGCAGCGCGATCAGTCCGAAGGTTGCGATCACCGCTGTCAGCGCGAGCAGCAGCGGAATGCCCGCGGCCACGAGCGCGCCGAACGCGATCACGAGGATGGCCAGGGTGATCGGGAGCGAGAGAAGCCCGGCCTTCTCCAGGTCGTCCGCGTACGCGGTCTCGATCGCATCGACCGCGCTCGCGTCGCCGAACTCGCCGATGAACAGCTCCGGATGGGACTGCTGCGCCTTCGCGACCCGGTCGAGGACGGGCTCGATCCTCTCGACTGCCTCGTCGGCGTCGCCTCGGATGTCGAACTCGACGAGCGCCGCGTGCCTGTTCCCTGCGATCTGGCCCGCGTTGGCCGGATCGAGCGGCGAGCGGACGTTCTGCACGGCTCCCAGCTCGGAGACGCCGGCGACGACGTCCTCGATGGCGGCCGTGAAGGCTGGGTCGCCCACGCGCAGCGTGCTGCTCTGGACGAGGACGCTCTCGCCGGCGGGCTGCCGGAAGCCCGCGTCGAGAATCCTGTCGACGCGGCCGGACTCGCCCGGCCCGGACGTGTTCGGGTCGATGGTCGTCGTCCCGACCGCGCCGCCGAGGGCGAACGCGACCACGACGAACGCGAGCCAGCCGAACGTGGCGGTCTTCCAGTGGGCTGCGCTCCAGCGACCCATGCGCGCCGCCAGGTTGTGCGCGTGCCCCGTGGGCTCGTCGCTCGGGCGGCGGCGGTGCTTGCTGCGAAACATGTCGTTCCTCCTTCGAATCTCGTGCAGGTCAGGTCTTGAGGCCCTAGGCCGCGTGGGCGAAGGGGTGATAGAAGGCGTCGAGGGCGCGGTCGGGTGCGACCGGCAGGTGGAAGCGATCGCCGACACGGACGTCCTCGACCGAGAGGGTGAGCGCGTTCTCGTCCGGGTGCCAGAGCAAGAGGACGTGGATGCCGCCGCTCTCGCGGGCGGCGAGCTCGCGGGTCTTGGGAGTCGTGGGGCTCATTGCTCCTCCTTTCACGGGATCTCGACCTCGCTCACGCTCGTTGCGGTGGTGCGCTGGGCGACGTACGACGGCAGGAGGCGGAGCGCCTCGTCTTCGGTCGCCGTCTCGACCGCCCACCAGATCGCGTGCCCTCCGGAGCGACACGACGCGAGGGTCGGCCGGTGGCGGAGCGGACTCTGGTGCCCCCTGAAGGAGGCGAAGACGACGCCGCACTCGTGCGGCTCGTGGCGGTGGTGGAGCAGGTAGCGGGCCATGAGCCGAGCTTGCCGCCGCACGGCCGTCCCGACATCGGGGCGCCACCCTGATTCCGCACCCTGATTTCGGGATCCGGCCGCCCTGATCTATCCTGGGCTGGAGGCGGAAAAATGGCTCTGCTAGCCGATCACCTCGTCGGGCGCGCCGAAGAGCTCGGTTCGCTCGATCGGGTGCTCACCGAGGTCGACCGGGGCAGCGCGGCCGCCATCGAGCTCGTGGGGGAGCCCGGCATCGGCAAGACCCGTCTGCTCGCAGAGCTCGCCGCGCGCGCGGATGCGGGCGGGCGGCTCGTCCTCGCCGGCTCGGCCTCGGAGCTCGAGCGAGACCTGCCGTTCTCCGTCTTCGTCGATGCCCTCGACGAGTACGTGCGGGGGCTCGATCCGGGCCCTCTCGCCCGTCTCGACGAGGACGTGCGCACGGAGCTCGCGCACGTCTTCCCGTCGCTGTCGGCCCTCGCGACCGCGCGCGACGTCGCGGTCCAGGACGAGCGCTACCGCAGCCACCGCGCGGTGCGGGCGCTGCTCGAGCACCTCGCGGAGACGAGTTCGCTCGTGCTCGTGCTGGACGACCTCCACTGGGCCGACCCGGCGTCCGTCGAGCTGCTCGGTGCGCTGCTGCGCCGGCCGCCGGCGGCACCCGTGGTCATGGCGCTGGCCCTACGCCCTCGCCCTGTGCCGGAGCGGCTCTCGGCCGCGCTCGAGCGAGCGCATCGGGCAGGCGCACTGACCCGTATCGAGCTCGGCGCGCTGACGCCCGACGAGGCTCGAGAGCTCCTCGGCGAAACGGTCGACGTCGCCGACGCAACCGTCCTCTACGAGGAGAGCGGCGGCAACCCGTTCTATCTCGAGCAGCTCTCCCGGTCGCTCGACCGCGCAGGTGGAAGCACCTCCGCTTCCGAGATCTCGCTGACCGGCACCGGGGTCCCGTCCGCCGTCGTCGCCTCCCTGGGCGAGGAGCTCACCCTGCTTTCGGACGGCGGACGCCTCGTGCTCGAGGGCGCGGCGGTGGCGGGCGACCCCTTCGAGCCCGAGCTGGCGGCGGCCGCGGCCGCGACGTCCGAGGCGGCGGCGATGGACGCGATCGACGAGCTCCTGCGGCTCGATCTCGTTCGCGACACCGACGTGCCCCGCCGCTTCCGCTTCAGGCACCCGCTCGTCCGGCGCGCGGTCTACGAGGCCACGGCCGGCGGCTGGCGGCTCGGGGCGCACGAGCGCTGCGCCGAGCTGCTCGCGGCGCGGGGGGCCACGGCGGCCGCGCGCGCGCACCACGTCGAGCGCTCGGCGCGCGAGGGCGACGCCGGCGCAGTCGCCGTCCTGCGCGAGGCCGGCGAGGAAGCCGTCCGGCTGGCGCCGGCGAGCGCCGCACGCTGGTTCGCCGACGCGCTGCGCGTCCTCCCGCAGACCGCGCCGGCGCAGGAGCGCGTCGAGCTCCTCCTCGCGCGTGCGGGGGCGCTGACGGCCTCCGGCCATTACGCCGAGAGCCACGACGCCCTGCTGGACGCGCTCGCGATCGTGCCCGGCGACTCGCACGCGCTCCGCGTCAGGCTCGCGCGCGCCTGCGCCGCCGTGGAGAGCAACCTCGGACGGCACGAGCAAGCCCGTGAGCGCCTGGCGAGCACCCTCGAGAGCCTGCCCGACCCGGGCTCGCCCGATGCGGTGGCGCTCATGATCGACCTCGCCATGAACGGGTTCTGGCGCACGCGGTACGACGCGATGCGGGAGTCGGCCGAGCGTGCGGCGGGCGCCGCGAGACTGCTCGGAGACGTCCCTCTGACCGCAGCGGCCCTCGCCGTGCTCGCCCTCGCGGATTCGATGACGGGGGCGGCCGAGCGAGCCGAATCCGATCGTGTCGAGGCAGCGGCTCTCGTCGGGTCCCTGTCGGACGAGGAGCTCTCCCGCCGCCTCGACGCCGCGGCCTGGCTCGGCGGCGCCGAGCTCTATCTCGACCGGTACGCGGAAGCCGACGCCCATGCCGGCCGCGCCCTCGCCGTGGGGCGAGCAACGGGGCAGGGCGAGCTGTTCCTCATCCTGGTCCAGATCCTGGGGCGGGTCTGGTTCGTGCGCGGCAAGCTCGCCGAGGCCGGCGAGCTCCTGGACGGCGGGATCGAGGCGACGCGCCTGCTGGGCAACACGCAGGCGCTGGCTTGGAACCTCTTCAACCGGTCCTCGGTCGCCCTCGCGGCCGGGGACGTGGAGCTCGCGCTCGCCTCCGCTCAGGAGAGCGTCGACCTGAGCGAGGACTTCGCCCCGGGCTTCCACTCGGCCTGGGCGGCCGTGAGGCTCGCCAACGCTCTACTGGAGACAGGTCACCCGGAACCCGCCGTCGAGCTGCTCCTCGGCTCCGCGGGAGGCGAGGAGCTGTCGCTCATCCCGGGTACCTGGCGGGCCCACTGCCTCGAGCTGCTGACGCGCTGCTGGCTCGCGCTCGGCCGCCGCGCCGAGGCGGAGCGCGCGGCCGCCTCCGCGGAGGCGTGGGCCTCGGCCGTCCGGCTCCCCCTCGCCGCCGCCTGGGCCGTACGTGCCTCCGCAGCCGTCGACCTGGATGCCGGCGAGCCCGCGCGCGCAGCCGAGAGGGCCCTGGCGGCTGCCGCCGCGGCGGACGAGGCCGGAGCGCCGA
>DATHVD010000060.1:0-32688 GCA_035461525.1 Gaiellaceae bacterium
AGGTGATCGAGGGCGACTTCGTCGCCGGCGTCATCACCGACTCGACGTCCGCGGCGGCCGGCGAGGGCTTCGACGTCTTCAAGTTCCCGGCGATCGCCGACTCCGGCGACGTGGTCGTCGGCGGCGGCGACACGGTGGTCATGTTCCAGGACAGCCCGGCCGCCCAGGCCCTCATCCGCTACCTGGCGACGGCCGACGCCGCCGAGATCTGGGCCGAGCGGGGCGGCTTCGCCTCCCTCAACCAGAACGTCGACTCGAGCGTGTACCCGGACGAGATCACGCAGACGACGGCCGGGGCCCTCAGCGAGGCCGAGGTCTTCCGCTTCGACCTCTCCGACCTCCAGCCGGCCGAGTTCGGCGGCACCGTCGGCCAGGGCCTGTTCTCGCTCTTCCAGGACTTCCTGCAGAACCCGAGCGACGTCGACGGGATCGCGCAGCAGATGGAGGATGCCGCAGCCCAGTCGTTCGACAGGTAAGGACCCGTGAGCGGCGGCGCCAGCATCACTGCGGAGCCTCCTCCCCAGGAGGCTCCGCCGCCGCCTGAGTCGGCGGGCGCCTGGCGCAAGTACATCGTCCCGGTGGGCTTCCTGCTGCCCGCCGTGTTCTTCCTCGGTGTGTGGGTCATCAACCCCGCCGTTCAGACGGTCTACCGCAGCTTCTTCGACCGCTCCGGCGACAACTTCATCTGGTTCGACAACTACACGCGTCTCTTCAGCGACGCGAACACCCTCACGGCGATCAAGAACAACGCGATCTGGGTCGGCGTCGTGCCCGTCCTCGTGACGGCGATCGGCCTGATCTTCGCGGTCATGACCGAGCGGGTGAGCTGGGCTGTCGCGTTCAAGACGGTCGTCTTCATGCCGATGGCGATCTCGCTCTTTGCCGCGGGCGTCATCTGGCGTGCGGCGATGTACCAGCAGGATCCCGACCGCGGCGCCCTGAACGCGGTGATCGCGAGTGTCAAGGACACCTTCAGCCCGGCCGGCGCCCTCACCCGCGCGGAGCCGTCGACCGAGTCGATGGCCGGGACGCCGGAGGGCGGGATCCTGCTGCAGGAGCCGATCGGTCCGGGTGACACGACCCTGCTCGGTCTGACCGGGCTCCCCGCCGGGGAGGTGCCCGGCGACGCCCAGCAGGCGATCGTGCCCGAACCCCTCGAGGGCGGGATCAACGGCGTCGTCTGGAGGGACTTCCGGCCCGGCGGCGGCACGCCCGGCGAGGTCGAGGAGGGGGAGCTGGGGCTCCCCGGGGTGACCGTGGAGCTCCGCGACGCGGGCGGGGCCGAGATCGATTCCGTCCGCACCGAGGACGACGGCACGTTCGCGTTCGAGGGCGTCGAGGGCGACGAGTTTCGCGTCGCCATCGGCGCGGACACCTTCTCCGCGGGCTACGGCGGCGTCGCCTGGCTCGGCTCGCAGCTGATCACCCTCTCGATGATCATCTCCTACATCTGGATCTGGGCCGGGTTCTCGATGGTCGTGATCGCCGCCGGCCTCGCCTCGATCCCGCGCGACGTGCTCGAGGCCGCGCGCACCGACGGCGGCACCGAGTGGCAGGTCTTCCGGCGCGTGACCGTGCCGCTCCTCGCGCCCGTCCTCACCGTCGTCTTCATCACGATGCTGATCAACGTCCTCAAGGTCTTCGACATCGTGCTGTCGGTCGCGCCCGGATCCGTCCAGAACGACGCCACCGTGATCGCGCTCGAGATGTGGCGGCAGTCCTTCACCGCGTCCCGGAACTTCGGCTTCGGCTCCGCCATCGCCGTCTTCCTCTTCGTGCTCGTCGTCCCGATCCTGCTCCTGAACATCCGCCGCTTCAAGAGGGAGGCATAGGCGTCATGGCCACCGTGACCGCAGAAGCCCGCCGGGCCCCAGTCGTCGAGGAGAGCCTCTCCGCGCGCATCCTGCGCGTGCTCGGGAAGGCGCCCATCCACGTCATCCTCGTGCTCATAGGGCTCTTCTGGCTCGTGCCCACGATCGGCCTCTTCATCATCTCGCTCATGTCCGCGGCCGACCTGAACGAGAACGGCTGGTGGACCGTCTTCGCCGAGCCGTCGCGGCTGACGCTCGAGAACTACCGGGCGCTCTTCGAGACGGACGCGATCACGAGCTCGCTCTGGACGACCGTCCAGATCGCCATCGGCGGGACGATCCTGCCGATCTTCGTCGCGGCGCTCGCCGGCTACGCCTTCGCCTGGCTCGAGTTCCCAGGTCGCGACTGGCTCTTCATCGTCGTCATCGCGCTGCTCGTGGTGCCCCTGCAGATGGCGCTGATCCCGATGTTCGACCTCTACAACACGTTCGGGATCTTCGACACCGTCGCGGCGATCGTCCTCTACCACACCGCCTTCGGGCTGCCGTTCGCGATCTTCCTCCTGCGCAACTTCTTCATCGGGATCCCCAGGGAGCTGCTCGAAGCGGCGCGCATCGACGGCGCCTCCGAGATCCGCATCTTCCTGCGCCTGATCCTGCCGCTCGGCCTGCCAGCGATCGCCTCGCTCGCCATCTTCCAGTTCCTCTGGGCGTGGAACGACCTGCTGGTCGCCCTCGTCTTCGGGCGCGAGACGCAGCCGATCACCGTGGCGATCTTCTCTCAGCTCCGCCAGTTCGGCGCGAACATCGAGCTGATCGCCCCCGCCTCGTTCATCTCGCTCGCGATCCCGCTCGTCGTCTTCTTCGCGTTCCAGCGCTACTTCGTGCAGGGCCTCCTGGCGGGCTCTGTCAAGTAAGCGTGCCGAATCGCTGCGCAATCGTCGGCGGCGGCCTCGCCGGCTTCAGCGCGTATGCGACGCTCCGGAGTGGGGGGCTCCCCCCGGCCGAAATAGCCGTGTTCGGAACCGACCCCGATCCCGCCTCCGCCTGGCTGGTGCGGGCGGCCGCGATCCGGCAGCGGTGGATGCGCTCGGAGAGCGACGGGCACTGCGCGCCAGCCTCCTTCCCCGGCCTCGCCGTCAAGGCGGCGATCCGCGGCCGGACGCCGCTGCCTCTCCTCCAGACGCTCGCCGACCGCTACCACCCGACCGTGGCGGAGTTCCTCCACCACGTCGCCGAGCTCCGGGAGGGGAGCGGCTGGGACGAGAGCTTCCGCCCGGCGTGGATCGAGCGCGTGCGCGCCGTCGAGGGCGGCTTCGACGTCGGCGGCCAGGGCGTCTTCCGGCACGTGCTCATCGCCCCGGGCCACCCGGGCCTGAACGTGCCGGAGGAGCTCGCGGGCGACCCGCGCGTCGTGCACGCCTACGAGCCGCACGACTACGCGGACCAGGTCGAGGTGGTCGGCGCCGGGATGGCCGCCGCGACGGAATGGCTGAATGCGCTCACGGCGGGCGCCTCCGTCGTCTCCGTGCGCCGGCGCGAGCCCGAGCGGCGCCCCCTCAACCTCCCTCGTCACCTGTTCACGCGCCGAGGCCTCGCCGCGTACCACCGGAGCGGCCCGGCCGAGCGGATCGAGCTCCTCCGCCGCTACGGCGCGCCCTCCTATCCGCCGGGATCTGCGTGGGACGAGCCGGTGGAGCGCGCCCGCCGCGAGGGCCGCTTCCGCGTCGCGGCCGAGCCGAACGGAGCGGAGCAGACCATCTGCGCCACCGGCTTCCGGCGCGGGTTCGCCTCCGACCCGCTGCTCGAGCGGCTCGTCGCCGAGCACGGTCTCGAGACCGCCGAGGACTGGATCGTCCTCGCGCCCGACTCGACGGTACCGGCGCTCACCGACGGGGAACGCACGCTCGCCCTCGCCGGCGTGCCGGCGCAGTGGGCCTTTCCGGCGGCCGACACGCTCGTGGGGGCGAAGTACGCCGGCCGCCGCTTCCTCCGCAGGGTGAGGGCATGTCGTACACGCTGAGAGGAAGGCTCGAGTCGCGCCTCGCGTCCGCGCTCGCGCCGCTCCTCCTGGCCTGCGCCTTTGCGCTCGCGCTCGGGGCCTGGTGGCCGCTCGAGCTCACCGGGCTGATGCTCGGGGTCGGGCTGGCGCTCGACGCGGCCGTCTACCACCGCCTGCTCCCGTACCAGCCCGGCTGGGCCGCGCTGCCGCTCGGCCTGCTCGAGCTCGGGGCGATCATGGGCCTCGTCCGGCTCCTCGACGTGGCGGCGCCGCTCCCCGCCGCGCTCGGCTTCTTCGCCGGCTCCTGGCTCCTCGCGCAGATCCTCGGGCACGCCGTGTTCCCGCAGGCGCGCCTCACGTACGGGGAGGACGGCGGCGAGCTCGGCCGGGGCGGCGCCGCGGTCGCGGCCGCCGCGCTCGTCGTGCTCGCGGCGGCCGGAAGCGTCGCGTGGGCGACGCAGCCGCCGGTCGTCCACCTCGCCGCCGGCGTCCACGAGGGGCCCATCGTCCTCGACCGTTCCCAGCGCCTCGTGGGCGAGCTGGGCACGGTCGTCCGCGGCGGCATCGTCGTCTCGGCGGACGACGTCACCGTGCAGGACGTCACCGTCGTCGGCGGCGACTACGGGATCGAGGTCGTGAACGCCGAGCGGGTGACGCTCGAGCGCGTCAACGTCCTCTGGGCGGAGATCGACGGCATCAACGTTCGCCGGAGCTCGGTGGCGATCCGGGATTGCGTCGTCCGCGAGCCGACCGGGTCCTACGCGCAGGGCATCGACATCTCGTTCGGATTCGACCTCGCGCCGTCCGTCGTCGAGCGCTGCACCGTCACCGGCGGGATGGAGGGGATCGTCACGCATTTCGCGCACGCGCTCGTGCGCGAGAACCGCGTCAGCGCCACGAGCCTGCGCGCGATCACGCTCACGGAGATGTCGATGGCAGAGGCGCGGGAGAACGTCGTCGAGGACGCGGTCGGCGTCGGGATTTTCTGCGGTGACTATTCCATGTGCCGAATCGAGCGAAATACCGTCAGCGGAACTGCGGCGGATCTCGCCTCCGGAGACCGCACGAGGCTCGGCTATGCCATCGTCTCCCACTACGGCTCGGAGACGGTCGTTGCTGACAACAGGCTGCGCGGAAACGAGCGGGCGTTCGGATCGTTTTTGCAGGCCACCATTTCCACCGACTAGAGTGTAAGCCTCTCGCCGACCACCCGACGAATTGCAGGAGGACAAGTGGCTCGAAAGACGATTCTGGTATGCGACAACTGCGGCGCCGAAGTGGAAGAGGGCAAGGGCGCCGCGATGCGCATCACCTACACGGACGCGCGCCGAGGGGCGAAGGCCGCGGATCTCTGCGACAACTGTGCCGGCTCGCTGCCGGGACGTGCCGCCGCGCGTCGCGGCCGCAAGCCGAAGTCTGCCGCCTAGACAGGCTCTCACATCGCCCTCGTCGCCGCCCCGGGGTCCGGAAAGGCCGCCGGGGCGGCGGCTAGAATGGCGCGGTGCCGCTGGCGTTGCTGGTCGGCCCGGCGAACGCCGGGAAGGTGTCGCGGCTCCTCGGCCGGTATCTCAAAGACCTCGAACGGGAGCCCTTCCTCGTCGTCCCCAATCGCGCCGAGGTTGACCGCGTCGAGCGCGAGCTCCTCTCGCGCCGGCCCGTGCTCGTCGGCGGCGAGATCGGGACGTTCGACGACCTCTTCGAGCTGATCGCGAACGGCGGAAGGGGAGCGAGGCCGGCCGGGGACGCCGAGCGGACGCTCGTCCTTCGCAGCGCCCTCGCCCGCTCGAGCCTGAACGGGCTCGGCGGCTCGGCGCGCTTCGCGGGCTTCGCCGACTCCCTCCTCGCCGCCATCGCCGAGCTCGGCGGTGGGCTCCTCGACCCGGCTGATCTCGAGGACGGTGACCTGGCCGGCCTCTACCGCGCCTACCTGGAGGAGCTCGGGTCGCGCGGCCGCACCGACCGCGAGCTCCAGCGCCGACGTGCCGTCGAGCGGGTCGAGGGGGAGCTGGAGGCCTGGTCGGGGAGGCCGGTCTTCGCCTACGGCTTCGAGGACCTGACCGGCGCCCAGTGGGCCCTCCTCCAGGCGCTCGCGGGACGGGGCGACGTTACCGTGTCGCTCCCGTACGAGCCCGGCCGGCCGGCGTTCGCCTCGCTCGCCCGCACGGCCGCCGACCTGACGGCGCTCGCCGGCGGCAGGGTCGAGGAGCTGCCGCCCGCCTATGCCGACATCGCCGCGCCCGCCCTCGCGCATCTCGAGCGCGCGCTCTTCGCCGACGGCTCGTCTTCCGCGGCGCCGCCGCTCGGCGGGGCCGTGCGGTTCCTCGAGGGCGCCGGCGCCCGCGGCGCGCTCGAGCTCGTCGCCGACGAGATCCTGCGCCTCCTCCGCGACGGCACGACGCCCGAGGCGGTCGGCGTCGTCTGCCCGTCGCTCGAGCGTCTGCGCGCCCCGCTCGAGACCGTCTTCGCCGTCGCCGGCATTCCGTTCGCGCTCGAGAGCCGGCTTCGCCTCGGTCAGGCCCCGTTCGGGCACGCCCTCCTCTCGGTGCTCCGCTTCCTCTGGCAGAGCGAGGAGCGTCGAGACCTCTTCGGCTTCCTCCGCTCGCCGTACTCGGGGCTGCCCCGGGCGCATGCCGACTACCTCGAGGGACGCCTGCGCGGGCTCGGAGTGCGGACGGACATCGAGGAGCGCGCGGTGCGGCTGCGCGGCCAGCCTCTGCCGGCGCTCGACGCCGTGCGGGCCGCCGGCGATCCGCGCGAGGCTGTGCGCGTCCTCGCCGCCTTCATGCTGCGCGGTGCCTACGGGCTCGAGTCGCCTCCCACCGGCGAGGCGGCCAACCTCGACCTGCGCGCGTACGAGGCGGTCGCCCGGCTCCTCGGCGAGCTGCGCGAGTGGGAGGGCCTGACGCGCGAGGACGTGCTCGCGGCGCTGGAGCGGGCGCCGGTGCGCGGCCCCGCGGCTGCCGAGCCCGGCCGCGTCGCGGTCCTCGACCTCGCCCGGGCGCGGACGCGTCGCTTCGAGATCGTCTTCGTGCTCGGGCTCGAGGAGGGCAGCCTGCCTCGGCGCTCCTCTCCCTCGCCGTTCCTCGACGACGACGCCCGCCGGGCACTCGACGAGCGGACGCGCGCCCGGCTCGGTCGCCCCGATCCCGTCGCCCGCGAGCGCTACCTCTTTTACACGGCGTGCACGCGCCCGTCGCGCCGCCTCGTCCTCGTCCGCGAGGCCGCCACCGACGATGGGGCGCCCCGCCAGGGGAGCCCGTTCTGGGACGAGGTGCGCGCGCTCTTCGATCCTGACGACGTCGCCCGCGCCACCCGCCGCCGGCCGCTGTCGCGGCTGACGTGGGAGCTCGAGGACGCGCCCACCGAGCGGGAGCGGCTCCGCGCCCTCGCCGCCGTCGCCGCCCGCGACGTCGCCCAGGCGGAGGCGCTCGCCTTCGCCAACGGCTGGGAGCGCCGCCTCACGCGGGCGCTCCGCGCGTTCGACCGTGCGACGGCGCTGACGAGCCCCGCCGTGCTCGCCGAGCTCGGCGGGCGGGCGACGTTCAACGTCACGGAGCTGGAGGCGTTCGCATCCTGCTCGTCGATCTGGCTCGTCGAGCGTCTCGTCTCGCCCCGCTCGATCGACGCCGAAGTGGACGCGAAGCTCCGCGGGTCGCTCGCCCACACGGCGCTCCACCGCTTCTACGCGGGGCTCCCGAAGGAGGTCGGGAGCGAGCGCGTCGAGGCGGTCACCGTCGAGGACGCCGTCCGCTTCCTCCGCCGCTGCCTCGACGACGCGCTCGACGGGGTGCGCCAGGAGCTCGACGACCTCGAGCGCCGGGAGCTCGACGGGCGCCTCTGGCGGGACCTCGAGGCGTTCGTCAGGGACGAGGCCGCCGCGGAGACGCCGCTCGTCCCGCGCCGCTTCGAGGTCTCCTTCGGAACCGAGCGGTCGTCGCCGGAGCTCCAGCGCGGCCTCGACCTGGACGGCTTCTCGCTCTCCGGGAAGATCGACCGTATCGACGTCGACCCGTTCAGCGCGCGTGGCATCGTCTGGGACTACAAGTCGGGCAAGACGGCTTTCTCGGCGGCGAAGATTGACTCGGAGCTGCGCCTCCAGATCCCGCTGTACATGCTCGTCCTCCGCGACCTCGTGGGGATCGAGCCGCTCGGCGGCCTCTACCGGGCGCTCGCCGGCGAGCGCGAGGCCCGCGGCCTGCTGCGCGCGAGCGCCAAGGACGACGGTGTCCCGGGCTTCGCGCGGAACGACTACCGCGACGAGGACGAGTTCTGGGCGCAGATCGACCGGGCCGTCGAGCACGCGCGGGGCTTCGTGGGCCGCATCCGGTCCGGGGACGTCCGCCACGACCCTCTCGGCGACGCCGGCTGCCCCTCGTGGTGCGACCTCGCGCCGATGTGCCGGGTGAGGCGGACGTGAGCGTGAGCGCCACCGCCCTCAACCCGCAGCAAGCCGCGGCGATCGAGGCCCCCGGCGTCGTCTTCGTCTCCGCGGGTGCGGGCACGGGGAAGACGATGGTGCTCGTCGAGCGGTTCGCCAAGGCCGTCTGCGAGCGGGGGCTCGACGTCGACTCGCTGCTCGTGATCACGTACACGGAGCGCGCGGCCGGCGAGCTCCGCGGGCGCATCCGCGCGCGGCTCGCCGAGCTGGGACGGGCAGACCTCGCGCGGGAGCTCGATGCCGCCTGGATCTCGACCATCCACGGCTTCTGCCATCGGCTTCTGAAGGCGCATCCGTTCGCCGCGCGGATCGACCCGCGCTTCCGCGTCCTCGACGACGCGCAGGCGCGCGTCCTTCAGCGGGAGGCCTTCGACCGCGCCCTCGCCGAGTTCTGCGCCGGCGCAGAGCCCGACCGGCTCCAGCTCCTCGC
Organism: Gaiellaceae bacterium; assembly: GCA_035461525.1. Taxonomy (GTDB): domain Bacteria; phylum Actinomycetota; class Thermoleophilia; order Gaiellales; family Gaiellaceae; genus JAIBJN01. Next base: position 8,682 of record DATHVD010000060.1, read on the forward strand.
GGTCTACGGCGCCCGCGCGCTCAGGCGCATGCTTACGGGCGTCCACGACACGCTGCGGGCCGCCGGGCGGCTGCAGACGCTGACCCTGGGCGAGCGGCCCGGCCTGCCCGAGCGCATCGACGAGCTGCGGGAGTGCGCGCGGGTGCTCGCAGACGACGAGGGGGCGGGGGAGACGGCGCGGGCGACGGCAGCCCGCGCGCTCGAGGTGCTCGAGGAGCGGAGCCTGCCCGAGCGGCTGCTCGACCTCAGCGAGCTCAGGGCGCGCGGCGAGCGGGCCGCGAGCTACGAGGAGGCGCGCCGGGGCGTCGAGCAGGCGGCGCTGGACGAGCTGGCCGCGCGCGACCGCGACCTGCTGCAGGAGCTGCTCGAGCGCTTCGCGGACGCCTACCGGTCGGCAAAGGAGCGGGAGTCGGCGCTCGACTTCGAGGACCTCCAGCTCGGCGCGCGCGACCTGCTCCGGGACGAGGAGGAGGTGCGGCGGCGCGAGAGCTGGCGCTTCCGCTCGATCATGGTGGACGAGTTCCAGGACACGAATCGGCTCCAGTGCGAGATCGTCGACCTGCTCGCCGAGGGCCCCGACGACAAGGAGCTCTTCTTCGTCGGCGACGAGTTCCAGTCCATCTACCGCTTCCGCCACGCCGACGTGCAGGTCTTCCGTGAGCGCCGCGACCAGTCGGGCGGCGTCCTCGCGCTCTCGCAGAACTACCGCTCGCGACCGGAGGTCCTCGACGCGGTCAACCACCTCTTCTCGGCCGAGTTCGGCGACGAGTTCCAGCCCCTCGAAGCCGCGGGGCGCTTCCCCGACCCCGCCTTCGGCCCACCGGTGGAGCTGCTCGTGACGGACAAGTCGGCCTACGCCGGGACGGCCGTGCACTGGCGGCGGGCCGAGGCGCGCCATATCGCCGCGCGAGTGCGGCAGCTCGTCGACGCCGGCGAGGCGAGCCCCGGCGAGATCGTCCTCCTCTTCGCGGCCGGCACCGACGCCGAGTGGTACGAGGAGGAGCTTCGGAAGGCCGGGCTGGATACGTACCGCGCGACGGGGCGGAGCTACTTCGGGCAGCAGCAGGTCGTCGACCTGCTCGCGTACCTCCGGCTCCTGCACAACCGCTACGACGACGAGGCGCTCGTGACCGTCCTCGCCTCGCCCTTCGTCGGCGTCTCGAATGACGGCCTCGTCCTCCTTCGCCGGGCGGCGACCCGCAGGCCGCTCTTCCAGCCATTCGAGCGAGGGCTGCCGGGCGAGCTCTCCGAGCGTGACCGGCACCTCTGCCGCGCGTTCCTCCAGCGGTTCGAGCGGCTCGGACGGGATGCTCACGGTCTCTCCCTCGAGCGGCTCTGCGAGCGGATCGTCGCCGACCACGACTACGACCTCGCCGTGCTCGCCCAGTGGGACGGCCGCCGCCGCTACGCGAACATGCGCAAGCTGGCGCGGCTCGCGCGCTCCTACGAGGGGCTGCGCGGCCGCGACGTCGAGGGCTTCGTCCGCTTCGTGGGCGAGCAGGAGGCCGTGGGCGCGCGCGAGCTGGAGGCTGTCGCCGAGGAGGAGGGCGCGGACGCCGTGCGGCTCCTCACCATCCACTCGGCCAAGGGGCTCGAGTTCGGGGTCGTGATCGTTGCCGACGCGGGCCGCGACCGCTGGGCGCCCTCGCCCGACGAGATCCTGTGCCTCCCTGACGGGCGCTTCGGGTTCCGCGTCGCCGACCCGGCCACCGGCTCCCGGCGGCCGGCCTTCGAGTACGAGCAAGTGCGCGAGGAGGAGCGCGAGGCCGAGCGCGCCGAGCGGCTGCGCCTCTACTACGTGGCGATGACGCGCGCGCAGGACAGGCTGATCGTCTCCGGGGCAATCGACCCGGGGCGCACCGCCGACGCGGGGACGCCGATCGGCTGGGTGCTCTCCCGGCTCCAGGCGCAGGAGCTGGACGCGGCGGGCGACAGGCCCGTCCAGATCGTGCGCGGGGGCGCTCGCCTCCTCGTCCGCGTCGACCGCGGGCGGGAGGAGCGCGCGCCCTCCTCCGTGGCCGAGCCGGCCGCGGCGGTCGAGGCGCAGCTCGAGCTCTTCGCCGGCGAGGAGCTGGCCCCACTCGCGCCCGCGCCAAGGCTGGCCGAGCTGGCGCCGGTCCCCGAGCCGCCGCTCCATCGCGTCCTTCGCCTCTCCTACAGCGCGCTTGCCCTCTACGAGCGCTGCTCGTACCGCTACTACGCCGAGCGGGTCGCCGGGATGCGGGCCGAGCGCCGGGGCGCGACCGGGGACGGAGGCCTGGCGGCGACGGAAGTCGGCGACGCCGTCCACCGCCTGCTCGAGTCCGTCGACCTCGCAGCGCCGGCCGTCCCGGACGTCGAGCCGGTGCGCGGCTGGTACCCGTCCGTGACGGACGAGGAGCTCGAGCGCATCCGCGCGTTCGCCGCGGCCTTCTGCGAGTCCGACCTCGCGGGGCGGATCGCCGGGCTCCCCGGCGCGGCGGCGGAGCGGCCGTTCGCGTTCGAGCACGACGGCGTCCTCCTCCACGGCCGCATCGACGTCCACTGGACGGACGGCCGCCGGGCGCTCGTCGTCGACTACAAGACGAACTCGCTCGCCGAGAGCTCGCCGGAGGAGCTCGTGGAGGCCGATTACCGCCTGCAGCGGCTCGTGTACGCGCTCGCGTGCCTGCGCGCGGAAGCCGAGGAGGTCGAGGTCGTCTACAGCTTTCTCGAGCGACCGGACGCGGCCGTCTCGACAGTGTTCTCTGCGGCCGACGTCGGGGGGCTCGAGGCAGAGCTCTCGGCGGCGATCGCGCGCATCCAGGAGGGCGACTTCCGTCCGACTCCGAGCGAGCTCACGTGCGCGGGGTGCCCGGCGCTCGACCGCCTGTGTGCGGGGCCCCGCCTCCTCGGCGCCGAGCCGTCGGCCGAGTACGCCGACGCGCACTAACGTGGTGCGCAGCTACGTGCACGAGGCCCGGCGGCGGGTCGGGCCGAAGCGAGAGCGGATCCGCCCCATCGTCGAGCGGCTCGCCGCCGCGCACCCGGACGCGACGATCGCGCTGCGGTTTCGGGACGACGTTCAGCTGCTCGTTTCCGTGATGCTCTCCGCCCAGACCACCGACGTGACCGTGAACCGCGTCACGGAGCGGCTCTTCGCCAAGTACCGCCGCCCCGAGGACTACCTCGCCGTCCCGCTCGCCGAGCTCGAGGTGGACATCCGGCCGACGGGCACGTTCCGGCAGAAGGCGAAGAACCTTCGGGGCGCGATGAAGATGCTCGTCGAGGAGTACGAAGGCCGCGTACCCGAGCGGCTGGACGAGCTCGTGCGCCTCCCGGGCGTGGGGAGGAAGACCGCGAACGTCGTCGCCGCCGAGCGCGGCGCCACGCAGGGGATCGTCGTCGACACGCACGTCCGTCGCCTCTCCCAGCGCCTCGGCCTGACGAGGCAGGACGACCCGGCGAAGATCGAGCGCGATCTGATGCGCGTCGTTCCAAGCGAGGACTGGGCGTCGTTCCCGCACCTCCTCATCTGGCACGGCCGCCGTATCTGCCCAGCGAGGCGCCCGCGCTGCGAGGAGTGCGTGCTCGCCGACCTGTGCCCCGCGAGCCGGGTCTGAGCCGGTTGAGTTCTCGCCACAGTCCGTCGCACTTCCGGCGCACTGCGTGACAGACACGCGCGGTTATCCGCGCTACGCTCGAAGCGGGTGGTGGTCCGGGGTGGCCCCAAGGAGAAGGGGCCGGAATCGCCGGCGTGTCCCTAGCGGGGTGCGACGGCGACGAGGAGGCCGCCGTCCTCGTCGTATGCCGGGAAGAAGTCGGCGCGCACGACCTTCCGCACTCCTGCGCGCGTCCTCAGCGTCAGCTTCTGGTCGAACCGGCGCACGCCCCACTCGAGCGCGAGCGCAGCCGGGGTCGGCTCGTCGCCCTCGACCTCGAAGAGAGCCTCCATCACGTCATGGCCGAGGATGTCCCGCTCGCGGTAGCCGGTGAGCTCGAACACGCCCTGGCCCGCCGCGATGACGCGGCCCTCGGCGTTGCAGACGACGAAGCCCGTGCCGGGAGCGGGGTAGTAGTCGTCCATGATCTCGAACAGGAACCCGAAGCCGCAGCTCTCGCACGCGACGGGCTGGTGCGTGAGCCCCTGGCGGCCGTCGTCGTCGAGCGACCGGCGCCGGCAGTTCGGGCAGATGAAGTAGGGCATTCGGGAAACGCTAGCGCGACGGACGCCGCCTCCGCGGCGGAGAGCCGTCTACGTGCGCGGCGCCGCGAGCGCGTCCGCGAGGCGCCCCCGCTCCGAGGCGAGCCAGCGCTCGGCGTCGAGCGCCGCCGTGCAGCCGGAGCCGGCGGCGGTGACGGCCTGCCGGTAGACGTGATCCTGGACGTCGCCGGCCGCGAAGACGCCCTCGACGTTCGTCTCGGAGCTCTTCCCCTTCGTGATCAGGTAGCCGGATTCGTCCATGTCGAGCTGGTCCTTGAAGAGCGCCGTGTTCGGGTCGTGCCCGATGGCGACGAAGAGCCCCTCCGCGGGGATCTCCGTCTCCTCGCCGGTCTTCACGTTGCGGACGAGGACGGCCGTGACGACGCCCTCGCCGACGACCCGCTCGACGACCGAGTCGAGGACGAAGTCGATCTTCTCCGTGGCTCGCGCACGGTCGACCATGATCGGAGACGCCCGGAACACGTCGCGCCGGTGCACGACGGTGACCTTCGAGGCGAACTTCGCCAGGAACGTCGCCTCCTCCATCGCCGAGTCGCCGCCGCCCACGACGACGACCTCCTTGTCGCGGAAGAACGCCGCGTCGCAGACGGCGCAGTAGGAGACGCCGCGGCCCTGGAGGGAGCGCTCGGACTCGAGCCCGAGCTGGCGCGCGTTCGCGCCGGTGGCCACGATCACCGTCTCGGCCCGGTACTCGTCGTCGCCGACCCACACGTGGAACGGCCGCTCGGAGAAATCGACCCGCGTGACGTCGTCGGTGACGAACTCCGCGCCGAAGCGCTCGGCCTGCTTGCGGAAGTCCTGCATCATCTCGGGCCCGAGCACGCCGCCCGGGTAGCCCGGATAGTTCTCGACGTCGCTCGTGATCATGAGCTGCCCGCCCCAGTTGATCCCCTCGATCACGAGCGGGCTCATGTTCGCGCGGGCCGCGTAGAGCGCCGCCGTGTAGCCGGCCGCCGCGCCCCCGATGACGATCACCTCGCGCACGTCGCTTGCGTTCACTGCAGTCCTCTCTGTCGCCTTCTCGTCCCTGAAGTCCTACGTTCTCTAACGCCGCCGGGAGGCGGGCTGTTCCTCGAGTGTCGCTGCTCGGGCCGAACCGAAAACCTACAACGCGCGGGCGATGGAACGCGTCAAGGCGAGGCCTGAGCCTCGACCGGCGCCTCCGGCTCACCGGCGTCGGCCGGCTCGGCGCCGCCCACGGGCAGCTCGAAGAAGAACGTCGAGCCCTCGCTCTCGCGCGATGCGACCCAGATGCGCCCGCCCATGCGCCGCACGAGCTCGCGGCAGATGTAGAGCCCGAGCCCGGTGCCCCCGACGCCTCGCGTGAGGTTGGGGTCGAGGCGGAAGAACTTCTCGAAGATCCGCTCTTGCTCACGGGGCGGGATCCCGAGGCCCTCGTCGCGGACGGCGAAGAGGACACGTCCCTCTTGCATCTCGAGGGACACCCGTACGGCGCCGCCGGCTGGCGAGTACTTGACGGCGTTCTCGACGAGGTTCGTCAGGATCTGGCGGAGCATGTCGGGGTCGGCGCTGACCGGCGGCAGGCCCTCGGGCGACGACAGCTCGAGCCGGACTCCGTCCGGCAGATGGGCTCGCGCAGCCTCGACGACCTCTGCTGCCAGGGTTCCGGGGGCGCACTGCTCGACCGCGAAGACGAAGCCTCCAGACTCCAGGCGGCTCGCGGCCAGGACTTGGTCGATGATCCGCGCGAGCCGGTCGGACTCGCCCGCGATCACGGCGAGGAGGCGAGCGCGGCGGTCCGCGTCGAGCTCCACGTCGAGTCTGCGGAGCGTCATCGCCGCCCCGTAGACGGCCGCCAGGGGCGTCCTCAGCTCGTGCGAGACGGTGGCGACGAAGTCGCTCTTCAGCTTCTCGATCCCCCGCTCCTCGGTCAGGTCACGGAGCGCGTAGACCGTCCCGTCCGGAAACTCGACGGCCGAGATCGACACCCAGAGCTCCCGCCCGCCGACCTCGAGCGGAAGCGTCTCCGCATGCTGGGCCGCGTAGGCGGGTGCGCTCGCCGGCGGAACGAGCGGGGCGATCGCCACCCAGCCGGGCAGGACGTCCTCCAGCGTGCGGCCGAGCACGTCGCCGGGCTCGAGCCCCGTGATCGCGGCGACGGCTGGGTTCCAGAGCCGGATAGAGCCGTTGCGGTCCACGAGGAAGACGCCGTCGCCGACGTGCGCGAGCACGCGGGCGGCCCGCTCACGCTCCTCGGCGACCTCGGCCTGGAGGCGCGTTCGCTCGAGGACGTCGCCCGCCTCCTTGGCGATCAGTTCGGCGACCGCGAGGGCGAGGCCGTCGAACGGGCGCGAGGCCCTGATCGCATAGAAGGAAAGCGTGCCGACGGGCGCGCCCTCGTGGGTGATCGGGACGATCAGCGCCGTGCGCGCGCCGATCCTGCGCGCGAGCTGCATGCGGAGCCGCTCCTCGGCGTCGACGTCCTTGACGATCAGCGGCTTTCCCCGCGCGAGGAGGCGCTGGTTGAACTCGTCCGAGACGTCGATCACGAAGCTGTGCCAGGCGTCGCGCGGGATGCCGCTGGCGGCCGCTCCCGAGAGCTGCTTCTCCACGGGGTCGTAGAGGAGGAGGACGGACGCGTCCGCGCCGACCCCCGGCCCGGCCGCCTCGAGGATCGCGCCTCCGATCTCCTCGACCGTCCCCGCCTGCGCACTCAGGCGGGCGATCGCGCCCAGGACCTCGAGCTCGCGGATCCGCTGGGGGCGTTCGGCGCCGCGCCTGATGCTCTCCCGCCCGCGCCGGGTGCCGAGCGCGAGCCAGACGGCGGTTGCAAGACCAGTGGCGACGACCGTGACGCTGATGAACACCGGCGACTCGACGGCGCGCGACTCGCCGAACGTGAGCGCGAAGAGGATGAACTGCTGGGCGGCGGCTCCCACGAGGAGCAGCCCGGCCGCCAGGGCGAGCGCCGTCCCGGCGAAGCGGCGCTCCCTCCAGGCCGTGCGAAGGAGCAGCACTCCGAGGCCGAGCAGGGCGACTCCGAGCGCGAAGAAGAAGAAGGTGACCACGGGCGATCCCGTCCGAGTATAGGAGCGTCATATCCGGACACCCGCGCCGAGTCGGGCGGGACTGCCGGGCCGTGCGCGCGCCGTCAGGCGGCGTCGGCGGCGCGCGGCAGCTCGGCGAGCTCGGCCGCAGGCTCCTCGAGCGGCTCCGACTCCGCGGCCCGCTCGAGCTTCGTCTCGAAGCGGGAGAGGCGGCGCTCCGACTCGGCGTACTTCGTGTGCGCGTTGCCGAGGTGCTTGCCGACGAGGTCGAAGTCGGCCTTGAACCGGGCGAAGTCGCGGTTGAGGTCTGCGACGTACGTCATCACCTCGCGCGCGTGCTCCTCGATCTTGAGGCCCTTCAGGCCCTGGACGAGAACGAGCAGGTACGCGTGGAACGTGGACGGCGAGACCGGGATGACCTTCCGCTCCTGCGCGTACGCGAGCGGGCTTGCGTCGCCTCCGATCCGGTTGCAGACGAGCTCGTAGTAGACGGCCTCCGCGGGGAGGTACATGAGCGCGAACTCGTACGTCCCCTCGTCGGGGCGGATGTACTTCTGCGCGATCGCGTCCACGTGGCCCTTCACGTCGCGGGCGAGGGCCTTGGCATGCAGGTCGCGGGTCGCGTCGTCCTCCGCCTCGACGAACCGCTGGAAGTTGTCGAGCGGGAACTTGGCGTCGACCGGGATGAGCGCGTCGTCGAGCCGGATCACGGCGTCGACGCGTTCCCCGCTCCGGAATCCGTGCTGAAGGTCGAACCTGGCCGCGGGGAGGATGTCCGCGAGGAGGTTGGCGAGGAGCAGCTCGCCGACGCCGCCGCGGGCCTTGGGGGGCCGGAGGAGCTGCTCGAACCGCTGGAACTCCTTTGCCCGCTCGTTCATCTGGGCGGTCGCCTCGTCCACCTTGCCGAGGCGCTCGTGGATCTTGTCCGAGGTCTCCGACATCCCGGCGAGGCGCCGGTCGACCTTGACGTCGAGCTCGCCGAGCCGGCGGTCGACCTTCGTGTCGAGCTCGCCGAACCGCCGGTCCATCGTCTCGGTCATGCCCGCGAGCCGCCGGTCGATGTCGGTGCTCCGCTCCCCGAGCCGGTCGGTGCTCTCGGCGCGCAGCCCGGCGAGCTCGGCGCGGACCACACGCACGAGCCAGACGCCGCCGGCGGCGAGCGCCGCGGCGAGGAGAAGGACGAGAACGACTGTGCCGACCATGGGCCGATACACAGTAGGGATCGCGTCGGACGGAGCCCCGGAAGCGCCCGTTAAAACGCCAAATCCGGCGAGCCCGAGGGCTTACCGGATCTGGCAAGCGCCAGCCTAAACACCCGTCCGGCCTCCGGTCAAGGAGCCGAGTGGCGAAGTCTTCGCAAAGAGCGGGTTTTTCGGGTAGAACCCCTCCCGTGCGCCGCCCCGTCACCGTCGCCTGTGCCCAGGTCGAGCCGGTCGTGCTCGACCGCGAGGCCACGCTCGACCGCCTTGCCGAGTGGACCGCCGAGGCCGCCGGCGCCGGCGCGGAGCTCGTCGTCTTCCCGGAGGCGTTCCTGCCCGCGTACCCGTCCTCGGCGTGGGCCAAGTTTCTCGCCGGCTGGGCCGACCCCCGTGCCATGGCCGCCTTCGCGCGCCTCGCGCAGGAGTCCGTCGAGGTGCCCGGGCCCGCAGCCGACCGCCTCGGCGAGGTCGCGCGGGAGCACGGCGTCTGGCTCGTCACCGGCGTGACCGAGATCGACCCGGAGCGCCTGGGGACGCTCTACAACACGCTCCTCTACCACGACCCCGAAGGCCGCCTCGCGCTCCACCACAGGAAGCTCGTGCCCACGAACCACGAGCGGCTCGTCTGGGGCGGCGGCGACGGGCGCGGCCTGCGCGCGATCGAGACCGGGCTCGGCCGGCTCGGCGGGCTCATCTGCTGGGAGAACTACATGCCGCTCGCGCGCTTCGCGCTCTACGAGTCCGGCGTGGAGATCTACGTCGCCTCGACCGCGGACGACTCGGACGCGTGGCAGGCGACCCTCGTCCACATCGCGCGCGAGTCGCGCGCCTTCGTGATCGCACCGTGCCACTTCCAGCGCACGGCGGCCTACCCGGAGGACTTCCCGCTCCTCGAAGAGCTCTCGGGGGTGGAGGTGATCGGCCGCGGCGGCAGCGCGATCCTCGGCCCGGACGGCGCGTACCTCGCCGGGCCGCTCTACGGTGAGGAGGGGATCCTCTACGCGAAGCTCGACCCGGCGCGGCTCTACGAGCAGCGCCAGCGCTTCGACCCCGCCGGGCACTACCACCGCCCCGACGTCTTCAGGCTCGAGGTCACGGCCCCGCCCGAGACGTGAGCGGTCTTCTCCGCCGGCTCGCCGAGACGCCGGCGCCGCTGCTCGTCGTCGCCTCGGCGTTCTCGGTCCAGTGTGGTGCGGCGCTCGCCACGACCGCCTTCGACGCGGTCGGCCCGCTGGGCTTCGTCTGGCTTCGCGTCGGGCTCGCCGCCCTGCTCCTGCTCGCCGTGAACGCGCGGGCGCTGCGCCGCTCCGGCCCGCGGCCGCTCCGCTGGGCGGTGGCGACCGGGTTCGCCGTCGCCGGCATGAACGCGTGCTTCTACCTGGCGATCGACCGCATCCCGCTCGGCCTCGCGGTCACGATCGAGTTCCTCGGGCCGCTCTCGGTCGCCGTCCTCGGCTCGCGGCGGGCGCGCGACTACCTCTGGATCGGCCTTGCCGCCGCAGGCGTCGCCCTCCTCGCCAGCCCCGCCGTCGAGCTCGACCCGGCGGGCCTCGGCTTCGCCTTCGGCGCGGCGGCGGGCTGGGCGGCGTTCATCCTCCTCGCCAAGCGGATGCTCGCCGACTGGCCGACCGGGAGCGGGCTCGCCGTCACGCTCGCCGTCGCCGCGCTCCTCCTCACGCCGCTCGGGCTGGCCTCGGGCGGCTCGGACCTCCTCGACGCGCGCGTGCTCGCCACCGGGCTCGCCGTCGCCGTGCTGGGCTCCGTGCTCCCGTTCGTGCTCGAGCTGCATGCGCTCCGGAGCCTGACGACGGCCACGTTCGGCATCCTCATGAGCCTGGAGCCGGCCGTTGGCGCCCTCGTGGGCGCTGTCGCGCTCGCGCAGATCCCCGGGCCGCTCGAGACCCTGGCCGTCCTCCTCGTCGTGACGGCCTCGGCCGGCGCGATGGCGCGAGCCAGGCGCGCGCCCCCGCCGGAGTTCTAGATCCAACTACGCTGCTGCCGTGGACTGGGCGCCGACCTTCGACGAGCGGGTCGAGACCATGCCGCCCGCCTGGACTCGGCGCGTCGCGGACGAGCTTCTCGGCGCGCAGGTCGAGCGCTGCCGGGAGCGGGCGCCGTTCTACCGCCGCAAACTGGCCGCGGCCGGCGTCCGCCCCGGCCACGTCCGCTCGGCCGCCGACGTCTCCCTCCTCCCCTTCACGACGAAGGAGGAGCTGCGCGCCTCGCAGGAGGCGGAGCTGCCGCTCGGGGACTTCGCCTGCGCCGACCCCGTCGACGTGGCCCGCCTGCACGTGACGTCCGGGACGACGGGGACGCCGCTCGTCCTCGGCTACACCGCCGCCGACCTGCGCACGTCGGCCCGCGTCGGCGCCCGCGCCTTCTGGGCCGCCGGCGCTCGGCCGGACGACACCGTGCTCCACTGCATGAACTTCAGCCTCTACACGGGCGGCGTCGCCGACCACGAGGCGCTCGAGGAGACCGGCGCGACGATGGTCCCGGCGGGTCTCGGGCAGACCGACCGCCTGCTCGACCTCTGGGACGTGCTCCGCCCGACCGCGCTCTTCTCGACGCTCACGTACCCGCTCTACCTCGCGGAGGCGGCGCGGGAGCGGGGCCTCGACCCGCGTGGGCTCGGCCTCCGGAAGCTGATCGTCTCCGGCGAGCCGGGCGGGCAGCTCGCCGCGACGCGTCGCCGCGTGGAGGAGCTCTGGGGCGCGCGGCTCAGCGACACGTACGGGCTCTCGGACGTCTGGGGCACGTTCGCCGGCGAGTGCGAGGAGCGGGACGGGCTCCACTTTCTCGCGCCTGACGCGGTGCTCGTCGAGCTGGTGGAGCCGGAGAGCGGCGAGCCGGTCGGGATCGAGCCGGGCGCCGTCGGCGAGCTCGTCTTCACGCACCTCGCGCGCGAGGCCTCGCCGGTGCTCCGCTTCCGCTCCCGCGACATGGCGGAGATCCTCGGCGCCGACTGCCCGTGCGGGCGCACCGGCTTCCGCTTCCGCGTCGCGGGCCGCAGCGACGACATGTTCCGGGTGCGCGGCGTGAACGTCTTCCCGAGCGCCGTCGAGGAGCTCCTGCGCGAGCACGGGATCGACCGCTTCGCCGTCGTCCTCGACCGCTTCCCCGTGGAGCCGCCGGTCGTCGTCCTCGCCGAGGGCGTGGACGGACGCGAGGAGGAGCTGGCCGGCGCCGTCAAGGCGCGGCTCGGGTTCACGTGCGAGCTGCGCGCGGCGGCGCTGCCGCGGACGGAGACGAAGGCGAAACGGCTCTACCGCGTCTACGACGGAGAGGAGGCCCCGGCATGAGCGTGCTGACGGAGCGAGAGGGTGCCGCGGACTGGATCCGCTGGTCTCGCCCGGAGCGGCTGAACGCCTGGGACGGCGAGACGCTGCGGGCGCTTGGGGACGCGCTCGCCGAGGCTGCCGCGGGCGACGCGCGCGCGGTCGTGCTCCACGGAGAGGACGGCGCGTTCTCGGCGGGGGACGATTTGCGCGAGACGGCGGAGCTCTCAGCGGAGGAGTGGGCGGCGGCGCTCACGGCGTTCAACCGGCTCACACGCGAGGTCGTGGGCGCGCCGCAGCCGGTGATCGCGGCGGTGGACGGCGTCTGCGTCGGCGGCGCGTTCGAGCTGACGGTCGCCTGCGACATCCGCATCGCCACCATCCATTCGCGTCTCGGCTGCCCCGAGGTGGCGATCGGTCTCTCGGTCTCGAACGGCTTCAGCCTGCTCGCCCCGCGGGCCGCTCGGCGGCTCGTCCTCACCGGCGAGCTCGTCGGCGCCGAGGAGGCGCACCGGCTCGGTCTCCTGGACGCGGTCGTCCCGGACGTGGAGGAGGAGGCGCGGCGCCTCGTGGAGCGGATCGCCGCCCTCGCGCCCCTCGCCGTCGCCGGCTCGAAGCGGCTCCTGGACGAGGGCCGGCGCGAGGCGCTCGAGCGCGCCCTCGACCGCGAGGCCGCGCTCTGCGAGCAGCTCTTCGAGACCGCCGACGCCCGCGAGGGCCTGGCCGCGTTCCTCGAGAAGCGCGAGCCCCGGTTCCGCGGGCGCTAGGGCGCTTGCAACGGACTGGTACAAGGCATCCTCCTGAGCAGCTGCCGCACCTTGCGCGCGGCGTGCAGCGAGCTACGGTGAGGAGATGGGCGGGGATCCGAAACAGGTGTATTCCTCTGGCACAGCCACGCTGGCGAAGGTGATGACGAGGACGCGAAGCCTTTCGGCGTCTACTCGAGCAGAGAACGCGCGAACGGCCGGATAGCGCAATCCGTCGAGCTGCCGGGGTTCCGCGACACGCCCGGCGGATTCGAGCTCGAAGCGGTCGAGATCGACCGCGACGAGTGGCGCGAGGGCTATCACCAGGTCCGACGGGGTCGACCTACCGGCGTGGTTTCGTCCGTACGGCTGACCGTCGGGTGGCGCGCGTCTCTCCTCACGAGGCATCACGCTCGCGGAGAGCCGGTCCGCAGCTTCCCAACGGGATCGAAAGCCGGCAGTCGCTCCCCCGAGGAGACCTGCAACAGTCTGTTACTCGGGCTCTTCCGGGGCGAGGCGGGTGGCGCCGTCCTCCGTGATCGTCCAGCCCGGGTTGCGGGCGACCTCCCACGCGTGGCCGTCGGGGTCGTGGAAGACGCCGGAGTAGCCGCCCCAGAACGTCGCCGCGCCCGGGCGGGCGATCGTCGCGCCTGCCCGCTCGGCCCCGGCGAGGACGGCGTCCACCTCCGCCGGCGAGCGCACGTTGTGGGCGAGCGTGATGCCGCCCCAGCCGCCGGCGTCCTCGACGCCGGAGTCCTCGGCGAGCCGCTCGCGGTCCCAGAGCGCGACGACCATGCAGCCGGCCTGGAAGAAGACGACGTCGTCCTCCGGCCCGGCGCCGGTCGTCCAGCCGAGCGCCTCGTAGAAGCCCCGCGCCCGCACGAGGTCGGAAACGCCGAGCGTCACGAGGCTGAGCCGCTGCTCCACGCCGGGAGGGTAGCGCCGGCGTCCCGCCCTTCGAGCAGGTCCCGGACGCGAACCTGCTCGGTCAGCAGCCGGCGGAAGCGCCCCGGCTTGCCGGCGACGTACGCGCGGCAGAGCTCGCGGCCCGCCGAGTACGTGAAGATGTGCCCCCGCTGGGACGGCTCGGTGATGAAGCGAATCAGGTGATCCGCCCACTCCGGCGCCTCGAGTCCCCAGCGCTGGAGGTACGCGTTCGCCTCTGCCTCCCCTGCACCGGCCTCGTGCAGGAGCAACGCCGCGTTGACGTCCGCCCAGCGGCACGGCTCGTGAGCCCGCTTGACTGAGAGAGCGTGAGCGAGGTCGAGCTCGAGGCCGGCGTCGTGCAGGATCGCGGCGAGCGCCGGTCCGGCGTCGCCCTCGAGCAGCGCGTACGGGGCGAGCGCGCCGATCCCCTCCGTGACGAGCGTCTGCGGCGTGGGCGCGAGCACGAGCGTCTCCTCGAGCAGGCCGCGGTCGCGGACGAGCCGCTGCTCCTTGCTGGCGCGCTCTGCGTGGTGGCCGGGGTACGTCTCGTGGGCCGCGAGCACGAGCAGCTCGAACGCCGAAAGCGGCAGGTCGGCGTTGAGGACGACGCGGCTACGCAGGCCGCCGAGGTAGTCGCAGGAGGCCCACCAGGGCTTGTCGCGCACGATCTCCAGGACGACCCGCTCGCCGTCCGGCAGCTCGACGAGGCGGCCCGTCCAGGCGCGCGCCTCCTCGATCACCGCAGCCAGCAGGCTCTCGATCCGGTCGGCGGGCACGAGGCTCGAGCTCTGCCAGCGCTGGTAGCGCTCGGCCAGCGTCCCCTCGCCGGGAAGCAGCGTCTCGAGCTCCTCGTGCGCGGCCGTGAAGACCGCTTCGTCCGTGTGGGTCGGCCGTAGGCCGTAGCAGCCCTCCACCTCGTCGGCGTACGAGCAGGGCTCGCCCGCGAGGGCCCCTGCGCAGGCGCGCAGGCCCGCTGCCTGGTCGCGGAGCCAGCCGTCGTCGAGCTCGTCCAGCAGGCCCTCCGCGTCCGCGACGAGGGCGCGCGGGTCGCGCCGCGGCTCGGCTTCGGCTGCCGCGGCCAGCTCCGGAGGGCCGAAGTAGGCGTCGACGATCCCCTCGTCGTGCCGGCCGAGCCGCAGCCCCAGCCGGAGGTAGCGCTCCACCGTCGGCGAGATCACGCGCCGAGCCTAGCCTTCGGTAAGGCGAACAGATGTTCGCTATGCTGTGCCGACCGGCGCTCCGACTACCCTCGACGTCCCCCATGCGCGCGTTCTTCGGTCACGGCGGGCGGTTGGCCGCATCGCTTCCGGGCTTCGAGCCCCGGGCCGAGCAGGCCGCGCTCGCGCAGGAGGTGGCCGACGCCTTCGAGCGCGGCGAGCACCTGCTCGCCGAGGCCGGCACCGGGGTGGGGAAGAGCCTCGCCTACCTGATCCCGGCGCTCGAGTCGGGTGGGCGGGTCGTCGTCGCGACGGCCACGAAGGCCCTCCAGGAGCAGCTGCTCACCAAGGACGTGCCCACGGCCGCCTGCGCGCTCGGGCGGGAGGTGGACGTCGCCGTCCTCAAGGGCCGCGCCAACTACCTCTGCCGCAAGAGCGTCGCGACGCTCGCGCTGCCCCTCTTCCGCACGGCCGAGGACGCGCGCGAGTACGAGCGCCTGCAGGACTGGATCGAGACGACCGCGACCGGCGACCGCGCCGAGCTCGACTTCGAGCCGCGCGCGGCACTCTGGGCCGAGCTGGCCGTCGGGCCCGACCGCTGCGCGGGACGGCGCTGCCCCTTCCTCGCCTCCTGCTTCTCCGAGCGGGCGCGCGCCCGCGCGCAGGAGGCCGAGCTCGTGGTCGCCAACCACGCGCTCTACCTCGCCGACCTCGCGCTGCGGCGGAAGTCCGGCGACGCGGCCGGCATCCTCCCCGACCACGACGCCGTCGTCTTCGACGAGGCGCACCGGCTGGAGGAGGCCGCCGCGGCCTGGTTCGGCGGGCGCGTCTCGCTCGGGAGCCTGCGGCAGCTCCTGCGTGACGTCGAGCGCGTCTGCCGCGAGGCGCAGACGCCGATTCCCGGGCGCGAGCTCGACGCGATTGACCGCCGCGGCGAGGAGCTCCTCTCCGGCCTCGACCCCGGCCGCGGCCGTCGGCGGCTGACCGAGGACGACGCCCGCGCCGCCGCCGCGCCCGCCGGCGCCCTCGCCGGCGCCCTCGCCCGGCTCGCAGCGTCTCTCCGCGGCCGCGGAGAGGATCACGACCGCCTCGCCCGCCGCTCTCTCGCGGCCGTGGACGACGTCGAGACGTGCCTCGACACCGACAGCGAGGACGCGGTCTCGTGGGCGGAGCAGGGAGCCCTCGCGTGGGCGCCGGTGGACGTCTCCGGCGTCCTCCGCGAGGCGCTCTGGGAGCGCGAGGTCGTCTCCGTCCTCGTCTCGGCGACGCTCGAGCCGCGCTTTCTCCGCCGCCGGCTCGGCCTCGACGAGGCTCGCGAGGTCACGCTCGCCTCGCCCTACGACTACCGCGAGCAGGCGCTCGTCTACGTCCCCCGCGCCTTCCCCGAGCCCCGCTCGCCGGGCTACGACGCCCGCCTCGCCGACGAGGTCGTCGCCCTCTGCCGTCTCTCCGAGGGCCGCGCCCTCGTCCTGACGACGTCCTACCGCCAGCTCGAGGAGCTCGCCGAGCGCGCCACCTCCCGCATCCCCTACGAGGTGCTCGTCCAGGGCTCTGCGCCGCGTGAGCGCCTGCTCGCGCGTTTCCGCGACGACGTGGACTCGGTGCTCCTGGCCACACAGACCTTCTGGCAGGGCGTGGACGTCCGCGGGGAATCGCTCTCGCTCCTCGTCATCGACAAGCTCCCGTTCTCGGCGCCCGGCGACCCGCTGCACGAGGCCCGGTGCGAGCGGATCGCCCGTGAGGGCGGGGACTGGTTCGGAGGGTACGCGCTCCCGACCGCGATCATCCAGCTCCGGCAGGGCTTCGGGCGGCTGATCCGCGGCCATGACGACCGCGGGGTCGTCGCCCTCCTCGATCCGCGCCTGCGCACGCGCGCGTACGGGAGCCGCTTCCTCGAGGCCCTGCCGCCGGCGCCGCTCGTCGGGGCTCTGGACGATGTCGCGGGCTTCCTTGGCGCGAGGGCGACCGCGACGGCCTGATACCGTTTTCCCAGTGCCCGACAAGAACCGCGTTCCGACCCCCCCGAAGCGTCCCGTCCAGGCTCCGAAGGCCTACAAGGCCGAGCACGACCCGCGGCGCTCGCGCCTCATCTTCGTGGTCGTCGCCGCCTTGATCGTCGTCGCGGCGGCCGCGGTCGGCATCGGCTTCATCATGAGCGGGGGCTCGGACGAGAGCGGCGGCGCCGTCGGCGACGGCACGTGCCAGCGGCAGACGTTCGAGGCGCAGGAGGCGACCCACGTCGAGGAGCTCCCCGCGGACTTCGACTACAACTCGACGCCGCCCACGAGCGGCTACCACAGCGCGCAGACGGCGATCTGGAACCTCTACGACCAGCCCGTGCCGTCGATCCACTACCTCCACAACATGGAGCACGGCGGCGTCGTCGTCCAGTACGGCAGCAACACGCCGGCCGAGACGGTGCAGCGGCTCGGCAACTGGTACGACCAGGACACCCGCGGCCTGATCGTCGCCCCGACGATGCCCGAGCTCGAGGAGGCCGACGCGGTGCTCGCGGACGAGATCGTCGCGACGTCGTGGACGCACATGCTCCGCTGCTCCGACTTCGACGAGGGGGCCCTCGACGACTTCGTGAACGACTTCCGCGGTCCCCAGGGCGACGCGCCCGAGAAGTTCCCGCTCGACACCCTCCGACAGGGGGCGAACTGATGGGCCGCGGGCGGCGCTTACCCGACGCGACTCCCTAGCTCCGCGCGCCGGGGTGGCGGAACGGTAGACGCGGGGGGCTTAAAACCCTCTGCCCGCAAGGGCGTGTGAGTTCGACTCTCACCCCCGGCATTTCGTTCCCAAGACTCTCCAAACGTCCAGAAAACTACGCGAGCCCTTGGAATCGGGCGCGGAAAGGATCATCCTTGACCCGCCATGCCCCGCGGCCCTCGCGGAGCTCGAATCTGGGAAGGGAGCACGATGAACGTTCGGCGCGCAGCGAGGAGCTTCTCGGGCCTCCTCGTCTTCGCAGCCGCCGCGGCGACTCTCGGCGCGGGGCCGGCGACGGCCTCGACGACGCCGTCGCCGAGCAGTCTGCAAGGCGAATGCCCCACAGTCATGTCCCTCGGCGAGATCTCGACCGGAATGAAGGGGACGGCCCTCTCCGTGACGAGCGGGCGCAACCCGGTCACGCTCAACGCGGAGGCCCTCGGGGTGCTACGCGACGCCGTCGGGCCCGGCCGTGACATCATCGTCGTCAACCTCTCCGGCAGCGCGGTCACGGCCGCCGGAGGCCTCTGGGCCGGCGCCTCCGGCTCGCCGGTCTTCTTCAAGGACTCGGTCACGGGCGCGTACGAGGTCGCCGGAGCGATCGCCTACGGGCTGGCCGGCGGCGGCTCCACGCTCGCCGGGCTCACGCCGGCCGCGGACATGGCCGAGCTCCTCTCGTCCGGCGCCGGCGGCGCGCTCGCGCTCGAGCGGGAGGAGATCGAGGTGCCTCTCCGGCTGGCGTCCCGCATGGCCGAGGCGGCCGGGCTCTCCGTCGCCGAGGCCGGCTCGCTGACGAGGCTCCTGACGCCGCTCTCGGCGTCGGGCCTGAACAGCCGCGGGCTGGCGCGCATGCGCGCTGCGATCCAGCGGGAGAACCTGGCCTTCCTCCCGTACATGGGCTCGTCGGCCTCCACGAACCCGCCGAACCCGACCGGGAAGCTCCGTGCAGGCGACTCCTTCGCAGCCGCGATCTCGCTCGGCGACGTCACGGTCGCCGGCGTCGGGACGACGACCTGGGTCTGCGGGGGCAAGGTGCTCGCGTTCGGGCACCCGTTCGACTGGACGGGGGAGACGACGCTCGCGGCCCGGGCTGCCGACACGATCACGATCGTCAAGGACCCCGTCTGGGGCTCCTACAAGCTCGCCAACGTCGCCGAGAGCGTCGGGACGGTGACGCAGGACCGCCTCGCCGGGATCGCCGGCACGATCGGCGCCGCGCCTCCCACCTCGCCGGTGACCTCGGCGGTCACGGACCTCGACACCGGCAAGAGCCGCACGGGCCGAAGCGACGCCGTCATGCCGCAGTTCCTGCCGTGGCTCTCGTTCATGCACCTCTTCCAGTCGATCGACGTCACGATCGACCGGATCGGGCAGGGAAGCTCCGAGATCGCCTACAGGATCCGCGGCACGCGCGAGAGCGGCGAGCCGTGGGAGTACAACCGCGCGAACCGCTACGTGTCACCGTGGGACATCTCCTTCGACTCGGTCTGGGAGGTCGCCACCGACGCCGAGATCCTCGCCGGCTTCGAGGGCGAGGACATCACCGTCACGGACATCGACGTCGCCAAGCTCGACATCGAGCAGGCGCTCAAGCAGTACCGGATCGCGAAGGTTCTCGCGTGGAACGGAAAGAAGTACGCCTCGTCCGAGGTCATCCGCGCGAAGGCCGGCAAGCTGATCAGGCTGCGCATCTCCCTCAAGGGGCCGGAGAAGGGCGGCCTGACCACGATCGACACCTCCGTGCGCGTGCCCAAGAACATGAGGAGGCCCGGGCTCCTGGAGGTCGGCGGCGGCGGAGGCGGCTTCGAGGACGAGGTCTGCTTCTTCTTCGACTGCGAGGAGCTCGGGGAAGGCGACGAGGGCGACGAGCCCACGTTCGACGAGGTCCTCGCCCAGCTCGAGGCGCTCCCGCGCGCGGACTCGCTCACCGTTCGCCTGCGCAACCTCTCGAACCGGAAGGTCCGCGCCCAGACGACGCGCCAGCTCGACGCGGTCGTGACCGGCGCACGACTCTTCGTGGTTCGGATCACGGGCTGAGCGTCGCGGCCCGCTCGAAGCGGGGAGAATCGCGTCGATGATCTTCGTCGGCGCGGTTCTCCTCGCCCTCTTCGTCCTCCCGAGCCCCTGGGGAATCGTCGCCGTGGGCGTCGCGGGCGTGATCGAGGTCGGTGAGACGTTCTTCTGGCTCTGGCTCTCCCGGCGTGGCCGCGTGCGGATGGGCCCGGAGACGATCGTCGGCTCGATCGGCGTCGTCGCCGCCTCGTGCCGCCCCGTCGGGCAGGTCCGCCTCCAGGGCGAGCTCTGGTCCGCGCGCTGCCCCGAAGGAGCCGACGAGGGCGAGCGCGTCCGCGTCGCGGGCCTCGAGGGAAACACGCTCCTCGTGGAGCCGGCTGCGTAGACTTGCTCCCATGGCCGCGGCAGACAGGGCGGCGACCGTCTGGGCCGGCCCGTTTCCACCCGAGCTCGACGACCCGCTCTTCCGGCAGGCGGTCGGCCAGTTCGACCTCGTCGCCGAACGCGCCGGCGTCTGGGACGCCTTCGGCGAGGTCTTGCGCGTGCCCGAGCGGGCGCTCGCCGTCGCCGTGCCGGTCGCGCTCGACGACGGCTCCCTGTCCGTCTTCCCCGGCTACCGCGTCCAGCACTCGAGCGTCCTCGGGCCGACCAAGGGCGGCGTCCGCTACGACACCGCCGTCACCATGGGCGAGTGCGCCGCCCTCGCCATGTGGATGACGTGGAAGTGCGCGCTCCTGCGCCTCCCCTACGGCGGCGCGAAGGGCGGCGTCCGCTGCAACCCGCGCAGCCTGTCCCGCCGCGAGCTCGAGCGGCTGACGCGGCGCTTCACCGCCGAGCTCCTGCCGCTCATCGGCCCGCAGCGCGACATCCCCGCCCCGGACATGGCGACGGACGCGCAGACGATGGCCTGGATGATGGACACGTACTCGATGCAGGTCGGCCACGCCGTGCCGGAGATCGTCACCGGCAAGCCGCTCTCGGTCGGCGGCTCGGTCCTCCGTCCCGAGGCGACCGGGATCGGCGTCGTCATGGTGATCGAGGAGGCGGTGGAGCGGCTCGGCTGGAGCCTGGACGGGCTCGCCTGCGTCGTCCAGGGCTGCGGCAAGGTCGGCGGCGTGGCCGCGCACGAGCTGGCCGAGCGCGGCGCGCGGATCGTGGGCGTCTCGGACATCGGCGGCGGCGTGTACGCGCCCGGGGGGCTCGAGCTCGACGCGCTCGACGCCTGGCGGCGCGAGCACGGCGAGGTCGCCGGCTTCCCCGACGGCGAGGAGGTCACGAACGCCGAGCTCCTCGAGCTCGCCTGCGACGTGCTCGTGCTGGCGGCGGCCGAGAAGCAGCTCACCGCCGAGAACGCGGGCCGCGTCGCCGCTCGGCTCGTCGCCGAGGGCGCGAACGGGCCGACCACGCTCGAGGCCGACGAGATCCTCGCCGACCGCGGCATCGTCGTCCTGCCCGACGTCCTCACGAACGCAGGCGGCGTCGCCGTCTCCTACTTCGAGTGGGTGCAGGACCTCCAGCGGCTCTTCTGGGACGCGGACGAGATCCGCGCCCGCCTCGGTGAGCTCATGCGTGCAGCGGTCGCGCGCGCCTGGGCGCACTCCGAGAGCGATGGCCTGACGCTCCGTTCGGCCGCGCTCGTCCTCGCGGTCCGCCACGTGGCGGCCGCGCTGCGCGCGCGGGGGATCCACCCGTGAAGGTGCGCGAGGCCCTCGTCTCCGACCCACGGGTGGTCGCGCCCGACACGCCCGCGCCGAAGGTCGCGGCCATCCTCGCCAGGCCTCACGTCGAGAGCGTCCTCGTCGTCGACGGCGACCGGCTGGCCGGCTGCGTGACGACCGACGGCATCGTCGCCGCTCTCGCCGAGGGCCGGGACGTGGCTGCTCTCACCGCGGGGGATCTAGCCGACCCGGACGTGACCGCGGTCGGGCCGGACACCGATCTCGGCGAGGCGCTGCACGTGATGGCCGAGAACGGCCTCGAGCGGCTCGCAGTCGTCGAGGGCGGCCGCCTGCTCGGCGTCCTCCCGCGGGAGCCGGTCGTGCGCCGCCTCGCCGAGGACGAGCCGCCGCCGCTCCCCGACGACGACGGGTGACGTGACGCTCCGCCGGCTCTTCGAACGGATCCTCGGGCCCGACTCGCCCGTGGCCGTCGAGCTGCCGGACGGCTCCGTCGTCGGACCGCCGGGCTCGCCCGCGCGCCTCGTGGTCCGCTCGCCGGACGCGATCCGCCGACTCCTCACCGCGCCCGGCGAGCTCGGCTTCGCACGCGCGTACGTCGCCGGCGAGCTCGACGTCGAAGGCGACGTGTACGAGGCGCTCGCGCTTGCCGACCGGCTCTCCTCGCATCTCGGCCCCGGCGACTGGCTCGCCGCCGCCCGGGTCGCCGGCCTCGCGGGCCTGCGTCCCCTGCCTCCGCCGCCCGAGGAGGCGCGGCTCCGCGGCCGGCGCCACTCGCCCGCGCGGGACGCCGCCGCCGTCCGCCACCATTACGACGTCTCCAACCGCTTCTACCGCCACGTCCTCGGGCCCTCGCTCACCTATTCCTGCGCGGTCTTCCCGGACCCGGACGCGACGCTCGAGGAGGCCCAACAGGCGAAGCACGAGCTCGTCTGCGCGAAGCTCGGCCTGTGCGAGGGTATGCGGCTCCTGGACGTCGGCTGCGGCTGGGGGTCGCTGCTCCTGCACGCGGCCGAGCGCCACGGCGTCTCCGGCGTCGGCGTGACCGTCTCCCCGCCCCAGGCGGAGCTCGCGCGCGAGCGCGTGGGGGAGGCCGGGCTCGCCGACCGCGTCGAGATCCGGCTCGCCGACTACCGCGAGCTCGCGGGCGAGCGGTTCGACGCCGTCGCCTCGATCGGCATGTTCGAGCACGTGGGCCGCTCCCGGCTCGGGCTCTACTTCCGGCGCCTCCGCGAGCTCCTCTCGCCCGGCGGACGCCTCCTCAACCACGGCATCTCCCGGCCGCCGGGGCACCGGCGGCGCTTCGGCCGCCGCGGCTTCGTCGACCGCTACGTGTTCCCGGACGGGGAGCTGCACGAGGTCGGCGCCGTCGTCTCGGCCATCCAGGAGGCGGGGTTCGAGGCCCGTCACGCCGAGAGCCTGCGCGAGCACTACGCGCTCACGCTCCGGCGCTGGGTCGGGAACCTCGAGGACGCGTGGGACGAGGCCGTGGCAGAGGCGGGCGGTGCGCGCGCCCGCATCTGGCGCCTCTACATGGCCGGCTCGGCGCTCCGCTTCGAGGCAGGCGCGCTCCAGGTGCATCAGATCCTCGCCGTCCGCCCGGACGGCGGGTGCAGCGGGATGGCGCTGCGGCCGGGCACGTGGGAGCGGCAGCCGGTCAGCAGCAGGTGAACGCGCCCGGCGGGGCGTTTCCCTCGGGCCGCTCGGGGAGGTCGGCCGCCGCGAGGGCGGCCCCGTGCATGAGGTCGCGCTCGCTCACCTCGAGCTCGCCGAGTTCGGCGTAGCGAAGCGCCTCCTCGAGGACGACGACCCCGGCGGCGAAGACCGGCGCGCGGTCGGGGTGCATGCCGCGAAGCTCGCGAATCTCCGCGACGGAGAGCCTGCTCAGGCGCTCCCGCTCGGCCGCGATCCAGCCGGCGTCCATCCGGTGCGCGTCCACGAGCATCGGCTCCTCCTCATCGAGACCGAGGGAGAGCACCGCGAGCTGCGTCGCGGTCCCGGCGACGGCGATCGCCGCCGCCGGGCGCGGCTCCTCCGGCACACGCTCGGCGAGGAGCGCGCGGACGTGGTTCACGCAGGCGTCGAGCTCCGCCGGCTCGGGCGGGTCGGTGCGGAGGAAGCGCTCGGTCAGGCGCACGCAGCCGAGGTCGAGGCTCACGTGCCAGGCGATCCCGTCCGGGCCGCCGAGCACGAGCTCCGTCGAGCCGCCGCCGACGTCGATCACGAGCGTCCCCGCCTCGACGCAGCGGCCGCTGGCCACGCCTCGGAAGGTCATGGCCGCCTCCTCGTTGCCGGACAGGAGCCGCGTCTCGAAGCCGTAGCTCCACTCCACCTCGCCGAGGAAGGCCTCGCCGTTGTCGGCGTCGCGCACCGCGCTCGTGGCGACGGCGAGCGTCCGCTCGGCGCCGTGGCGCTCGGAGAGCCGGCGGTAGTCGGTGAGCACGTTCCGCACGCGCGCGAGCGCGGTGGGGAGGAGGATGCGCCGCTCGTCGACGCCCTCGCCGAGGCGTGTGATGGCGAGCCGGCGGTCGACCTCCTCCACGCCGCCGTCGCCGACGTCCGCGACGAGGAGGCGCGTCGAGTTCGTGCCCAGGTCGACGACGCTGACGCGGGTCACTTGCTCAGGTAGAGGCCGCGGAGGCGGTTGACGTCCTTGCGGGCGTCCTGGAGGGCCCATGTGAGGACTCCGAGGCGGGTGAGGGAGCGCCGGAGCGTCACGGCGTGCGCCTCCGCCTCCTCCACCTGCGCCTGCGCCGCCTCCATGCGCTTCTCCAGCTGCTCTGCGCTGCGCGCGAGCTCGTCGAGCCGGGCCGCGATCGCCTCGGCGACCGTAGCCACCCGCCTCAGCCGGCCGTAGGCAAAGGCCCCGAAGACCGCGATCGCGACGATCGAGGCGAGGAAGAGGCCGAGCGCGAGCCAGGTCCACCAGGGCACGAACCGGATGCTATCCTGGGGCCTGCGACGCGGGGTGGAGCAGTCAGGTAGCTCGCCGGGCTCATAACCCGGAGGTCGCAGGTTCAAATCCTGCCCCCGCTACTGGAAAAGCCCCGGAAACGGGGTTTTCCCGTTCTCTCAATCGTGGGGACTCAGCGTTCTTTACAGAGG
>DATHVD010000061.1:0-90579 GCA_035461525.1 Gaiellaceae bacterium
CGGGGAGCTCGACGTCACGGACGCGGACAGCGCTCGCGCCTTCGTCGAGCGCGCCGTCGCCGAGCTCGGCCGCATCGACATCCTCGTCAACAACGCGGGCCTCGCGCTCGGGCGCACCGAGATCGCCGACGGCTCGGACGAGGACGACAGGGTCATGTGGGAGACGAACGTCGCCGGGCTCGTGCGCATGACGCGCCTCGTTCTCCCGCACATGCAGGACGGCCGCGGCCACGTCGTCAACCTCGGCTCCTGGGCGGGCCGGGAAGCGTACGCGGGCGGCGGCATGTACGTCGGCACGAAGACGGCGGTGCGAGCGCTCACCGAGGTGCTGCGCAAGGAGCTCGTCGGCCGCATCCGCGTCTCCACCGTCGACCCCGGCATGGTCGGCGGCACCGAGTTCTCCGACGTCCGCTTCCGCGGGGACGCGGAGAAGAAGGAGGCCGTCTACCGCGGCGTCGACTACCTGACGCCCGAGGACGTCGCCGAGTGCATCCGCTGGGTCGCCACGCGGCCCGACTACATGGTCGTGGACGAGATGGTCGTGAAGCCGCTGCAGCAGGCGAGCCAGGACGCGATCGTCCGCCGGACGTAGCCGCCCGTGCCGCTGACGATCCTCGAAGGCTCCACGTTCTGCGTCTCCGACGAGCGCGGCGACATCGTCGGGCCGACGATGGGGCTCTTCGCGAGCGACACCCGCTTCCTCTCGCGCTGGAGCCTGACGATCAACGGCGCCCGCCCGCTCCTCCTCTCCTCCAGGCAGGTGGAGTACTACTCGGCCGCATTCTTCCTCCGCAACCCCGTCGTCGACGGGCTCGTCCAGGACGAGCTCTCGATCGCGCGCGAGCGCTTCGTCGGCGACGCCATGCAGGAGCACCTCGTCGTCCAGAACCACGGGCGCCGGCGCGTCGAGTTCGAGCTGGCCCTCGAGATCGGGAACGACTTCGCGGACATCTTCGCCGTCAAGGAGTACGACTTCTCCCTGGGCGACCCGCAGCGGGCACACCCGTTGCCCGAGCAGGTCGAGCCGCAGTTCGAGGAGGGCGACAACCAGTTCGTGATCGCGGCCCAGGACGACGGGTTCCACGGACTGACGCAGGTCGTGCTCTCCGAGCGCGGCGAGATCTCAGGCCCCTGCGTCACGTACAGCGTCGCCCTCGAACCGCGCGAGACCTGGAGGCTGCGCGCCGACGTCATCCCCTCGCTCGACGGCGTCCCCACGGCCGTCCAGCTCGCCGAGCGGCGCTTCGGCGACGAGATCGTGCGCGTGCGCGAGTCCCTGGACGCGTGGCGTCTGCGCGTGCCGCAGCTCCGCGCCTCGTGGGACGAGCTCGGCCACACCTTCCGCCGCTCCGTCGCCGACCTCGCCTCGCTGCGTATGGTCGACGACCCTCGGCTGCCGGGGCAGCTGCCGGCGGCGGGAATGCCGTGGTTCATGACGGTCTTCGGGCGCGACACGATCATCACGTGCCTCCAGACCCTCCTCTTCGGGCCCGAGCTCGCCCGGAACGCGCTCACCGTCCTCGCCGAGCTGCAGGCCGTCGAGGATGATCCGGACTCCGATGCGGAGCCGGGGAAGATCGTCCACGAGGTGCGCCACGGCAAGGGCGCCGAGGCCTGGTTCCCGCGCTACTACGGCACCGTCGACGCGACGCCGCTCTACCTGGTTCTCCTCTCCGAGGTCTGGCGCTGGACGGACGACGCGGGGCTCGTCCGCGACCTGCGCGACCCGGCCCTCCGGGCGCTGGAGTGGATCGACCGCTACGGCGACGCCGACGGTGACGGCTTCGTCGAGTACCGTCGCCGCTCGCCGCGCGGGCTCGTGAACCAGTCCTGGAAGGACTCGGGCGACTCGCAGCTCTTCCGCGACGGGCGCCAGGCGGAGGCGCCGATCGCGCCGTGCGAGGTCCAGGGCTACGTCTACGACGCGAAGCTGCGGCTGGCCGAGCTGGCGCGAGAGGTCTGGCGCGAGCGCGAGCTGGCGGAACGGCTCGAGCGCGAGGCAGCCGAGCTCCGCGCGCGCTTCGACGAGGCGTTCTGGTGCGAGGGGCGGGGCGGCTACTACGCCCTCGCGCTCGATCGGGAGAAGCAGCGCGTCGACTCGCTGACGTCGAACATCGGGCATCTCCTCTGGAGCGGGATCGTGCCGCCGGAACGCGTGGACGCGATCGTGGACAACCTCATGGGCGAGGAGCTCTGGTCCGGCTGGGGAGTGCGGACGATGTCCTCCGGCGACACGGGGTTCAACCCGCTCGCCTACCACGACGGGACCGTCTGGCCGCACGACAACTCGCTGATCGCGTGGGGCCTCGCGCGCTACGGACGCTGGCCCGAGGCACTCCGGATCGCGCGGAGGATGCTGAACGCCGCCTCGTACTTCGAGCATCAGCTCCCGGAGGTGTTCGCAGGGTTCTCGCGCACCGACACGCCGTTCCCGATCCCCTACCCGACGGCGGCGCGGCCGCAGGCCTGGGCCGCGGGCGCGCCCGTCCTGCTCGTCCAGCTCCTGCTCGGAATCGAGCCGGATCGCCGCCGTCACGCGCTCGCCGCCGAGCCGGCCCCGGAGCTGCCGGCGTGGGCGGGCTCCATCCGCCTGAGCGGGGTGCGCGCGTTCGACCGACTCTGGGACATCCACCTCGACGACGGCGGGGTCACGGTCGAGGAAGCATGAGGATCGCCGTGCTCAGCCCGGTGTGGTTCCCGGTTCCCCCGAGCGGCTACGGCGGGATCGAGTGGATCGTCTCGCTCCTCGCCGAGGGGCTGGTGCAGGCGGGCCACGAGGTGACGCTCTTCGCGTCGGGCGACTCGTTCACGTCTGCGGAGCTCAGCGCGGTCTTCGCCGAGGCGCCCTCGGAACAGATCGGCAAGACCGGCCCCGAGCTGCGTCACGCGCTCGCCTGCTACGAACGCGCGGAGGAGTTCGACATCGTCAACGACCACTCCGGGCCGCTCGGGGCCGCTCTGGGCGCCGCGGTGGCGACCCCCGTCGTCCACACGGTGCACGGCCCGCTGACGGGCGCCGACGGCGAGCTCTACGCCTCGCTCGCCCGCGTCGCCCCCGGCGTCGGGCTGATCTCGCTTTCGCTCAACCAGCGCAAGCCCCGGCCGGACCTGCCGTGGGTGGCGAACTGCCCGAACGCGCTCGACCTCGACGCCTACCCGGTGCACCCCGAGCGAGGGGAGTACCTCCTCTTCCTCGGTCGCATGAGCCCGGAGAAGGGCTGCCACCGCGCGATCGAGGTCGCGCGCGAGGCGGGCGTGCCCCTGCGGATCGCCGGGAAGATGCGCGAGCCGGCGGAATGGGAATACTTCGAGGCTCAGGTCGCGCCCCACCTCGGGGATGGCGTCGAGTACCTCGGCGAGACGAGCCACGGCAAGAAGGTGGCGCTCCTCCAGAAGGCGCGGGCGACGCTCTTCCCGATCGAGTGGGAGGAGCCGTTCGGGCTCGTGATGATCGAGTCGATGGCCTGCGGGACGCCGGTGATCGCCACGCGCTGGGGCGCCGTGTCGGAGGTGATCGAGCACGGGCGCTCGGGGATCGTCGTCGACAACTACCGGGAGATGGTGGCCGCCCTCGGCGACGCCGACCGGATCGAGCCCGCGGAGTGCCGCCGCTCGGTCGAGGAGCGGTTCTCCTCGGCGCGGATGGTGCGCGACTACGAGGCGGCGTACGCGCTCGCGCTCGAGCGCGCCGCGGCGCCGTCCTAGGCCCGGGCGGTCTTCGCCGCGGCCGCGAGCGGGGCGAGCGCCTCCTCGAGGTCGGCGACGAGGTCGGCGGCCGACTCGATCCCGACCGAGAGGCGGACGAGGCTCGCCGGGACGGCGAACGGCGCGTCGGCGGTGGAGGCGTGCGTCATCGTCGCCGGCACCTCGATGAGGCTCTCGACGCCGCCGAGGCTCTCGGCGAGCGTCCAGACCTTCGTGCGCGCGACGAGGTCGGCGGCCTCCTCCGGGTCGGCGACGACGAACGAGATCATGCCCCCGAAGTCCCGCATCTGCCGGGCGGCGAGCTCGTGTCCGGGGTGGTCGGGAAGGCCCGGGTAGAGGACGCGCTCGACGGCAGGATGGCCGGAGAGAAAGGCGGCGACCGCGCGCGCGTTCTCCGAGTGGCGCTCCATGCGGACGGCCAGCGTCTTCAGGCCGCGGAGGACGAGCCAGGCGTCGAACGGGCCGGGGACCGCGCCGAGCGACTTCTGCAGGAAGCGGAGGCGCTCGGCGAGGGCGGCGTCGTTCGTGGCGACGAAGCCGCCGATGACGTCGGAGTGGCCGCCCAGGTACTTCGTCGTCGAGTGGACGACGAGGTCGGCGCCGAGCTCGAGCGGGCGCTGGAGGTAGGGCGTGGCGAATGTGTTGTCCACGACCACGAGCGCGCCGGCGGCGTGGGCGGCGTCGGCCGCCCGCTGGATGTCGATCACGTTCAGGAGCGGGTTCGTCGGCGTCTCCAGCCAGACGAGGCGCGTTCGCTCGTCGAGGTGCTCGGCAAGCTCGGCCTCGATCTCCTCCGCCGAGAGGTAGGTGAAGTCGTAGCCCTTCGGCTCGTAGACCTGCGAGAACATGCGGTAGACGCCGCCGTAGACGTCGTTCACGGAGACGACCCGCTCGCCCGGGTCGACGAGGTGCATGATCGTCGTCGTGGCGCCGAGGCCGGAGGAGTAGGCGAGCCCGTGCTCGGCGCTCTCGAGCGAGGCGAGGCAGGTCTCGAGCGCCGTCCTCGTCGGGTTGCCCGAGCGCGAGTAGTCGTAGCCCTTGTGCACCCCGACGCGCTCGTGGGCGAACGTCGAGGTCTGGTAGATCGGGGTGATCACCGCCCCCGTAGTGGGATCCGGCTCCTGCCCCTCGTGGATGGCGCGCGTCTCGAACTCCACGGCTTCAGTGTATGCCCGTTGGGGGACTAGGCCTCGGCGGCCTGGCGGCCGTGGGCCAGGTACTCGAGGAGGTCCGCCCGTGTGAGGACGCCGACCGGCCGGCCGCCGCGGGCGACGACGACGGCGGGGTTCCCGGCCGAGAGGTCGGCGAAGACCGTGTCCACGGACTCGTCGATCTCGACGGCGGGGAGCGGCGGCTCCATCGCGGCCGCGATGTCCTCCGAGAGGGCGTCCGGGCTCTTGAAGACGCGCTCGAAGAGACCACGCTCGCGGATCGAGCCGACGATGTCCGCGAGGGACTCGGCGCCGTCGTGGCGGAGCACCGGGATCTGCGAGATCCCGTACCGCTGCATGAGCTCGATCGCCTCGCCGACCTTCTGGTGGGAGTCCACGGTCACGAGCTCGGGCACGTCCGGCGCGCCGGACCGCCTGAACGCGAGCACCTCCTCGATGGTCGGCGGCGGCGCTCCGCGCTCGAGGAACCCGTGCTCCATGAGCCAGTTGTCGTCGTAGAGCTTCGAGAGGTAGCCGCGCCCCGAGTCCGGGACGAGGGTGACGAGCGTCGCCTCGGGCCCGAACCGCTTCGCCACCTGGAGCAGCGCCCACACAGCCGTCCCGCCGGAGCCTCCTGCGAGGATCCCCTCCTCGCGAGCCAGGCGGCGCGCGGTACGGAACGAGTCGCGGTCCGAGACGGTCACGTACTCGTCGACGACCGACGGGTCGAACGTCTCCGGCCAGAAGTCCTCGCCGATCCCCTCGACGAGGTACGGGTGGACGTTGTCGGGCTGTGAGAAGATCGAGCCCTCCGGGTCGGCGCCGACGACGAGGAGGTCCGGCCTGCGCTCCTGCAGGTAGCGCGCCGTCCCCGTGATCGTCCCGCCCGTGCCGACGGAGAAGACGATCGCGTCGATCTCCCCGCCCGTCTGCTCCCAGAGCTCCGGCCCGGTCGTCTCGTAGTGAGCCTGCGGGTTCTCCTGGTTGGAGTACTGGTCGGGCTTGAACGCCCCCGGGATCTCCTCGGCGAGGCGGTTCGAGACCGAGTAGTAGCTCTCCGGCGACCCGGGCGGCACGGCGGTCGGGCAGATGACGACCTCGGCGCCGTAGGCGCGGAGCAGCGCGCGCTTCTCCTCGGCGATCTTGTCCGGCATGACGAAGACGCAGCGGTACCCCTTGAGC
Source organism: Gaiellaceae bacterium (assembly GCA_035461525.1). Taxonomy (GTDB): domain Bacteria; phylum Actinomycetota; class Thermoleophilia; order Gaiellales; family Gaiellaceae; genus JAIBJN01. The sequence goes on from DATHVD010000061.1 coordinate 6,039, forward strand.
GCCGCCGCCATCGCCAGCCCGACGCCGGTGTTCCCGCTCGTCGGCTCGACGATCGTGCCCCCCGGTCGCAGCTTCCCCTCGCGCTCGGCGGCCTCGATCAGCCGCAGCCCGATCCGGTCCTTCACGCTCCCACCCGGGTTCATGAACTCGAGCTTGGCGAGGAGCGTCGGCCCGTCCTCGGCGGCGAGGCGCTGAAGCCGGACGAGCGGGGTCCCGCCGACGAGGTCGAGGACGGTCGGGTAGTCGCGCGCCACGGCGGGTAGCGTATTCGGTGCGCCGACGGTCAGTGGCGGAAGTGGCGGCGGGAGGTGAAGACCATCGCCGCGCCCGCCTCCTCGACGGCCGCGGCCACCTCGTCGTCGCGCTTCGAGCCGCCCGGCTGGATCATCGCACCGACGCCCGCCTCGAGGGCGAGCCGAGGGCCGTCGGGGAAGGGGAAGAACGCGTCGGAGGCGAGCACCGCGCCGGCAAGGTCGTGGCCGTGCTCGGCTGCCTTCTCGACTGCGAGCCGGACGGCGTCCACCCGGCTCATCTGCCCGGCGCCGATGCCCACCGTCCGCAGGTCCTTGGCCAGCACGATCGCGTTCGAGGCGACGTGCTTGGCGACCCGCCACGCGAAGAGGAGGTCGCCCCAGACGGCCTCGTCCGGATGGCGCTGGGTCACCACGCGCATCCCCTCGCGGTCGTCCACCTCGGCGTCGGCGTCCTGGACGAGGAAGCCGCCGAGGACGCGCTTGTAGTCACGGTCCCCGGGGGTCGGCCCGCGCCGCTCGCGGTCGCGGAGGATCCGGAGCGCCGGCTTCGCCCTGAGGGCCTCGAGCGCCCCGTCCTCGTACTCGGGCGCGATCAGGACCTCGACGAACTGCTCCGCGATGCGCGCTCCGAGCTCCGGCGTCACCTTGCGGTTGAGCGCGACGACGCCCCCGTACGCCGAGAGCGGGTCGGCGGCGAGGGCCTTCCCGTAGGCCTCCTCGATCGACCGGGCGACGGCGCAGCCGCACGGGTTCGCGTGCTTGACGACGACGCAGGTCGGGAGCTCGAACTCGCGCGCGAGCCCGCGCGCGGCGTCGAGGTCGTTGAGGTTGTTGAAGGAGAGCTCCTTCCCGTGGAGCTGCTCGACGCGGGAGAGGAGGTGGCGGCGGACGCCGGCCTCCGCGTAGTAGGCGCCGCGCTGGTGCGGGTTCTCGCCGTAGACCAGGTCGGCGGTCTTCTCGAGCGAGAGGAGGAGGCGCGGCGGGAAGGTCTCGACGTCGGCGAACCAGGAGGCGATCGAGGCCTCGTACGCGGCCGTGTGCGCGAAGGCCTCGGCCGCGAGCCGCCGCCGGAGGGCGAGGTCCACGCCCTCGTCCCGGATGCGCTCCAGGATCTCCCCGTAGCGACCCGGCTCGCAGACCGGGACGACGTCCACGAAGCTCTTTGCGGCGGCGCGCAGGAGCGCAGGCCCGCCGATGTCGATCATCTCGACGGCCTCCTCCTCGCGGACGTTGCGTTGCGCCGTCACGCTCTGGAAGGGATAGAGGTTGACGCAGACGAGCTCGAAGGTGCCGATGCCCTGCCCGCGTAGCTCCTCGAGGTCCTCCTCGCGGCTCCGGCGGGCGAGGATGCCCGCGTGGATGCGGGGGTGGAGCGTCTTCACGCGCCCGCCGAGCAGCTCGGGCACGTCGGTCACGTCCTCCACGGGGACGACGTCGATGCCGAGCTCGGCCACGTACCCGGCCGTGCCGCCGCTCGCCACGATCTCGATGCCCGCGTCGGAGAGGCCGCGCGCGAAGTCGTCGAGGCCGGTCTTGTCGAACACGGAGATGAGGGCCCGCCGGATCTCCATCGGTCAGGAGCGTAGATTGCCGGCCAGATAGCGGCCGACGACCTCCGGGAGGAGGCGGTGCTCGACCGCCTGGATCCGCGCGCGCAGCGTCTCGGGCGTGTCCCCGGGCTCGATCGGGATCCGCTCCTGGGCGATCGCCGGGCCCGTGTCCACGCCCTCGTCGACGAAGTGCACGGTGACGCCGGTCTCTCCGGCCCCGGCCGCGAGCGCGTCCTCGATCGGCGTCGTCCCCGGGAACGCAGGCAGGAGAGAGGGGTGGACGTTGATGGCCGTGTACCGCTCGAGGAAGGCGGGCGTGAGCAGGTGCATGTACCCGGCACAGACGACGGTCTCGGCGCCGTGGCCGGCGAGCCAGTCCGCCATGGCGAGGTCGCGCTCCTCGCGGGAGGCGTAGTCCTCGAGCGCGAAGACCGCGGTCGGCACCCCGGCCCTCTCGGCGCGCTCGAGCGCGCCCGCCCCGGCGACGTTCGAGGCGACGGCCGCCACCGGCAGGCCCCCGTCGAGGAGGGCCTGGAGGTTCGAGCCCCGGCCCGAGACGAGGACGCCGATCACGCGCGGTCCGTCCACTGGACGCCCTCGACGCCCTCCTCGAGCCGGCCGACGACCGGGAAGCCCGCCCGCTCCGCCTCCGCCGCCGGCACGACGGCGCAGTAGCCGATCCCGAGGTTGAAGACGCGCCGCTGCTCGTCCTCCGTCACCCCGCGCTCGTCGAGCCAGGCGAAGACCGGCGGGCGCTCCCATGACCCCGGGTCGACGCGCGCACCGAGCCCGCGCGGGAGCGCGCGCGGCAGGTTCCCCGGGATGCCGCCGCCCGTGACGTGGGCGAGCGCGCGTACGTCGCTGCCCGCCCGCAGGGCGCGGACGTCGTCGGCGTAGAGCCGCGTCGGCGCGAGGAGGAGGTCGGCGTCGAACGGCTCCTCCCCGAGCAGGCTGCGGACGAGCGTGAACCCGTTCGCGTGCAGCCCGGACGAGGGAAGGCCCAGCACGGCGTCGCCGGGCTCGCAGCGGGAGCCGTCGACGAGGTCGCCGCGGCGGACGAGACCGACCATCGTCCCGGCGAAGTCGAGCTCGCCCTCGCGGTAGATGCCGGGCAGCTCGGCCGTCTCGCCGCCGAGGATCGCGCAGCCGATGCGGCGGCAGACGGACGCGGCGCCGGCGACGAGGTCGGCCACCGCGGCGAGGTCCAGCGAGCCGGCGGCGGCGTAGTCGAGGAAGAAGAGCGGGTCGGCGCCCGTCGTGAGCAGGTCGTTCGCGCAGTGCGCGGCGAGGTCGACGCCCGCGTCGAAGAGCCGGCCGGTGCGGCGGGCGAGGACGATCTTCGTGCCGACCCCGTCCGTCGTCGCCGCGAGCAGCCGCTCCCGGTCGAGCGCGTAGAGCCCCGCGAAGCCGCCGAGGCCGCCCGCGACCTGCGGGGTGCGCGTGGACTCGACGGCCTCCCGCAGGCGCGCGACCACCCCCTCCGCCTTCGCCAGCGAGACGCCCGCCTCGCCGTAGGAGGTCACAGGAGCACCTCGGCCACGAGCTCCGGCCGCCCCTCGGGCCCGTCGGGAAGGAAGCGGACGAGCGTGTCGCCCACGAGCACGTCGGCCTCGACGCGGTCGACGCCGAGGATCTCCGCCAGCGCGACCGCCTTCTCATCCGGGTCGTGCGCACGGAGGTGGAGCTCGCCGAGACGGAGCTCGTCGGCGTTCGCCGTCAGCTCGTCGATCCACTCGCGCGGCGGGTGCAGCTCGAGCCGGTAGCCCGCCTCGGTGGCGACGAACGTGCGCTTGCCCGGGTGGTCCTGGATCTTCAGGCCGAGGTCGCTCGCGCGCTCGAGGGCCTGCGTGTAGGCGTCCTCGTCGAGGACGATGCCGACGTGGTCGACGCGCGGGTGCTCCCAGTGGCCGGGCTGGAGGACGACGTCGACCGCGCCGCAGACGAGCTCGACGAGTCGCAGGCGAAACCCCGCGGCGTCGAGCTCCTCCCAGGAGGTGCCCGGCTCGAACCATTCGGACGACTCGCCCCGCCACCCGTAGCGGCCGATCAGACGGAACCCGAGCTTGCCGAGGTAGCGGGCCTCCAGGAGCCGGACCTTGCTCGTGACGAGGTGGTAGTGGAAGAGCTGCACCGGGCCGGGCCATCGTAACGACCGGGTCTCCCGGATCGGCCACGCCGCGCGATAGCATGACCGCGACCGCGACGAAGGAGGACGCATGTCGAGCACGCCGCCGCCCCCGCCGCCCCCCGCGCCGAGCTACGAGCGCCCGACCTACCCGATGCCGCCCATGACCGCTCCCCCCGGCGAGCTCGTGGTCTTCCTGCTCGCGTGGCTCGTCGCGCTCGTCGTCACGGTCGCCGCCGACGCCGTGTCCTGGACGCAGTTCCTGACCGCCACCGTCGTCCTCGCCTCCGTCTTCATCCTCGCCCGGGGGATCGCCAAGGCCGGCAAGGTCTACGAAGGCCGGTAGGCGCGCGGGGGCCGGGCCAGGCCGGACCCCCTGCGCTCGCTCTCAGCGGTTCGTCGCGTTCTCGCCGCAGAGCCCCGTGCCCATGACGCACGGGGAGTGCCCGGTCACCTCGATCTTGCGGTTCCCGCCCTGGGTGTCGAGCCGGAAGCGAACCCAGCCGCTGTTGTTGCCCGGGTTCGCCTCCTGGAAGACGTCGGCGTGGTTGGCGGTGGTGACGAGGTAGTAGTCGTCCCCGTCGGGCACGTCGGTGACGTCGAGTTGCTGGCCGGGCGTCGACTGGTGGTACTGGTCGACCCAGCCCGAGGAGATCCCCTGGAAGCTCGCGTAGCAGTCCCAGAACGTCCGCTCCTTCGTCGGCTGATTGCCGACGAGCTTGTAGGAGTCGACGAGGCAGAACGTCGTCTTGATCGAGTTCCCGCCGACGACCGGTCCCGTCGGGCTTCCCTGCCGTACCTCGAAAAGGGCGGTGTCCCCGATGTGCCAGTGGTTGTGCGCCGGGTGGAACTCGAACACTCCGGCGACGTGCTCGGAGACGACCTCGTAGCACTCGGTCACCTGCTTCGGCTGCTCGCCGCAGCGATAGTAGGCGCCCGAGTCGCGCAGCTCCTGGACCGCGGACACGGTCGTCAGCCCGAGCGCCCGCGCGACGTCCAGCGAGGGCTCCGGCCTGAGCGCCCACGGGCCCGGGCCCGTGTTGGCGATCCCGTTCGAGAACCGCAGAATGTCGCGTTGCTGCTTGTTCTGGAGCTGAAGATGCTGCGGGACGACCGTCTGGACGTCCGGGAGAAGCGCAGCCGCGGCGTCGGCCCCCTCGTCGTTGGCGGCCGTCGCCGGCGAGGAGGCGACGACGAGGCAGGCAAGCGCGAGCGCGGCCGCGGCACGGCGTGCTCTCGTCCTCCGGGACGTCGGATCTCGATCACAAGGCCCCCCCTTCGTCGTGGGTTCGCAGGCCGATTCTCGCTCGCAGCGCGGACGGGCGGCCACCGCAGCCCTGTTCGTCCGACCGTTTCTGGCCCGCGCGTCGAACGGACGGCGGGAGGAATCCCGGGTTTCCCGTTGATTCCGGCGCGGGACCCGCGTAGCGTTTGGCCTTGACGTCGAAATGCTGACCGTTCGGGACATTGCGAGCATGCGTGCGCTCGGGCTGACCGTGGCTGCCGGGGGCGACGGGCTCGGGAGCGCCGTGAGCTGGCTGCACGTCTCCGAGCTCGCGGACCCGACGCGGTTCCTCGAGGGCGGCGAGTTCCTGCTCACGACCGGCCTCGGCGTCGGCGAGCGGCCCGCGGAGCAGCGCGCCTACGTCCGGCGGCTGGCCGACCACGGGCTCGCGGGGCTCGGCTTCGGCACGGGCTTCGGGTTCCCGGAGGTCCCGGCGCCCGTCGTCGAGGAGGCGGATGCGCTCTCCTTCCCGGTCCTGGCCGTCCCCTACGAGGTTCCCTTCGTCGCCATCACCAAGGCGGCGTTCACGCACCTGGCCAACGAGCAGCTCGAGCAGCAGACGCGCGCGTTGGCCGTGCACGAGCGGCTCGCCGAGGCGGTCCTGAAGAGCCGCGGGGTCGAAGCTCTCCTCGCGGTCGTCTGCAACCACCTCGACTGCAGCCTCGCGCTCGTCGACGATCACGGGCGCGTCCTCGGCGAGCGCCACGGCCGTAGACGCGCCTCCTTCGAGGGCGCCCTCGAGCTGCCGGTCGTGGCCGACGGGGAGGTGGCGACGCTCCGCGCCGCGCGCGAGGGGCGGCCGTTCGGCGAGTACGACAGGCTCGTCCTCCACCACGGCCAGACGGCGCTCGCGTTCGAGCTCTCGCGCCGCCGGGCGGTGAGCGCAGCCGAGCTCCGGCTCGCAGGCGACCTCCTCGACGACCTCGAGGAGGAGCGCCTCGACGATCGCGAGGCGGGGAGGCGGATGGTCGCGTTCGGCCTCGAGCCCGAAGCCGCTCACGCGGCCCTCCTGGCCGTGCCGGCGAACGGCGAGAGCCCGGAGAACCTCCGCGCCGAGGTCGCGGACGAGCTCGACAGCCGCCACGTCCGCTACCTCTCGGCGGCGCGGCGCGACCGCGCCGCCTTCCTCGTCGAGGCCGCGAGCGAGGACGACGCGCTCGCCCTCGCCGAGGCGATCGTGAAGTCCGGCCCGCCGGCGCGGCTCGGGGTAGGCCGCCCGGGCGTGGGGCGCGCGCTCGGGCGCAGCCTCCTCGAGGCGCGCGCGGCCCTCGACGCCTCCGGCGGCGACGTGGCCTCGTACCGCGACCTCGGCTCGCTCGAGCTCCTGCTCAGCCTCCCGGACGCCTCGCTCGAGGCCTTCGTCGACCGCGTCCTCGGCCCCGTGGCCGGCAGCGGCCGGCTGATGGACTCGCTCGCCGCGCTGCTCGACTCCGGCTGCCGCTGGAGCGACGCTGCCGAGGCGCTCGGCGTTCACCGCCACACGCTGCGCTACCGGATGGAGCGGCTGCGCGAGCAGACGGGTAGACATCCCGACGACCCGGAGCAGCGCATGGAGCTCTGGCTCGCGGTCAAGTCCAGACAGGCCCTCGCGGCCAGGAACGGAAGGAGCGCTTCTTGACGACGATCGGCACGGATCCGACAACCGACCACCTGTGGCGGCACTTCACGCCCGCCGGCGCGAGCCGGCTCGTGATCGAGCGCGCCGAGGGCTGCCACATCTGGGACAGCGAGGGCAACCGCTACCTCGACGCCCTTTCGGCCCTCTACTGCGTCAACATCGGCTACGGGCCGTGGCCCGAGATCGCCGAGGCCGCGAGGCGCCAGCTCGAGCAGCTCCCGTTCTTCACGAACTGGGTGGGGTTCGCGACGCCGCCCTCGCTCGAGCTGGCGGAGCGGCTGACGGGGCTCCTGCCGGTTGACGTGGGGCGGATCTTCTTCGTCGGCGGCGGCTCGGAGGCGGTCGAGTCGGCGCTCAAGGTGGCGCGCCAGTATCACCGGCTGCGGGGTGAGCCGACCCGCCACAAGTACGTCTCGCGGCGGAGCGCCTACCACGGGACGACGCTGGGCGCTCTCTCGATCAACGGCAGCCCGGCGCTCCGCTCCCAGTTCGAGCCGCTCCTGCCCGGGTGCCTGCGCGCGCCGATGCCGTACCGGTACCGCTGCCCCTACTGCGCGGAGAAGCCCGGCTGCACGCTCCGCTGCGCGGACGAGATCGACGCGATCGTCGTCAACGAGGGGCCCGAGACGGTCGCCGCCGTGATCCTCGAGCCGGTGCAGAACTCGGCCGGCTCGATCACGCCGCCGCCCGGCTACTTCGAGCGGGTGCGGGAGATCTGCGACGAGCACGGCCTCCTCCTCGTCGCCGACGAGGTCATCTGCGGCTTCGGCCGCGTGGGCGACTGGTTCGGGACGACCCGCTACGGGATCGAGCCCGACCTGATGACGCTCGCGAAGGGGATCACCTCCGCCTACGCGCCGCTCGGCGCGGTGGTGGCGACCCCGAAGGTCGTGGAGCCGTTTTTCGCCGAGGCGACGTCGTCGTTCGTCCACGGGATCACGTTCGGCGGGCACCCCCTCTCGTGCGCGGTCGCGCTCGCCAACCTCGACGTCTACGAGCGCGAGGACCTCGTCGGGCGTTCGCAGCGGCTCGGGCCCGAGCTGCGCGCGCGCTGCGAGACGCTCCTCGCCGAGCACCCGATGGTCGGCGACGTGCGCGGGGACGGGTACTTCTACTCGCTCGAGCTCGTCAAGGACAAGGAGACGAAGGAGACCTTCGCGCCCGCCGAGCGCGACGAGCTGATCAAGAAGTTCCTCACGCCGCGCGCGCGGGAGCTCGGGGTCTACATGCGCTTCGACGACCGCGGCGAGACCTGCGCCCAGTTCGCCCCGCCGCTCGTGGCCGGGCCGGAGGAGTTCGACGTCATGGTCGGCGTCCTCCGGCAGGTCCTCGACGAGGCCTGGGAGCGGATGCAGTGAGGCGGCTCGAGAACTTCGTCGGCGGCGAGTAGGTCGCCTCGACCGGCGAGGCGGCGCGCGCGATCGTCTCGCCGGTCACCGGCGAGACGATCGCCGAGGGGCCGGACGCGAGCGAGGAGGACGTCGCCCGCGCGGCCCGGGCGGCGCGGGAAGCGCAGCACCGCTGGGCGGCGCTCTCGGCGTGGGAGCGGGCCGAGGTCTGCCACCGGATCGCCGACCTGATCGAGGAGCGCAAGGAGCCGTTCGCCCGCGAGCTCTCGCTCGAGCAGGGGAAGCCGTACGCCGCCGAGGCGATCCCGGACATCGAGGAGACGGCCGAGAACTTCCGCCTCGCCGCCGAGGACGTGAAGCGGATGGAGACGGCCGTGATCCCGTCCCAGGACGTGAACAAGCGCATCCTCACGTTCCGCAAGCCGAACGGCGTCTACGCCTGCATCACGCCCTGGAACTTTCCCACGCTGATCCCCGTGGAGCTGATCGCGCCGGGGATCGCGGCGGGGAACACGATCGTCGTGAAGCCGTCCGAGTGGACGCCGGTCTCGATGGCGAACTTCATGCAGATCATGGCCGACGCCGGGCTGCCCGCGGGCGTCGTCAACGTCGTCTACGGCGACGGCGCGGTGGGCGAGCGGCTGATCCGGGACGAGAACGTCGACTGCGTGGGCTTCGTCGGCTCGCACACGACGGCGGAGAAGATCGTGCAGGCCGCGGGGCTCAAGCGCTCGCTGATCGAGGCGAGCGGGAACGGCCCGGTCGTCGTCTGCGCCGACGCCGACCTCGACGCGGCGGCGAAAGGCGCCGTCTACGGCGGCTTCTTCTGCGCCGGGCAGGTCTGCTGCGCGACGGAGCGCGTCCTCGTGGACAAGCGGGTGCACGACGATTTCCTCGCCGCCGTCGTCGAGGAGGCCGGGCGCTGGCCTCTCGGCGATCCCTTCGAGGACGGGACGCTCGTCGGCCCGATGAACAACGAGCCGACGGCGGCGAAGATGGACGCGCACCTCGAGGACGCGGCGGCGAAGGGCGCAGAGGTCGTCGTCGGCGGCGCGCGCGACGACGGCCGCCCGACCCGGCTCTACTACCAGCCGACCGTCGTCGCCGGCGTCGGCACGGACACGCTCATCAACCGCGACGAGACGTTCGGCCCGATCGTACCGCTGATCTCGGTCGCGGACGACGACGAGGCGCTCGCGGTCGCCAACGACTCGCACCTCGGGCTCCAGGCGGCCGTCTACACGACGAGCTTGCGCCGGGCGTTCCGCTACCTGGACAACCTCCAGGTCGGGAACGTCGTCGTCAACGACTCGACCGACTACTGGGAGGCCCACGAGCCGTTCGGCGGCGCCTCCGGGACGCGCACCGGCTGGGGCCGGATCGGCGGGCGCTACACGATGCTCGACATGACCGACCTGCGCACGGTCGTCCTCGACGTCGGCGGGCTCGACTAGCGCCCGCCGCCGGCCAGCACCCGTCCCCTCCGGCCACGCCCCGGGGTCGGACCCCGGGCCATGGCTCCCGGTGGACGAAAAGTGAACGGAGGAGCCGCGAGCCGGCTCCAGGACCGGAGGGCCGTCCACAGGCGTCGGGATCGGACGCGGCCGCGCGCACCGGCCGCGAGGGGCACGCCTGGTGCCAGGCACCGAGACGCGGCCGGGGAGGCCTGGGCCCTGGTCCGCGGCTCAGGCCGGTGTGCGCTCGAAGCGGAGCTTTGCCAGGCGGAGGTCGTCCGGGATCCGCGTCGGGTAGGCCTTCGTCAGGCACGCGCGGCAGAACGAGTTTGCGGGCCGCCGCGTCGCCTCCTGGAGGCCGTCGAGGGAGAGGTAGGCGAGCGACGTGGCCCCGATCAGCTCCCGCACCTCGTTGACCTCGCGCCCGGCGGCGATCAGCTCGTCCTCTCCTGCCATGTCGATCCCGTAGAAGCACGGCGAGACGATCGGCGGCGAGGAGACCCGCACGTGCACCTCGACGGCGCCCGCCTCGAAGAGCGTCGCCACGATCTGCCGCGTCGTCGAGCCGCGCACGATCGAGTCGTCGACGACGACGACGCGCTTCCCACTCACCTCGGCGAGCGGGTTGAACTTCATGCGGATGCCGTGCTCGCGCAGGCTCTGGTCGGGCTGGATGAACGTGCGCCCGACGTAGCGGTTCTTGATCAGCCCCTCCTGGAACGGGATCCCGCTCGCGCGCGCGAAGCCGATCGCGGCGGGCGTGCCCGAGTCCGGGATCGCCATCACGAGGTCGGCGTCGGCCGGCGCTTCCCTCGCGAGTTGCTCGCCCATGCGCACGCGCGCGCCGTGCAGCTCGACACCGCGCAGGGTCGAGTCGGGCCGCGCGAAGTAGATGAACTCGAAGATGCAGAGCGCGCCGCCGTCGTGCGGCTCGACCGCCTGGATCGCCCGCATACCCTTGTCGTCGACGACGACGAGCTCCCCGGGCCGGAGCTCACGCACCGGCTCGGCGCCGATCAGGTCGAACGCGCACGTCTCCGACGCGAGCAGGTGATCGTCTCCGAGGCGGCCGAGCACGAGCGGCCGGATCCCGTCCGGGTCACGGAAGCCGACGAGCTTCCCCTCGGAGAGGAGCACGGCCGAGAACGCGCCCTCGATCTGCGCCATCGCCGCCGCCACTGCCTCCTCGAGCGGCCGCTCGTCGCGCGCGACGAGGGCCGCGATCACCTCGGTGTCGGACGTGGAGGAGAGCCGCGCGCCCGAGCGCAGGAGCTCCGCCCGCAGCTCGCCGGTGTTCGTGAGGTTGCCGTTGTGCGCGAGCGCGACGGTGCGCGCCGGTCCGTGCTGGACGATCGGTTGCGCGTTCGACCAGTGCGTCGAGCCCGTCGTCGAGTAGCGGCTGTGCCCGATCGCCACCTGGCCGCGGAGGCCGCGGAGCTTCTGCTCCGAGAAGACCTGGGTCACGAGGCCCATGTCGCGCAGGGCCGTGAGCCTGCGCCGGTCCGAGACCGCGATCCCGGCGGACTCCTGCCCGCGGTGCTGCAAGGCGAAGAGCCCGAAGTACGTGAGCCGGGCCACGTCGCGCTCGGGAGCGTGGATGCCGAAGATGCCGCACATCAGGCCGGCCCGCCCTCGAAGGCGCGGCGGAGGTCGGCGAGGGGCACGCCGAGGAGGCGGTCGCCGCCGACGACGCCGACCCGCCGCAGCCCGACTCCCTCGAGCCCTTCGGCCCGGTCGGGCGGGCAGGCGACGACGGCCAGCGCGGCGCCCTCGCCGAACCAGGCCCGCGCGTCCGGGTCGAGCGCGACGTCCGCCCCGATCCCCGAGTGGAGGGCCAGCTCGGCGAGCGCGACCGCGAGCCCGCCTTCGGAGACGTCGTGGGCGGCGGAGAGGCGCATGGCCGAGCGCCAGAGGAAGTGGACGAGCGCGACCTCGGCGACGTGGTCGACCTCGGCCGGCCGGCCGGCGGGGCCGCCGAGGAACTGCGCCTGGTACTCGGAGCCGTCCAGCGAGGCCTCGCCGCCGCCGGCGACGAGGACGACGTCGCCCTCCCGCCAGGCGCCGGGGACGGCGCGCACGTCGGCGACCAGGCCGACACAACCGACGACCGGGGTCGGGTCGATCGCGCGCCCGTCGGTCTCGTTGTAGAGCGAGACGTTGCCCGAGACGACCGGGATGCGGAGCAGCTCGCACGCGCGCGCCATGCCTTCGATCGCCTCCACGAGCTCCCAGGCGACCTCGGGCTTCTCGGGGTTGCCGAAGTTGAGGCAGTCGGTGACTGCCAGCGGCCGTCCGCCGGCGCAGGCGACGTTCCGTGCGGCCTCGAAGACGGCGCGCGCCCCCGCCGCCCGCGGGTCGAGTGCGGCCGCCCGCCCGGGGCCGTCGAGAGACACCGCGAGCCCGCGCAGGGAGGGGCGCAGCCGTAGCACGGCCGCGTCGAGCCCGGGACGGCGCACGGTGCGTGACCCGACGAGGTGGTCGTAGCGCTCCCAGACCGGCCGGCGGCTGCGGACGTTCGGCGAGGCCAGGAGCGCGAGCAACTCCTCCTGCTCGGGGACGATCGGCGGGTGCTCGATCGGCTCGGCCAGCGGCCGCTCCCGCGTCTCGACGCGGTAGCGCGGCGCCTCCTCAGTCAGGTGTTCGACCGGGATCGCGCCCACCTCCTCGCCGTCGTGGAAGGCGCGCAGGAGGCCGGAATCGGTGACGACGCCGACCTCGCCGTAGTGGAGCTCCCAGCGGACGCACACCTCCTCGACCGCGGCGAGCCGCTCGGGCTCGACGACGGCCACCATCCTCTCCTGGCTCTCGGAGATCATGATCTCGACCGGCTCGAGGCCGGGCTCCCGCAGGGGGACGCGGTCGAGGTGCACGTCGATGCCGGCCCCGCCGCGGCCGGCCATCTCGGCGAGCGAGGAGGCGAGACCGGCCGCGCCGCAGTCCTGCAGCGAGGCGACGAGCCCCCGCTCGACGAGCTCGAGGCTCGCCTCGATCAACTTCTTCCCGGTGAAGGGATCGCCGATCTGCACGGTCGGACGCTTGTCCGCGTCCTCGCCGGAGAGCTCCTGGCTCGCGAGCACGCTCGCGCCGCCGATGCCGTCGCGGCCCGTGGTCGCGCCGAAGAGGACGACGAGATTGCCGGCGCCCGTCGCCTGCGCGCGCGTGACCCGGTCGGCCGGGAGCAGGCCGACGCACATCGCGTTCACCAGGGGGTTGGAGGCATAGGCGTCGGCGAAGACCGCCTCGCCGCCGACCGTGGGCACGCCGACGCAGTTCCCGTAGTGGCCGATCCCGCCGACGGCGCGCTCGAAGGCGAAGCCGGGCTCGCCGAAGCGCAGGCCGTCGAGGAGGGCGACGGGGCGGGCGCCCATGGCGACGATGTCGCGGAGGATGCCGCCGACGCCGGTTGCCGCGCCCTGGAACGGCTCCACCGCGGAGGGATGGTTGTGGCTCTCGACCTTGAAGGCGCAGGCTTCGCCGCCGCCGAGGTCGACGACGCCGGCGTTCTCCCCCGGCCCCTGGAGCACCGCAGGCCCGTCCGTGGGGAAGCGCCTCAGCAGGAGAGCCGAGTGCTTGTAGCTGCAGTGCTCGGACCAGAGGAGCGAGAAGACGCCGAGCTCGAAGCCGTTCGGGTCGCGCCCGAGCAGGCTCCGGATGCGGTCGTGCTCCCCGTCCGTCAGGCCGAGCGCCCGGTGGAGCGGCTGTTCCGCGACGGAGCTCAAGGGAGACTCCTACTCTAGCGCCCGTGGCGGATCGCGAGCCGTGGGGACGCAGGTAGCCTCTCCGCGTGCTCCGCGGTTACGTGCCCCTGCTCGCGATCGTCGCCGCGATCTGGGGCTCGTCCTACCTCTTCATCAAGGTGGCGGTCGACGAGGTCGAGCCGACAGCGATGATGTTCTTCCGGCTCGTCCTGGCGACCGCGGTGCTCGTGCCCGTGCTCGCGTTCCGCCTCGGCCGCGCCCGCGCCGTCTCGGAGCTGCGCGCCACCGGTGGGCGCGTCTGGGTCGTCGGCCTCCTGAACGCCGCCCTTCCCTTCACGCTCATCGCCTGGGGGGAGAAGCACATCGACTCAGGGATCGCGGCGATCGCGAACGCGTCCGTGCCGATCTTCGTCGTCCTCCTCGCCTTCCGCTTCAACCCGAGCGAGCGCGTGCGCGGGATCAGGCTCGCCGGGATCCTGGTCGGTCTGGTCGGCGTCGGCGTTCTCACCGGCTTCCATCCCGAGGGCGGCTGGTGGGCGATCGCGGGCACCCTCGCGGTCGTGGCGGCGTCGCTCTCGTACGCGGGCGCGAACCACTTCGTCCAGCACAACTACTCGCACACGTCGCCGCTGGTGACGACGGCCGCGTCGTGCGCGACGGGCATGGTCATCCTCCTGCCGTTCGCCCTCTTCCAGCTCCCCGACGAGCTGCCGAGCTGGAAGGCCCTCGGCTCGATCGCGGCCCTGGGGATCTTCGGGACGGCGGTCGCGCTCCTCTTCTTCTACCGGATGCTGAACCGCTACGGCGCCTCTCGCTCGGCGCTCGTGACGTACCTGCTCCCGCCGACCGCGCTCCTCTACGGCGTCCTCATCCTGGACGAGCGCATCACGCTGAACGCGGCGCTCGGGCTCGTCCTCATCCTCGGCGGGGTCGCGCTCGGCTCGGGCTACGTGCGGGGCCTGCGGAGGCGGCGCGAGCCCGAGCCGGCGACCCCGAGGGCATGAGCGGCACGGGCGCGATCGAGGGCGAGGGCTTCCTGCTCCGGCGTGCGGTGGCCGCCGACGTCGCCTTCCTGGCCGAGCTGGCCCGCCACGACGAGGTCGAGCCGTTCATGGCGGCCGTGTCGGCGCGCGCCCCGGAGGAGCTGCTCGAGGAGGTGCGCCGCTCCGAGGAGGATCCGAGCCACCACGGCCGCTTCGTCCTCGAGGTGGACGGGGAGCCGGCCGGCGCGCTCGCCTTCGAGGTCGCCAACCGCCGCAGCCGGATCGCGTACCTGCACGGGATCATGCTCGACCCTCGCCGCCGCGGCCGCGGCCTTGCGGGGCGCACGACGCGGGCGCTCGTCCGCCACCTGATCCTCGAGCTCGACTACCACCGGGTGCAGCTCGAGGTCTACGGCTTCAACGAGCGGGCGATCGCCCTCTTCGAGCGCGCCGGGTTCGTCAGGGAGGGCGTCCGACGCCGCGCGTACCGGCGCCACGGCGAATGGGTGGACGGCATCCTCTTCGGGATCGTCCGCGAGGACCTGGACCCCTAGCCGGGCCGCGTCAGTCGCGGCTCCTCCGCGGGCGGACCGGCACAGGGCCGTCTCAGACTCGGCACGATCCGCGCACCACGCGCGCGGATTTCCACAGTACGCTCGAAAGCGGGTGGTGGCACGGGGTGGCCCCATTTGGAGGGAGCGGAACGGGGCGGCGCGCACGTCGGCGGCCTCATTCGAACCGATTCGTGATTCCGTACGAACAATGGACGGAACATGAACAGAGGCTAAGCAACGAGCGACGCCTCGCGACCTCTGAGGAGGAGAGACATGAAGGTTGTCACCTTTCTGGCCGCGGCAGCCGCAGCGCTCGTCGCGACCTTCGGCGCCGCCGCCCAGGCGAACGCGGCTAGCGTTACCGTCCTGCACGGCGTCCCGGGCCTCACCGTCGACGTCTACGTCAACGGCGAGCTGACGCTCGAGAGCTTCGAGCCCGGCACCGTCACCGATCCGCTCGAGCTGCCCGCGGGCGACTACGACATCGAGATCCGCGAGGCCGGCGCCGCCGCCGACTCCGACCCGGCGATTACGGGCTCGGCGTCCGTCGAGGACACGACGAACGCGAGCATCGTCGCCCACCTCGACGAGGGCGGCGCCCCGACGCTGTCGGTCTTCGTCAACGACGTCTCGCAGATCGCCGCGGGCGAGTCCCGCGTGACGGTGCGGCACACGGCCGCAGCCCCGACCGTGGACGTCCTCGCCGACGGCTCGCCGCTCATCGAGGGCCTGGCGAACCCGGACGAGGCAGGCGCCGACGTCCCCGCCGGCACGTACTCCGTCGCGGTCGCTCCCGCGGGCACGACCGACGCGGTTCTGGGCCCCACCGACCTCGCGCTCGAGGCAGGAACGGCGTACTTCGTCTACGCGATCGGCTCGGCCGAGGAGGAGAGCCTCGACCTCCTCGTCCAGACCGTCTCCGGGCTCGGCGCGGCTCCCGCCGGCGCTCCCGCCGGCAACAGCGGCCTCGCCGCCGAGGAGGCCTTCCCGGTCTGGCTCGCCGCGCTGCTCGTCCTCGGTGCCGCCGGTCTGGCCGGCTCCGGAGTGGCTCTTGCCCGCGCCCGCAACCGGGCCTGAGCGAGGAGCAGGCGGAGGGGGGAGGCCGCGGCCGGCCTCCCTCCTCGCCGGCCTGCTCTTCGTCGCCAGCCTGGCGACGCTCGTCGCCGTGCCCGCCCTCTGGCTCGCCGGCCGCTCCGAGGCCTCGGCGGGCTCGCTCGACGCTCTCCAGGCAACCGTGCAGGAGGAGGCGGGCCCCGACGAGCTCCGCACTCTGCCCCGGAACGGTCCGGCCTCGGGCGCGGGCGTTCCCAGGATCGCGACCCGGTCGGCTCGGCTGGCCGACCTGCGGCCCACCTCGGCTCGCAGGCCGGTCTGGGTGCGGATCGGGGCGCTGAGCGTGAGCGCGCCCGTCCGGCCGGTCGGGGTCCGCGGCCGGCTGCTCGAGGTGCCGGCGGACGCGAGCGTCGTCGGCTGGTACCGGCACGGGCCCTCGCCCGGCGCCCCGGGATCGGCGGTCCTCGTCGGGCACGTCGACTTCGACGGGAGGCGCGGGGTCTTCCACCGGCTGCGCGAGCTCGATCCCGGCGAGGTCGTGGTCGTCGGCTTCGCCCGCGGGGCGCCGCAAAGGTTCCGCGTCGAGGCGCGCCGCTCGTTCCCCAAGGACGAGCTTCCGCCGAAGCTCGTGTTCAGCGGAGCCGGGAAGCCCTACCTGACGCTCGTCACGTGTGGCGGCGACTACGACCGCGGGCGGCGCCAGTACGCGGACAACGTCGTCGTCTTCGCCTTCCCTGTCTAGGATTCGACCTGTGGAGCTCATCCACACCTGCTACCGGATCACCCACCCCGAGCGGTCGGTCGCCTTCTACGAGGCGCTCGGCTTCGAGGAGCGACGGCGCCTGCCCATCCGGGACGAGGCGGTGAACATCTTCATGGGCCTGCCGGGGGACGGCGACCGGCTCGAGCTGACGTACAACTTCGGCGTCGACTCGTACGAGCTCGGCACGGGCTACGGCCACGTGGCCCTCACCGTCGACGACCTCGACGCGACCCTCGAACGGCTTGCGGCGCAGCGCATCGAGCCGGAACGCCCCCCGTACACGGTGAGCGAGGGCGGCTCGCGCCTCTGCTTCGTCCGCGACCCGGACGGCTATCGGGTCGAACTGATCGAGCAGCGCGGCGCGTGAACGATCAACTTACGAACGTACGCTTTCTAGACGGGTACAGAGTTGAGCTAGTCGAGCGTGACTGAGCTTCCCGGACACCCCGGTGAACCTCTCGGGACCGATGATCGACTTACCGTTCGGCCGGCGTGCCCGCGTTCTCGATCAGCTGGGTGAGGTCGAGGAGAAGGCCGCGGAGATCGGCGAAGCGCTTCTCGCCGAGCTGCTGCCCCGTCGAGGACACGCCGACCGACGTTGGCTCCGGCGAGCCGCTCGTCATTCCCCGCGGCGCCGTTATCCACTTCGAGTGATGCACCGCCACGGCCTCACACCAGCGCTGTAGCAACCCCTACCTAACAGTCGTCATCACGCGTACCGAACGCGTGGCTGTCGACGTCGCCGACCGTGTCCGCGAAGACCGGCCGAACAGTGACGTGGCGTCGAGCTTCACGCGGGGTAGCATCGGCTCGTGCTCACGCTCTACGACGCCGCCCGTTGTCCGTACTGTGCCCGCGTCCGCATCGTCCTCGCCGAGAAGGCGGTTCCGTACGAGACGGTGAATGTCGACCTCGACGAGCGACCCGCCTGGATCTATGACCTGAACGCCACTGGGCGAGTGCCGGTCCTCGACGACGACGGCCTCGTGCTGCCCGAGTCGCGGGTGCTCATCGAGTACCTCGACGAGCGCTTCCCGGAGCCTCCGCTTCTCCCAGCCGACCAGGCTGCCCGGGCGCGTGTCAGGCTCCTTCTCGAGCGTTTCGACGAGAATTTGGGGGATGCCTACTACGACTTGCGTCGCGAGCCCTCGTCCCGCTCGGCACGCGACGCTCTCGGGACTGCGCTCGACCGCCTCACCGACCTCGTCGCCCGGCAGCCCCACTTGTCCGGCGAGGAGTACGGGCTAGCAGACTGCGCTTACGTACCCTGGCTCTTCCGCGCGGAAGCTGCCCTCGACGTCGACGTCCGGACGCGTCCAGCGCTCGCCGACTGGCTCGGACGACTCGAAGGACGACCGGCGATCGCTGCCGAGCTCTCGCTCGTGGCCGCGACGCCGTAGTGGGAGTCAGCGCGAATGCTGAACTGGACAGACGAATCTGCCTCGACGGCTACCGGATCGAGCTCGTCGAACGCGGCCTAGGTGTTGGTCCCAATAGCGTTGTTCATCTCGGCGAGCCGGGTGAGGGGTGGTTTTCGGCCGAGTGAGCGGTGTGGTCTGAGCCGGTTGTACCAGTCGAGCCAGCCGGCGAGGGCGGCGGCGCGTTCGCCGCTGGTGCGGTAGACGGCGCCGTAGGCCCAGCTCTCGACGAGCGTGCGGATGAAGCGCTCCGCCTTCCCGTTCGTCCGCGGCCGGTAGGGGCGAGTGCGGAGATGCCTGATCCCGAGCGCCTTGCAGGCGAGCGCGTGCACGACCGCGCGGTAGCAGGCGCCGTTGTCGGTGAGCACCCGCTCGACGCGGATGCCGAAGCGGCCAAAGAAGGCAATCGCGCGGCGCAGGAAGCCGGCGGCGGTCTGGCCCTTCTCGTCATCGAGCACCTCGACGTAGGCAAGCCGGGTCGCGTCGTCGACGGCGACGTGGACGAACTCCCAGCCGATCCCGCGGCTGCGCGTCCGCCGGTTGTCGTTGACGCGGTGGCCGGGGCGGCCGATCTTGCCCAGCTTCTTGACGTCGATATGCACGAGCTCGCCCGGCCGCGGCCGCTCGTAGTTGTTGGCCGGCTCGGCAGGCGTGAGCCGCGGCAGCCGGCCCAGACCGTTGCGGCTGACGACCGCCCCCACCGTCGAGAGCGGCATGCCCAGCGTCTCGGCGATCTCGGGCGTCGTGAAACGCAACTCGCGCAACTGCAGGATCAGCTGCTCCCGCACCGCCGGTGTCCGTGAGGGCACGGAGCGCGGCACCGACGAGCGATCCGCCAACCCCGCCTCGCCCTCGCGGCGGAAGCGATCGACCCACTTCCAACCCGTCCGCTCGCTGACGCCGGCGGCCGCGGCCGCCGCCGCCAACGACCAGCCCTCGACCAACACCCGATCCACCAGCAGCCGCCTCGAGCGCGGGCACGTCCTGGCGTTCCTGTGCAATATCACCGTCCGACCTCCTTGGAGTCGCTGATGGCCTTCGCAACCACCAGCCTCCAAGGCAGGTCGGACGAACAACGCTCCTGGGACTTACACCTAGGTCTCAGCTTCGCGCTCGCCTGGGAGCTCGAACGGGTGGAACACACCGACGGCCCGTCAAGCGGTAGGGAGGAGTTGCGACGGTTCGAGTTCTTGAAGGCTCTCGAGTGACCTGTTGGCAGCGATGGTCTTCTCTTGGCTCGCCTGGCAAAGACCGCCAAGCCATGCCCGACTCGTCCGCCGCGGAATCAGCGTGATCAGACTTCGCGAGCGTTCGAGGGGTTAGATTGATTTCTCCCGAAGAGCCGCGTAGGAGGAGTCGTGTCTGCGTATCCCCACCTGTTCAGCCCGCTTCAGATTGGCAGCATCGCCGTCCGCAACCGGATCATGCAGACGGCGCACGTCAAGCTATTCGCCCACAACGCCGTTGACTCGCAGCGGAACGTCGCCTATCAGGCAGCGCGCGCGAAAGGCGGGGCGGGGCTGCTGATCACCGGCAACCGCGTCGTCCACCCTACGTCCACGACAGGGTTCCCGCGGGTCGCGTGGGCGTACTTGCCCGAGGCACTCGACGCCGACCGGAAGCTCACGGATGCTGTGCACGAGCATGGCGCCGCCATCTTCGCTCAGCTGAACCATTTCGGGCTGAACGCGTTGAGTGACGCTGCTGATGACTACCGCGTTCTTTGGGGCCCCTCGGCCGTCAAGTCGCCGGCCTACGGTGAGACGGCCAAGGAGATGGAGCTCGAGGACATCCGCGAGGTCGTCGAGTGGTGGGGCCGCTCCGCCGAGCTGACCAGGGAGGGCGGCTTCGACGGCACGGAGGTGCACATCTCGCACAGCTACCTCTTGCACCAGTTCCTCTCTCCCCTCTACAACAAACGCACGGACGAGTACGGCGGCTCGTTCGAGAACCGGCTGCGGTTCGCCCGCGAGGTGATCGAGGAGGTCCGTCGTCGCACCGGGAGGGACTGGGTCGTCGGTGTGCGCATCAGTCTGACCGACTTCATTCCCGGCGCCCTCGATGTGGAGGACGCGGTGCGCGTGTCGCGAACGCTCGAGGACGACGGCGACATCGATTACGTCAACGTCACCGCCGCCGGCTACCACAACATCTTCCGCGCTATCGAGCCCTCGGACGTCCCCGACGGCTACCTCGTCGACCTGACTGCGCAGGTGAAGGCCGCAGTTGGACTGCCCGTTTTCACCGTTGGTGGGATCAAGGACCCCGTGCTCGCCGAGGAGATCGTCTCCTCGGGTAAGGCGGACATGGTCGCGATGACGCGTGCCCAGATCGCGGATCCGGAGTTTGCGAACAAGGTGCGTGAGGACAGGGACGACGAGGTCTACCATTGCATCCGCGGCAATCAGGGCTGCATCGCCCGCGTCTTCAAGGGCCTGCCGATCACCTGCACGGTGAATCCGGCAGCAGGCCGTGAACAGCGCTTCGGCGCGGGGACGCTGGGGCGGGCGGATGAACCGGGAAGCTGGCTCGTCGTCGGTGGCGGCCCTGCAGGCATGAAGGCCGCGGAGACACTCGCCCGCCGCGGGCACGATGTGACGCTGCTCGAGCGCGAGGAGCACCTCGGTGGGCAGCTGAATCTGCTTCTGCGCACGCCGGGGCGAGACGAGTTCGGCTGGATCGTGCGCGACCTCGAGGTTCAGATGCGCCGGCACGGGGTCGAAGTGCGTCTCGGGACGGAGGCGGCGGCGGCGTTCGTGCGTGAGCTCTCACCCGACGGCGTGATCGTCGCCACCGGCGCGGTCGCCTCGCGCAGCGGCTTCTCCAGTGTCAACCCGCTCGTCGAGGAACTGCCCGGCGTAAACCAGGAAAACGTGCTGACGGTCTGGGACGTCCTGCTCGAGTCGAGACCGGTCGGTAGGCGCGTCGTCGTCCTCGACGACGACGGCACCCGCTATGCGGCCGGCGTGACGGAGGTGCTGCTCGACCGCGGCTGCACCGTCGAACTCGTCTCACGCTGGCCGGCACTCTTCCCAGCCACGCTGACGACGCTCGACATGGCTCACCTCTACAGCCGCCTGCTCGGCAAGGGTCTCACCTACCGCCTCAACTCGTGGGCGCTCCGAATCGAGAACGACCACGTCAGCGTGTTCAATCTCTACACGGGCGCCGACGAGACCCTGACCGGGGTCGACACGATCGTGCTCGCGACCGGCCCGAAAGCCAACGACGGCCTCTACTTCGCGTTGAAGGGCAAGGTCCAGAACCTGCACCGAGTCGGCGACTGCGTCGCACCGCGGAAGCTCGACCACGCCATCTACGAGGGCTACCTCGCCGGCCGCGAGCTGTGGTCACCCCAGGAACGCTACATCTACGAGGGTGAGCTGGAACGGGACGAGCGGGTCGCGATCGGGGCGTGAACATCCAGGCGCTCTTGGCATCCGATCCATGCCCGGTCACGCGCCTCACCGGGCGGGCAGCGTTAGACACTGCGTCTCCGGGTGGTGGTTTACTCTGCTGCTCGAGACCTCGCTGCCCAGTGTTGCCCGGTCGGAAGCGGACAGGAACTCGACAATGTCGCGTTTCCAGACGGGTACAGGGTCGAGCTCATCGAACGGGCGTGAACGGGGCATTCGCGGGTTCCCGGGCCCGGCGGTGCGAGATCGGTAGCGCCCGCAGGTCCGCTACCGTCGCGGCCGGAGAGGAGCACCTCCGAGGCCGACTTCGTTGCCGTCGGGGTCTCGATAGGTCGCCTTTCGGACACCGTTCGAGTAGGTCTCCCGCTGAGCGGGCTGGAGTCCTCGACCGGCGATCTCGGCGACCATCGCATCGAGGTCATCCACGAAGATCGTGTGCAGCGCATGGCCCGCGTGCTCCGGCCGCTCGACGATGAACAGGAACCGGTGCTCGGCGAGCTCCCACACCGCCTCCGTCGCGTGGGGCGCGAAGCTGGGCTCCGAACCCAGAAGGCGTTCGTACCACGCCGAAGCTTCCCCGTAGTCGTGCACTGGGATACCGGCGAAGAGGTCCACCTGCATGCCCCGACCCTACCGGCCATCTCGATTTCAACACCTATGCCAAGGTGCAGACAGTTCATGTCGCACTTCTCCGAGGGCTGCGTAGTCGAGGCCCCACGGGCCCGAACGATGGGGACGACGCTTCGTCGGGAAGGACGAGGTGCGTCGCGGACCGGCCGCGCGCTTCGAGGGCATCCCCGACGTCCACTATGGGGACGACGATCACTCGCGTGCGGGAACCGGGAGGTCTCGGAATGGACTGTCAGCGGCACCACCACCCACGGCGTGCGCGTCGACGTTGGCGGATGCGACCTCCGGACATTCGGAGATGGAGGCACGATCGTCCGCAAGGACAGCTTCTGGAAGATTCGTGAAGCGTGATACCTCAACGAGCTCGCCGCGCCGGCGCGGCGGCCAGTATCCGTGTGCATCGGGGGAGCGACCGGCTGGACCGGCCGAGCGCTCGTGCCCGCCGTCCTCGACGCGCCGGACCTCGAGCTGCGTTCGGCGGTGAGCCGATCGGCCGCAGGCGGCGACCTCGGTGAGGCGCTCGGCGGCCGCGAGCTGGGCGTCCCCGTGCACGCGTCCGTGGCGGACGCGCTCGCCGGTGTCGACGTCCTCGTCGACTACACGTCTTCGACCGCGGTCCGGGCGAACGCGATGGCTGCGATCGAGGCGGGGGTCATCGTGGGCAGCTCGGGCCGCACGGCGGTCGATTTCGCCGAGATCGACGCGGCTGCCCGCAGACGCTCCGTCGGCGTCGTCGCCTCCGGCAACTTCTCCCTCACCGCGGCGATGTGGCAGGCGGGCGGCCCTCCTCGCCGCGCGCCACCTTCCGCCGGGAGGCGCGCGGCGCAACGGTCGGGGGCGCACAGGTGCACTCCGTCCGGCTCCCGAGCTTCGTGGTCTCCACCGAGATCGTCTTCGCCCGGCCCGACGAGCGCCTCACGATCCGCCACGACGCTGGAAGCACGCCCGAGCCGTACGTCGAGGGGACGCTGCTCGCGGTGCGCCGGGTGCCGGGGCTCGTCGGGCTGACGCGCGGGCTCGATGCCCTCCTCCTGGGCGCGGACTAGCCCCCTAACGTCGCGCGACGACGATTCCGGCGTTCCACCCGGGCGCTCGCCCGTTGGGCGGCGGGCGGATCGACTCCGCGTCGATGCCGCCGCGGGCGAGGAGCCACGAGACGGTCGAGTTCGAGTTCCACATCTCGCCGGTCTCGAGCTCGTCGCGGCCCCAGACAGGCGTCGGGACCTCCGCTACCAGCGCGAGGAGCCCCTGGGCGATTCGCGGGTCGTCCGAGAGCCGGCGCGGGCTGTCCACGGCCTCGTCCACGTCGGGGATGACGCCGTCGCGCCAGCAGCGCACCTCGTAGCGGAAGATGCGGAGCCTGCGGGCTGCGCGGCTCCCGACAGGCCCTTCCGCGACGACGCCGCGCTCTGCCCGGTCGTCCGACCACGCCGGTGCCTGCTCGATCACGAAGCGCCCCTCCGGCACGCGGACGACCAGCGCGGAGTGGTAGAGATCGCAGCGGTCGCGGCGCTCGAGCCGCGCGACGACGGCCTCGAAGACTTTGCCGTTCAGCCGGACGGAGACACCGCCGGCCCCGAGGGGCAGCCAGTAGAGGTCGACGGCGGAGCTCGTCTCGTGCGGCATCCGGAGCATGGGCGGCCCAAGGAGCCGGGCCGGACTCCGGCACCCTACGCCACCTCGCCGCCGCATAGGCTTCGTCAGGTGCGTCACGTCCGCGACCTGCCCGCGCTCTGGCCGTTCCGGCAGCGGCGCCACGTGGTCGTCGTCTGCCTGGACGATCCCGCCGGGCTTCTCGCCGCCCGCGCGGAGATCGAGGCCCGCGGCGCAGCGCTCGTCGTCGAAGCGCGGGCAGGCCCGCTCTCGGCTGCGCTCGGGCGCCCGTCCTTGACCGTGGCCGACCGCTTCGGCACCGTGACCCTTTGTGCGCCCGCGGCGAGCGCCGCGGAGGTGCTCGCGGAGCTCGACGCCTTCGAGCTCTCCTGCCCCGAGTGCGGCCCCAAGGCCTGGGGCGGCGCCCGCGCCTACTGACAGCCCCCGCGCGCCCTGAGATGCGGGTGGGAGCTGGGGGCGCGCGACCCCCCGCTCCCGCAGGGCTCTCCTCTGCCCCGACCGGCCCCGCCTACTGCACCACTCCGCCCGCGACGCGCCCACCGGCGTCGCCGGTCGCGAGCGTCGCCGAGTCCGGCCGAGGACGCCCTCGGTCGCGGACTGGTACCTCGTCGGGATGTTGGCGAGGGTGTCGGGCAGCGCGTGCACCATGATCGCGCTGCCGTCCGCGTCGACGCTCACCTTGACGTGGTTCTGCGCCGAAGTCGTGCTGCCCCGCCCGCGTAGAGCGGGGCCGTGGCGACCGCGGCGAGGAGCGCCAGCGTCGCCGTGACGACCAGCTTCCTCTTCGACCGGAAGCGAGTCCGCATGCCTCTCCCATTCCTTTCATTGGCCCGCCCTGTGGGCGGTTCCTCCGTTACCGCCTGTAATGGCTCTTGGGAGAGCGTGCCCGGCGGCGGAACGAGATTGACGGCCCCGAATCCTTGCAGGGATGCGAGGCGACGCACAAGCCGGGCCCTGTGGATGGTTTGGCGCCGATCGGGCACGAACCGGGGACAGTTCGGCGCGCTCTTTCCGGCTAGCGTCGGATCATGGTGACGAGGGTGAAGACTCCGTGGGGACGGGCGACGATCGTGGAAGAGCTGCGCCTCGCCCAGCGCGCCGGCCCGAAGCGCTTCGGGACGATCGTCCAGCTCCTCGAGGACGAGAAGGGAGGTGAGCTCGTGCGCTTCGCCTACTCGACCGGCGGCGTCGGCCGGCGGGGACCGGTGACGCTGCGCGGGCGCGACGTGGAGCGGCTCCGCAGAGAGCTCGCGGTGCGGCCGCGACTGGCGGCGGCGCTCGGCCTGCACGCGCCGTAGCGGTCGGGGGACAACTTCATATCGACGGGTCGGTTGGCCGCCTATGCGGATGCGTACAGACGCTCGCGGGCTGCCTCCACCAGCGACGCGAGGATGAGCGCGCCATCGCCGGAGCCCAGGAGCGGATCGACCGCGTGCTCGGGATGGGGCATGAGGCCCATCACGTTCCCGTCGGCGTTGACCACGCCGGCGACGCCCCGCTCGGAGCCGTTGGGATTCGTTCCCGGCGCGTACCGGAGCACGATCTGCTCCTCGGACAGGTCGGGCGGAGCGTGAAAGCAGCCTTCCCCGTGCTTGACCGGGATCGTCAGCCTCTGACCCGGCGCGCAGCGCGCCGTGAACGGCGTGTCCGTCCGCTCGACGGTGACCGGGACGTCGCGGCAGACGAACGCCAGCGACGCGTTCGGGCGCAGCACGCCGGGAAGCAGCCCCGCCTCGCAGAGAACCTGGAACCCGTTGCAGATCCCGAGCACGGGGCCGCCGGACGCGGCGAAACCGGCCACGGCGGTCATCGCTGGGGCGAAGCGTGCGATCGCGCCGCAGCGGAGGTAGTCCCCGTACGAGAAGCCGCCGGGCAGGACGACCGCGTCGACGGATGGGAGCTCCGTCTCGCCGTGCCAGATGAGCACCGGCTTCCCGCCCAGTGCCGAGAGCGCCCAGGCGGCGTCGCGGTCGTCGTTCGACCCCGGGAAGACGAGGACGCCGATGCGTGGGCGCCGCTCGCTCATGCCCGCGTCTCCTCGACCTCGATCTCGTAGCTCTCGATGAGCGGGTTCGCCAAGAGCCGCTCGCACATCTGCTCGAGCTGCGAGCGCGCCTCGGCGGCGCTCGGCGCGTCGACCTCGAGGTCGATCAGCCGGCCCACGCGGGCCGTGTCCACGGGGAATCCGAGCTGGCGGAGCGAGCGCTCGACCGCCTCGCCCTGGGGGTCGAGGATGCCGCCCTTCGGCCTGACGAGGACGGTCGCCCTCACCGCAGCACGATCCCCGGGTCGGCGACGTAGTCGTCGAAGGAGAGCCCGGTGAGCCGTTCGAACGCCTCCACGTAGCGGGCGCGCGTGCCGTCGACGACGTCGGCCGGGAGCTCGGGCCCCGGCGCGGTCTTGTCCCAGGCCAGCGTCTCGCAGTAGTCGCGCACGTACTGCTTGTCGAACGACGCCTGGCCGCGTCCGGGCTCGTACTCGACGGCGGGCCAGAAGCGCGAGGAGTCCGGTGTCAGGGCCTCGTCCCCGAGCGTGAGCGCACCGTCCGCGTCCAGGCCGAGCTCGAACTTCGTGTCGGCGATGACGATGCCCCGGTCGGCGGCGTGGGCAGCGGCGAACCGGTAGAGCTCCAGCGAGATCCGCTCGGCCTCGTCGAGGAGCTCGGCGCCGACGAGCTCGGCGGCCTGCTCGCGGTCGATGTTCTCGTCGTGGCCCTCCTCCGCCTTCGTCGCGGGGGTGAAGATCGGCGCGGGAAGCCTTTCCGACTCGCGCAGGCCCTCGGGGAGCCGGTGCCCGCAGACCTCGCCGCTCGCGCGGTAGTCCTTCCATCCCGAGCCGGCGAGGTAGCCGCGGACGACGCACTCGATCGGCAGCATCGAGAGTCGCCTGGCCTCCGTCGAGCGGCCGTCGGGCCGCAACGCGAGCAGGTGGTTCGGGACGATCTCGCGGGTGCGCGCGAACCAGAAGCCGGAGAGCCCGGTGAGGACGCGGCCCTTGTCCGGGATCTCGGTCGGGAGGACGACGTCGAACGTCGAGATGCGGTCGCTGGCGACGAGCAGGAGCCGCTCGGCGTCGAGCTCGAAGATCTCCCGGACCTTTCCGCTCGCGACGTGGACTGCTTCAGGCATGGACGGGGTCCCCCTTCCGTTGGACGACGGTCTCGGCGAGCGCGGCGAGGCGCTCGAACAGCACGTCGACGTGGCGCAGGGCCCCGTCGAGGTCGAAGGCGGCGGCGAGCGCCTCCTCATCGAGGCGGGACGTCACCTCCGGGTCGGCCGCTAGCAGCTCGCGGAAGTCCCGCTCCTCGTCCCAGGCGGCCAGGGCGCTCCGCTGCACGAGGCGGTAGGCCTCGTCGCGCGAAAGCCCGGCGGCGACGAGGGCGAGCAGGATCCGCTGGCTGAAGACGAGCCCGTGCGAGGCGTCGAGGTTGCGGCGCATGCGCTCCGGGTCGACGACGAGCCCCTCCACGAGCCAGGCGAAGCGGTCGAGCATGTAGTCCAGCGCGAGGAACGCGTCGGGGAGGACGACCCGCTCGGCGCTCGAGTGCGAGATGTCCCGCTCGTGCCAGAGCGCCACGTTCTCGAAGCCGACGACAGCTGCGGCACGGACGACGCGCGCGAGCCCGCAGAGGCGCTCGGCGACGATCGGGTTGCGCTTGTGCGGCATCGCCGACGACCCTTTCTGGCCGCTCCGGAACGGCTCCTGCGCCTCGCGCACCTCGGTGCGGGCGAGGTGGCGGATCTCCGTGGCGAAGCGCTCGAGGGAGGCCGCAGTGACGGCGAGAGCCGCGAGCAGGGCCGCATGCCGGTCGCGCGGGACGACCTGCGTCGCCACCGACTCCGGTACGAGCCCGAGCCGCTCGCAGGCGATTCGCTCCATCTCGGGATCGCCGCCGCCGTAGGTGCCGACGGCGCCGGCGAGCTTGCCGACCCGCATGCCTTCCAGTGCCCGCGTGAGCCGCTCGCGGTCGCGCTCGAGCTCGAAGGCCCAGCCGGCGAGCTTCGCGCCGAAGGTGGTCGGCTCGGCGTGGACGCCGTGCGTCCTCCCGACCGTTGGCGTAGCGCGGTGCTCCTCGGCCCGGCCGACGACCGCGGCGAGCGCGCGGTCGAGCCTCTCGAGGACGAGCGCGCCGGCCTCGTCGACCTGGAGCGCAGTCGCGGTGTCGAGGACGTCCGAGGACGTGAGCCCGTAGTGGAGCCAGCGCGCCGCCGGTCCCACGGCCTCGGCCACGGCATCGACGAAGGCGGCGAGGTCGTGCTGTGTCCGCTCCTCGATCTCGGCCACGTGCTCTGGTGTAGGAGGAACGGCGCGTTCGCGCACCTCTGCCGCCGCCTCGGGCGGCACGGCGCCGATCTCGGCCCAGGCGTCCAGCGCCGCCAGCTCGACCTCGAGCCAGCGTGCGAGCTTGCCCTCCTCCGACCAGACGCGCTTCATGGCCGGGCGGGAGTAGCGGGCGATCACGCCCCCAAGTCTAGAGAGCGCCCAGGCTTGTCCCCGCCGGTCCGGCGAAAACGCGAGCCGACCGGCCGGCCGGAGGTCTACGGCGCGCCCGGATACCCGCCGCCCTGGGCGAGGATCCTCGCCGCGAGGACGGCCGCGTTGCGAGCCCCGTTCACGGAGACGCACGCCACCGGGACGCCGGGGGGCATCTGCACGATCGAGAGGAGGGCGTCGAGACCGCCCATGACGCTCTTCGACGACGTGAGCGGGACGCCGATCACCGGCAGCTCCGTGTACGCGGCGACCACGCCCGGCAGCGCCGCCGCCATGCCTGCGCCCGCGATGATGACGCGGGTTCCCCGCAGCGCGGCGCTGGCTGCGTAGTCGGCGACGCCGCGCGGGTCGCGGTGAGCCGAGAGGACCTGCAGCTCCCACGAGATCCCGCGTTGGTCCAGCTCGGCGCCGGCGGGCTCGATCGCCTCGCGGTCGGACTCCGAGCCGATGAGGATGCCGACCAGCGGGCCCTCGCCGTCGAGCTCGTCGAGAGCGGGGAGAGGTGCGGGGCTCCCCTCAGGCACGGGCATGGACGGCTCGCAGGGCGATGTCGTGACGGTACTGCACTCCGGGGAGCTCGATGCAGCGAACCGCTCGGTAGGCCCGCTCCCGCGCCTCGCCGATCGTGGCGCCGACGGCCGTGACGTCGAGCACACGGCCGCCCGCGCTGACGAGCGAGCCGTTCCGAAGGGCGGTGCCGGCGTGGAACACGAGAGCGTCCTCCGCGGTGGCCTCGTCGAGCCCCTCGATCGGCCGGCCGACCTCGGGCGCCTCCGGGTAGCCGGCCGAGGCGAGGACGACGGTCACCGCAGCCTCCGGCCCGACGGCGAGCTCGACGTCACCGAGCGATCCCGCGGCCGCGGCGGCGAGCGCCTCCAGCAGGTCGCCGTCCAGGCGCGGGAGGATCGCCTGCGTCTCGGGGTCGCCGAAGCGGCAGTTGAATTCGAGCACTCGCACGCCGTCCTCGGTCAGCATCAGCCCGGCGTAGAGGAGGCCCTGAAAGGAGGCCCCTCGCGCGGCGAGCTCGCGCAGAACCGGCCTGTGCACGATCTCCACAAGCGCCTCCGCTCGTGCCGAGCTCACGCTCGGGACAGGCGAGTAGCTCCCCATGCCGCCGGTGTTCGGCCCCTCGTCTCCGTCGTGCAGGCGCTTGAAGTCCTGGGCGGGGGCGAGCGCGAGCGCGTCCTCGCCCGCGCACAGGGCGAAGACGGAGACCTCCTCGCCCTCGAGGAGCTCCTCGACGAGGACGGGGCCGCCGAACGCCGCCGCCTTCGGAAGCGCAGTCGCGAGCTCCTCCTCGGTCCGGCAGACGAAGACGCCCTTCCCAGCAGCGAGCCCGTCCGCCTTCAGCACGCACGGCGCGCGGGGCTGGTCGAGCGCTCGCGCCGTCGGGACGCCGGCCGCCTGCATGACCTCCTTGGCAAACGATTTCGAGCCCTCGATGCGCGCGGCCGTGGCGCTCGGGCCGAACACGGCGATCCCCGCGTGGCGCAGCTCGTCCGCGAGCCCCGCCACGAGCGGGGCCTCGGGGCCGACGACCACGAGGTCGATCCCGAGCTGGCGGCAGAGGTCGAGGAGCGCCTCGGCGTCGTCGGCGCGGAGAGGATGGCACGTACCGAGCGCGGCAATCCCGGGGTTGCCGGGGGCCGCGTGCAGGTCGCCCAGGCGTCCGCTCTGCGCGATCTTCCACGCGAGCGCGTGCTCGCGCCCGCCCGAGCCCACTACGAGGACGTTCACGCGGCGAGTCTAGTCGGGGGCTCGGGCGTTTGAGAGCCCCTCGCGGCGGTAGAAACGGCTCATGAGCGATCCCGGGGTCGACCGGCACCTCTGGCAGAGCGAGTGGGAGCAGCTCGAGCCCCTGGTCGTCGACGCGCCCGCGGAGGCCCTGCCGGAGCTCGACCGCCTCGTGGCGGCGATGCTCCGCGAGGAGGGCTACCCCCTCGAGGAGGGCGAGGCCGCGCGAACGGCCGAAGCCGGGATCGAGCCGGAGGTGCTCGCCGGCTACCGCGCTGCGCACGAGATCGCGGCGCTGGTCGAGCGGGGAGACGACGTCGACCCGGCCGAGATCGGCCAGGTCGTCGGGATCTACCGCGAGCTGTACGAACATCTGCTGGCGCGCCAGGCCGACCTCGGGTAGCCACAGGCCCGTCCCTGCCGGCCTGCCGTCTCATCACGACGCTTCCTGCTGCAAATCGGCACATTCCGTGACTCACGCGCGCGCATTCTCCGGATAGGCTTGAAGCGGAGGGAGGCATGCGGCGGCCCCCCGCGCGCGCCCGCGTCAATGAAGTGCGTCGAAAGTGCTTCGGGGCGCCGGGCCCCCGCCCGGCCCGTCCGCGCCCCCAGGACGCTCGGCTGCCGGGTCGAGACCCACCGCCGCACGATCGTCTGGAGGCCGCGCGCTGCGGGCAATAGTATTGCCCTTCCGTTCCGGCGGCCCCGCGCGCCGCCCGCCGAGAGGAGGAGAGCCCGTGCCGACCGATCTGGAAACCTTCGTCCGCGCAGAGGGCCGCGACGAGTGGGTCGCCGACGTCCGCAAGCGGATCGACGAACTCGGGATCACGTACGTCTACTACCAGTTCCCGTCGGTGACCGGCCGCATCATGGGCAAGGGCGTGCCGGCACCCCACTGGGAGACGATCGCCGAGAAGGGATTCCAGCTCGTGTATGGCGCCACGGCGAACCTCTTCACCGACCGGCACGGCAACTACATCGGTTACGGCCCGGAGGCCGCGGAGCTCGTCGGCGTGCCGGAGCCGGAGACGTTCATGCCGCTCCCGTGGGACCCGAAGGTCGCGCGCGTGTGGGTCACGTGCTTCCGCAACCGCGAGGAGCGGCAGGACCCCGGCGCGTTCCTCTCCTCGGACTGTCGCGGCAACCTCAAGCGCCTTCAGGCGGAGTTCGAGGAGGCGACCGGCCTGCACCTGCGCGCCGGCACCGAGCCCGAGATGATGTGGCTCAAGCTCGACGACAAGGGTGAGCCGTCGGTCGAGGGAAAGACGAAGCCCTACTGCTACCACATCGACCAGTTCTCCGAGCTCCAGCCGATCATCCACAAGGTGATCGAGTACGGGCAGCGCCTCGGCCTCGACATGATCCAGGGCGACCACGAGGACGCCCCGGGGCAGATCGAGCTCAACTTCGGCTTCGACCGCGCCGAGCAGACGGCCGACAACCTCTCGACGTTCCGCCAGATCTGCAAGCAGGTCGGCCGCGAGCTCGACGCCTTCCCGTGCTTCATGCCGAAGCCCTTCATGGGCGTCTCGGCGAACGGGTGCCACCACAACATCTCCCTCTGGCGCGAGGACGAGAACGCGTTCCTTCCCGACACCGACGACCAGCAGCGCCCCAGCAAGGTCGGCCTGCAGGCGATCGGCGGGATCATCGAGCACCTCGCCGCGCTCACGGCCGTCACGGCGCCGACCATCAACTCGTACCGCCGCCTCTGGGACACGGGCTTCTGGGCGCCGGTGTTCGCCGACTGGGGCTACCAGAACCGCACGACCGCGCTCCGCGTGTCGGCGCCGGGGCGGTTCGAGTACCGCTCGGTCGACTCGGCCGTCAACCCCTACCTCTCGCTCGCTGCGCTCATCGCGGCCATGCGTGACGGGATCGAGCGCGATCTCGACCCGGGCGAGCCGGAGGAGCGGAACATCTACGAGGCGATGGAGGCCGGCAAGGAGGTCAGGAAGATCCCGATGACGTTCGGAGACGCGCTCGACGCGCTCGAGGAGGACGAGGTGATCCGGTCCGCACTGCCCGGCGATATGTACCGTGTCTTCATGCACTACAAGCGGGACGAATGGGAGCGCTACTGCGCCCACGTCAGCGACTGGGACGTGAGCGAGTACCTCGACGTCCTGCCCTAGGGGAAGGGCTCCAACGATGTGCGGAATCGCAGGCATCATCTACCGCGACGGCACCCACGAGGTCGGCCGGGACATGACGCGGATGCTCCAGTCCATGAAGCACCGCGGCCCCGACTCGACCGGGTACGCGCTCTACCGGCCGCACGACCACCGTCTGGTCATGCGCTACACGCTCGCCGACTCGAACACCCCGCGCGACTTCGACTTCGGCGACCGGCTCGAGCGCAACCAGCGCCAGGTCATCCAGCGGCTCCGGAGCATGGACGCGACGATCCACGACGTCGAGCGAGAGACCGAGTACGCCTACCGGGTCTCCTTCGAGCTCCCGAACGGCAGCCTGAAGGAGCTCGCCGACCGGATGGAGGACATCCCCGACTGCGAAGTGCTCTCGCTCGGGCACTCGCTGGAGATCGTCAAAGACCTCGGCGACGCCGAGGACGTCGCCGAGCAGTACGACCTCAAGGGCTTCACGGGGACGCACGCGATCGGCCACGTCCGCATGGCGACCGAGTCCGACGTGGACATCTCCGGCGCCCACCCGTACTGGGCGTATCCGTTCACCGACGTCGCCGTCGTCCACAACGGCCAGCTCACGAACTACTTCCAGTGGAAGCGCCGCCTCGAGCGCAACGACCATCGCTTCCAGTCGGAGTGCGACTCCGAGGTGATCGCCGTCTACCTCGCCGAGAAGATGAGCGACGGCGCGAGCCTCGAGGACGCGATGCGCGACTCCCTCGAGGAGCTCGACGGCGTCTTCACCTACATCGCCGTCACCGAGGACGCGCTCGGCGTCGCCAAGGACGAGATGGCCGCGAAGCCGCTCGTCCTCTACGAGTCCGACGGCGTCGTCGCGCTCGCCTCCGAGGAGATCGCCATCCGCGCGGTGGTGGAGCACGAGATCGACACCTACGACCCGTACGAGGGGGAGGTGATGGTGTGGCAACGGTAGGCGAGAGCCGTGTCACCTACGACGCGCGCGGGCTGGCCGAGCCCTTCGCCGAGGCGCCGCGGACCGCGGACGTCGAGGGGGACCGGGCGACCTTCGACGCGCGCGACCTGACGACGCGCCAGATCAACCTCGAGCTGCGGCGCCTGATCTACGAGGAGGGCATCGGCGACGTGACCGTGCTGAACCCGGGCTCGAAGCACTCGCTCGGCGTCTGCATCCTCGCCCGCTGCCGCATCACCTTCGACGGGAGCCTCGGCTACTTCGGCTGCGGCCTCGCCGACGGGCCCGAGATCCACGTCACGGGCCGGGTCGGCTGGTCGGCGTGCGAGAACATGATGAGCGGCGTCGTCGTCGTCGACGGGAACGCCGGCTCGCTCACGGGCGCGGCCATCCGCGGCGGCGACCTCGTCGTCAGGGGCAGGGTCGGCGCGCGCACCGGCATCGACCAGAAGGGCGGCACGATCATCACGCTGGGGGACGCCGGCTCGATGACCGGGTTCATGATGCAGCGCGGCCGCCAGATCATCTGCGGCGACGTCGGCGCCGGCCTCGGCGATTCCATGTACGACGGCACGATCTACGTCGCCGGGACGGTCAAGTCGCTCGGGATCGATTGCGTGCCCGGGGAGTGGACGGACGCCGACACGGAGCTGATCGAGCGCAAGTTCCGCATCTACGGCCTCGGCGACCCGCCCGACTTCCAGAAGTTCGTCTGCGGCAAGAAGCTCTACAACTACGACCACCTCGAGCCCTCCGAGCGCAAGCTCGTCCTCTAGGAGGCCCGGATGACGACCAGCGACCGCTACGACAGCCTCGGCGACAACTACGGCAGCCGCCAGCCCGACCGGCGGACCGTCCTCGGCCGCAGCCCGATCTTCACGCCGGAGGTCCTGAACGACATCCACGTGAAGGCGGAGCTCGGGCGCTACCGCATGCGCGGCTTCTCGATGTTCAAGAAGATCCCGCACTGGGACGACCTCATGTTCATGCCGGGGACGCTGACCCGGTTCGTGATCGAGGGCTACCGGGAGAAGTGCGTGACGAAGACCGTCCTCGGGGCGCGCTTCGCCAAGAAGCCGATCGAGCTCGACATCCCGATCTACATCACCGGCATGAGCTTCGGGGCCCTCTCGCTCGAGGCGAAGATGGCGCTCGCCAAGGGCGCTTCAATGGCCGGCACGGCAACCTGCTCCGGCGAGGGCGGAATGATCCCGCCGGAGCGCGACCTCTCGATGAAGTGGTACTACCAGTGCATCCAGAGCCGGTACGGGTTCAACCCGCACCACCTGATGCTCGCCGACGCGGTCGAGTTCTTCATCGGCCAGGGCTGCAAGGTCGGCCTCGGCGGCCACCTGATGGGTCAGAAGGTGACCGAGCAGGTCGCGGAGATGCGCTCGCTCCCCGCGGGGATCGACCAGCGCTCGCCGGCGCGGCATCCGGACTGGCTCGGCCCCGACGACCTCTCGCTCAAGATCCAGGAGATCCGCGAGGCAACCGACTACCAGGTGCCGATCCAGCTCAAGCTCGGCGCCGCGCGCGTCTACGACGACGTGCGCATGGCCGCCAAGTGCGGGCCGGACATCATCTACCTGGACGGCGCCGAGGGCGGCACGGGCGCGGGCCCGCACATCGCGACGGAGGAGACGGGCATCCCGCTCATGGCCGCGATTCCCGAGGCACGGCGCGCACTCGAGGACGTCGGACTCGCCGACGAGATCGACCTCGTCGTCGCGGGCGGGATCCGCAACGGCGGCGACGTCGCCAAGGCGCTCTCGCTCGGCGCGAAGGCGGTGGCGATCGGGCACGCCGCGCTCGTCGCGCTCAACTGCAACAAGGAGATCCCCGGCGTCACCGACTACGAGGGCACGATCGGCGTCCCGGCGGGCGAGTGCTACCACTGCCACACGGGCCGCTGCCCGGTCGGGATCACGACGCAGGATCCGGAGCTCCGCAAGCGCCTCGTCGTCGACGAGGCCGCCGAGCGCATCTACAACTTCCTGCACACGCTGACGCTCGAGGTGCAGATGCTCGCGCGGGCCTGCGGCAAGACGAACGTCCACTCGCTCGAGCCCGAGGATCTCTGCGCCCTCACCGTCGAGGCCGCGGCGATGGCGAAGGTGCCGCTGGCCGGCACGGACTACATCCCCGGGGTCAGCGAGGAGAAGGCGCTCGCCGAGATCAAGCGGCTCCTCGAGAAGCACGTCGAGTACCCGGTCGACTACCTGCCGGAGCAGCCCTCCGAGCTCGCCGGGGCGGGAGACTGATGACGAGAGAGCCCGAGAAGATCGTCTCGATCGACGCCGAGTACCTCTCCGGCCACCGCTTCTCGTACCAGGAGAACCTGGCCGAGGTCGAGGACGTCGACCTCCTCGCCGCCACGCCGGGCGAGGACCTGAACTGGCTCGAGGACATCGAGCTGCTCGAGGAGGACGGCGTGCCGGCGGTCTTCGACCGCTACTCGAACTCGTTCCTCAAGATCTACTTCCCCATCCCCGAAGGGCGCGAGGACGAGATCGCGCGCAAGGTGCTCGTCAAGCACCTCCAGTCGGGCGAGTCCTACGGCATCCAGCTCAAGGAGGCGCACGCGAAGTTTCCGCAGCCGGAGCTCGGCCCCTGGGTCGCAGGCTCGAAGACCGTCGGCGCCGACTGGAAGCCACCGGTGCTCGAGGGCTGGGAGCCCCCCGAAGGCCATTGAAAAGGCGGCGGGGGCCGTGAGACCCCCGCCGCCTTCGTGTGGTCCTGTCGCGCGCTAGACGCGGCCGCGGCGGCCGTAGCCGACGCCGCCGAAGAGCACGAGCACGAGCAGGACGATGATGAGAATCCAGAGCCAGGTCGGCATGGGTGTACCTCTCCGTCGATGGTCGGGTCGTACAGGGCTTCACGTTGCCGCTCGAGGCAATCCGCAAACCCCCTGCGGGTCAAGCGCCGGCGTTCGTCTCCGAAGCCTCGGCCGCGTCCTTCAGGCTCGCTAGCGCGTGCTGCCAGAAGAGCTCGAGGTAGGCGCGCGCGTCGGCGAGCCCCTCGGGGGCGAGGGAGTAGAAGCGGCGCGTGCCGCGCGGCTCGTCGCGGACGAGGCGCGCGTCCTTCAGCACCCGCAGGTGCTGGGAGACCGCCGAGCGCGTGACGGGCAGCGCGTCGGCGATCTCCCGCACGCTGCGGGAGCCCTCCCGGCGGAGGAGGTCGAGAATGGCCCGGCGGGTCGGGTCGCCGAGGGCGTCGAGGACCTCGGTCCGGGCGGCCACTCCTACGAGGCGTCCATGTGACGGTCGGGGCCGGGGTCGCCGCCCGCGCCGGCCATCGCGAGCCGCTCGCCGTAGTAGCGCCAGCCCTCGTCGTGGCTCGCGGCCTGCTCCTCCGACGCGAACCCGGTGTGCCTCAGGCGGACGATCGTGGCCGCGCCGTCCTCCTCGAGGTCGAAGCTGACCTCCGTGCGGGCGCCGAGCGGGGCGTTCTCCCAGTCCCACGTGTAGGCGACCCTGCGGGGTGGATCGAGCGCGACGACCTCGCCGACCGCGCTCCACTCGCCGGTCTGCATTCCGAAGCGGCCCCCGATCCTGGACTCGAAGCGCGGCTGGGGGAGCCAGCGCGCCATCTCGCCCTCCTCCGTGAGGAGCGCGAAGACGCGCTCTCGGGGGGCCTCGATCCTGATCTCCTGCTCGACGGCGAGCGCCGAGCCGACTACGTCTGCCATCACTGCCTCCAATCGGTCAGTTTCGACTAACGGTTAGTCTAGACTGACCGACTAGGGCGTGTCAAGAGCACGAAGGGACGGGCGCCGGGCGGGCCCGTCCCTTCTGAGCCCCGGAGCGAGCCCGCAGTCTGGGCGGGGCAGCGCGGTGCGCCCGCCGGTTAACGATGCTCGGCTCCGGCTCGTAGTCAGCACTACGGCCCAGGCGCGCGGGCGGATTGCCCGGAGGCGCGGCAGGTACGCTCGGGCCGTGATCGACCGCGCGCTCGTCGAAGCCTTCCGCCGCGACGGCGCCGTCTGCGTGCGCGGCGTCTTCTCTGCGGAGGAGGTGGCGCTCGTCGAGCGCGGGATCGAGCGCAACCTCGCGGCGCCGAGCCCGCGCGCGCTCGTCGCTAGCCGGCCGGACGACCCGGGCCGCTTCCTCGAGGACTTCTGCAGCTGGCGGACGATCCCCGAGTACGAGGAGTTCGTCCGCACCTCTCCCGCCGCCGCCATCGCCGGCGAGCTCCTGGGGAGCGAGCGCGTTCGCCTCTTCCACGACCACATGCTCGTGAAGGAGCCGGGAACCGCCCAGCGGACGCCCTGGCACCAGGATCAGCCCTACTACAACGTCGAGGGGGCGCAGGTGTGCAGCCTCTGGCTGCCGGTCGACCCCGTCGACCGCGCCTCAACGCTCGAGTTCGTCGCCGGCTCGCACGCCGGGCCCTGGCTGATGCCGCGCACGTTCATGGATGACGAGGCGCACTGGTTCCCGGAGGGGAGCCTCGAGGAGCTGCCCGACATCGACGCCGACCCCGGCGCCTACCCGATCCTCGGCTGGGAGCTCGAGCCCGGCGACGCGGTCTACTTCCACATGCTCACGCTGCACGCCGCCGGGGGCGTCACGCGCCGCCGCCGGGCCTTCTCGGTGCGCTTCCTCGGCGACGACGCCGTCCACGCTCCGCGGCCGTGGAAGACGTCGCCGGAGTTTCCCGGGCTCGAGGACGAGCTGCCCGCCGGCGCGCCGATGGAGCACCCGCTCTTTCCGGTGCTCTGGGAGCGCGGCGCGAGCGCCGGGTAGCCCGCAGTCCCGACGCGAGGCGAGATCGTGCCGGCTTCCGCGTTCGCGCTCGCTCTCGGCGCCGCAGTCGTGCACGCGCTCTGGAACCTCCTCCTCGCGCGGGCGCGCGACCCCGAGGCGGCGACGGCCGTGGCCCTCCTCGTCGGAGTGGTCGTCTTCGCGCCGGCGGCGGCGCTCGCCTGGGAGGTGGAGTCGAGGGTCTGGCCCTACCTCGCCGTCACGTCGGCGCTCGAGCTCCTCTACATCGCGCTTCTCGGCGCGGCCTATCGTCGCGCCGAGCTCTCGGTCGTGTACCCGCTCGGCCGCGGCCTCGCGCCGCTCCTCGTCCTCGGCGTCGGCGTGCTCGCGCTCGGAGCGGAGACGACGGCGGTGCAGGCCACCGGCGTGTGCCTGGTCGGGCTCGGCGTCCTGCTCGTGCGCGGGCTCCACCGGCCCGCCGCGCCTGCCGGCGTCGTCTTCGGCCTGGCGATCGCCTGCTCGATCGCCGCCTACACGCTCGTCGACGACGAGGGCATCCGCTATGCGAACGCGCTCACGTACGTCGAGCTCGCCCTCGTCCTGCCGGCGCTGACGTACGCGGGCGGGATCGTCGCCCTCCGCGGCGCTCCGGCTCTCAGGGCGGAGCTGCGGCCGGCGACGCTCTTCGCCGGCGTCGGCATGCTCGGCTCCTACGCGCTCGCCCTCGCTGCGCTCGCTCGCGCCGACGCCGCGCCGGTCGCGGCGGTGCGGGAGACGAGCATTGTCTTCGCCGCCGCGGGCGCGGCGCTGCTCCTGCGCGAGCGCGTGGGCCCGGCCCGCCTCGCAGGCGCCGTCCTCGTGGCCGCCGGGGTCGCCCTCCTCGGCGCCTGAGAGCTCTTGCCGGACTCTCTACCGTGTCGCGGCGAGCCCCCGGCGCCGGAGCGTGACCCGAACGATCGCGGCGAGACCTGCCAGGACGGCGCCCGCAAGGAAGGCGCTCAGCACCAGGGGCGGGCCGGGGGAGCCGGAGCCCTTCTCGGCCGGCGGGCCGGCCGTGTCGCTCCCGGCCGCGGGCTCCGTGTCAGGCTCGGGCTCGGCGGCCGCGGGCTCGAGCACCTGCAGGGTCTCCGTGTCGATCGCGGCGAGCGTCTCGCCGCCGGGGGCCGCGGCCCGGAGCTCGCCCTCGCCCGCAGCGTAGGAGAGCCGGATCTCCGTCAGGTCGGCGCGGCCAGCGAGCGCGTCGAGCACGATGCACGCCGCCGTGCGCGTCGCCGTGTCGAGGGCGTGGACGAACGGCTCTGTCCCGCCCCCGTCGTAGAGGGTGTAGGCCCAGCGGCCGTCGGGGCTCGTCTCCCGAGTGAGCGGGTACCCGCGCATGACGTCGCCGAAGACCTTCGGGTCGACGACCGGCTCCGGCAGGAGGCGGCCGCTGCGGACGTCGTAGCCGCGGACGACGTAGCGGCTCGGGTCCTCGGGGTCGACGTACTGGACGAGGTAGAGGAGCGATCCGTTCGGCGAGATCGCGTCGAAGCTGAAGTCGCCGCGCAGCGCGAAGACGTCGCGAACGCTCGCCGTCGGCGTGTCGAGGAGCGCGAAGGAGGTCTGCCGACGCGGGAACGCCGCCCGGGGGCGGATGAGGACGAGCGTCCGTCCGTCGGCCGAAAGCCCCCCCGGGGAGCCGTCCAGCGCGACGGCGGGCACGGTGAAGCGGCCGTCCAGGACCCACGTCCCGACGACCCGGCCTCCGTCCTTCTCCACGCTCGCGACGAGCGTCCTCGGCCCGGCGCGGAGCGCCACGTAGCGCATCGGCCAGCCGGGCGCCGTCACGCCCGACGGGCCGATCTCGATGGCGCCGACGGGCAGGCCGTCGGCGCCGGCCGTCCCGGCCGATACGGCCGCCGCGGCCGCGAGCCCCGCGATGGCTGCTCCCAGACGTCGCATTCCACGCTCCTCTCCGATTCGGCTCGGTCGCACCTGATACGCCGACGCGGGTGGAAAGGGTCCCGCGCGTCTGAGACGTGCAGCAGATACGTTTTGTACGGAGTGTCGAACTCGCTTCACCCGGTTAGGCCGCACCTCCGCTTGTTGCCGGACCGTGGTGGGGCTACGCTGGCCATAGCGTCGAAAATGGAGGTCGGACGAGATGAGCGTTGCCGTGTCCCAGCACAAGAACTTCGTCGGAGGTGAGTGGGTCGACGCCGTCGAG
Organism: Gaiellaceae bacterium; assembly: GCA_035461525.1. Classification (GTDB taxonomy): domain Bacteria; phylum Actinomycetota; class Thermoleophilia; order Gaiellales; family Gaiellaceae; genus JAIBJN01. Next base: position 46,027 of record DATHVD010000061.1, read on the forward strand.
GGAGGCACGGCCGAGATCCTCAACCCCGCGACCGGAGAGGCCATCGCCGAGGTCCCGAGCGGGACCCAGGCCGATGTCGACCGCGCCGTCGAGGCGGCGAAGGCCGCGCTTCCGGAGTGGCTCGAGACCACTCCCGGGGAGCGCGCCGAGATGCTCCTGAAGCTCGCGGACGCCCTCGAGGCGAATGCCGAGGAGCTCTGCGAGCTCGAGTCCGCGAACGTCGGCAAGCCGCACGGCATCGTCGTCGACGAGATTCCCACGTCGGCCGACAACCTGCGCTTCTTCGCGGGCGCCGGGCGTCTCCTCGAGGGCAAGGCCGCCGGCGAGTACATGCGCGGCTACACGTCGATGATCCGCCGCGAGCCGATCGGGATCGTCGGCCAGATCGCCCCCTGGAACTACCCGCTGATGATGGCGGTCTGGAAGATCGGGCCGGCCCTCGCCGCCGGCAACATCGTCGTCCTGAAGCCGTCGGAGCAGACGCCGCTCTCGACGCTCCGGATGGCCGAGCTCATCGCCGACATCTTCCCGGCGGGCGTCGTCAACGTCATCACGGGCGACGGCGAGCCCGTCGGCGCCGGCATCGTCCGCCACCGCGACGTCGGCCTCGTCTCCCTCACCGGGGACGTGTCCACCGGCAAGGAGATCGCGCGCGCGGCCGCCGACACCCTCAAGCGCGTCCACCTCGAGCTCGGCGGCAAGGCGCCGGTGCTCGTCTTCGACGACGCCGACCCGGCCGCCGTCGCCGAGGGCATCAGGGTCGCCGGCTACTGGAACTCGGGCCAGGACTGCACGGCCGCCTCGCGCGTCGTCGCCGGCCCGGGGATCTACGACAAGCTCCTCGACGAGCTCGTGCCCGCCGTCGAGTCCCTCAAGGTCGGCGACCCGGCCGAGGGCGAGGAGGTCGAGATGGGCCCCGTCATCTCCAAGTCGCAGCAGGAGCGCGTCTTCGGCTTTCTCGAGCGGGCGGCGAGCGCCAAGGCCAAGGTCCTCACCGGCGGCGACTCGAACGGCGACCGCGGCTTCTTCGTCAAGCCGACCGTCGTCGTCGACGTCGAGCAGACGGACGAGATCGTCCAGCGCGAGGTCTTCGGCCCCGTCGTCACGGTGCAGCGCTTCGCCGACGACGACCAGGCGATCGCCTGGGCGAACGACGTCGACTACGGCCTCTCCTCCTCGGTCTGGACGCGTGACGTCGGCCGCGCGCTCAACGCGGCTCGCAAGCTCCAGTTCGGGACGGTCTGGATCAACGACCACATCCCGCTGGTCTCCGAGATGCCCCACGGCGGCTACAAGCAGTCGGGCTACGGCAAGGACCTCTCCCTGTACTCGGTCGAGGACTACACGCAGGTGAAGCACGTGATGGCGAAGATCGACTGACCATGGGCGTCCGCGAGAAAGCTGCGGCGCGCCCGGAGGATGCGGCCTCCGCCGGCCTCGCGGACGTGCGCCTCGAGGTGGTCACGAAGCGCTTCGACGACGTGGCCGCCGTGGACGGCGTCACGCTCGAGATCGACCCCGAGATCGCCGAGGACGAGCACGCCTTCCCGTCCCAGGAGACGATCGGGAACACGTTCATCTTCGACGCCGAGGCGTCGGACAACCCGGACTTCAAGGAGAAGCTCCAGGCCGTCATCGGCGTCTAGGCGACGACGAGGAGCGCGACGTGACGTTCCTGCCCCGGCATCGCGGGCTGATCCCGTGCCTCCTGCTCCTGCCGGGGCTGCTCTTCCTCGGGCTCTTCTTCGTGATCCCGATCTTCACCTGGCAGGGCTTCACGCTCGACAACTGGCCTCATGCTCGCCAACATCCTCATCCAGTGGCGACGTAACCCGAAGGGAGTCTGAAGACGATGAGCACCACCGCCCCCGGTCTCTCCACCTCCGAGCTGCAGAAGGCGGCGCGCGATCACCTCTGGCTCCACTTCACGCAGATGCGCGGGTACGAGGTGCCGATCATCGTCCGTGGCGACGGCTGCTACCTGGAGGACGTGAGCGGGAAGCGCTACCTCGACGCGCTCGCCGGCCTCTTCGCCGTCAACATCGGCTACAGCCACGGGGAGGAGATCGGCGAGGCCGCCGCCGCGCAGATGCGCGAGCTCCCCTTCTACACGAACTGGAGCTACGCGCACCCGCGCGCGATCGAGCTCGCCGCCGAGGTGGCCTCCCTCGCGCCCGGGGACCTCAACCGTGTGTTCTTCGTCTCGGGAGGCTCGGAGGCCGTCGAGTCAGCCTGGAAGCTCGCCCGGCAGTACCACACGGCGCGGGGCGAGCGTCGCTGGAAGGCGATCTCCCGGCGGATCGCCTACCACGGGACGACCATGGGCGCGCTCTCGATCAACGGCATCGCCTCGCTCCGGACGCCGTTCGAGCCGCTCGTCCCGGACGTCCTCCACGTGCGGAACACGAACCGCTACCACCGCCCGCCCGAGGAGACTCAGGAGGAGTTCACCGCCTTCCTTCTCGAGGACCTCGAGTCGACGATCGAGCAGACCGGCCCGGACACGGTGGCGATGGTGATCATGGAGCCGGTGCAGAACGCGGGCGGCTCCTTCACTCCGCCCTCGGGCTACTGGGCCGGCGTTCGCGAGATCTGCGACCGCTACGGCATCCTCCTCTGCGCGGACGAGGTCATCACCGGCTTCGGGCGCGTCGGCGCCTGGTTCGGCTCCGAGCGCTACGACATCCGGCCCGACCTGATCACGTCCGCGAAGGGCCTCTCCTCGGCCTACGCCGCCATCGGCGCCGTGATCGCCACCGACAAGGTGATGGAGCCGTTCCTCGCCGACACGTCCATGTACATGCACGGGATCACGTTCGGCGGCCACCCGGTGCAGGCGGCGATCGCGCTCAAGAACATCGAGATCATGCGGCGGGAGCGGATCGTCGAGCACGTCGCGGCCCACGAGGACGCGTTCCGCTCGACGCTCGCCCAGCTGCTCGAGCTGCCGATCGTCGGCGACCTCCGCGGCACCGGCTTCTTCTACGCCCTCGAGCTCGTCAAGGACAAGGAGACGCGCGAGACGTTCAGCGAGGAGGAGTGCGACACGCTCCTACGCGACTTCCTCTCGCCGCGGCTCTTCGACGCGGGCCTCATCTGCCGGGCCGACGACCGCGGCGACCCGGTCGTCCAGATCTCGCCGCCGCTCGTCGCGGGGCAGGAGCAGTTCGACGAGATCGCGGGCATCCTGGGCGACGTGCTCCCGGCGGCCTGGGAGCGGATGCACTCCTGAGCCGGCGGCCGGCCGGCGTCTTCCGCATGAGGGCGATGGTTCTCAGGGCCCCGGGCGAGCCTCTCCGGGAGGAGGAGCTCCCCGCGCCGGAGCCGAAGCCGGGGGAGGTCGTCGTCGCCGTCGACGCCTGCGGCGTCTGCCGCACCGACCTCCACGTCGTCGACGGCGAGCTGCCGCAGCCGAAGCTCCCGCTCATCCCCGGGCACCAGATCGTCGGCCGCATCGCCGAGGTGGGCCAACGGGTTCGTCGCTTCCAGATCGGAGGCCGGGTCGGCATACCGTGGCTGGGCTGGACCTGCGGCGTCTGCCGCTACTGCCGCTCGGGCCGCGAGAACCTCTGCAACCGCGCGCGCTTCACCGGCTACCAACTCGACGGCGGCTACGCCGAGCTCACCGCCGCCGACGAACGCTACTGCTTCCCTCTGCCGGAGGGCTACGACGACCTCCAGGCGGCGCCGCTCCTCTGCGCCGGGCTGATCGGCTACCGCGCGCTCCGGCTCGCGGGGGACGGCGAGAGCCTCGGCCTCTACGGCTTCGGCGCGAGCGCCCACATCGTCGCGCAGGTCGCCCGCCACGAGAGACGGCGGGTCTTCGCGTTCACACGGGCCGGCGACGAGGAGGCCCAGGCCTTCGCGCGCGAGCTGGGGGCCGAGTGGGCGGGAGACGCGCTCGGCCCTGCGCCCGAGCAGCTCGACGCCGCGATCGTCTTCGCCCCCGCGGGCGAGCTCGTGCCCGCGGCGCTCGCGGCGACGGCAAAGGGCGGGACGGTCGTGTGTGCCGGCATCCACATGAGCGACATCCCCTCGTTTCCCTACGAGCTCCTCTGGGGCGAGCGCGTCCTGCGCTCGGTGGCGAACCTGACTCGCAGAGACGGGGAGGAGCTCCTCGCGCTCGCTCCGCGGGTGCCCGTCCGCACCGAGGTGGAGGCGTTTCCGCTCGAGCGGGCGAACGAGGCGCTCGCCCGGCTGCGGGCCGGGGCGGTTCGAGGCGCGGCCGTCCTGCGAATGCGCGCGGACGCGGCCTGACACCGCGCGGGCGAATCGGTTAGCCTGCCGCCACCGCCAGACCAGGGGGAGGTAATCAAGGTGCGCGATTCGAAGATATGGGTGCTCGTCTCCCTTCTCGCCCTGCTGCTCCTCGCAGCAGGCTGCTCGCTCGGGGGCGACGACGACGACAACGGCAACGGCGACAACGCCGCGGCCGGAGACACCGGGGACACCGGCGACAACGGCGAGGCTCAGAGCGGGCAGGAAGGCGGCCTCCTGCAGGAGGTGCAGAGCCGCGGCACGTTGCGCTGCGGCGTGAACGACGCGGTGCCCGGGTTCGGGTTCACCGGCGAGGGCGGCGAGCCGGAGGGCTTCGACATCGACTTCTGCAAGGTCGTCGCCGCGGCGATCCTCGGCGAGGCGGAGGCGGTCGAGTACACGCCGCTCACCGCCGAGCAGCGCTTCACGGCGCTGCAGTCGCGGGAGATCGACGTCCTCATCCGCAACACGACCTACACGGCGTCCCGCGACGGCGCGGAGGGCGCCCGCTTCCTGCACACGACGTTCTTCGACGGGCAGGGCATGATGGTCACGGCCGACAGCGGCTACTCGACCCTCGAGGACATGGACGACGCGACCGTCTGCGTCCTCTCGGGAACCACGACCGAGCTGAACCTCGAGTCGCGGTTCCAGGCCCTCGGCGTCTCCTACACGCCGCAGCCGTTCGAGGACAACGAGCTGCTCCAGGCGGCGTTCCTCGAGGGACGCTGCGACGCGTGGACGTCCGACAAGTCGCAGCTCGCCGGCGTCCGCTCGAACTGGCCCGAGGATCAGGGCGGGCCCGAGGCGCTGGTCATCCTCGACGAGACCATGTCGAAGGAGCCGCTCGGTCCCGTCGTCCGCGACGGCGACGACGAGTGGGCCGACGCCGTCAACTGGGCCGTCATCGCCACGGTCCAGGCCGAGGAGTTCGGCATCGACTCCGGGAACATCGAGGAGCAGCTCGAGAGCGGCGATCCCGAGGTGCAGCGGTTCCTCGGCGTCGTGGCCGAGGGTGAGCCCTTCGACGCCGGGCTCGGGCTTCCCGACGACTTCGCGGTTCAGGTGATCCAGCAGGTCGGCAACTACGCGGAGATCTACGACCGCAACGTCGGCGCCGACTCCGCGCTCGAGCTCGAGCGCGGGATCAACGCGCTCTGGACGGACGGCGGGCTTCAGTACCCGCCCCCGTACCGCTAGACCGACGACGCTCGGGGCGGCGCCGGCCGCCGCCCCGAGCCGAGCGCCGTGACCTCCGCATCGCCGACGACCACCCACCGCCCGGCCTTCTGGCGGGACGTCCGCGTCCTCCGGATCGCCTTCCAGGCCGTGTTCCTCGTGGCGGTCGTGGGCTTCCTGCTCTTCATCGTCGACACCGCCGTCTACAACCTCGAGCGGCTCGGGATCAGGACGGACTTCGGGTACCTGAGCCAGCCGGCCGGGTTCGCGATCCCCGACTCCGACTTCCGCTCGACGCAGAGCCTCGGTGACGCGCTCGTCGTCGGCATCCAGAACACCGCCAAGGTCGCCTTCCTCGGGATCGTGCTGGCGACGATCCTCGGCGTGCTCGTCGGCGTCGCGCGCCTCTCCACGAACTGGCTCGTGCGCCGCGCGGCGGCCCTCTACGTGGAGAGTTTCCGCAACGTCCCGGTGCTCGTGATCATCCTCTTCTGGTACCTCGCGGTCTTCATCCGGCTGCCACGGATCGGCGAGGCGACCGAGATCCTCGACCTGGTCGTCGTCTCGAACCGCGGCATCGTCTTACCGTGGTTCGAGAAGGTGGGGAGCGGTTACGCGTTCGGCCTCGTCGCGCTCGTCGCCATCGCCGTCGCGGCGGCCGTCTGGATCTGGCGCTCCCGGCGGTTCGACCGCACCGGGGAGCCGCACCACCGGGTGCTCTGGGCCGGCGGGCTCCTGCTCGGGATCCTCGCAGTCGGCTTCGTCGCCACCGGCCGGCCGTGGACGGTGCAGACGCCCGAGGTGGGCGAGCTGTCCACCAGCGGGGGATTTAGGATGGCCCCCGAGTACGGCGCCCTCCTCGTCGCGCTCGCGCTCTACACCGCGAGCCACATCGCCGAGATCGTCCGCGGGAGCATCCTCGCCGTGCCGAAGGGGCAGACCGAGGCCGCGAGCGCCGTCGGCCTCTCGGGCTTTCAGCGCCTCCGCCACGTCGTCCTCCCGCAGGCGTTCCGCATCTCCGTCCCGCCGATCGCGAACCAGTACCTCAACCTGACGAAGAACTCCTCGCTCGCGGTGGCGATCGGCTATTACGAGGTGACGAAGGTGACGCGGGTCTCCATCTCCCAGTCGGCGCCCGCCGTCCAGGCCATCCTCGTCCTCATGGGCGCCTACCTGCTCTTCTCGCTCTCGATCGCGCTCGTCACGAACATCGTGAACAGGCGGCTGACTCTGAAAGGACAGCGCTAGGTGGGACAGGCGGGCGCACTCGAGCCGATCCCCGTCCGCGAGCCGGAGGGCCCGCCGACCCGGCGCCGCTCGCCCGCCGAGTGGGTCCGCGAGAACCTCTTCGGCGGCCCGCTCGACACGATTCTCACGCTTGTCTTCGGCGCCCTCCTCGCGTGGGCGATCTGGAGGGTGGCCACCTTCGTCTTCGTGGACGCTCGCTGGGAGATCATCGAGCGCAACATCACGAGCCTCATGGTCGGCGGCTTTCCGCGCGACGAGCTCTGGCGGGTCTGGGCCGCGCTCCTGATCCTCGCCGCCTCGCTCGGGTGGGGAGCGGGCGCCCTCGTCGTCCGCCGGCGCCTGGCCGTCGCAGAGGGGCGCGAGGCACGGGGCGACCGGACCGCGGGCCTCCGCCGGATCGCCCCGATCGTCCTGCTCGTAGGCGTCCTCCTCTGGTTCGCGAGCTCGCTGCAGGCGCTCCTTCTCGTCCTCGCCGCGGCCGGGATCGGGGCGGCCTTCAACCTCCTCGGGCGCCGGACGCCCAAGCGCCTCGACCGCTTCGTCCCGCTGCTCGTCCTCGCCGGGATCCTCGTTGCGTTCCTCGTCATCGTCGCCTTCGGCGGCGTTCGCTGGACCCAGTGGGGCGGGTTGCTCCTGACGCTCTTCCTCGCCATCGGGGGGATCGCGATCTCGTTCCCCCTCGGCGTCCTCCTCGCCGTCGGGCGCCGGTCGAGCTTTCCCGCCGTGCGGATCGTGTGCGTCGGCTACATCGAGTTCATCCGGGGCGTGCCGCTGATCGCCCTGCTCTTCATGGGCGCGTTCATGATCGGCTTCTTCCTCCCGGAGGGGGTGGAGCGTCCCGACGCAGTCGTCCGCGCCCTCATCGCCTTCGTCATGTTCACGGCCGCCTACGTCGCGGAGGTCGTCCGGGGTGGGCTCCAGTCGGTTCCCGCCGGGCAGGTCGAGGCGGCCCAGGCGCTCGGCCTCTCGCCGTTCCGGATCACGACCCGGATCGTCCTGCCGCAGGCGCTCCGGAACGTGATCCCGGCGCTCGTGGGCCAGTTCATCAGCCTCTTCAAGGACACGTCGCTCGTCTTCATCGTCGGCCTCGTCGACCTGCTCGCGATCGCAGAGAACATCACGAAGCAACCGGACTTCCTCGCCCAGGGGCTGATCGTCGAGACGCTCCTGTTCGCGAGCTTCATCTACTGGACGGGTTCATACTGGATGTCGCGCGAGAGCCAGCGCCTCGAGCGGCGACTCGGATTGGGGGAGAGGTGAGCACCGAGAACGGCAACATGATCCGGCTCGAAGGGGTCTCGAAGTGGTTCGGCGACTTCCAGGCACTCAAGGACGTCGACCTCGCCGTCGACCGGCAGGAGGTCGTCGTCGTCTGCGGTCCGTCCGGGTCGGGCAAGTCGACGATGATCCGCTGCATCAACCGGCTGGAGAAGCACGACGGCGGCCGGATCGTCGTCGACGGAATCGAGCTCTCGGACGACCTCCGGAACATCCAGGAGATCCGCCGCGAGGTCGGCATGGTCTTCCAGCAGTTCAACCTCTTCCCGCACCTGACGATCCTCGAGAACGTGACGCTGGCGCCGCGCCAGGTGCGCCGGCGGCCGCGCAAGGAGGCCGAGAAGAGCGCGATGGAACTGCTCGAGCGCGTGCAGATCCCCGAGCAGGCGCACAAGTACCCGCTCCAGCTCTCCGGCGGCCAGCAGCAGCGCGCGGCCATCGCCCGCGCGCTCGCCATGAACCCGAAGATCATGCTCTTCGACGAGCCGACGTCCGCCCTCGATCCGGAGATGATCAAGGAGGTGCTCGACGTGATGGAGGAGCTCGCGGAGTCGGGCATGACGATGATCGTCGTCACGCACGAGATGGGCTTCGCCCGCGCCGTCGCCGACCGGATGGTGTTCATGGCGGAGGCCGAGATCGTCGAGGTCGGCCCGCCCGAGCACTTCTTCACGGACCCCGCCGAGGAGCGGACGAAGCAGTTCCTCGCGCAGATCCTCTAGCAGAGTCGGAATACTTCGGCCGTGCGGCTCCTCGTGGTCTTCGTCCTCGTCGCCCTGCTCGCGCTCGGCGCCGGCTGCGCGGGCGAGGGCGACGACGCCGCCCAGCCGGCGACGACCGCCGCGGAGACGACCGCGCCCGCCGAGACCGACGAGCCGGCGGAGACCGAGCCGGCCGAGCCCGGCGAGCTCGCGTTCACCGAGAGCGAGATCGCCGAGGGGGAGCCGATCGACGAGCTCTACACCTGCGACGGCGACTTCGTCTCACCGGCGCTCAACTGGGCCGGGATCCCGGAGGAGGCGGCCGAGCTCGTCCTCGTCGTCGAGGATCCCGACGCCCCGGGCGGGACGTACACGCACTGGCTCGTGTACGCCATGGCCCCCGACATGGACGGCCTGCCGCGCGGGACGCCGCCCGGCCCCGTCGTCTCGGGCGCCCTGTCGATCCGCCAGGGGATCAACGACGACGACTTCCCCGGCTACACGGCGCCGTGCCCGCCCGAGGGGGAGGAGCACCGCTACGCTTTCACGCTCTACGCCCTCGAGGAGGAGACCGGCCTCGGCCCTGGGGCGAGCGAGGACGAGATCCGCGCCGCGGTCGAGGAGAGCGCCGTCGCCGAGGCGACGCTGACGGCCGTCTACCAGCGGCCGTAGCGCGTCAGAGCAGGTCGGCGATCCTCGCCGCCGCCCTCGCCGCGCCGTCCGTCTCCACGGGCGCGTAGTCGACCTCCCGGCCGATCTCCTCGGCGATCGCCGCCGCGATCGCCTCCGGCGGCGCATCGTCGAAGTCGAGCGCCCGCCCCGCGCCGTAGCGGGCGAGCCGATGGCGGACGTGGAAGTTCTGCTCGAAGTGGTGGCGGAGCGGGAAGTAGAGGAACGGTCGCCGGTTCGCGGTCAGCTCCATCGCCGTGGTCAGCCCGCCCTGCACGACCGCCAGGTCGCACGCCGCCAGGTGGCGATAGAGGTCGTGGACGTAGGCGTGCACCTCGAGACCGGGGTGGAACGGGAGGCTTCGCGGGTCGATGCGCGGACCCGCGACGACGACCATCCGGAGGGCGGGCACGAGCTCCTTGGCGGCGGGGTACGCGGCGATCACGCGCTGCAAGAGGTGGCCGCCGACCCCCGATCCGCCGACGGTGACGATGCACACGCGCTCGTCGGGTCCGTAGCCCAGCTCGTGGCGGAGCGCCTCCCGCTCGGAGGGGGCGACGGGATCGAAGCCCGTGACGTAGCCCGGGAACTCGAAGTGCTCCTCCGTCCAGTCGCGGATCGCCGGCAGGTCGGCCCCGAAGGTCTCCGGGACGACGTCCTCCGCGTTGCCGACGAAGAGCGCGCGGTCGCGGACTCGCGGGTAGCGCGCGATGTGCTCGATCATCTCCGCGTTGTAGTCCGTCGTCAGGTAGGCCTCGCGCTCGCCCCCGTCCGGCATCGGCAGCCAGCCCACGAAGTCGGTCAGCCAGACGTACGCCGCCCGCTTCTCGTCCGGGTTCTCGTGCAGGTAGTAGTCGAGCTCCCAGGCCTCGTCTCCGATCCAGAGGTCGTAGTGCTCGTCGCGGACGACGTCGTGGAAGACCATGAAGTTCGAGACGAGGATCTCGTCCATGCGGCGCCACGCCTGGAAGCAGTGGAGGTCGTGCTCGGCGGACTCCGACTCGATGTGCCCCGACTCGTTGGCGAGGTGGGCGCTCGCGGGGTGGATGCGCTCGCCCTCCGCCTCGAGCACCTTCGTGACGGGGTGCTGGGCGAGCCAGTCCACGTCGAGGTCGGGGACGAGGCGGCAGAGCTCCTGCGCCACGGCGACGTCGCGGCGGGCGTGACCGAGCCCGATCGGCGAGGAGACGAAGAGCGCCCGGCGGCCGCGGGCGCGGCCGCGCCGCCAGCGCCCGGCCGGCCGCCGCGCGCCGACGAAGTCGCGCAGGAGCAGGTTGACGCGGACGGGATCGCGCGCCTGCGGGATGTGACCGGAGCCCTCGAGCGCGACGAGCTCTCCGCCCGTCGCCCCGGCGAGCGCGGCGCCCTCCGCGAACGGGCGGATGGCGTCGTCCGTCCCGTGCAGGACGAGCACGGGGCAGCGGACGCGCGAGCAGAGGGCCAGCGTCTCCTTCCGCGTGCCGATTCCCGGGGCGACGTGCGTGAGCGCCAGCGTCTCCGGCGTCGTCTCGAGGCCCCAGCCGACGCAGTCCTCGATCTGCTTCGTCGAGCGCGGTTCCGTGAAGCAGCGGGAGAAGAAGAACTCGAGGAAGCCCTCGTAGTCCCGCAGCCAGTAGTGGCGGTTGTACTTCGCCCAGCCCTCGTCGGTCTCGAGCGGCTCGTCGAACCTGGCGACGACGCCGCGGTCGTCGTGGGAGTCGACGAGCCCGATCGCGGGGCCGATGAAGATCGCGGCGCTCACCCGCTCCGGATGCTCCGCGGCCAGGAGGACCGCACGCTGCGCGCCCAGCGAGAGCGAAACGAGCGCGGCGCGCTCCGTGCCGGTCGCGTCGAGGACGGCGAGCGCGTCGGCGGCGTGCTCGGCCTCGGCGTAGGCTTCGTCGCCCTCCGGCCGATCCGACTTGCCGTTCCCGCGCGCATCGAAGGTGAGGACGCGCGCGTGCCGCGCGAAGTAGGGGATCTGGGCCTTCCAGCAGCGCGAGTGGACGATCGACCACGTCGGCAGGAAGAGGATCGTCGGCTCCCCGACCCCGTAACGCTCCCAGTGGACGCGGACGCCGTCCCGCTCGACGAAGCCCTGCTCGTCGGGGTAGCGCGCCCGCGTCTGCTCGCGTCGTCCGGCGAGGGCCCGGCTCTGCGCGACCGCCGTCACGTCTCCCGCTCCTCGAGCCAGCCCTCGATCCAGTCGAGGAGCTCGCGGTGGCCGGTCTCGATGCCGCCGAGGCGCTCCAGCGCGATGCCCTCGTTGAAGGTGATCACGAGGGTGACGAGGGCGTCGAGCGGCAGCGGGATGCCGTAGCGGTCGCGCGGGGCGGCGAATCCCTCCGCGAGTACGGATCGCCACTCCGCGTTTGCCCGGGCCACCTGCTCGCGCAGCTCGGGGCGGTTCCACGCGATCGCCTGCAGCTCGAACCAGACTTTCTGGTACTCGCGGTCGGCCTCGAGGTAGCGCATCGCCGTCCGCCACTTGTCGGGAAAGGGCACGTCCGGGTCGGCGTACATCGCGCGCTGACGGACGATCAGACGCTCGGTGAAGCGCTCGAGCGCATGGACGAGCACGTTCTCGACCGAGCCGAAGTGGTAGTGCACGAGGCCCTGGTTGACGCCGGCCTCGGAGGCCAGCCGCCGCGTCGTCACCCCGGCGTGCCCGTGCTCGAGGAGCAGGCGCTCGGCGGCGTCGAGGAGAGCCTCCGGCGCCGCCGAGCGGGCTACCGGCGCCTCAGCCACCTGCGGACCTCGGCGAGCCGCGCTCGCCAGACGAGGACGAGGGCCGGGAGCGCCGCCGCGCCTCCGGCCGTGGCGGCGAAGAGCGCCTCCTCGCCCCAGCCGTGGTGGGCGAGGATCACTGGAAGATCTCCGTCGTCGAGTCGCCGCCCTGGAGGCGGACCTCGTGCGCCCGCGCGGGGCCGCCCGCACGGTCGTGGAAGTCGACGAAGAAGTCCGGGTCGACGGACATGCTTCCGTCCTCCGCGACGTCCACCTTGAGGAGCCACGATTCGAGGCCGGGGTAGAACTGGTTGTCCCAGGTCGAGTAGAGGGAGTTCGTGACGTAGAGGCGGCGGCCGTCGAGCGAGAGCTGCAGCATCTGAGGCCCGCCGTTCAGCTCGCGGCCGGCGTCGCCCGGTCGCCCGAGCACGCCGCCGAGCCAGACCTGCCCCGTCAGCTTCGGATCGGCCGGGTCGGAGACGTCGTAGCGGCGCAGGTCGCCGTGGAGCCAGTTCGAGAAGTAGAGGGCCCGGTCGTCCATGGAGAGGACGAGGTCGGTGATCAGCCCCGGCACCGGGAACGGCCAGCCCTCGAGCTCGACGCTCTCGACGGCGATCACCTGGTCTGCGCCCCAGCCGCCGTTCTCGCGGTGCCACCGCCACATCGTCGACGAGAGCGCAGCCCCGACGAAACCCTCCTCGGCGTCCGGGTCGTGCAGCCAGCGCACCTCGAGCGGGATCATGCCGCCCTCTCCGAGGTCGACGCTCTGCTCGTGCGTGCGCGTCTCCAGGTTCCAGAAGTGGATGCGCTGGCCGTAGCGACCGGCGGCGACGTCGTCCAGGTCGAAGCCGGGCTCGAAGGCGTTCGGCTCGCCGAACTCGCTCGACACGAGCACATTCTTGCGCGGCTGGTACCAGAAGTCGTAGTTGAGGCCGGGATGGTCGCCGCCGCCGTTCTCCCACCGGCCCTTGACCTCGTAGGTCTTCGCGTCGACGACGGCGAAGCCGCCCGCGCCGTTCCCGTCGGCGTCGCCGAGCATCGAGATGACGACCTCGTCGCCGGGCATGCAGTGGACGGTGTGCGGACGGGTGTAGCCGGTCTCGCGCACGATCTCCTCCGGCTCGATCACCTTCTCGATCGCCGGACGGCGGGGATCGTCGGCGACGCTCAGGATGTGAATGCGGGAGGAGCGGAAGCCCGGGACGATCAGGTGCGAACGGTCGGGCCCGTGGCACGCCGAGCTGCACCGGTTCCAGCCGTAGTGGTGGAGCTCGTCGCCGACGTTCGGCATCGGCGTCTCGTGGATGACCTGTCCGTAGCTGTCCGACTCGGGAACGGTGTCGACGACGGCCAGGAAGTCCGGGGCGTCCACTCCGGTTCCCTCGTGGAGGCAGGCGACGTAGAGAAACTCCTCGGGAGGCGCCTGCAGGGCTTCCCCGGGCGAAGCGTGGAACGACTGGGGGCGATCGTGCTGCATTCTCGCATCCTCCTTAGTCTAACGACTAAGGCATTTGACTAAATCTCGACGCGGATGTCAAGGCCGTCGGCTCAGTACTCGTCGCGCCGAGGAAGCGCTGCTCGAGGGTGTCCTGCTCCTGGACGAGCTCAGCAACGCCGACGCCGGCTTCCACGAGCGCGCGCGACCTCGATCGTCCTCGAATCCTCGAGGCGGTCGACCTCGACTCCGAGCCAGCCGTCGCCGTCGCGCTCGACCGCAACGACGCAGGGCAGGCCCTCGAGGGCGGCGCCGGCGCCCGCCGCCGGCGACGAGGTCGTGCACGCTCCCCTGCGTGAGCAGCCGGCCCGCGGCCGCGATCGCGATGTCGTCGGCGATCTTCTGCACCTCGTCGAGGAGGTGCGAGGAGACGAAGACGGTGCGGCCGTCCTCCTCCACGAACGACCGGATCATGTCCGGGAACTCCGCCATGCCCGCGGGATCGAGTCCGTTGGTGGGCTCGTCGAGGATGAGGAGCTCCGGGTCGTTGAGCAGGCTTCGCGCGACGCCGAGCCGCTGCCGCATCCCCTGCGAGTAGTGCTTCACGGGGCCCCGGCCCTGTCCGTGAGCCCCACGCGGGCGAGCGTCTCGTCGACCCGGCCGTGCGCCCGGCCGCCGTAGAAGCTCGCCCACACCTGCAGGTTGCGGCGCCCGGACAGGTATGGATAGAAGCGCGGCTCCTCGACCATGCCGCCGACGCGCTCGAGCGCCTGTCGCGTCTCGCCGGGAACCGGGTGCCCCCGGACGTGGATCGTGCCCGCGCTCGCGCGCGCGAGCCCGAGCATGCAGCGGATGAGCGTCGTCTTCCCGGAGCCGTTCGGCCCGAGCCAGCCGATGCAGCGGCCGCGGCGGACGTCGAAGGTGACGTCGACGACCGCCTGCGTCGAGCCGAACCGCTTCGAGACGCGCTCGTGCGCGACGATCGTGTCCGAGGGCAACGCGCTCGCCGCCGCCTCAGCTCTCTCTGGCGCGCTTCCGCTCCGGGTCGTACGCGGGGTGGCGGACGACCTCGCCGGCGATCATCGCGTCCCCCACCTGCGCCTCGACGTTCCGGCCCGGCTCGTTCAGGTCCTTGCGGATCTTGGCGAGCCCCAGCGTCCGCCCGCCGAGGTAGGGGGAGACGACCGCCTGCGTGACGATGCCGACCTCCTCGCCGTCCACCCAGAGCGGGGCGCCGCTCGCCTCGTCGCCGCCGGATTCGAGCACGACGCTCGCGAGCCGCAGCCGCGTCGCGTCGCGGTCGCGGGCGAGCGCCTCCCGGCCCGGGAAGTCGCCCTTGTCGAGGTCGACCGACCAGCCGAGCCCGCACTCGTACGGCGAGACGGTCGGGTCGTACTCGACGCCGCCGATGATGAAGCCGCCCTCGATGCGGAAGAGGTCGAGCGCGACCATGCCGATCAGCTTCATGCCCTGCGGCTGCCCCGCCTCGAGGAGGGCGTCCCAGAGGTCTAGCGCGCGGTCGCGCTCGACCCAGAGCTCGTACCCGAGCTCGGCCGTGTACCCGAGGCGGGTCATGAAGACCGGGATCCCGGCGATGGCGACGTCCTCCCGGAACGTGTAGTACGGGAAGGCCTCGTTCGAGAGGTCGGCGTCGGTGAGGCCCTGAAGGATCTCGCGGCTGCGCGGACCCTGGAGGCAGAGGTGCGGCATGGCGTCCGTGCGCTCGCTCACCTCGATCCCGGTGCCTTCGGCCGCCGCCGAGAAGAGCTCGTAGTCGCGGTCGTTCGCGCCGCAGAAGCGGACGCTCGCCGGCGAGCGCATCATCGTCGTGCAGTCGTCGACCATCTTCCCGTCCTCGTCCGTGAGCGCGCCGTAGGCGATCCGCCCCGGCGTCAGCGTCGAGACGTCGCGCGTGACGATCCTGTTCACGAGGTCGAGGGCGCCCTCGCCCTCGAGGTCGACCTTGCGCAGCATGCTGAAGTCCATGAGCCCGGCCGTCTCGCGGACGGCGTGGTACTCCTCCTGGGCGTCCGTCACGACCGTCGGCGCCCAGTAGCCGAACAGGTCCATCCACTCGTCGGTCAGCGCGGCCAGGCGCGGGTGGAACGCGGTCTCCTTGCTCAACGTGCCGCTCCTTTCCTCGGGGGAGATGCTCGTCGCCCTCGTCCGCCGGGAGTCGTCGTGCCTCTCCCCTCGGGCGGTCGGGTTCGGACCCCGGTTGCTAGCCGCGGCCAGCCGTAGGATAATCGCGCTCTCCGCCGCGGGCCCGAACGAGGGATTCGCGGCGAAGGGGCGAATCAGCGAAGCGCAAGGGCGTGTCAGCGGCTGAGACCCACGGCCCCGCGGGGAGTCTGCGTCTCGGAGCTGCCGGGCGAGCGCAAAGGAGGGTCACATGGTCTTGAGTTTGCTGGCGCAGGCACAACCGCAGTTCCCCGAGCAGGTGACGACGGACTCCCTCGTCCAGAACCTCATCTACGCGTCGGGAACGGTCGGGGCGCTCGTCATCCTGGCGGGGCTCCTGCTCGTGGACCTCGGAGGCGTCCGGCGGTTCAACGTCTTCAGCGCCACGGTCGAGAAGCTGGTCGGCTTCTTCATCGGCTTCGCGACGTACTTCCTGATCGGCTTCGCGATCTGGAACTGGCAGTACAACCAGGCGTTCGAGGTCGAGAACGGGCTCTGGCAGTCGATCAAGGACTTCTGGCTCGGCGGCGCGCTCGCGGGCGAGTACGCGCAGAACGTCGATCCGGCGGTCTTCCCGGGGTTGAACAACTTCCAGATCTTCATCTTCTTCCTGGCCTGCTTCGCCGGGATCATCAACGTCCTGCTCCACCTCGCCGTCACGGAGCGGATCAAGGCGAGCGCGTACTACGTCCTCTGCTTCTTCGCGACGATCATGTCGTCGATCCTCAGCTACCTGACGTGGGGCTCGGCAGGTCCGCTCACGAACGCCGGCTACCACGACTTTTTCGGTGCCGGGTTCGTGTACCTCTTCCCGGCCGGCATGGCGCTCGTCCTCGTGCGCCGGCTCGGCGCGCGGCCGGGCATGTACGGCCCGCACTCGCGGGTGCCGGCGTTCCGCTCGTACAACCTCGGGCTCACGGTCGTCGGCGTCGTCTTCATCGTCACCGGCCTGCCGATGGTGATCCTGTCGTGCCTCTTCTTCTTCTCCCCCGAGCAGTACGCCGTGGCGGTGAACATGACCGAGTCGAGCGTCGGCGTCGCGTTCAACAACCTCGGCCTCGCCTGGGCGGGCGGAACGCTCACCGGGGCGGTGATCGCGTACCGGACGAAGAAGTACATCTACACGCTGCTCGGCCCCTTCGCGGGCTACGTCGCGGGCTCGCCGGGCTTCGACGTCTACGAGCCGTGGCAGATGTTTCTCGTCTCGCTCGGGGCACCGCTCGTGGCCTACGTCGTCTACGAGTGGACGCAGAAGCGCAACTGGGACGAGCACAAGCTCACGCCTCTCTTCCTGGGCGCCGGCTCGTACGGCCTGATCATGGTCGGCCTCATCGCATGGGGCACCGAGCAGGGCGGCTACCTCGGGATCGAGAGCGGCGACTACGCCTTCCAGAACGCGTCGATCAACGTCCTCTGGCAGATCATCGGGATCGTCGTGTCCATCGGCTTCGGCGTCGTGACGGCCGCGGTGCTCGCGCCGATCCTCGAGCGCACGATCGGCCTGCGGGTCGAGGAGGACGCCCTCGTCGAGGGCCTCGACTGGCACGATTGGGCGATCCAGCACGACATCGAGCCCGAAGTGAACGGCCGCCCGCTGCTCGCGCCGGGAGCCGCGCCCGCCGTGGGCGCGCCGCCGCCCTCCGAGCCGCGCTAACGGCCGACGGCGTCGAGGCGCGAGAGCGCACGGACCGTGGGGGCCCGCAAGGGCCCCCACGCGCGTCCGGGCATCGTAGGATGGCGGCGTATGCCAGTGAGGGGACGGCCGCGGACGGCGCTGCAGCCGGGGGAGGCACGGACGATTCCGGACCTCTGGCTTCGAGCGACGCGCGAGCCGGCAGCGAACCCGCCCTACCTCGTCGAGAGCGACGGGGGATGGCGTCCCGTCCGGTGGGACGAGGCAGCCGAGCGGGTCGACGCGCTGGCCGGCGGGTTCCTCTCGGTCGGGATCGTGAAGGGCGACCGTGTCGGGATCATGTGCCGCACCCGGCTCGAGTGGTCGCTCTGCGACTTCGCGCTCGCCTCGCTCGGCGCGGTCGTCGTGCCCGTCTACACGGTCAGCTCGGTCGAGGAGCGCCTCTACATCCTCGCCGATTCGGGCTCGAGGCTCCTCGTCGCCGAGGCGAAGGAGTACGCAAAGATCGAGCACGCCCGTGGCGAGCTCGCGGGGCTCGAGCGGGTCGTCGGCATCGAGAACGTGCCCGGCGCCGACCTCTCGCTCGCCGAGCTCGAGAGTCGCGGCCGCGAGCACCTCGGCCGCAACCCGCAGGCTCTCGCCGACGCGAGAGCGGCCGTCGAGGCCGACGATCCGCTCACGATCGTCTACACGTCGGGCACGACGGGCCCGCCGAAGGGCTGCGTGCTCACGCACGGGAACTGGTGCGCGATGGTGGAGGGGATCGTCCGCGTCCCCAAGCTCGTCGAGCCCGGAGACCGCGTCGTGCTCCACCTCCCGCTCGCGCACGTCTTCGCCCGCCTCGTCGAGTTCCTCGGCGCCCGCCTGAGCCTCACGATCGCCTTCTGCCCCGACTCGGCGCGGCTTCTCAGGGCTCTTCAAACCGCCCGCCCAACGATCTTTCCCAGCGTCCCGCGCGTGTACGAGACGATCCATCAGGGCGTCCGCTCCTCGTTCGAGGAGGTGACCGGAGCCAGGCGCCGAGTGGTCGACCGGGCGCTCGCGGTCGGCCGCGAGACGAGCCGGCGCCGCCAGGCGGGCGAGCCGCTCGGGGTCCGGCTCGCCGCCGAGCTTGCGCTTGCGAACCGACTCGTCTTCTCCAAGCTGGCCGCCCGCCTGGGCGGACGGCTGCGCGTCGGCGTCTCGGGCGGAGCGCCGCTCTCGCGGGAGGTGGCCGAGTTCCTCGACGCGGTCGGCCTCCTCGTGCTCGAGGGCTACGGGCTGAGCGAGGGGACGGCGGTCGTCTCGGTGAACCGGGCCGACCGGTACCGCTTCGGGACGGTCGGGATCCCGGTTCCCGGCGTAGAGGTCGCGCTCGCGGACGACGGCGAGATGCTCGTCCGGGGGGAGACCGTCTTCAGCGGCTACCACGGCGACGAGGAGGCGACCCGGGCAGTCTTCACCGACGACGGCTGGCTGCGAACGGGCGACCTCGGCGTGCTGGACGACGACGGCTTCCTGACCATCGTCGGCCGCAAGAAGGAGATCATCGTCACGTCGAACGGCGCCAACATCGCGCCCGAGAACATCGAGCGGGCGCTGACCGCCTCGAAGTACGTCTCCCAGGCCCTCGTCGTCGGGGATCGGCGACCCCACGTCGGCGCCCTGCTGACCGTGAACCGCCGCGAGGCGCGCACGGTCGCGCAGACCGACGAGGAGGTGCGCGCGCTCGTGGCGGAGGTCGTGGCGGACGTCAACCGGCGGCTCGGCCCCGAGGAGAAGGTGAGGAGCTTCGCGATCCTCGACCGCGACTTCACGACCGACCAGGGCGAGATGACGCCGACGCTCAAGGTGAAGCGGCGCGTTGTCGAGGACCGCTTTCGCGACGAGATCGAGGAGCTCTACGCGGCGCCTCACACCCGTCCGTCCGAGGACGGGGACGAGGCCTGAGGCGCGCGGCTACGTGACGGCTGCCCCGCGCGGCGCCGCTGCTTCGCCGACGCCCGGCGCGAGCGCCTCGAGCAGGAGCTCGGAGATCTCGCGGAGCTCGAGCTCTCCCTGGTGGCCGGAGGTCTTGATCGCGTCCTCGTACATGGTCACGTCCTTCGGGCAGGCGACGACGAAGTAGTCCACCGTGCCGAGGCCCGTGGCCTCGTCGATGCGGCTCTCGCTCGGCCTGCGTGAGCCCTCGGCCGCGAGCTCCTTCATCCAGATCCGCCCGCCGCCGGCGCCGCAGCAGAAGGAGTTGTCACGATTCCGCGGCATCTCGACGAGCTCGCAGCCGCTCGCCTCGATCACGCGCCTGGGCTCGTCGTAGACGCCGTTCATCCGCCCGAGCGTGCACGGGTCGTGGTAGGTCACCCGATAGCCGAGCCCCTTGCGCGGACGTAGACGGCCGCTCTCGAGGAGCTCGACGAGGAGCTGCGAGTGGTGCAGGACGCGCCAGCTCCCGCCGAGCTGCGGGTACTCGTTGCGGAGCGTGTTGAACGTGTGCGGGTCCGAGGTGAGGATGCGGTCGAAGCGGGCGCCCGCGAGTGCCTCGAGGTTCTCCTCCGCCAGGGACGTCCAGAGGCCCTCCTCGCCGGCGCGGCGGACGTCGTTTCCGGCGGTGCGCTCGCCGTCGAAGAGCAGCCCGAAGTCGATCCCGGCCGTGTGCAGGATCCGGGCGAGCGCCTGCGTCGCCTTCTGGTTGCGCGGGTCGAAGGACGCATAGTCGCCCACGAACCAGAGCACGTCGACGCGCTCCTTCCGCGCGTCCTTGACCTCGAAGTCGAGCCCGCGTGTCCAGCGGGCGCGCTTGCGCTTCGACTCGCCGAAGGAGTTCCCCGACGTGTAGATGGTCTCCAGCGTCTGCTGGAGCTGGCCGTCCATCTCTCCGCGCTCGACGAGCGCGCGGCGCATCTGGTTGATGATCGGGACGTGCTCGATCCCGACCGGGCAGATCTCGACGCAGGCCATGCACTGCATGCACGACCACAGCGTCTCCGGCTTGATCGGGCCGATGATCCCGGCGTGCTCGGGGAAGCGGGGCGGGATCCCGAGCGCGGCCCGATTTCCCATCGCGCCCTCCGCCACCTCCCGTAGGTCAAGAATCAGGTCGCGCGGCGAGAGCGGGTAGCCGCTCGCGGTCGCGGGGCAGGCGGCATGGCACTTGCCGCACTTCGTGCACGCGTCGAGGTCGAGGAGGTGCTTGGGCGCGAGCGCGTCGATGGTCGCGTAGCCGACCTCCTCGGGCTTCGCGTCGGCCGGGAGCGGCGCGAGGCGGCTGCCCGCCCGCTCGTCCTTCGCCGCCACGCCGGCAGGGCCGGTGAGCATGTGCACCGCCTTCGTGAACGGGATCGCCGAGACCCAGAAGAGGGCGACGACGCCGTGCACCCACCACGTCGTCGCTCGCGCCGACTCCGCTGCGTCCGGCCCCATCCCGACCGCGATCAGGGCCTTCGCGCCGAGCCAGCCGAATGGCGACCAGACCTCGAAGTCGGGTGTGTCGATTGCGATCCGGAAGGACTCGAGCAGGAAGCCCGTGAGCGCGAGGAAGAAGAGGGCGGAGAGGAAGAACCAGTCGCCGGCCCGGTACGCCTTCGGCGCGCCGGCGAGCCGCGGATCCGGCTCGGCCGGCCGCCAGTAGGAGAGGCGGAAGGGGCGGAGGATGCCGCGCTTGACTGCAAAGACGGAGAGCCCGACCACGAGCGCGACCCCGAAGACGTCGAGGAAGAGCGAGTAGCCGAGGTAGAACCAGCCCTCCCAGAACTCGAAGCCGAGCACGGGCCGCGCGAAGTCGTCCTGGAACGCGAGGATCGCCGTCCCGATGAAGAGGACGACAAAGCCGTAGAAGACGAGAAGGTGCGCGAGCCCGGCGAGCGGGTCCCGCCGCCTGATCCAGGAGTGGCTGAGGACGATCCGGGTCGTGCGGGCGGCGCGCTCGAGCGGGCTCCCCACGGGTGCGCGGGCGCGGCCGCGGCGGTACTTGAGCGCGAGCCGGAGGACTCCGAAGGCGAAGATCGCCACCGACAGGCCGATCAGCCCGTACCAGAGGACGATCTGCCAGGTCTCGAGCCCGGCGAAGGTCTCGCGCGTCTGCTCGGCCGCCAGCGGGAGCGGGCCGGCCATCAGTAGAGCTTCTCGAGCTCCTCCGCGACCTC
Source organism: Gaiellaceae bacterium (assembly GCA_035461525.1). Taxonomy (GTDB): domain Bacteria; phylum Actinomycetota; class Thermoleophilia; order Gaiellales; family Gaiellaceae; genus JAIBJN01. The sequence goes on from DATHVD010000061.1 coordinate 67,435, forward strand.
GAAGAGATCGGCCACGGCGCCGTAGTGGGCCACGTTGAAGATGGCCGCCTCGGGGTCGGTGTTGACCGCGATGATCGTCCCGCTCGTCTTCATGCCCGCGAGGTGCTGCACCGCGCCCGAGATTCCGAAGGCGAGGTAGACCTTCGGCTTGACGGTCTTTCCCGACTGCCCGACCTGGCGCGCGCTCGGCACCCAGCCCGCGTCGACGATCGGCCGGGAGACGGAGAGCGTCGCGCCCATCGCGCCGGCGAGCTCCTCGAACTGCTCCAGGTTGTCCTTGTCGCCGATGCCGCGGCCGACCGAGAGGAGGAAGTCGGCCGTCGTGATGTCCACGTCCCCGGCCTGCACCTCGACCCACTCGCGGTGGCGCGCCCGCGACTGCGGCGGCTCGACGCTCACCTCGGTCACGGTCGCGCTCCCGGCGTCCTCCGCCGGCGCCCAGGAGGTCGGCCGGAGCATGAGGACGACCGTCTCGTGGCCGGGGAACTCGAGCTCGCCGTTGACCTTGGCGCCGTAGAACGAGCGCTCCGCGACGAGGGCTCCCCCCTCGTCGCGAACCGCGAGCACGTCGGAGGCGAAACCGAGCCCGAGGCCGGCCGCGAGCGCCGGCGCGTAGCTCATCGCGTTCACGGTGAAGCCGGTGAGGATCGCCCGCGGCCGCCGCTCGGCGGCGAGCGCCTGCACGGCCTGCTGGACGACGTCGCTCTCGAACTCCTCCTGCTCGACCGCGACCGCGAGGACCTCGTCGACGCCCTCGACGTTGACCGCGCCCGCGAGCGCCTGCGGGTCGCGGGCGACGACGGCGACGGCGACGGGCCCGCCGAGCTCGCGCGCGGCGGTGACCAGCTCGAGCGTGACGGGCCGGATCTCCCCGCGCAGGTGCTCGGCGACGATGAGGACGCTCATCCGTCACACCTCGTGACGCTTCCGGCGCGATCCGCGCGCCACGCGCGCGGAATCTCCCGATACGCTCGAAGCGGGTGGTGGTCCGGGGTGGCCCCAAGGGAGGGGAGCCCGGCGGGGCGGCGCGGCGGTTCGTCTCGGCGGGTCATGCCTTCAGCCGCTCGTCGACGATCTCCCTGATCCTCTGCGCGATCGCGGCCGCGTCGCCGTCGAGCATCGCGGCGCCCTCGCCCTTCGCCGGCACGTACATCCGGCGCACGCGGGCGGCCGGCGCGCCCAGGTCGCCCGGCTCGCGCACGTCGATCTCCTTCTGGTCGGCCTGCTTGATCGCGCGGAGAGTCGCGTAGCGCGGCTCGTTGATCCCGGTCTGGATCGTCAGGAGGCACGGCACGTCGACCTCGACGACGTCCACGAGCCCGCCCTCGAGCTCGCGGTGGACGGTCGCCGCGCCGGCGCCCAGCTCCACCTTGATCACGACCGCGACGCGCGGGAGGTCGAGGAGCTCCGCGAGCGCGGCGCCCGTCGCCGCCTGCACCGCGTCGCTCGACTGGACGCCGCAGAGGACGAGATCCGCCTTCTCGGCGCGCACGACCTCCGCGAGCGCGCGCGCGACGGTGATCGGGTCGGCGCCTGCGAGCTCGTCCGACCAGACGCGGACGCCCCGGTCGGCGCCCATGGCGAGCGCCCGCCGCATCGTGTCCTCGGCGTCCTCGTCCCCGACCGTGACGACGACGACCTCCCCGTCCCCGGCGGTCTCGCGGAGGCGCAGGGCCTCCTCGGTCGCATACGAGTCCCACTCGTTGAGCGCGTAGTCGAGGAAGTCGGGATCGACGTCCCGCTCGCCCTCGGCGAACTCGACCTCGTCCCCGAGGACCCCGACCTGCTTGACGCAAACGACGATCTTCATCAGGTGAGCATCGTATGCGGGGGGCGGCCTCGCCTGCCCCCCGCATCGACTTCGTCCTAGGCCGCGACCGCCCCCGCCTCCGCGAGCGCCCGCTCGCGGATGAAGGGCAGCGCCACCTCCGGGTTGTCGGTGTCGATCTCCCGCGCGAGCCGGTGGCCCGAGAAGACGCTGTCGGCGATCAACCGCGGCGCCTCGCAGTCGCCGATCCGGTAGACGCCCGTGATGCCCTCAGCGGCGAGCGCGTCCATGCCGACCGTGTCCTTCAGCTCGCGGTAGAGCGCCTCGTTCGAGCGGCGCTGCGTCACGAGCACGACCGCGTCGGCGGCGAACTCCTGCTCGTGCCCCTCCTCGTCGTAGGCGTGGGCGGCGAGCACACGGCCTTCCTCGAGCTTCGTCGGCATGTGGTACGTGACGATCTCGACGCCGAGCTTGTGCAGGATCCGGTGCTGGTTCGGCGCCTCCAGCGTGAAGTGCATGTAGGGCGCGATGTGGCCGAGGTGCGTCATCAGGGTCACCTTCTTGCCCTCGCGCGCGAGCTTCTCTGCGAGCGAGACGCCCATGAGGTAGCCGTCGTTGTCGAGGATGAGCACGCTCTCGCCGGGCACCTCCTTGCCCTCGGCCATGATCTGCTCCGGGGTGAGTTGCCAGGGTAGGCTCGCGTCCGCGCCCGGGATCGTGTCGTGCGTGGCCCCGTTGAGGCCGTCGGTCGCCCAGTAGCCGCCGGTTGCAACGACGACGATCTCCGCGCCGTACTCCTTCACGCCGTTCGCGTCCAGCTTCGTGTTCGGGATGAACTCGACGTTCTTGAGCTTGTCGATCTGGATCTTGCGGTAGTTGACGACGCGCCCCCACTCGCCGAGCCCGGGGAGCTGGGGGATCCAGCGCATGATCCCGCCCATGTCGTCTTGCGCCTCCACGAGGTGGACTCGGCGCATGCCGCGCTTGCCGAGCACCATCGCGCACTCCATCCCGGCCGGACCGGCGCCGACGACGAGGACGTCGTTGTCGGCGTTCGTCGCCGGCTCGAACTTCTCCGGATGCCAGCCGCGGCGGTACTCCTCGCCGGCGGTCGCGTTCTGCGTGCAGATGAGCGGCGGGCCGCCGATCTCCCAGCGCGAGATGCAGATGTTGCAACCGATGCACTCGCGGATGTCGTCGAGACGGCCCTCGTCGATCTTCTTGGGCAGGAACGGGTCGGAGATGGACGGGCGGCAGGTGGCGATGATGTCGAGCGCGCCCGACTCGATCGCCTCGACCATCAGGTCGGGGTTCGTGAAGCGGCCGACGCCGAGCACGGGCTTCTTCGCCACGCTCTTGACCGCCTTCTGCCACGGGAGCAGGCGCCCCGACTCGTAGAAGCGGGAGGGCGTCGCGTCCTCGCCCCACTCGGAGATGCCGGAGACGTTGATGTCCCAGACGTCCACGATCTCGTCGCAGAGCTCGACGAAGGGCAGGCAGTCGCGCTCGAGCTGTGTGCCGGCCTCGCCCATGAACATGTCCGTGGACATGCGCACCGCGATCGCGCAGTCGTCGCCGACCGCCTCGCGCACCTGCTCGATCGTCTCCCGCCAGAAGCGGGCGCGGTTCTCGAAGGAGCCGCCGTACTCGTCCGTGCGCCGGTTGTAGAAGGGCGTCAGGAACTGCTGCGGCAGGTAGGAGTGGGAGCCGTAGACGTAGACGATGTCGAACCCGGCCTCGCGGGCGCGCTTCGCCGCCTCGACGTAGAAGCCCTGCACCTGGCGAATGTCGTCCTTGTCCATCTCCTTCGGGTACGTCAGGTGCTCGAAGTCGCTCGGGATCTGCGACGGTGCGCGGGGCACGCAGCGCGACTCCATGCAGGGCGCGTGCGGGCCGCCGTACCAGAGCTCGGCGGCGGCGAGCGCCCCGTGCTCGTGGAGCATGTCGCACATGAGCCCGAGGTTCTTGATGTCGCCGTCGTCCCAGAGCCGGGCCGAGACGCGGTGCGTGTCGTCGGACTCCGGGTGGATGGAGCAGTACTCCGTGCAGACGGCGGCGTAGCCTCCCTCGGCCTTCATCGCCCGGAAGTGAGCCTGGCTCATGGGCTTCTCGGAGCCGAAGCCGTTGCAGTGGGGGATCTGGTAGAAGCGGTTCTTCATCGTCTTCGGGCCGATCTGGATCGGCTCGAAGAGGATGTCGTGTCTCGGGTCGCGCGCCATACGGGCCTCCTTGAGCGCAGGGCGGAGAGTGAAGCCATTCTCCAACGGGTTGCGCCGGGTTGCAAGAACGTGACGCCGATGAACCAACCTCCGTTGCCCGTAGGGCAATTTTCCCGGCCCCTCCTAGCCCCCGGCGATGAGCGCGACGCCGGCGAGGACGAGCGCGGCGCCTCCCTGCTGGAGCCGGTTCAGGCGCTCCCCGAGCACCAAGAGCGCGAGCGCGATCGTCGCCGCCGGGTAGAGCGAGGCGATCACCGAGACGAGGCTGGTGAGCCCCTCTTGCGTCGCCGCCGTGAAGAGCATCGTCGCCGAGAGGTCGAGGACGCCGATGGCGAGGAGGGCCGGGAGAAGCCGCCGCGGGACGGCGAGGCTGGGGCGGACGAGGGCGACGGCGATCGCGACGGCGGCCAGCAGCCCGAGCCGCTGCAAGAGCGTCGCCCAGACGACGCCGCCCTCCGCCGCTAGGTCGATCCCGACGAAGAAGACCCCGAAGCCCACTGCGGCGACGACGCCGAGGGCGATGCCGGCTCGCCCTGCCCGACGGCGTGCGGCGTCGTTCTCCTCCTGCCGGGAGATGAGCATGACGCCCGCGAGGGCGGCGACGATGCCGGCGCCTTGGAGCAGGCTCGGCCGCTCGCCGCGGGCGAGGCCGAAGACGATCGGGATCGCCGCGCCCGTCGCCGAGATCGGCGAGACGACGCTCATGACCCCGACGGCCATGCCCTGGTAGAGCGCGCCGAGCCCGACGGCGAGCGCGAAGCCGGCGAGGACGCCCGCGACGATCTGACCCGCCGTGGGCGCGGCCTCGCCGCGGACGAGCACGAGGAGGCCGACGAGCAGGAGCCCGAAGCCCTGCGAGACGAGCAGGACGGCGAACACGCGCAGCCCCCGCGTGGTCAGGCCGCCGAGAAAGTCGGCGGTGCCCCAGGCGAGGGCCGCGCCCAGGGCGAGCCCGAGCGCGAGCATCGGCGACGGCGACTAGCTGCGGGGCCGGGTCTTCTCCGGGTCGTAGATCGGCAGCTCGGCCACTGTCGCCCCGACCGTGCCGTCGCCGAGGGCCACCTCGACGGTCTCGCCCTTCCCAGCGAAGCGCGTCTCGAGGACGGCCATCCCGATCACAGTGCCGAGAGTCGGGCTCTCGCACGGGCTCGTAAGCGTGCCGGCCGGCTCGCCGCCCTTCGTCACGGCGGCGCCGTACTCGGGCACGTCCGATCCGTCCAGGACGAGCGTCACGAACCTCCGCGGCGGGCTTTTCGACGTCTCCTCGAGGGCGGGCTTCCCCCGAAAGTCGCCCGCGTCGAAGCGGATCACCTTGTCGAGCGACACGTCGAACGGGTTCGTCTCGTGCGGGAAGTAGTCGTAGCCGATGAAGACGAGCCCGGACTCGATCCGCAGGGTCTCGACGGCGGAGAGCCCGTACGGGGTCGCGCCGGCGTCGGTCAGCGTCCTCCAGAGCTCCTCGGCGTGGTCGGGGTCGCAGAAGAGCTCATAGCCCAGCTCGCCGGAGTAGCCCGTGCGGGAGACCCAGGCCGGGACGCGGCCGACGTGCACCTGGTGCGGGAGGAAGCGGAAGTAGCCGAGCCTCTCGACGTTCTCGTCGACGAGCCCTGCGAGGAGCTCGCGCGAGCGCGGCCCCTGGAGCTGGACGTGGGGCAGGTTCTCCGTGATCGGCTCGATGGCCACGTCCATCCCGGCCGTGACGTCCTGGATGTGGTCGAGGTCCGAGTCGAGCGCGGTGATCGCCCAGCAGCTCGTGTCCGTCAACTTGAACACGGTGCCGTCGCCGACCATCTTCCCTTCGTCGTCGCAGAACGGCCCGTAGCGGACCTGGCCGACCTCGAGCCCGAGCATGTCGTTGGCGAAGACGCGGTCGGCGGCCGCGAGCGCGTCAGGGCCCGTGAGCTCCCACTTGCGCAGGGGCGACGCGTCCCAGACGCCGACGTCGCGGCGGACGGCGTTGTGCTCGGCGACCGCGTCGCCGAAATGGCTCGGCCAGTACCAGCCCTCCCAGTCCATGAACTCCGCGCCTAGCGCGCGCTGCGGTCGGTCGAAAGCGGTGCGGATGATCCCTTCCTCGCTGCTCATGAGCCCTCCTCGTCCGTTGGCCGCCAGCCTAAAGCGTTCGAGACCGCCGCTGCGCGGGTTAAGAGCGCTTCCAGGGCGCGCTCCATCTCCTCCGGGTCGAAGCGGGCCGCCGGCCCTTGGAGGCCGAGCACCGCGGCGAGCTCGCCGCGGCTGCCGCGCACCGGCGCCGCGATCGCGTTCAGGTCGGCCTCGCGCTCGCCGCTCGCGCGTGCCCAGCCCCGGGCGCGCACCCACTCGATCTCGGCCGCGAGCGCGGCGCGGTCCGTGATCGTCCGCGGCGTAAACGCCGTGAGCCTCCCGGCCGGCAGGCGGACGTCGCCGAACGCGAGCGCCACCTTGCCGGTCGCGGTCGCGTGGGCGACGCTGGGCCGCCCCAGGCGGGCCACGCTCTGGACGGACGATCGGCTCTGGACGAAGTCGACCGTGACGGCGTCCGGGTCGCCGGGGGAGGAGAGCGTTGCCGTCTCGCCGGTCTCCTCGACGAGCGCGCGCAGGTGCGGGCGGGCGACCTCGCGTAGGTCGAGCCGTGCGAGGACGGCGTTCCCGAGGTCGACGAGGCGGAGGCCGAGGCGGTAGCGTCCGCTCTCGGCGACGTGCTCCACGAGACCCGCGGTGACGAGCGTCGAGAGCAGCCGCGAGACCGAGCTCGGGTGGAGCTCCGTACGGCGCGCGAGCTCGTTCGTGCCCAGCTCGCCGTCGCCGGCGGCGAGCTCGTCGAGCAGGCCCGCGGCGCGCGTGACGGCGCCGACTGTCCTCGTCGCTGGCCGTCCGGTGCGCGGCATGGTAGCGTCAGTATGTCACTTCTGAAACGCTATTGCCGAGGAGGCAACATTTCGTGGCCGGCCTGCCCGCTTCCGCCCGTTTCGCCGTTCTCGGCGCCGGCATCCACGGGCTCTCCACGGCATACCACCTCGCCAGGGAGCTTCGCACGCGCGGCCTCGGGTCGGGAAGAGACGTCGTCGTCCTCGAGAAGTCGGAGCCGGGCGCGGGCGCCTCGGGCATCGCCTGCGGCGTCGTCCGCAACAACTACTTCCAGCCGGCGATGAGCGAGCTGATGCAGGCCTGCGTCGAGGTCTGGGAGTCCGACCCCGAGGCCTACGCCTACAACCCGGTCGGCTACATGGCGCTCGGCCCGGCAGTGCAGGAGCCCGACCTGGCGGAGACCTACGAGCGGCAGGCCGAGATCGGCTACCGCTCCACCTTCGTCTCCGGCGCCGCCGAGGTGGACGCGTACATGAAGCGCATCTTCCCCGACTGGCGCGCCCGCGGCGTGACCGCGCTCCTGCACGAGCACCAGGGCGGCTTCGCCTTCAACAGGGAGTCGGTGCTCGGCCTGGCGGGCAAGTGCCGGGAGGAGGACGTCGAGATCGTCACGGGCGTCGAGGTCCGGGGCTTCGAGCTCGAGGGAGGCGGAGCGGTGCGCGCGCTCGAGACGAGCCGCGGCCGGCTCGAGGTCGGCGAGCAGGTCGTCCTCGCGCCGGGCCCGTGGGCGAAGCACGTCTGGAACATGCTCGAGCTCCCGCCCTCGCTCGACGTCCGGACGCCGTCGGGCGAGGTGATCCGCGACCAGCCCATGTGGACCTTCTGGAACCTGCAGGAGGGCGAGATCCAGGTCGACCCGCTTCTCTTCGCCACCGCCGACGGGAGCGCGCCGCCCGTCATCCACCTCGACACCGACGCCCCCCTCCACACGGACGACGGCGAGCTCGTGACGGACGAGCTCTGGGGGATCTACTTCAAGCGCGACCGCCACGGCGTCCAGGGCGGCGCCTCCCCGCTCGTCGTCGGCGAGGACGTCGAGATCGACCCGTACCCGTCGACGACCGACGTCGACCCCGACTTCCCGGACATGTGGTGCGCCGCCCTCTCGCACGCCATGAGCCGCTTCGAGGGCTGTCGGCCGCAGTACAAGGTCGCCCGCTCGGGCGGCGTCGGCGCCTTCACCGCCGACAACTTCCCCGTCTTCGACTACGTGCGCCCGAACGCCTACGCCATCCTCGACTCGAACCACGGCTACAAGATGATCGGCGTCGGTCGCGAGGTGGCGAAGGCGCTCCTCGGCGAGCACGTCCCCCTGCTCCACCCCTTCCGCTTCGAGCGCTTCGCCACGGGCGACCTGCACCCGGTCTCGCATTCGCCCTATCCCTGGTCGTAGACTCGCGGCGTGGCCGAGCCGGATCCGTCCCGGATCCTCGTCGTCGGGCACCCCGACGACGCAGACGCCGCGACCGAGGTCGAGCGGCTCCTCGCCGAGCGCGGCCTGCAGCTGATCGTCCCGGAGCCCTCGAAGCGCTCGACGTTCGAGGGCGATCTCGCCGGGGCGGACGCGGTCGTGCTGGTGGCGGGGCCGTCCGGCCTCGACGAGTGGAAGCTGCCGGCCGTGGAGCGCCGGCTCGCCGGGGACCCGGCCTTCCGCGTGGTGGTGGCGGTGGCTCCGGGAGCGAAGGTCACGCGGCTGCCGCCGCAGATCGAATCGGCCCCGGTCGTCCGCCTCGCCGAGCGGGACGGGATCGAACACCTCGCCGCGCTCCTGGCGGCCTCGGAGCCCGCAGCCGAGCTGCGGCTTTCGCCGTCCGTGACGAGAGCGCGGCTCACCGCCGGCGGGCCCGACGGCAGGGCCGTGACGGCCCACAGGCTGGCGCTCGAGATCGCCGCGCTCCATCCCGAGTACGGCTCCGGAACCGCCCAGAAGCTACTGTCCGCAACGTTCGTCTCCTCCAGACCGGAGCGACCGGTCGACGATTGGCTCCGCGACGTGCGCCGCCTCGTGAGCCCGGCCGGCGCCGCGGCCCTCCACGGGCGGGCGGTCATGCTCGGGCTCGGCCTCCTGGACGCGGACCTCCGGAGCCACTACCGGGAGCTCGGCTTCGAGCAGGCCCTCGTCGCCGAGCTGCGGCTGCCGCTCCCCGAGCTCCTCACCGAGCGCGGCCTCGTCCTCTGGGAGGAGCGCGAGGAGCCGCCCCGCGAGACCCCGACGGCCCCCGCCGGCCCCGAGGAGACGGTGCCGACGCACACCGACAACCCGGCGACCGTGGACGAGCTCGGCCGCGAGGGGCTCGCGCGGGTGCTCGCCCGCCGCATCCGCGACATGCGGGAGCAGGAGGAGGCCGGCGCCCAGGCGGCCGGCGACGAGGAGCACCCGCGCGGGCGCTCGTTCCTCGTCCATGTGCACGCGCCGTGGGGGATGGGGAAGACGTCGCTCCTGAACTTCCTTCGCCGCGAGCTCGGCCCGGAGAGCGAGAACCCGTGGGTGGTCGTCGACTTCAACGCCTGGCGGCACCAGCGCGTGGCGCCGCCCTGGTGGTGGCTCATGACGGCGCTCTACCAGCAGGGCCGGCGGGAGCTGGCCGCGATCGACCGCCCGCGCGCGTGGGCGCTGCGCGTGCGCGAGTGGTGGTGGCGCGGCCTCCTCGGCTGGCTCCTGCTCGTGCTCGCGGTCGCCGCCGTCGGCGCGCTCGTCTGGCAGTCCGGCTGGGTCGAGGATCTGCGCGGGAGCGACTCGCGGGGCGAGACCGTCACGGGCTTCCTCGTCAGCGCCGCCGCGATCGTCGTGCCGCTGACGACGCTCTGGATGGCGCTCCAGCGGGCCGGCAACTGGCTCCTGACCGCGACGCCGCGAAGCGGCCGGGCCTACGTCCAGGCCTCCCGCGACCCGATGGAGACCGTGCAGCGCCACTTCGCCGACCTCGTCGAGTGGCTCCACTACCCGGTCATCGTCCTCGTCGACGACCTCGACCGCTGCCGGGGCGAGTACGTCGTCGAGCTGCTCGAGGGGATCCAGACGCTCTTCCGCGACCAGCCGGTCGCCTATGTCGTCGCCGCCGACCGCGACTGGCTCTCGGATGCCTACCAGGCCGCCTACGGCGACTTCGTCAGCGCGGCCGACGAGCCGGGGCGGCCGCTCGGCTACCTCTTCCTGGAGAAGACGTTCCAGATGTCGGTGACCCTCGCCCCGCCCGCGCAGGACGTCCGGGACGGGTACTGGCACGCCCTGATCCGGCCCGGGGAGCGCATCGACCGCGGCGAGCTCGAGCGGGAGCGGAAGACGGCGGACGCGGCCTTCGCTGGGCTCGCGTCCGAGGCCGCCGTGCGCGCCGAGCTCGAGCGCGAGCCCGGCGCGAGCCCGGTGCAGGCGCTGGCGCGGCGCGAGGCAGCGGCGATCCAGCTCGCCACGCCGGCGCTCGCGCGCGAGGCGGAGCACGCGCTCCGGCCCTTCGCAATCCTCCTCGACCCCAACCCCCGGGCGATGAAGCGGCTCGTCAACGCCTACGGGATCGCGCGCGGGATCGAGACGCTCGCCGGTCAGGCCCGCGGGGGCCGGGCCGCCCAGCAGGAGACCGCGCTCTGGACGATCCTTGCGCTCCGCTGGCCGCGCCTCGCCGACCACCTCGCCCGTCGGCCGGAGGACGCCGCCGCGATCGCTCCCGGGGCGAACGCGCCGGACGGCGTCCCGGAGGACCTCGCCGCGCTCTTCGGCGACCCGCAGGTCGCCGCGGTGGCCAGGGGCGAGGGCGACGAGATCGAGGCTCGGCTCGACGCCGCCGCGGTCGGCCGCTGCGCCGGCCAGATCCAGGTCTAGAGCAATCCGTACCGCCTGCGGGCGCTATGTCGGCTTCCAACTGCTGGATCGCGCAACCGTGGCCGGAACGGACATAGCTAGCCGTCCGGGGATCGTCTTAGCCTGACCGGGTCGATGTCGCGCCGTACGTGGTCCCGCGAGGAGCCAGGGCCCGGCCTGTCCGGGCCGAGGGAGTGGGCGGCTTGCAAGCGATCGATCGAAGGAGGTGACGCGAGTGAATGACGAACTCAGTGCACTGACCACCATCTTCACCGAGTTCTACTACTGGGTGACGGTCGTCTTCATGTTCCTGATCCACCTCGGGTTCATGATGTACGAGTCGGGCGTGGCGCGGAGGAAGAACCTCCAGCACACGGTGGCGAAGAACCTGCTCCTGATTCCCCTCGTCACGGTCACGTTCTTTCTCTTCGGGTGGTACATCTACTTCGCGTTCGTCAACGGCCCCGGCCTGATCGGCGGGATCGCCGAGGGCTCGGGCAGCTTCTGGCCGTGGACGGACATCTCGGGCCCGAACAACCAGGACCGGATCAACGGCGTCTTCTGGGCGGCGTTCCTGCTCTTCGCCTGGACGGCGGCATCGATCGTGTCGGGCTCGATCATCGAGCGCAGCCGGGTCGCCGGCTTCGTCGTGATCGCCGTCATGATCGGCTCGGTGACCTGGATCATCGACGCCGCGTGGGGCTGGTCGCCCAACGGCTGGATGGTGCAGGTCATGGGCTACCACGACGCCTACGCGTCGGGGGTGATCCACGCGATCGCAGGCGGCACGGCGTTAGGGGTGCTCGTCGTCCTCGGGCCGCGAATCGGGAAGTTCGCGCCGGACGGGACTCCGCGGGCGATCCGGCCCCACAACGTCTGGATGACGGTGCTCGGCCTCTTCATGATCTACACGGGGTTCTGGGGCTTCTACGTCGCCTGCAACATCCCCGTCCTCGACTTCGGCGCCGACATCGCCGAAGGGGAGTCGTGGTTCACGGCGACGAACATCTACCTGATGCCGACGACGCTGTCGGGGATCGTCTTCAACTTCCTCCTCTCGCTGGCCGGCGGCCTGATGGCGGGCTACCTCGTCAGCAGGGGAGACCTCTTCTGGACGTTCTCCGGCGGCCTGGCCGGCATCATCGCGGCCTCGGCGGGCAACGACCTCTACCACCCGCTGCTCGCGTTCATCCTGGGCGCGGTCGGCGCGGCGCTCGCCTACTACCTGCACAACTGGGTCGAGCGGCGCTTCAAGATCGACGACGTGGTCGGCGCGGTCGCCGTGCACGGCTACGCCGGCGTCTTCGGCGTGATCGCGGCAGGCTTCCTCCTCTGGGGCTACCCGGCCGCTGCGCCCGGGCCGGAGGGGAACGTTGCGTGGTTCTCGACCCCGGACGGCTGGCCGGCGATCAACCCGCTCGGCAACTTCCTGGGCGCCATCATCATGTTCGGCGTGCTCGGCTTCCTGCCGGCGTTCGTCGTCTCGAAGGTGCTCGACCGGTTCGGGCTCCTCAGGGTGCCGTACTCCGTCGAGGCAGCCGGGCTGGACACGCACTACTACGGCGACGTCTACCCGTACTTCGAAGGCCGGGAGACGTCGTTCGAGGAGATCGAGCGTGCAGAGGCGCGCGCGTCCGCCGCACGATCCAACGGCGGCGACGGGCGCTCGGCCGTGCGGACGGACGGGTAAGGAGGTGACGGAATGACTCTCGCGTTCAGCACCGGGCTCGACTCGTTCTTGAACATCGAGGAAATCGGCCCGCTCTACCCGTTCGTCGGGGAGGAGTGGCTCTTCGTCGTCATCGGCTTCGTGCTCTGGCTCGGCTGGCACGTGGTGCAGACGAGGACGGAGACGAAGGAGGAAGAGGAGGCCGTCGAGCTCTACCACCGGATCGGCGTCGACCGCGCGATGTTGCACGGCGGCACCGCGCTCATCGCCACCGAGGACGAGTGGGAGGAGGCGAAGCGAACCGGCCGCGCCGGGCCGCATGCGCCCCCGACTGTGCCGCCGGGCGCGCCCCCGCCCTAGGGGCGTCCCGACGACAGCTCGCCGGAGGGCCGGTGCAGACGCGCCGGCCCTCCGCGTCCTTCCGGGCCGGCGGCCAGCTCCGCGGCCGTCGCGGTGTTCCGCAGGAGCCAGACGTCCGTGATCGGGCCGACGCCGCCCGGGACCGGCGTCACCGCCTCGGCGCGGGCGGCGACGCTCTCGAAGTCGAGGTCGCCGACGAGCCGCACCTTGCCCGTCTCGGGATCCTCGACCGGGTTGATGCCGACGTCGACGACGATGGCGCCCTCCTTGACCATGTCGCCGGTGACGAGGCCGGGGACGCCGGCGGCGACGACGAGGACGTCCGCCCGGAGGGTGTGCCCCGCCAGGCGCCCGGCCTCGGACGTGAAGCTGTGGCAGGAGACGACGGTCGCGCCGCGGGCGAGGCCGAGCCAGAGCGCCGGCTTGCCGACGTTGTTCGAGCGGCCGACGAGAACGAGGTCGAGGCCGTTGTAGAAGGTCTCCGGGTCGCGCCCGCTGTCCTTGACATAGCGGTCGAGGAGGTAGAAGACCGAGGCCGGGGTCGAGGGCACGTAGCGCGGCTCCCCCAGCGCGAGCAGGCCCGCGTTCTCCGGATGGACAGCCTCGACGTCCTTGAGCGGGTCGAGCATGCGGTAGAGCCGCTCCTCCGGCACCTGTGCGGGCAGCGGCCGCAGGATGAGGATCCCGGAGACGCGCGGGTCGGCGTTCAGCTTGCCCACGACCGCGAGCGCCTCCGCGGCCTCCACGTCCGGGGAGAGCGTCTCGGAGGCATAGCGGCAGCCGAGCTCCTCGGCCACGCGCCGGAGCCTGCGCTCGTAGGCCTGCGCCGCGTAGTCGTCGCCGGCGAGCACCGTCGCGAGCCCGGGCCGGACGTCGGTCGCGGCGAGCTCCCGCACGTGCGCCTCCACCTGCGCGCGCAGCTCGTCGGCGAGCGCGTTCCCGTCGATGACGTGGGCGCTCACCGCCGGCCCCCAAGGTGTGCTTGTGTTTCACGAGCACAAGCTGACAACACCGCTCCCGCTGTGGGGAAGACGCCGCGGCGGGGGCGATGAGGCCCTGAACGGGCTCGTGCCGGTGGAGCACAAGCGCCTCGTGGGACGGGGGCGCTCACGTGGCGTCGCCCGTGGCCCGCTGCGCGGCGCGCTCGGCGGCCTTCCCCAGCGCGTGGGCGCGCGCGATCCGGGGGTCGTCGGCCGTCGTGGCGAGGTTGATCTCGACGAGGTTGCCGGCCACGCGCACGGCCGATGCGGCGAGGATCGAGGCGGCCGCGGCGTCCCCGCGCAGGTTGGGGTTGCCGCTGGTCGCGACCTCCGCCGCGAGCTCGGCGACGTCGGCGGCGCACTCGGCGATCGCGAGCGGGACGTCGGCCGCGCGGGAAAGCGTCTCGCCGATGAGCGCGTCCCTGACCTCGGCCTCGAGGTCCGCCGGCATCCGCATGGCCGTCAGGACGTTCTCGTAGGCCTCGGCGTCAGCCCCGGCGAGCGGTGCGGCACGGTGCCGGAGCGTCTCCGCCTGCGCGACGGCGCCCGCCGAGCCGTCCCAGTGGCCCCGTGCGAAGCGCGCGGCCATGGCCGTGAGCGACGCCGCCATCTCGGTGGCGAACGCCGCCACGGAGCCGCCGCCGGGCGCCGGCGTCTCGGCGGCGATCGTGTCGAGGAGCTCCTCGAACGGGAGATCGGCGAACTCCACCCGCCGATTCTCCTCGATCGGCGTGCCGGAAGTCACGTCCTCGGCTAGAAGAGGCCGACCGTCTTCCCGTTCTCGTCGATGTCCACCTCGAACGCGGCCGGCTTCACCCCGAGCCCCGGCATCGTCTGCATGTCGCCGAGGAGCGGGACGAGCCAGCCCGAGCCCGTGTACGCCCGGATGTCGCGGACCGTAACCGTGAAGCCCGTAGGTGCGTTCAGGAGCGTCGGATCGTGCGTGAGCGACAGGTGCGTCTTCGCCATGCAGACCGGCAGCCGGTCGTAGCCCTGCTCCGTGAAGGCGCGGATCTTCTCCTGCGCCGCCGGCAGGAACGTGACTCCGTCGGCGCCGTAGACGCGCTCGCAGACCGCCTCGATCTTGTCCGGGATCGGCGCCTCGAGCGGATAGAGGAAGTCGAACTCGTTCGGCTGCTCTGCCGCGTCGACGACGGCTTCGGCCAGCGCCGTCGCGCCCTCGCCGCCGCGCTCGAAGGCCTCGTTCAGCTCCGCCGCGTGCGCACCGTACCCGAGCGCGAGCTTCCGCACGAGCTCGAGCTCCTCGTCCGTGTCGCCGGGGAAGCGGTTGACGGCGACGACCGCCTTCAGCCCGAACTCGCGGATGATCCTCAGATGGCGCTGGAGGTTGGCCGCCCCGCGCTCGATCGCCGGGAGCCCCCCGTCGGGCTCGCCGCCGTGGTGCTCGAGCGCGCGCACCGTCGCCACGAGACACACCGCGCTCGGGCGCAGGCCGCCCATGCGGCAGACGATGTCGAAGAACTTCTCCATGCCCATGTCCGAGCCGAAGCCGCTCTCGGTGACAACGTAGTCGCCGAGCTTGAGGCCGACGAGGTCGGCGACGAGCGAGCTGTTGCCGTGGGCGATGTTGGCGAACGGGCCGCAGTGGACGAACGTGCCCTGCCCCTCGAGGGTCTGCACGAGGTTCGGCTTGAGCGCGTCCTTGAGCAGCACCGTCATCGCACCCGCGGCACGGAGCTGCTCCGCCGTCACCGCCTCGCCCTCGTACGTGTACCCGACCGTGATCGCGCCGAGGCGCTTGCGCAGGTCCTGGAGGTCGCGCGCGACGGCGAGGATGGCCATCACCTCGGACGCGGCGGTGATGTCGAAGCCGGTCTCGCGCGGGTACCCGTTCATGCGGCCGCCGAGCCCGAGGACGATCTGCCGGAGCGCGCGGTCGTTGATGTCGACGCAGCGTCGCCAGCTGACGGTCAGCGGGTCGATGCCGAGCTCGTTGCCGTGGAGGAGGTGCGCCTCGAGCATGGCGGCGAGCAGGTTGTTGGCCGCGCCGATCGCGTGGATGTCGCCGGTGAAGTGGAGGTTCATGTCCTCCATCGGCACGACCTGCGCGTGGCCGCCCCCGGCGGCGCCTCCCTTGATCCCGAACACCGGCCCGAGCGAGGCCTCGCGCAGGCAGAGCGCCACCTTGCGGCCGATGTGCCCGAGGCCCTGGGTCAGGGAGACCGACGTCGTCGTCTTCCCCTCGCCCGCTTTCGTCGGCGTGATCGCCGTCACGCAGACGAGCTTCCCGTCGGGCCTCGAAGAGAGTCGCTCCACCACGGAGAGGTCCACCTTCGCCTTGTACGTCCCGTAGAGGTCGTACTCGTGCGGCTCGAGGCCCATCTCCGCGGCGATCTCCGCGATCGGGCGGAGGTCGGCGTCCTGTGCGATCTCGAGGCTGCTCGGCATCTGCGTCGCCATGGCGCTCCTTCGGTCGGGGTCAGTGTGAGACGGCGGCGGCCGCGAGCTCGGAGACGAGCGTGTCCGTGTGGAAGCGCTCGAGCGCGAACGGCGCGATCAGCTCGGGAGTCTTCCCGGTCGCGACCAGCTCCGCCAGCGTCGTGCCCACGATCGGCGCGGCCTTGAAGCCGTACGTGCCCCATCCGGTCGAGACCAGGAACCCGCCGACCTCCGTCACGCCGAGGATGGGGCTGTAGTCGGGCGAGAGGTCGCAAAGGCCGGTCCACTGCCGCAGGACCTTCACCTTCTCGAGCTGTGGGAAGAGCTCGAGGACGTGGCGGGCTGACACTTCGAGGAATGGGAACGTGCCTTTCGAGCTGTAGGTCGTGTACGGCTCGATCTCGGCACCGATGAGAAACTCGCCGCGGTCCGTCTGCGAGATGTAGACGTGCATCTGCGAGGAGACGACGACGACGTCGAGAAACGGCTTCACCGGCTCCGTCACGAAGGCCTGCAGGATGTGGGTGGTGATCGGAAGCTGCACACCGGCCATGTCCGCGACAAGGGTCGACCAGCCCGCCGTCGCGCTGACGACCGTCCCCGCGGCGACAGGCCCGCGCGTCGTCTCGACGCCGGTGACGTGCCCGTTCGACCGCCTGACCCCCGTCACCTCCGTGTAGGGGTGGATCTCGGCGCCGCCGCGGTCGGCTCCGCGCGCGTAGCCCCAGACGACCGCGTCGTGGCGGATGATCCCGCCGGGCGGATGGTAGAGCGCGCCCTGCACAGGCCAGGTGACGTCCTGCGAGAGGTCCATCTCGGGGCAGAGCCGCGCGATCTCCTCGGGCCCGATCACGCGCGAGTCGATCCCGAGGAGCTGGTTCACCTCGGCCCGCTCGTTCGCCGTGATGATCCCCCGGTCGGAGTGGGCGAGCGTGAGGTGGCCCTGCTGCGAGAAGAGGAGGTTGAAGTCGAGGTCGGCCGAGAGCCCCTCGTAGAGCTTCACGCTCCGCTTGTAGAACTCGGCGCCCTCCGGCGTGCGGTAGTTCGAGCGGATGATCGTCGTGTTGCGGCCCGCCGCTCCGGAGCCGATGTAGCTCTTCTCGAGGATGGCCACGTCGGTGATCCCGTGGTTCTTGGCCAGGTAGTACGCGGTGGCGAGGCCGTGCGAGCCACCGCCGACGATGACGACGTCGTAGCGGCGCTTGAGCGCGGAACGCGGGCGCCACATGCGCCGGACGCGGAAGACGTCCTTCACCCCTCTCTCACCCCGGCGAAGGCGTCGAGGACGGCTTCGGCGACCGAGTGGGCGTACTCCTGCGGGACGAGGACGCGGAACGCGTCCGCGCCGTCGCGGAGGACGAGCGCCCGGACGTGGGCGACGGGCCCGACGGCGGGGAGCGCGTCGAGATCGAGGTCGGTGAGGCGGCGCAGGACCGTCTCGCCCCTGACGCGAATCCCGGCCCAGCCGGCGGAGACGTCGACCGTGTCGTAGCCCTCGCCGAGAGTCGCCCGCGTCGCGCCGGCCCGCTTCCAGTCGCAGAGGACGAGGGCGCGCCTGGGCGTCAGCGGCAGGACCTCGAAGCCCTCCGGGCGGAGCCCGGCGACGTTCCCGGTCACCTCGAACACGGCCGTCCGGGACACGTCCTCGATCCCCTGGGGGGCCCGGACGAGCGCCCGCTCGAGCGGCGAGCGCCAGACGGCCTCGGCCGAGGCCAGATCGGGGCTGAGGAAGGCGAGATGCTCTCCGCTCATTCCGCCACGCTCCCGGCACGGTCCGTGCGCCACACGCGCGTTTTTCCGCTGTACGCTCGAAAGCGGGTGGTGGGCCGGGGTGCCCCGAGGGAGAAAGCGGGAAAAGCGCTCATGAGCGCAGGTGCCCTCCGTCCGGGTCGAAGAACGCGCGCAGGCGCACGCGTGCGCGCTCGACGGCTCCGTCCACCTTGATCACGATCTCGGCGTCCTCCTCGGCGAGCTCAGGCGGCACCCAGGCGAGCCCGATCGCCATGCCGAGCTGATCGCTCCACCGCGCGCTCGTCACGCGCCCGCCCGGCCGCCCGCCGACGACGATCTGGCCGCCCTCGGCCGGCACGATGCCGTTCTCCATCTCGAAGCCGACGAGCTGCTCGCGGAACCCGCGCTCCTGCACGTGCTCGAGCGCCCACTTGCCGACGAAGTCGTCCTTGTCCAGCTTGGCGATCCACGGCATCGAGGCCTCGAAGACGTTCGACTCCGAGTCGGTGTCCTGGCCGACGAGGATGTGCATCTTCTCCAGGCGCAGGATGCGCTGCGGCTCGAGCCCGAACGGCCTGATGCCGAGGTCGGCGCCGGTCTCGAGGATCACGTCCCACACGTGCTCGCCGTAGGGGCTCGGAAAGTGGATCTCGTAGCCGAGCTCGCCCACGAACCCGATGCGCAGGAGCAGCGAGGGGACGCCGGCGACGGGGGCGTGCTTGGCGTCGAGGTACGTGAACGCGTCGTTGCCGACGTCGAGCTCGGCGATCCGCCCCAGGAGGGTCCGGGCGTTCGGCCCCGCGACGTTCACCGCGGCGAGTGCGCCCGTGACGTCCGTGACCCTGATGTCGAGGCCCCAGATCGCGTTCCACCACTCGAACCACTCGAGCACGGCGCCCGCGCCGGTCGAGGTCGTCGTCACGTAGAAGTCGTGCTCGGCGAGGCGCGCGATCGTCCCGTCGTCCATGATCCGCCCGGCGTCCGAGCCGAGGACCCCGTAGCGGATGCGCCCGACCTTCAGGTCGGCGAAGCGGTTCGGGTAGAGGCGCTCGAGGAAGTCGGCGGCGTCCGGCCCGCTGACGAGCAGCTTCCCGAGGGTGGAGACGTCGATCGCCCCGACCGCGTCGTGGACGTTCTTCGCCTCTCCGTCCGGATCGCCGTAGGAGTGCGGCCGCCGCCACGTGCCCGTCCACATCATCGTCGCCCCGAGCTCGACGTGGCGGTGGTGGATCGACGTGAGCTGGGCCGGCTCGTGCGTGCGGCCCGCGAGGACTCCTAGCTCGACTGGCTGCCATGGGGGGCGCGCCGTCGTCGTGCCGATCGCAGCCTCGTCCGTCTCGTTCTCCTGCGCGTAGAGCCGGACCGAGCCGAGGTGGCAGAGCTTGCCCTGGCACGGCCCCATCGTCACGGTCGTGTAGCGCTTCGCCAGCTCGATCGAGTCGAAGCCCTCGGCGACGGCGCGCTTGACGTCCTTGACGGTCACGTCCTCGCAGACGCAGACGAAGCACTTTCCGGCGCCCTCGTGCGCAGGCCGAGGCACCGCTCCTCCGAGGCCTTCGCCTGCGGCCGCCCCAGTGACCTCGACTCCGGCGGGGATCGCCGCCGGGACGAAGATGCCGCGGGCCGCGTCGTACTCGGCGCGCGCGCCGGCGTGGGCGAGGAGCGCGTAAGCGGGCTGGCGGGCGCCGGAGGCGACAAGGAGGTCGCAGTCGACCGTATCGCCGTCGATTCCGATCGAGCGAACGCGACCCCGGGCCCCGTTCGCCTGCAGCGTGCGCGGCCGTCGCTCTCGGAGGTCGACGACCGCGGCGATCTCGGTGCCCGCTCCCTCTAGCTCGCCGACGACCTCGAGCGCGCGATCGTCGCCTCCGACGACGACGGCCCGGTCGCCTGGCTTCAGGGACCAGCGCCCGACGAGGCGGCGGACGGCGCTCGGGAGGACGACGCCGACGAGGTCGTTGCCCGGGAAGACGAGCGGCTGCTCGACCGCCCCGGCGGCGACGACGACGAGGCTCGCCCGGTAGCGGTAGAGGACGGCGCCGGCGTCGACCGGCACGAGCCCGCCCTCGTAGGCGCCGATCGCGGCGCCGTGGACGACCTCGAAGCTCCCGTCCGCCTCGCCGGCGCGAAGGGGATCCGCCTCGACGACGGTGACCCGGCGTCCTGCGGCGGCGTGCCGGCGGGCGGCGTCGACACCGGCCCGCCCCGCGCCGACCACGAGCACGTCGGCGCGGCGGTGCTCGACGTCGTAGCGCGTCGTCCGGCCGCGGTGCTCGTCGACCTCGCCCAGCCCGGCGACGTTGCGCAGGAACTTCTCGTAGAGAGGCCACGCGCGCCGTGGCCGGATCATCGTCCGGTAGTAGAACCCGACTGGCGTGAACGGCCCGCCGATCTTGTCGGTGACGCTCAGAAGGTCGCGGTCGAGGGAGCCCAGGACGTTCTGGGCCTCGACGCGCATGCCCTCGCGCGCAGGCGTCACGCACGCGCGGACGTTGGGCACGCCGTCGACCCGCAGCATGCAGTTGGGGCACGTGCCGGTGCAGCACAGAAGCCCCCGGGGGCGGTGGTACTTGAAGCTCCGCGAGAAGACCCGCCTGCCGTGCGCGAAGAGGGCGGAGGCGATCGTGTCCCCCTCGAACGCGTGCACAGGCTCTCGACCGAAGGTGAAGGTGAGCGACCGCTCGCGGTCGATCGCCTCGCCCGGTTGCGTCGGAAGCCTGCTCATGCCGCCGGCGTGTCGGGAGCGGGAGGCTGGTCGCCGGCCGCGACGCCGGCCGGCTCGGGCACCCACGTTCGCGCGACCTCGTTCGTCCGCGTGTCCCGTTCCGCGAGGAACCAGGCCTCGCATCCGAGGCGGTGGCACCACCACTCCTCCTGGGGGCCGGCCACGTTGCGCTTGAAGTAGAGGTAGCCCGTAAGGTCGCGCAGCGACGGCGTGCCTTTCGGACGCACGGTGACCTCGCCGGCGCAGGTGAACTCGTCCACGGGACGCGGGCCGCAGTTCGGGCACGAGAGCAGGAAGGACATCAGGCGGGTGCCGCCTCCTCGGCGGCCTCCGTCTCGGCGAGCATGCGTCTCAGCTCGGCGAGCACCCAGGCGAGCGCGTCGCGCGTCGCGGCCTCGGCGGCCTCGCCGTCGTGGGCGCGACAGGCCTCGAGGAGCGTGTCCGGCCCGCGGCGCAGGTCGGCGAACGCGGCCGGGTCCCGGCAGAGCGTGAGGACGTAGCGCTCCACCCGGATGCGCTGATCCTCGAGCGCCCGCATGAGGCGAGGCCGCTCAGCTCGCCGGTAACAGGCGTCCCGCAGCGACCAGAAGGAGCGGATGTATGCGTCGAGGTCGCCGGCTCGGAAGGCCCGCTCCATCTCGTCGCGAGCGGCCGACATCTCCGCGAGCGCGTCCTCGCTGCACCGCTCTGCGCCGTCGCGCGCGAGGAACGTCTCGAGCCCGAGCCTGAGCGCCTGGATCTCCTCGAGCTCCTCGACGGAGAGGGGCGCGACGCGCGAGCCGCGGCGCGGCAGGCTGACCACGAGGCCCTCGCTCTCGAGCCGCCTGAGCGCGTGGCGCACGGGCGTGAGGCTGACGCGGAAGCGGCCGGCGAGCTCCTCGAGCAGGAGCCGCTGGCCGGGGACGAGGTCGAGGCGGCCGATCTCCGCCCGAAGCGCGCGGTAGACGTTGTCCTCGACCGAGGAGATCGCGAGCGGGGTGGAGGCGGACGCGGCGGCTTGGGTCACGGAGCGGCGGGCACAGAGCCTTGACCTTTGATCAAAGATTCATACGGGCGCGCGCGGGTATTGTCAAGTGCGGTCGCTTTGGGGCCACCCCGGACCACCACCCGCTTCGAGGAAAGCGGCTGTCTTCGGCCTCCACTACCCCCGCACATCGACTCTGGCGGGAACTCGTGGACTCATGTGGGTTCGCGGTCGGCCACGCCGCAGCCCGGAGGGGGGTTCAGCGCGGCCAGGACGGAGTTGCGCGAGTAGCGTGATGCTCCTCCTGGAACGGGGGCGCTCACTCCCCTAGAACTCGTCGTAGCGGCAGCGCCAAATGGTTCCACCACTTGAGGATGTGCCGATTTGGCGGCAGAGGTGCGAGCTACCGGACTCAGTCCACGAACTCCAGTTGCTGCCTTGGGCGGGTGAACCGCCGTCCGGAGTGCATTCCCACACCGCCACGTCTCCGGATTCCCGAATCGTCCAGCAGTTGTGGTGGCTCTAGGTAGGCCTTGGTACTGCGTGGCATCGATAACGCGGTTCGTCCGATAGAAAGCATGACCGCCACAAGGAACAGCGCCCAAACTACGCCCGCCGCGCTTTCTCCGGCTTTGCTCCACTTCGAGGCGAAGTAGGCGCCGAGGGCCAAAGCCGCGACCCAGATGATCACCGCCCACTCGTATGCCAGGAAACGCTGATATGCCGAGCCTCCCCATATCCAGAGGAGGACGAGGGCGGCTACAGTCAGAGTAAAGTTCGCGATCTTCCAGTACCGCGCACCGTTCCACACAACCCAGAGGCCATAGGCGCGCCGTAAACCGGGACGTGCCGAGGCGCTTTACTCTCTCCTCGACCTCCTCCGGCTCGACCACGATCTCGTCCGGCTCCTCACTCGGAGAGAGAGAGGCAAAGCCTGAGCGGCTGAAAGCCTTCTCGATCCCGCCCGTGAGCGCCGCGAGGAGCTTGGCTTCCTCCCCGCGCTTCTGAGCGGCCATGAGCCGTTCCGCTGCGCGAGCCGCTGCGTCGTGCGTGAGCTGAGGCCGCTCGCCGGCCGCGATCCTCTTGCGCAGGTCGAGCAAGTAAGCTCGCATCTGCAGCGACAGGCCGTGAGGCGACACGTCGCCGCCGTCCGCGAGCAGCCCGTCGATCTCATCGAGCAGAGCATCACGTTCCTCGTCGGCTTTGTCGGCCTGAGCGGCTAGCGCCACGACCCGCGCCTCGTCCGTCACGACCTCGCAGTGGCCGTCCAGGTGCCGGCGGATCGAGCGCTCGGAAAGCTTCTCCCCGAGCATGATCCCGGAGACTTCCGTAAGCCGAGGCCAAGTCAGCTTGCGGCCTGTCTCGTCCGGCTCCTTGTTCAAGTAGCGCTTCAAATAGGCGTCGAAGTCCTCCCGCCGGCCGGACTTGCAGATGGAGCAGCGAGGCTCGTTCCGCTTGGCGACGATGAGCTTCACGCCGCCGCCCCAACGAGCTTGCTTGCCGGCCCCCGGCCGTGGACGCCGAACGCCGCAGCGTAGAACCGCCTCGTCACGTCGCCCGCACGCTCGCGCAGCCCGAGGATCCGGCCGCTCGACCTGACCTCCCAGCCGGCCTTGCAGCGCTTCGAGGAGCAGCGAAGCAGGACGGTATCGCCCGCCTCGATACGCAGCCCCGTCCCGCAGCGAT
>DATHVD010000062.1:0-8229 GCA_035461525.1 Gaiellaceae bacterium
GTCGGCCCGCTGGAGCGGGATCCAGGCGATCAGCTTCAGCGAGGCGAACGCGGCGCGGCTCGAGTCGACTCGCGCCTCGACGCGCGCGGGCCAGCTGACCCAGGTCGACATCGGCATGTTCCTCACGTGGGCGGAGGCCTACAGCGAGAAGAACGCCGTGCTCGATCGCTTCCTCTTCGATCGCTTCCGCCCGCCCATGAAGGAGGCCGTCGAGGCCTGGGTCGCCACGCGTCCGCTCCTGAACCCGGACGCGCCCCCGAGCCCGTTCGCCATGGACGAGTACCGGGTCCCCGAGCAGGAGGAGGCGGCCGCTCTGGAGGAGAGTGCGACCGCCGCCGTCGAGCGGGCGAAGGAGTCGAACCAGCGCTCGGACAACTACGTCCTCGCCGTGGTCCTCTTCGCGTCCTCGCTCTTCTTCGCCGGCATCTCGACCAAGTTCACGGGGACGCGAGTCCGCATCGCCGTGCTCGCCCTCGGCTGGGTCTTCTTCCTCGGCACGGCCGCCTGGGTGGCGTCCTTCCCGGTCACCGTGGCCGTCTAGCGGACCGTCGCCGGTACCGTCGGAGTCGTGGCACGCATTCCCAACCCGCCCGTGGCGGTGCGCGTCGCGCTCGCCCTCTTCGTGCTCCTCTGGATCTTCGGGCCGTACTCGCTGCGGACGGCGGTCCCGATCTGGGCCGTCTTCCTCGTCGCGCTCGCCCTCGAGGTGCACTTCTTCCTCGGCGCGCTGGGACGCCCGCCGGCGCCCGTGCCCGACCGCGGCCCGCAGGTCGTCGACCGCGACCTCTACGGCTACCGAGCCGAGACGGAGGACCTGCTGCTCGTGCGCCGGGGCGGCGAGGAGTACTGGATCCCCTACGCGGGCGAGGCGGACGACGAGGAGATCGAGGCGCTGATCGCCGAGGCGGGCGAGCGGGAGGAGACACCGGAGGAGCCCGCCCACCTCGCCGACGAGCGCGCCGACCTCTGGACGCCGGTCCGCGGGCTGGCCACCGGCCTCGGCGTGATCGGCGCGCTCGCGCTCGGGCTCTGGTTCGTCGAGAGCCGCACGGGCTGGGACGCGCTCGAGGTCGAGACGCGCCAGGCGGCGCAGGCACGCTTCTCCGAGGAGGCCTCCCTGATCGCGGGGAAGCCCGTGCGGATCCGCTGCGACGAGGCCGGCGAGTTCGTCGGGGCCGTGCTGCACGCCGACGGTGTCGCCACGGTCGGAGGCGATCTCTCCTACCTCACGCCCGACCGCTGCCTCGACCTCTACCGGCTCGCCTTCGAGGGCGAGGTGCGCGGGAGTCAGACCGCGCGCTCGATCGCCGTCCTCGCGCACGAGGCGTGGCACCTGCGCGGCGTCCGCGACGAGGGCGAGACGGAGTGCTACGCGCTCCAGTCCGGCGTCGACCTGGGGCAGCGGCTCGGGCTCGACCGTGACCACGCGCGCCGGCTCATGCGGCAGCAGCTCGTCGAGAACTCGGGCCGCACGGTGGGGACGCTCGAATACCGCGTCCCGCCGGAGTGCCGGGACGGCGGGCCCCTCGACCTGCGCCCGGACGACCCACGGTTCCCGTGATGCGTTTACGCATGTTTTGATGCGACTGTGCCTAAAACCATTCAGATCCGAGACGTCGACGACGAGGTCTACGCCGCCCTCTCCCGGCGGGCCGCGGAGGCGGGCCTCACCGTTCCGGACCTGCTCCGGCGGGAAGCGGCCCGTCTCGCGTCGAGGCCGACCGTCGAGGAGTGGCTCGCGCGCACGCGGCGTCGCCCTCGAGCATCTTCCGGGCCGAGGTGATCGAGGCCTTGGACGAGCTCCGCGGCCCGTGGCCCGATGCTGGTCGTTGACGCGTCCTGCCTCTACGAGGTCGTCGCCGACACCCCGGACGCGGAGGGCGTCCGCGCCCGGCTCGCCGCCGACCCCGACCACGCGGCGCCGCATGTGATCGACGTCGAGGTGGTCGCCGTGATCCGGCGCAATCACTCTCTCGGCAGGCTCGACGGGACCGCGGCCCGCCAGGCGGTCGAGGATCTGAGGGACTGGCCCGGAGAGCGCTTCGGCCACCGCAGCCTGCTCGAGCGCGCGTGGGAGCTCCGGGAGAACGTCCGGGCGTGGGATGCCGTCTACGTGGTGCTCGCCGAGGCGCTCGACGCCACGCTGCTCACGCTCGACCCGCGGCT
This sequence comes from Gaiellaceae bacterium, assembly GCA_035461525.1. Classification (GTDB taxonomy): domain Bacteria; phylum Actinomycetota; class Thermoleophilia; order Gaiellales; family Gaiellaceae; genus JAIBJN01. The sequence goes on from DATHVD010000062.1 coordinate 2,167, forward strand.
CGCGCGCGTGCAGGGGCTCGGGTGTGCGGTGGAGGTGCCGGAGACTCCGCGGCCGCGGTGAGGGTCGCCGTCGTCGGCGCCGGCCTGGCGGGTCTCGCCGCAGCCGACGCGCTCCGACGGGCGGGGGCCGACGTCGTCGTCCTCGAGGCGCGCGACCGCGTCGGCGGGCGCGTCTGGTCGGTTCCCTTCGCCGGCGGGGTCGCCGAGCGCGGGGCCGAGTTCGTCTTCCCCGGCGACGAGGTGCTGCAGGCGACCGCCGCACGCCTCGGGCTGCGCCTCTACCGCAAGGGGACGCTCTACGGCGACCGCGAGCCGCGCGGCGGCGAGCCGGTCTCCCCGGCCGAGCTCCGGGCGGCCGCCGGCCGGCTCGGCGCCGCGGCGGCGCACGGCGGCAGCGTCCTGGAGGCGCTCGCGTCCCTCGGCGTGTCCGCCGCGGCCGCCGAGGCGCTCGCGGCCCGGATCGAGGTCTCGAGCGCCTACCCGGCCGACGACCAGGACGCCTCGGTGCTCGGCGAGACCGGCGCCGGCTTCGGGCGATTCGACACGTTCGGGGTCGAGGGCGGAAACGGCCGCCTCGCGGAGGGCCTCGCGACGCCGCTCGGCCCCGCGCTCCGCCTCGCGACGCCGATGGAGGAGATCGCCTGGGAGGAGCGGGCCGTCCGCGTGCGGACGGCGGCCGGCGAGCTCGAGGCCGACCGCGCCGTCGTCGCGACTCCGGCAAGCGTCCCTCTGCGCTTCGACCCGCCGCTTCCCGAGGCGAGCGCCCGCGCGCGCGCCGGCGTGCGCTACGGCCGGGCCGCCAAGCTCCACGTGCGGCTGCGGGCGTCCGCCGAGCCGAGCGCCGTCCTGGCCGTCCCCGACCGCTACTGGTGCTACACGCAGCTCGGGCCCGACGGTGAGCCCGCGCCCTTCGCCGCCGCGTTCGCGGGGTCGCCCGGAGCGCTCGAGCGCCTGCGCGTCGAGGAGGGCGCCGAGACCTGGCTCGCCGCGCTCGTCGGCCTGCGGCCGGAGCTCGAGCTCGACGCGGGCGCCGCGCTCCTCTCGACCTGGCACGACGACCCGTGGGCGCGCGGCGCCTACTCGGCCCGTTCCCGCTCCTCGCCGCTCGAGCCCGCGGCGCTGGCGCGGCGCGTCGGTCCGCTGGCGTTCGCCGGCGAGCACACCGCGGGAGACTGGCACGGGCTGATGGAGGGCGCCCTCCGCAGCGGCCTCCGCGCCGCCGAGGATCTCCTTCGCGCCTGAGCGGGCGCTGCCGTCAGCTGCCCCGGCCAGCCCGCTGCGGCGCGGCGGCCGCCGCCAGCAGCTCCTCCCACGTGCAGAGCTTCACGCGCGGGCGGCCCAGCGGCTCGCCTCGGCTCCGCTCCTCCTCGTCGATCGCCGTCCAGCCCTCGTACGTGACGGGCTCGGCGCCTCGCTCGGCGAGGAGGGCGTCCACCGCCTCGGCGGTCGCCTCTTCGCGGCGCGGGAGCCGGCCGGCGGCGAGGTCCTCGAGGACGAGCGCGGTCGTCTCGGCCGCGTCCTTCTTGTTCGTGCCGATGATTCCGGTCGGGCCGCGCTTGATCCAGCCGGTGCAGTAGACGCCCGGCACGGGCTGTCCGTCCTCGTCGAGGACGCGCCCGCAGTCGTTCCGCATCGTCGCCCGCCGCTCGTCGAAGGGAACACCGGGGACGGGGATGCCGCGATAGCCGACGCTGCGGAAGACGAGCCCGCACGGCACGGTCTCGCGCTCGCCGGTCGCGACGGCGACGAGCCGGCCGCTCTCGTCCTCCTCCAGCCGGTTGCGGACGAGCTCGATCGCCTCGACCTTCCCGTCGCCGAGGATGGCCACCGGGGAGAGGAAGAAGCGGAGGCGGAGGAGCCGCGGCTTGCCCTGCGGCTCGCGCCCCGCGTACCCGCGCAGCACCTCGAGGTTCCGCTGCGCCTTCGTGTCTGAGGCGAGCTGGGCCTCGCTGGCGGGGTCGAGCTCGAGGTCGGCGGGGTCGACGAGGACGTCGGCGCCCGCCAGCTCGCCGAGCTCCTTCAGCTCCACGGTCGTGAACGCGCCCTGCACCGGGCCGCGGCGGCCGACCATGACGATCTCGCGCAGGCTCGACCCGGCGATGGCCGCGATCGCCTCGTCCGTCGTGTCCGTGGGCGCGAGCTCCTCGTGCGTGAGCGCGAGCATGCGGGCGACGTCCACGGCGACGTTGCCGTTCCCGATCACGACGGCGCGCTCGACGTCGAAGTCGAAGTCGAGCTCCTGGAAGTCGGGATGCGCGTTGTACCAGTTGACGAAGGCGGTCGCAGACCAGGAACCGGGCAGGTCCTCGCCGGGGATGCCGAGCCGGCGGTCGGTCTGCGTCCCGAGCGCGTAGACGACCGCGTCGTAGAGCCGAACGAGGTCCTCGTGGGCGAGGTCGCGTCCGACCTCGACGTTGCCGAGGAAGCGAAACCCCGGCCGCGCGGCGATCTTCTCGTAGACGCGGGAGACCGCCTTGATCTTGGGGTGGTCGGGGGCGACGCCGAAGCGGACGAGCCCCCAGGGCGTGGGCAGGCGCTCGATCATGTCCACCTCGACCTCCTCCCCGGCGTCGATGAGCTGGCCGGCGGCGTAGAAGCCGGCGGGGCCCGAGCCGACGACGGCGACGCGAAGCGGCCGCTCCCTCGGTGTGGCGAGATCGCTCATCCCTTCAGCATGCCGTGGATCGGCGGGTCACCGCGCCTCCTGCGGGCGCTCCTCGCGCGACCAGACGGCCGCGAGCTCGGCGCCGACGAGGAAGACGCTCGCGGCGAGGTAGACGAGGAAGAGGAAGCCGACGAGGGCGCCGAGCGAGCCGTAGACGAGGTTGTAGTCGGCGAATCGCTCCAGGTAGTACGCGTATCCAGTCGCAGTCGCCTGGAGGGCGATGGTCGCGAGGAGCGCCGGGAGCCAGAGGTGGGCGAGCGGAGGGCGGATGGGCGGGACGTAGCGGTAGAGAAGGAGAATCGTCGCAAAGAGGAGCACGAGCGGGATCAGCGTCTCCGTCAGCGCTCCCGCGACCGAGACGACGTCCTTGACCGGCTCGAGCCAGCCCGCGATCTCCTCGCTCAGCCGGCCGATCAGGCGCACGACCAGCGTGAGGGCGAAGGCGACGAGGACGAGGAGCCCGGCGAGGACGACGAGCACGAGGTCGAAGGCCTTGCCGCGGACGTAGCGCCGGCGCAGCTCGGGCGCCCAGACGGCGGCGAGCGCCGCGCGCATCGCGCCCATCATCGCGCTCGCAGACCAGAGGACGCCGACGAGCGCGACGAGGCCCGCGAGGGACGCGGGAGTCGCGAGCCCGGAGACGGCCGCATCGAGGCTCGGGCCGGCGGCGTCCGAGAGTGGGAGCCGGTCGAGGAGCCAGTCCACGAGTCGCTCGCGACGGTCGTCGTCGCGCACGACGATGCCGAAGACGCCGACGAGGAAGATCGCGAGCGGGAAGAGGGAGAAGAGGACGTGGTAGGAAATCGCGGCCGCCATCTGCGGCCCGAAGTGGCCAGTGTACGCGGTGACCGCCGCTCGGACGGTCGGGAGGAGCCGGGCAGGGGCGGGGAGCGCCCGCACCTCAGTAGAGGACGAGCCGGTCGCGGTGGACGGCCTCGAGGCCGCGTGTGCGCGCGGCCAGCTCGGCGGGCGGCGCCCCGGCGAGGCCCTTGGCGAAGGGGACGCCGTCCGGGCCGACGAGCTCGACCGCGTCGCCAGCGTCGAAGCGCCCCTCGCACCCGACGACGCCGACGGCGAGCAGGCTGGCGCCGTCCTCGGCCACCGCCCTCTGCGCCCCCGAGTCGACGTGGACACGCCCGGCGACGGGCTTGCCGAAGCGAAGCCAGAGCTTGAACGCGGGCTCGCCGCGCGCCTTCGGCGCGAAGCGCGTTCCGCCCTCGCCGGCGAGGACGGGCCCCAGCACCTCCTCGCCGAGGCCGGAGGCGATCACCGTCGGGATCCCCGCGGCGGCGGCCAGCTCGCCCGCGAGCACCTTGCTGCGCATGCCGCCCCGCCCGAGCGGCGAGGGCGCCCCGAGCTCCGCGCCGAGCGCCCGCTCCCCCTCGGCGAGGAGCTCCGCGCCGGGCGTCCCCGGGGCGCGGCTGTAGACGCCCTCGACCTCGGTGAGGAGGACGAGCAGCTCCGCGCGCACGAGCACCGCCACCTGGGCGGCGAGCGCGTCGTTGTCGCCGAAGGTGATCTCGTCCGTGGCGGTGGCGTCGTTCTCGTTCACCACCGGGACGGCGCCGAGCCGGAAGAGCTCGACGAAGGCGTGGCGCGCGTTCACGTAGGCGGCGCGCTCGGCGAGGTCGTTCGCCGTCAGGAGGACCTGGGCGGCGAGCAGGCCCTCGCGCGCCAGGGCGTCCTCCCACGCGGCCTGCAGACGCGCCTGGCCGAGGGCCGAGGCCGCCTGCAGGCGCGGGACGCCGCGCGGGCGCCGCTCGAGGCCGAGCCGGGGCAGGCCGAGCGCGATCGCGCCCGAGGAGACGACGCACGCCGGCCGGCCCGCGCGGACGAGGGCGGCGAGCTCGTGCGCCCGTGCGCGCAGGAGCCCGCGCCGCACGCGTCCGCCCGGGGCGGCGACGAGGCTCGTGCCGACCTTGACGACGACAGGACGGCGCACCCCCGCCGCCTAGCGGGCCTGGCTGCCGTCCCCGACGATGCGGTACTGGCGCAGCCAGAGGTCGCGGTAGGAGACTGGGCCGCGCGGGCCGGGGACGCCGTCGACGTTGATGCCGGTCTCCGGGGCGCCGGTCAGCTCGAACCCGTCGGCGAAGCGCGTCGGCGCGTGCCAGAACGCGGCCGTGCCGCGGTACCCGTCAAGGAAGCGCTCGGCCGCGTCGCGGTCCTCCGTCGCGATCCCGGCGGCGAGGCCCGACGTCTCCTCGTTGGCGATCCTGAGCGCGTCCTCGAGCCCGTCGACGACGTCGACGGTCACGGTCGCCACCCGCTCGGAGTCGCTCGCCCATTCGTGCCCGACCGGGACGTCGAGGGGGAGCACCTCAGCATGTCCGGCCGCGCGCTCGGTGCCGCGCACCTCGAGGCCGCGGCGCTCGAAGACGGTCAGGAGGTCGGGGAGGATCGCCGCTGCTCCGCGGTCGACGAGGGCGAGGTTGAGCCGGTTGCAGACGCCGAGCCGGTCGAGGCTCGCGTCCACGACCCGGAGGGCGCGCTCGGGCGAGGCAGCCTCATGGACGTAGAGGACGCCGCCTCCCTCCGCGTGCGCGAGCGTCCGCACGCCCTTCTCCGCCGCGAGGCGCGCGAGCGCGGCCGTCGTCGGGCCGCTCCCGCGCAGGATCACGAGCGGGACGAGGCGCGGGAGGCCGACGAGTACGCGTGCGCCCTCGCGGTCGGCCGAGCGCACGAGCCCTACGGCGCCGGACGGGAGACCGTTGCGCTCGAGCGCCGGGCGCAGCACGCCGTCCACGAGGACGGTGACCGTGCGGAGCGCGGCTCCGCCGGTGCGCAGGACGGCGGCGTTCAGGCTCTTCAGGAGCTGCCCGGCGACGTCGAGGGCCACGTTGGGGCGGGCTTCGAAGTTCGCGCCGACCGTTCCGATCGGGATCCGCCGCTCGCTCACCCGGAGCCCGTTCGGAAGCGACCAGGAGGCGATCTCGCGCTCGAGCGGCTCGAGCCCGGCCGTCGTCTCCGCCTGGGCGGCGAGCTTCTCCACCCGCTCGTCGTCGAGGCGGAGCCGATCGAGCGTGCCCTCGTCCAGCCGGCCGGCGGCCGCCTCGCAGTCGGCCGCGTTGGCGGCGAGGATCTCGGGCCTCCGCTCCCGCACGATCGCCGCGGCCTCGGTCAGGGCGGCGCCGACGGCGTCGTCCCGGAGGAGCGGCACGGCGCGGCCGGCCTCGAGGGCCTCCTGCTCGACGAGCTCCCGCAGCGACACGGGCGCATTCTCCCGGAATGCGCGGGACCGGGGCGGCCCGGCTCGCCGCAGAGAGCGCGCGGAATCGCGCCGATAGTCCACCGATCCCTCCACAGGCCCCAGGCCCCATGCGGCCCGGGGCCGGCCGCGTCCCTTCGGCCCACTTCCGCCGGGAAGGCCGCCGGCGGTATTCCGACCGGGTCACTCG
>DATHVD010000063.1:0-6177 GCA_035461525.1 Gaiellaceae bacterium
CCCTGGCCGCGGCCGCGCTGGTCGCGGGAGCGCTCGCGCTCGGGCTCTGGGCAGTCGGCTCCGGACGGGGAGGGGAACCGGCGAACGCGCCACGCGGGCCGGTCGAGCCCGTGCCGGCCGCGGAGAGCCCCGCGGAGGAAGCCCGGAACCTCGCCGCGTGGCTGCGGGCGCACGCGGACGCCGACGGCAATCCGTAGGAACTACCGAGCGGATCAGCGGGCCTCCGCCGATGGGCGCGGGCCCGGGCAACCGTAGGTTCAGGGGGTGGCCGAGAGCACGCTCTCGAGACGTCAGCTCCTCCGCCGGGCCGTCGCGGTCGGCTCGGCTGGGGCGCTCGCGGAGCTGCTCGCGCCACCGCGCTACCTCCAACCGGCCGCGGCCGCCCAACCGGCGGTCGCGGTCGGGAACCCCCTGACCGCGCTCCCCGACCGCGACTGGGAGAGCGTCTACCGCGACCAGTTCTCCGAGGACGGCTCGTTCGTCTTCACCTGCGCGCCCAACGACACGCACAACTGCCTCCTCCGCGCGCACGTGAAGAACGGCGTCATCGTCCGCATCAGCCCGACCTACGGCTACGGACAGGCGCGCGACCTCGACGGCAACCAGGCCTCGCACCGCTGGGATCCGCGCATCTGCCAGAAGGGCCTCGTCATGGGCAGGCGCATCTACGGCGACCGGCGCGTGAAGGCGCCGATGGTGCGCGCGGGCTTCAAGGAGTGGGCGGACGCCGGCTTCCCGCGGGACGAGGACGGGACGCCGCAGTCGGACACGACCCGGCGCGGCTACGACGCCTGGCTCCGCATCTCCTGGGACGAGGCCCGCGACCTCGCGGCCCGGACGCTGGAGGACGTCGCGCGCACCTACTCGGGCGAGGGGGGAAGCCGCAAGCTGCTCGAGCAGGGCTACGAGCCGGCGATGGTCGAGGCGATGCACGGCGCCGGCGTGCAGGCGATCAAGATGCGGGGCGGCATGCCCCTGCTCGGGGTCGGGCGCGTCTTCGGCTTCTACCGCTTCGCCAACATGCTCGCGCTCCTCGACCGCACGGTGCGCCCCGACGCGCCCGACGAGGAGATCGTCGGCAGCCGGGCGTTCGACAACTACGCGTGGCACACCGACCTGCCGCCGGGCCACCCGATGGTGACCGGCAGCCAGACCGTCGACTTCGACCTCTTCGCCGCCGAGCACTCGCGCCTCGTCGTCCTCATCGGCATGAACTGGATCTGCACGAAGATGCCCGACGGGCACTGGCTCGGCGACGCCCGCCTGAAGGGGACGCGGATCGTCGTCATCTCGGCCGACTACATGCCGACGGCGAACAAGGCGGACGAGATGATCGTCCTCCGGCCCGGCACGGACGCGGCCCTCCTCCTCGGGGTCGCGCGCGAGCTGATCGACCGCGGGCTCTACGACCGCGAGGCCGTCGTCGAGCGAACCGACCTGCCGCTCCTCGTCCGCATGGACACCGGCGAGCGCCTCCGCGCACGCGACGTCTTCCCCGGGCGCGAGCCGGCCGAGCTCGAGAACTACGTCACGGTCAGGCCGGAGGCGGAGATCGCGGCGGGGGCGCCCGCCCCGCCCTTCACGGTCGCCTCCCAGCTCGTGACGCAGGAGCTCCGCGACGAGTGGGACGACTTCGTCGTCTGGGATCGCGGCGAGCGCGGCCCGGCCCCGGTCACCCGGGACGAGGTGGGCGCGCGGATGAACGCCGACCCCGCCCTCGAGGGGACGTTCGAGGTCGAGCTCGTCGACGGGACGACCGTCGAGGCGCGCACCGTGTTCGACCTTCTGAAGGAGTACCTCGACGGCACCTTCGACCTGCAGACGACCTCGGAGGTGACGGAGGTGCCGCCCGACGCGATCCGGAGCCTCGCCGAGCAGCTCGCCGCCAACAAGGGCCAGGCGCTCCTCGCCGCAGGCATGGGCCCGAACCACTACTTCAACGCCGACCTCTTCGGCCGCGTCCACTTCCTCGTCGCCGCGCTCACCGACAACGTCGGCCACCTGAGCGGCAACGTCGGCAGCTACGCCGGCAACTACCGCGGCTCCCTCTTCCAAGCGATGGGCCAGTGGGTGACGGAGAACCCCTTCGACATCGAGAGCGACCTCTCGAGGCCGGCGCGCGTGAAGCGCTACTACAAGGCGGAGTCGGCGCACTACTGGAACTACGGCGACCGCCCGCTCAAGGCCGGCGAGGAGATGGTCACCGGCGAGACGCACATGCCGACGCCGACGAAGCTGATCTGGTTCGGGAACTCGAACTCGCTCCTCGGCAACGCCAAGTGGTCGTTCGACGTCGTCAAGAACACGCTCCCGCGCCAGGAGGCGGTCTTCTGCAACGAGTGGTTCTGGACGAGCTCGTGCGAGTACTCCGACCTCGTCTTCCCCGCCGACTCCTGGGCCGAGTTCGAGCTGCCCGACATGACGGCGAGCTGCACGAACCCGTTCCTGCTCGCCTTCCCGAAGACGCCGCTTGCGCGCATCCACGACACGCTGAGCGACTACGAGATCCTCGCCGGCGTCGCCGCCGCCCTCGGCGACCAGGTCGGCGAGCCGCGCATGGGCGAGTACTGGCGGGGCGTCCTCGACGGCGACCCGACCCCGTACCTCCAGCGCATCCTCTCAGGCTCGAACGCGACTCGCGGCTACGCCTTCGAGGACCTGCACTCCAGCTGCGCGGAAGGCGTCCCCTTCCTCATGAACACGCGCACCTACCCGCGCCACGCGGGCTGGGAGCAGCGGCAGGAGGACAAGCCCTGGTACACGGCCACGGGGCGGCTCGAGTTCTACCGGCCGGAGCCCGAGTGGAAGGCCGCCGGCGAAAGCCTGCCGGTCTGGCGCGAGCCCGTGGACGCCACGCGGTACGAGCCGAACGCGATCCTCGCCAACCGGCCGCACCCGTCGGTGACGCCGCGGACGCCCGCCGACTACGGCCTCCCGGAGACGCAGGTCGACGTCGAGACGCGGCAGGTCCGCAACGTCGTCCGCACCTGGGACGAGCTCTCGCGCTCGCTCCACCCGCTGACCGAGCGCGACCCGTCGTACCGCTTCGTCTTCCAGACCCCCAAGTACCGCTGGGGCGCGCACTCGACCGCGGTCGACTCGGACTGGATCGCCATGCTCTTCGGCCCCTTCGGCGACCCCTACCGCCGCGACTCGCGCGCCCCTTGGACCGGCGAGGCGTACATGGAGATGAACCCGGCGGACGCCGAGGAGCTGGGGCTCGCCGACGGCGACTACGCCTGGCTCGACGCCGACCCCGACGACCGGCCGTACCGGAACGCCGCGGAGGACGACGAGCTGGCGGAGATCGCCCGCGTCGTCATGCGCGTCCGCACGTTCTCCGGCATGCCGCCCGGGGTGATCCGCACGTGGTTCAACATGTACGCGGCCACGCCCGGGACGGTCGCGGCCCAGAAGGCCGAGGAGGGCGCGCCGGCGGTGAACCCGGAGACGCGGTACGTGGCCCTCTTCCGCAGCGGCAGCCACCAGTCGGCCACGCGCGCCTACCTCCGGCCCACGCAGATGACCGACTCGATGGTGCGGAAGGCCTACTTCGGCCAGCAGATCAGCACGGGCTTCGAGGCTGACGTCCACTCGCCCTCCGGCGCGCCCAAGGAGGCCTTCGTCAAGGTCGAGAAGGCCGAGGACGGCGGCGAGGGCGGCCGGGGCCTCTGGCGGCCGCTCACGCTCGGGCTCCGCCCGCAGCAGCCCTCGGACGCGCTCTCCGCGTACCTGCGAGGCGCCTACGTGAGGAAGGCGGGGTAGCCGTGGCGAGGGTGCGCAACTGGCAGCTCGGCCGGGAGATGGACTACCCCTACGACGCCCCGCGGCCGGAGCGCCAATTCTGCATGATCATGGACACGAACAAGTGCATCGCCTGCCAGAGCTGCACCATCGCGTGCAAGTCGACGTGGACGTGGGGCAGGGGCCAGGAGGCGATGCTCTGGAACAACATCGAGACGAAGCCGTTCGGCTTCTATCCCACGGGCTGGGACGTGAACGTGCTCGAGCTCCTCGGTGAGCAGAGCTGGGACGGCGAGGCCTACGCGGGCCAGACGGTCTTCGAGGCCGCGCCCGTGGGCGAGCGCGTCCTCGGCTGGCAGCCGGACGAGGCCGACTGGAACCACCCGAACCTCGGCGAGGACGAGCCGACGGGCGACGCCGGCGAGGTGCGCTGGCTCCCCGACAAGCCGCACTCGATGATGTGGATGTACTACCTCCAGCGGATCTGCAACCACTGCACCTACCCCGCCTGCGTCGCCGCCTGCCCCCGCCAGGCGATCTACAAGCGGCCCGAGGACGGCGTCGTCCTCGTCGACCAGACCCGCTGCCGCGGCTACCAGGAGTGCCTCACGGCCTGCCCGTACAAGAAGACACACTTCAACCTGGAGACGCGCGTGACCGAGAAGTGCATCGGCTGCTACCCCAAGCTCGAGCAAGGGCTCCAGACGCAGTGCACGACCTCCTGCATCGGCCGGCTCCGGCTGACCAACTACCTGAGCCCGCCGGAGCGGTCCGACGCGCGCAAGCCCGCCGACTTCCTCGTCCACGAGCGCAAGATCGCCCTCCCCCTCTACCCGCAGCTCGGGCTCGAGCCGAACGTCTACTACATCCCGCCCGTGCACGTGCCCGTCGATTACCTGACGCAGATGTTCGGGCCGGGCGTGCCGGAGGCGATCGAGGCGTACGAGAACGCGAAGGACGACCCGGAGCTCCTCGGCCTGCTCATGCTCTTCGGCGCGACCGAGCGCATCCTCGACTCCTTCGACGTCGCCGACGGCGTCGCCCGCGGGTACGACGAGGACGGCGAGGAGATCGTCGCCGTCCCGCTCACGGAGCCCACCTTCATCCGCCGCCCCGAGTTCGCCACCGAGGTGGACGGGGAGCCCGCGACCGGCTACCGGCACAACACGTGAGGATGCTATGAGCGGAGGCCTGACGAGGAGAGGAGCGCTGGCGGTGGGCGCGACGGCCGTGGCCGGAACGGCCCTGGCCGCGACGCTCGGGCGCTTCAAGCCGGCGCCGCCGCCCGTCCTCGCCACCCGCATGACGGCGGTGCACCGCGGCGACGGCGTGCCGCTCGACCCCGCCGACGGCGCCTGGAGCACGGTGCCGGGGATCCTCGTCGCGCTCTCGCCCCAGCAGGCCGCTCCCCCGATCCTCCAGCAGGCCGCGCTCGACACGCTGGCTGTGCGGGCCGCCCACGACGGCCGCGAGCTCGTCTTCCATCTGACCTGGGACGACGCCGACCTCGACGACCTCGACGGCATCGGCCGCTTCCACGACGCGGTCGCGCTCCAGCTCCCCGTCGCCGCCGCGGGACAGCCCCCGCCGATCACGATGGGAGGGCCCGGCGCCGCCGTGCACGTCCTCCAGTGGCGCGCGAGCTGGCAGCACGACGTCGACCAGGGCAGGGCGGGAACCGAGGCGCTCTACCCGCACGTCGTCCGCGACGTGATGCCGGACGACATCCTGCCCCCGGAGGACGCCGCCGCCTACCGGCCGGGTCTCGCCGTCGGGAACCCGCTCTCCGCGGAGAGCCGGATTTCCCCGGTGGACGAGCTCGTCGCCGAGGGCTTCGGCTCGGCCACGTCGCTCGCGGAGGCCTCCAGCCGCGGCGCCGGCGTCCACGAGGACGGGCGCTGGCGGGTCACGATCGCGCTGCCGCTCGACCGGGGCGAGGCGGGAGCTCCGCTCGAGCCCGGCTCGACCTGGCCCATCGCCTTTGCCGTCTGGCTCGGCAGCAACGGCGACCGCGGCGGCCGAAAGCACTTCGCCGACTGGGTGCAGTGCGACCTGGAGAGCGCATGACGCCCGCCGAGCCCCTGCACGTCGCCCTCGTCGCCCGGCTCCTCGCGCTCGGCGTCGGCCCGCCGGACGCAGAGTCCCTGGCCGAGATCGCCTCCCTCGCCGGGGCGCTCGCCGAGGCCGGGTCCGGCTACGAGGAGCTCGGGGAGCTGGCGGCTCTCGCCCGCGCGGACGGGCTCGCCGCCGAGCACGAGCGCCTCTTCGACGGCCGCGCCCCGTGCCCGCCGTACGAGGGAAGCTACGAAGTGGATCCGTTCCGGCAGCTCCGGCAGATGGCCGACGTGGCCGGCTTCTACCGCGCCTTCGGAGCCGAGCCGCGGGGCGAGCGCCCCGACCACGCCGCCTGCGAGCTCGAGTTCCTCGCCTTCC
>DATHVD010000064.1:0-48852 GCA_035461525.1 Gaiellaceae bacterium
GACGAGGCGTACTACGAGTACGCGGGCGAGACGGCCGCGGGACTCGTCGGAGACGGTGTCGTCGTCCTGCGCACGCTCTCGAAGGCCTTCGGCCTCGCGGGGGCGCGCGTCGGCTACGCGCTGGCAGACGCCGAGACGGCCGCAGAGCTGAACCGCCGCCAGTCGCCGGCGCCGATCTCGACGCTCTCGGCGGCGCTCGCGCTGGCCGCGCTCGCCGACCCGCCGGACGTGTCCGGCCAGGTGGAGGAGCGGGAGCGCCTCGCCCGCGGGCTGCGGGCGCTGGGACTCGAGCCGCTGCCTTCGCGGACGAACTTCCTCTTCGTGCCCGTCGACGAGCCCGCGACGCTGGGCGCGGAGCTCGTCCGCTCCGGGCTCGTCGTCCGCGTCTTCCCGGACGGGATCCGCGCCTCGGTGCGCGACCCCGAAGACGACGACCGGCTGCTCGAGGGCCTCGCGCGCGCTCTCGACCGCCCCTCCCCCGTCGCCGCCTCGGGCGGGCGCAGCGTGCGCCACGTGCGCGCGACGGCCGAGACGCGGGTGCTGGCCCGCCTCGCCCTCGACGGCGCGAGCCGGGTGCGGATCGCGACGGGGGCCGGGCTCTACGACCACTTCCTGGAGCAGCTCGCCTTCCACGCGGGCTTCGATCTCGTGCTCGAGGCAGCGGGCGACCTCGAGACCGGCGCGCACCACACCGCCGAGGACGCCGCGATCGCGCTCGGCGAGGCGCTCGACCGGGCGCTGGGCGACCGGCGCGGGATCGCGCGCTTCGGCGACGCCGTCGTGCCGATGGACGACGCACTCGCCCGAGCCGCCGTCGACCTCGGCGGCCGGCCGGCCGCCGAGGTCGAGCTCGAGCTCGACCCAGGGCTCGCCGAACATGTCCTCCGCAGCTTTGCGCAGGCGGCGCGTGCCGGCCTGCACGTCGAGGCGACGGGTCGCGACGCGCACCACGTCGCCGAGGCCGCGTTCAAGGCCGTCGGCCGCGCCCTGCGGACGGCCGTTCGCGGCGAGGGCGGCGGCATCCCGTCGACCAAGGGGCTCCTGTGAACGTCGCGGTCTGCGAGTACGGGGCCGGCAACGTGCGCTCCGTCCTCGTCGCCTTCGGGCGGCTGGGGGCGGAGGCCCGGCTGACCGGCGACCCCGAGGACGTGGCGCGCGCCGACCTCGCCATTCTCCCCGGCGTCGGGTCGGCGCGCTCCGCGATGGAGGGCCTCGCCGCCCGGGGGCTCGACGAGGCTCTGCGCGAGCGGGTCGGCACGGGCAAGCCGACGCTCGGCATCTGCCTCGGCCTCCAGCTCGCGCTCGAGTCATCTGAGGAGGACGGCGGCGTTCCCGGACTCGGGCTCCTCCCGGGACGGGCCGTCCGCCTGCGCCGCGGCCGGGTGCCGCGCATAGGGTGGGCCCGCGTCGAGCCGACCGGTGACGAGTACTGGTTCGCGCACTCCTACGCGGCGGAGACCCCGGCCGCGACCGCGACGTCCGAGGACGTGGTCGCCGTGGCCGAGTCCGGAAGCTTCCTCGGCGTCCAGTTCCATCCCGAGAAGAGCGGCCGCGCGGGCGCGCGGTTCCTCGAGCGATGCCTCTCCCGCGCCTGATCCCCTGCCTGGACGTCGCCGCCGGGCGCGTCGTCAAGGGTGTCCGCTTCCGGGGCCTCCGCGACGTCGGCGATCCGGTCGAGCTGGGCGCCGCCTACTCCGACGCCGGCGCCGACGAGCTCGTCTTCCTCGACGTCGCCGCGACCGTCGAGGGTCGCGACACGCTCGTCTCGCTCGTCCGTCGCGTGGCCGAGCGCACGGCCATCCCGTTCACCGTCGGGGGTGGAGTCCGCACCGTCGCCGACGCCGAGGCGCTGCTCGAGGCCGGCGCCGACAAGATCTCCGTCAACTCGGCGGCGCTCGCGCGCCCCGGGCTCCTCACGGAGCTGGCGGAGCGCCTCGGCTCGCAGGCCGTGGTGCTCGCGATCGACGCGACGGGCGGCGAGGTTCGCTCCCACGCTGGCGGGCACGCGACCGAGCGCCGGGCTGCGGAGTGGGCGCGCGAAGGCGAGGAGCGCGGAGCCGGCGAGATCCTGCTCACGTCGATCGACGCCGACGGGACGCGGGACGGCTACGACCTCGGGCTGACCGGCTCCGTCGCGGATGCGGTCTGCGTTCCGGTGATCGCCTCGGGCGGAGCCGGCTCGGCCGCCCACGTCGCGGCGGCCCTGGAAGTCGCCCAGGCGGCGCTGCTCGCCTCGATCCTGCACGAGAACCCGGCGCGCCTCACCGCGCTCCGGGAGGAGCTTCGCGGCCTGGGGGTGCCGCTGCGCGATGCGGCGTGAGCTCGGCTCGATTCGAGCCCGCGCCGCAGGCGGCGACAGCCTGCGGCAGGAGACTCGCCACCCATCGTCACGCTTTCGGCTCGAACGGATTCACACGCGTGCGGTTTCTGTCGCTACGCTCGAAGCGGGTGGTGGTCCGGGGTGGCCCCGAGTCGGGCTGCTGGAGCGGAGCGGCGCGGGCACCTTCTCGCCGGTACGGGCAGGCTCGTTCGTGGCGAGGGCGGTGGGGGAGGCCGCACGCTGATGGCCGCCGACCGAGAGCTGCGGGCCGCGGTCGTGCAGGACGCGGACACCGGACGCGTCCTGATGCTCGCCTGGATGGACGACGAGGCCGAGCGCCTCACCCGCGAGACGGGCCGGGCGCACTTCTTCAGCCGCTCGCGCAACCGGCTCTGGCGGAAGGGCGAGACTTCCGGGAACACGCTCGCCGTGGAGGAGCTCCGCGACGACTGCGACGGCGACGCCTTGCTCCTGCGCGTCCGCGCTTCCGGGCCCGCCTGCCACACGGGCTCCCTGTCGTGCTTCGCTCCGTGGCTCTGGCGCCGGGTCCGCGAGCGGGCGGAGACGATGCCGGAGGGCTCCTACGTCGCCGGGCTTCTCTCGGCAGGCCCGCGCGCGTGCGGGCAGAAGCTCGGGGAGGAGGGCGTCGAGGCCGCCATCGCCATCGCCGGGGAGGACGACGACCGCGTGATCTCGGAGATCGCCGACCTCTGGTTTGTGAGCTACGTCGCGCTCGCCGCACGCGGGCTCGACCCGGATGCGGTCGAGGCGGAGCTTGCCCGGAGGCGCCGCTGACGCCGGCCCCTAGAGGTCGCTGAGAAAGCTCGGGGGCTCGAGCGGATCGGCTTCCGCAGGACCCAAGGCGCCGGAGCCCGGACGCGACGCGACCGGCTTTCCGATGCCCGTCGCCACCACCGTGACCCAGACCTGGCCGGCGAGCCGCTCGTCGATGGTCGCGCCGAAGATGATGTTCGTGTCCTCGGTCGCGCCGCGGCGGATGACCTCGGCCGCCTCGTTCACCTCGAGCAGCGTCAGGTCCTCACCCCCCGCGATGGAGAGGAGGATGCCCTTCGCGCCGACGAGCTCGGTGTCGATGAGCGGGGAGCGGAGCGCCCGCTCTGCGGCCTCGTGCGCCCGGTTCTCGCCGGTTGCGAAGCCGATGCCCATGAGAGCCGAGCCGGCGTTGGTCATGATCGTGCGGACGTCCGCGAAGTCGAGGTTGATGAGCCCTGGCATCGTGATGAGGTCGCAGATCCCCTGTACGCCCTGGCGCAGAACGTCGTCCGCGATCCGGAAGGCGTCCAGCATCGACGTCGAGCGGTCGAGCACCTCGAGCAGCCGGTCGTTCGGGATCGTGATCACCGTGTCGCAGACCTCCCGCATCAAGTCGACGCCGGCGTCGGCCTGCGAGCGCCGGCGCGTGCCCTCGAAGCGAAACGGCATCGTGACGATGCCGACCGTCAGGGCGCCGACGTCCTTGGCCAGGCGGGCGACGACGGGTGCTGCGCCCGAACCGGTACCGCCGCCCTCGCCCGCGGTCACGAAGACCATGTCTGAGCCGCGCAGGACGTGCTTGATCTGATCCTCCGCCTCTTCTGCCGCCCGCCGTCCGACGTCGGGGTCGGCACCGGAGCCGAGCCCCTGGGTCAGGTCGCGGCCGATGTGGAGCTTGATCGGCGCCTCGCACTGCTTGAGCTGCTGGATGTCCGTGTTCACCGCGATGAACTCGACCTGCGAGATGCCGGCCTCGATCATCCGGTTGACCGCGTTCAGGCCGGCGCCGCCCACACCGACGACGCGGATGACGGCGAGATACGCAGCCGAGTCCGGTCGCGGGGTCGTGCGCATGCGAGGCGCCGGCTCGACGAGGCGCCTCACCGGCTGATCGGGTCGTCGCTCCGGGGCGGCGTACGGGCGCTCCGGCTCCGGCTCGACCGGAGGAACGGGCTCCGACGCCGGGGCCGTGCGCGGCTCGACGGCAGGCGCCGGCGCGGCCGTCGTCTCGGCGCGTTCCACCGGCTCGGAGGCGACGGCCGGCTCGGACGGCTCGGCGGACGCCGGCCCGGGAGGCATGCCGCGCTCCGGCGCCGCCGCCGGAGGGCCGGGAGTCTCGCCGGGCTCGCCGAAAGAGGTTCCGCGGCCGGAGTCCACTGCTCCCTCGGTCTCGGGGGCCAGGGGCTCGCCGGGGGCTGCCGACTCGACCGTCGGCACCTCCTCGATCCCACGGGTTTCGCCGGGCGCTTCCGGCTCCTGCTCCTTCTCCGCCTGGCGCTGCGCTGCCTCGGTCGCCCGGAAGAGCTCGGCCAGCGGGCCCTCACGCATGCTGGCGCGGCGTCGCGCCATCGAGCACCTCCTTCGCCAGATCCCGGTACGCCTGGGCGGCGCTGCCGGTCGGGTCGTACTTGAGGACGGAGCTTCCCTGGACGGGCGCTTCCGCATACCGCACGGTCTTGCGGATCCTCGTCTCGAAGACGAGGTCGCCGAAGTTCTCCTTGAGCATGTCCACGGCCTCGCGGCTGTGCAGAGTCCGGCCGTCGTACATGGTCGGCAGGATGCCGCGGATCTCAACGACAGGGTTCAGGTTCTCGCGAATCATCGAGAGCGTGTTCTCGAGCTGGACCAGCCCTCGCAGGGAGAGATACTCGCACTGCACGGGAACGATGACGCCGTCGGCCGCGGTGAGGGCGTTGATCGTGAGGAGCCCCAGCGACGGCGGCGTGTCGATCAGGATGTAGTCGTAGCGGCTCCGAACCGGTAGCAGCGCCTTCTGGAGGGCTCGCTCGCGGCCGATCATGCTCGAGAGGGCGAGCTCTGCGCCGGCGAGATCGATCGAGGAGACCGCGAGATCGATCTCCGTGCGATGGATGATCTCGTCGATCGGGAGCCCGTGCACGAGCACGTCGAAGACCGAGGACTCGACCGCGTCCGGGTCCATCCCCTGGCTCATCGTCAGGTTTCCCTGCGGATCGAGGTCGACGCCGAGCACGCTGAACCCCTGCTCCTTGAAGGCGACGGCGAGGTTGAGCGTCGTCGTCGTCTTCGCCACCCCGCCCTTCTGGTTGGCGAGCGCGATGACCTGACCCAGCTTGACTCCCTGTGAGGTAGACGTCCGCTTCGACGGACGCGAAAGGATTCCGGAAAGGCCCATTGAGGGCTCCTGTTTCGTGCCAGGGTAGCACAATCCTTCTCCGCCCTATCGGGCGGAATGCGGCTTGAAATGCGGTCTCTGGGGGTCTCGTGCGTCTCGACGGGTCAGCGCCGGATGGCGAGGAGCGAGAGCATCTCGAAGCACGCGTTCGCGGCGACGAATGCGGTCACGCCGGCCGGGTCGTACGGCGGAGACACCTCGACGCAGTCGAAGCCGCGGAAATCGAGGCCCGCGAGCGAACGGACGTAGGTCAGCGCCTCGCGGCTGGACGGCCCTCCGACCTCCGGGGTCCCCGTGCCCGGCGCGAAGGCCGGATCGACGAAGTCGATGTCGAAGGAGAGGAAGCAGGGGGCGAGGCCGACACGGTCGCGGACGCGCTGCGAGAACCCCGCCGGCCCGAGAGCGGCGAGCTCCTCGTAGGAGACGGCGTCGATCCCGTACGACGCCGGAAGCTCCGCGTCGGCCGCTTCCGTCAAGGATCCGCGCAACCCGGCTTGCACCGACCGCCCGGTGTCGACGAGGCCTTCCTCGATCGCTCGGCGAACTACGCTCCCGTGGAAGAGGCGCTGGCCGAAGTACTCGTCCCAGAGATCGTGGTGGGAATCGAGCTGCACGAGCGCCAGCGGTCCGTGGGCCGTTGCCAGCGCCCTCAGCTCCGCCAGGAGCACCGTGTGGTCACCCCCGAGGCAGAGCGTCGTGACACCGGCACGCACCACCTCCTCGAGCGCGGCCGCGGAGCGCTCGAGCGAGTCGACCGTGGAGCCGGGCACGGTGGGGACGTCCCCGTAGTCGACGACGGAGAGCTTCGCCGCAACGTCGACACCGAGCAACGGATTGAAGTTGCGCAGCATCACCGATGCGCTGCGGATGCCCTCGGGCCCGAATCGCGCGCCCGTCCGGAAGACGACCGCGCCGTCGGTGGGGATGCCGATGACGGCGACGTCCACGCCGTCGAGGTCGCGGACGTGAGGCAGGCGCATGAACGTCCGTGGTCCCGAGAAGCGGGGAGTCTCGAACGCGTCCGGGGGGCCGTAGCGGGGCACGGGGCCGCGATTATAGGGCGGTGCTGCCGGCGCTCTCGGACACCACCTCCCTTCGTTCCAGCAACGATCGGCACGACTCGAGAGCGGCCGCCGCGGCCACCGTCGGCTCGCCCGGCGCACCCACCGAGCCTCCGCCCGAGGGTCGGTCGCGATCGCCGCGCTCCGCCGCCACCCAAGCCTCGCCCTCGCGCAGCAGCTGGCGAAGCTCGCCGAGAAGCTCACCCGGCGGCGCGTCGCCGTCTCTGAGCGCCTCGATCCGCCCGAGACGCCGTATGACCTTGCGTGCCTCCTCCATGCCCCGAGGCTATGCCCCGGGGCCGCGCGCGTGTGTGTCGTTTCGTGCCGAATCAGTGACGGATCGTCCACGACACTCGCGCCGGTAGACGACGACGAGGACGGCGATACCCGCGAGACCGATGCCGAGCGTGATCCAGCTCCGCTGGTAGATGGGGAGGAACGCACCAAGCACCATTCCGACCACGAGAAGTCGGCAGCGGCGGCGCCGGAGAAGCTCGGTGCGGCTCGGGATCATCCCGCGGCCAGCAAGCGGGCCGACGAGGTGACCTGGGCTCGCGGCCGCAGGCCGAGCAGGGCCTCGTCGAGGCGCGCGACGAGCTGCTCGCGCGAGCCCTCGAGAACAGTCTCGACGAGGGCGCGGCGCACCGCGTCCTCCGCGCGAGCGCCCGGGCCGTCGCCGTCGAGAAGCGCGCGCAGCGCGACGAGCAGCTCCTCGCGGTCGCGCGCCGTCTCGCCGAGGAGCACGGCCGCCCTCATCGCGGCGGCCCACGGCCCCTCGTCGCAGCCGAGGAGTGTCTCCAGCGCCTCGCGAAGCTCATCGGACCGGTGCGCGCCGGAATGGAAGAGCGCGAGCTCCCAGCGGTCCAGCGCCTCGAGCAGGTCGTCGGGAGCATCCGCGAGCCTCGTCTGGATCTCGGCCACCAGCGGGGCGCGGAACGTATCGAGGCGCGTCGCCTCCCCCGGGGGCACCTGGGCGGCGGTCGCGGGCATCGGGCGGACGCCGTAGGGCCGCCAGTCGAGCCGCTCGAAGACAACGGGCCCGGCTGCGATCGCGCCCGGCGTCGCGAGGCGGAGCGCGCTCACGGCCCGGCCGAACTCGGTCGGAGCGTCGGGAACGCGGCACGCCCGCGAGTCGAGATCGGCCTCGAGCTCGAGGACGAGGGTCCGGTCGACCTCGCGGCCCCACGATCGAGGCAGGAGCCGTCCAGCGTCCGGCCAGGAGGCGGTCAGCTCTCCGGCGGCAGCCGGGCGGGCGCGCAGCCCGCGACCGAGCTCGATCGCCCCGCCGGCTGTGAGCCCGACGAGCGGCGCCAGCGCCGAGTACGCGCGCCGGTCGCCGTAGAGGGAGCGCTCGAGCTCGGCGTACGCCCGCTCGAAAGCGCCGTCTTCCCAGTCGAAGCCGCCGCAGGTCTCGGCTGTGCGAACGAGCAGCGGGATCACGATCGTGCGCCGGAGCGCCTCGTCCTCGCCGATCCGCTCGTCTGCGTGGGCGCTCGCGAAGAGGCCTGCCGACGGCTCGTCCTTGAGCGCGGAGAGTGCCTCGCGGGCATCTTCGCGCAGAGAAAGCCGGCCTGCGCGCTGCTCGACGAACGAGCCGATGAGCGGCCGGTACTCGTAGAGCGTGGGCCGGTCGGGACCGGCGTGCTCCTCGAGGGCGACCGGAATGTCGGCGCCGCCTTCGAGCTCGAGCCCGAGGTCGAAGAACGCTCCGAGGCAGAATGCGCGCAGTGCTGCGAAGAGCCCGGGCGACCGGGGATTCGTCCGCGCATCCCCCGTCGGCGGGCGGCGATCGTGCGTCGGATCGGACACGCGGAACGGTTACGCCCCCGCCCGGCTCGTTCCTGCCTGGCACCTCGGGCACCAGTACGCGAGGCGGGCCTCGTCGCCCTGCGGACGGGAGGCGATCCGGGCGCCGCAGCGCCTGCAGGGGAGGCCCGCCCTGCGGTAGGCAAGGCGTCGAGTGCGCGGTGCCCGCATCAGGCGTGCGGCCGCGTCGAGGATCCCGCGCAAGTGGTCGTCGGAGAGCTCCGCGAGCGTGCACAAAGGAGACGTGCGCGCCGCGTGGAGCGCCTCGGCTCTCCACATGTTGCCGATTCCCGCGACCACGCTCTGGTCAAGCAGCGCTTCTCCGATCTCCCGGCCCTGAGCGACGGCGCGGAGCCTACCGAGCATGCCTTCGAGATCGGGCGGATCGTCCAGGATGTCCGGGCCGAGCCGGCGAACCGCCGCTGGCCGCCCTTTGCCAAGCTCGAGAACGGGCCCGTTCCAGAGAACCGCCTGCAGGGACCGGCCGCGGAGGATGAGCCACGGGAGGCCGAACGGGGTGGCGTCCGCGGCCAGGACGCGCCAGCGGCCGCGCATGCGCAGGTGGCTGCGGAGGACGTGACCCCCCTCGAAGCCGATCAGGAGGTGCTTTCCGACCGACTCGACGCGCTCGAGCCGGAGGCCGTCGATCCGCTCGGCGAGCCCGAGGGCCGCGGCCCGGGGATGCGGAGTCTCGACCGCGACGACCTCGCCCTCCATTATGCGAAGCCGCTCGGCGGCGCGACGGAGAGAGTCACCCTCAGGCACGATCGCCTCTGCGGGCGCCGTCGGGCGCCGAGCCCGGCTCGTCGGGCGCCGCCGCGCAGTTGCCCACGTTGACACGCTTTTGGCACGATCCGTGTCCCACGCGTGCGTATTCCGTCTGTACGCTCGAAAGCGGGTGGTGGGCTGGGGTGCCCCGAAGGACAATGCGGAGCTTCGGACGGGCGCCGAGCCGAAGGGTCACGACCGCAGGACCGCGCGCCTGGGGCCCGCGAGGAAGCCCGCTTCCACGAGCAGCGGCATCGCCTCCGTCTCGCCGACCGGGCGTCCGTCGAACCGCTCCACGGCCAGCCGTTTCAGGCCGTGACGCCGGGCATGCTCGACCAGCGCGCCCAGTACCGCCCGAAGCCACCCATCCTCCGGGTCGCGGAGGGGCACGAGCGAGCGCCCGCCTCGCTCGACGAAGAGCGCAGGCTCGCCGCCGAGCAGCACGACATGCGCGCCCGCGACCCGGGCCGCCCGCGCGCCCGAGCGCTTCGGCCACGGAAGGGCGGCGCCGTACGGCTGGGCCGGGTCGGCGGCGGCCAGGACGAGCGGCCGCTCCGGCTCGCCCGTCTCCCGGAGGCGCTCGACCGCCCCCGGTAACGCGAACTGTGCGCCGCCGAGGCCTTCGACGAAGTACCCGCGCCGGCAGACTCCCAGCGTCTCGAGCCTCCGCAGCTCCCGGTAGACGGGGGCGTACCCGCCCGGAATCCCCTCGGCGCGGACGCCGTCGCGGGTGACGACGCCCTGCCGCTCGAGCAGGAGCTCGGCGAGCGCCCGCGGGTCGGGCGCTCCAGGGAAGAGCCCGGCGGTCGACGACCAGCGGCCCTGCGTGGCCGTGATCGCGTTCGAGCGGGCGCGCGAGAACCGCCGCGGGGGCCGTGCGGGCCGCGGCGCCTGGAAGCGCCGGCTCGCCCGCAGAGGCTGCCAGGCATCGTTCGTCGCCTCGCCCGCCCAGACGAGATCCCAGAGGGCGGGCAGGGCAACCTCGCCCTCGAGCCCTGTCTCACGGAGCAGGTCGAACCAGAAGACCGCGCCCGTGCGGAGCGCCGCGCGGATCGCCTCGTGCGCCGCGCCCTCTGGGGCGGGAAGCGCACCGGGCCGGCCGAGCGCCGGAGCGTCGTCCCGGAAGTAGAGCGCGACCCGCTCGAGGCCCGCGCCGACCCAGACGACCTCGCCGGAGGCGCAAAGCTGGTCGAGCAGCGCCGGCTGGAAGCCGGGGACGCGCCGGGGAAGCACGTCGCTCTCCCAAAGGGGGACCGGCAGCGAGAGGCCCTGCAGCGGAACGAGCGCCTCGCGGAGCGTCGCTCGGCGGTCGACGCCCTGCCAGGCGGGGAGAAAGCGTCCGAGCGCCTCCGGGTCGGCGGGCTCGACCTCGCTCCGCAGCCGCGCGAGGCTCGCGCGCCGGAGCCGCCGCAGGACGTCGGGGTCGCACCACTCGCGCTCGGACCCTCCGGGGCGGAGCTCGCCGCGGACGAGATCGAGTTCGGCGAGAACGCTCTGGGCCCGGTCGGCGTCGAGGCCGAAGCGGTGCGCGGCCTCGGCCGTCGTGAAGGGGCCGCGCCCGCGCGCGAAGCGGCGCAGGATCCACCCGAGCGGGTCGGGCCCGCCGTCGAGGTAGGCGTCCGGCAGACCGGCGGGCGGCATCGCGCCGAGCGCGTCGCGGTAGCGCCCTGCGTCTTCCGCTGCGATGAGCCGCTCCCCGCCGGCGATCCTGATTCGTACGGCGCGTCGCTCCGTCTCGAGCACCCCGGCCAGGGCCTCGTCGTACTCGCCCGGCGCCAGGTCGCCGCGGCGGAGCAGCACGTCGTGGAGCGCGTCGGGGCTTCCGGCCGACCCGCGGAGCTCGGTCTCGACCTGCTCGACCGCCGCCGGGTCGATCAGGTCGCGGAGCTCCTCCTGGCCCAGGAGCTCCCGAAGGAGCTCGCGGTCAAGCGAGAGCGCCTGGGCGCGACGTTCGGCCAGCGGCGTGTCGTCTTCGTACATGTACGTGGCGACGTAGTCGAAGAGGAGCGAGGACGCATACGGCGAGGCGGTCGCCGTCTCCACTTCGACGAGGTCGATCTGCCGCCCGCGCAGCGCGGCGAGGAGCGCTCGCAGGGACGGCAGGTCGAAGACGTCCTGCAGACACTCGCGGTACGTCTCGAGCACGACCGGGAAGTCGGGGTAGCGCCGCGCGACCTGGAGCAGCCCCTGCGCCTTGAGCCGCTGCTGCCAGAGCGGCGTGCGCTGCCCGGGGCGACGGCGAGGGATGAGGAGGGCGCGGGCGGCGTTCTCGCGGAAGCGGGCGCCGAAGAGCGCGGTGCCGCCGAGCTCCGCGACCACGAGGTCCTCGAGGTCGTCGGGCGCGACGACGATCTCGTCGACGGGCGGGGGCGCGTCGGCGTCGGGTAGGTGGAGCGCAATGCCGTCATCGGACCAGATCACGTTCACCTCGAGGCCGAGGGACTCGCGCAGCCTCGCCCCGAGCGCGAGCGCCCAGGGGGCGTGCACGCGGCCGCCGAACGGCGTCAGGACGCAGAGCCGCCAGTCGCCGATCTCGTCCCGGAAGCGCTCGACGACGACCGTTCGGTCCGACGGAAGGGCACCCGTGGCCTGCTCCTGCTCTCGCAGGAAGGTGAGCAGGTTGCCGGCAGCCCGCGGGTCGAGGTCGTGCTCGGTCTCGAGGCGGCGGCGCGCGCCGTCGTCATCGAGCGCGACGAGCCGGCGGGCCGTCCGGCCGATCGCCTCCCCGAGCTCGTACGGCCGGCCGATCCCCTCGCCCTTCCAGAAGGGGACGAGGCCGGGGACGCCCGGCGCCGGCGAGACGAGCACGCGGTCGTGGGTGATCTCCTCGATGCGCCAGGTCGAGGCGCCGAGGAGGAAGGTCTGGCCCTGGCGCGCCTCGTAGACCATCTCCTCGTCGAGCTCGCCGACCCGGCCGCCGCCGTCGACGAGATAGACACCGAAGAGGCCGCGGTCGGGGATCGTGCCGGCGTTCGTGACGGCGAGCCGGCGGGCGCCCTCGCGGCCGCGCACGAGGCCGGCGACCCGGTCCCAGACGATCCGCGGGCGCAGCTCGGCGAACTCCTCCGAGGGGTACCGGCCCGCGAGCATGTCGAGGACGTTCTCGAGCTGGCGGCGCTCGAGGTCGCGGAACGGCCACGCGCGGCGGACCAGCTCGTGGAGCTCGTCGACCGCGATCTCCTCCTGCGCGCAGAGCGCGACGATCTGCTGGGCCAGGACGTCGAGCGGGTTTCGCGGCACGCGCGTCTCCTCGATCAGGCCCTCCTTCATCCGCTGCACGACGACGGCGGATTCGAGCAAGTCGGCGCGGAACTTCGGGAAGATGCGTCCCTTCGACGCCTCGTCGAGCCGATGGCCCGCGCGGCCGATCCGCTGGAGCCCGCGCGCGACCGCCTTCGGCGACTCGACTTGGACGACCAGGTCGACCGCGCCCATGTCGATACCGAGCTCGAGCGAGGAGGTGGCGACGAGGCACGGGATCGCGCCTTTCTTGAGGAGCTCCTCGACCTCGATCCGCTGCTCGCGCGCAAGCGAGCCGTGGTGGGCGCGCGCGATCTCCTCCTCGGCGAGCTCGTTCAGCCTGAGCGCCAGGCGTTCGGCGAGCCTGCGGTTGTTGACGAAGACGATCGTCGAGCGGTGCTCGCGCACGAGGTCGAGGAGCGCCGGGTAGATCGACGGCCAGATCGAGCCCCCCTCCCCCGGCTCGCGCATGTCCTCCACGGGCACGACGACTCGGAGGTCGAGCTCCTTGCGCGTGCCGGCGTCGACGAGCTCGATCGGTCTCCCGCCGGAGACGAACCGCCCGATCTCCTCGAGCGGGCGCTGCGTCGCGGAGAGACCGACGCGCTGGATCGGCTCTCCCACCAGTCGCTCGAGGCGCTCGAGGCTGAGCGCGAGGTGCGCGCCCCGCTTGGAGCCCGCGACGGCGTGCGCCTCGTCCACGATCGCGACCCGGACGGAGCGCAGAGCCTCCTGCGCCCGGGAGGTCAGCATGAGGAAGAGCGACTCCGGGGTCGTGATGAGGATGTCGGGAGGCGTCCGGAGCATCGCGGCGCGCTCCCTGGGAGGCGTGTCCCCCGTGCGGACGGCGACCGACAGCTCGGAGCCGATCCCGGCGAGCGGGCCGCGGAGGTTGCGCTCGACGTCGTAGTTCAGCGCCTTGAGCGGGCTCACGTACAGGACCTGGGTACCCTCGCCGGGGCGAGCGCGGTCGAGCGCCCACAGGAAGGCGGCGAGCGTCTTTCCGGACCCGGTCGGAGCCTGGATGAGGACGCTGGCGCCCGACGCGATCGCGGGCCAGCCGCGCTCCTGGGCCGGAGTCGGGGCGTCGAAGGTTCGCTCGAACCAGTCGCGGACGCCCGGGCTGAAGAGCGCGGGGGAGCTCACGACCCCAGGGTACTTCCTGGCGGATGCGCTACCGGGCGGGCTCTCCGTCAACGCACCTACGAATGGGGCCACCCCGGACCACCACCCGCTTTCGAGTCTACTCCCGAAGAGCGCGCGCGTGGTGCACGCTTCGCGCCGACTCTTCGCAGACCTGCGACAGAATTCCGCGCGACTAGAATCTCGCCATGGCAGCCACGCGCCCGACGCACCTCCACTTCACCGGGGACGACGAGGCCGACCGCCTGCTCGCGGACGAGCCGCTCGCTCTCCTCATCGGGTTTGTGCTCGACCAGCAGGTTCTCGTGCAGAAGGCGTTTTCGGGGCCGCTCGAGCTTCGGCGACGGCTCGGCATCCTTGATGCCACCGCAATCGCCGCGCTCGATCCCGCCCGGCTCGAGGAAGCGTTCCGGGAGAAGCCGGCCCTCCACCGGTACCCGGGCGCGATGTCGCGCCGCGTGCAGGATCTCTGCGCCACGATCGCAGAGGAGTACGGAGGCCGGGCCGAGCGCGTCTGGCTCGAGGCCGAGAGCGGCGAGGAGTTGGAGCGACGCCTGCTGGCACTCCCCGGGATCGGGCCGATGAAGGCCCGGTCGCTGCTCGCGATCCTCGGGAAGCGCTTCGGCGTTCGCCCAACCGGGTGGAACCACGTCGCTCCGAGCCACCCGACCCTCGGCGACGTGGACTCGCCGGAGGCGCTCGAGGCCTACCAGGCGTGGAAGCGCGACTACAAGGCCTCGCAGCGGAGCGCCCGCGCCACGTAGCTACGCGACGCCGGCGAGCGCGGACGCCCGCGCCTCGCGCACCATCTCGCGCGCGATCACGATCCGCTGGATCTCCTGCGTGCCCTCGTAGATCTGCGTGATCTTCGCGTCGCGCATCATCCGCTCGACGGGGTACTCCCGCATGTAGCCGTAGCCGCCGAGGATCTGCACCGCCTCCGTGGTCACCTCCATGGCTGCGTCCCCGCAGGCGAGCTTCGCCATCGCGGAGAGCTTCGTGAGTGGCTCGATGCCCTCGTCGATCGCCATCCCGACCTTGTAGAGAAGGCCGCGCGCTGCCTCGCACTTCGTCTCCATCTCGGCGAGCTTCGCGGCGATGAGCTGATGCTGCGCGATCGGCTTTCCCATCGTCTCGCGGGTCTTGGCGTAGTCGAGGGCGTAGTCGGTCGCACCCTGTGCGATCCCGAGCGCCTGTGCGGCGATGCCCGGCCGCGAGCGGTCGAGCACCCGCATCGCCACCTTGAAGCCCTCTCCGTCCTCGCCGATCCGGTTCTCGACAGGGACTCGGCACTCGTTGAGGAAGATCTCCCCGGTGGTCGATCCCTTGATGCCCATCTTCGGCTCGATTCGCCCGACCTCGAAGCCCGGGTAGTCGGCCTCGACGAGGAAGGCGGAGATTCCAGCGTGCCCCGCGGAGGGGTCGGTCTTGGCGAAGACGACGTAGAGGCCGGCGACGCCCGCGTTAGTGATGAAGCGCTTGGAGCCGTCGAGGACGTAGGCGTCTCCGTCCCGTCGCGCCTCCGTCCGCATGGCCGCGGCATCTGAGCCCGATCCGGGCTCGGTGAGTGCATAGGCGGGGAGCCACTCCCCGCTTGCGAGTCGCGGGAGGTAGCGCTCCTTCTGCTCTTCCGTGCCGTCGTTCTTGATCGCGAGAGCGCCGAGCTCCTGGAGCGCGAGAATCAGGCCCGTCGTGGCGCACACCTTGGAGATCTCCTCGATCGCCACGAGCACCATGAGCGTCCCCGTGCCCGTCCCTCCGAAGCGCTCCTCGAAGGGGAGGCCGAGGATCTCGTGCTCGCGGAGGAGCGCGACCATGTCCCACGGGAACTCGCCGGTCTCGTCGATCTCGGCCGCGCGCGGGGCGATCCGCTCGCGCGCGAGCGTCCGGATCAGGTCGCGGATCTCGTGCTGCTCGTCGGTGAGCGGCTCGAAGGGCACGGGAGGATTCTACGGCGTCGGGTCGCCGCGAGGCCGCGCGTGCGGCCCACCCCAACCCGACGTCCCCGAGGAGCTTTCGACCCGACTGGCGACGAACTCGGCACACGACGCGCGCCACACACGCGCTTCTCCGCGGTACGCTCGAAAGCGGGTGGTGGGCCGGGGTGCCCCAGGAAAGACGGGCCCTCGACGACTGGGCCGACCGCCGCTCACTCGCCCCAGTCGAGGTCGCGGGCGGCGATCGGCAGGGGGATGACGAGCCCTTGGGGCGTCGCGGTCCGGAACAGGTGCACACCGAAGCGCGTGGCGACGGCGGTCCAGCGCTCGTCGGGCGACCAGGCCACGGCCCGCGGGGCGGCGAGGGGCGGGAGGGGCACCTCGCGCCCTCCGCTCGTAAGGATGCGAACGGTCCCCGCGGCTTCCGAGAGGACGGCGACGTACCGGCCGCTCGGGCTGGGTCGCAGGGCGGCGTCCGCGGGCAGGAGGGACGCTACTCCGGCGAGGGGGCGTCCGTCGTCGTAGACGAGGAGCCGGCGCTCGCCCGGCGCCGCCGGGGCCTCGGCGACGACTGCGATCCGCCCGCCGTCCAGGCCGACCGCCTGGCGGGCGCGATATCCACCGGGGAGCCGCGCGATCATCCCGAGCGAGCGCGTCAAGAGCTCCTTCGAGAGCACGATCTGCACGGCGCCGTACCCGAGGCCGGCCCAGACGACGTCGCCTTCGAAGGCTCCGATCCCTCCGCTCGGAACGTGGGGGCGGCAGCTCTCGAACGGCGGCGCGCGGCGCGGCTCAAACTCGGGGAGGGAGACCGCGTGCAGGCGGCAGTCCTCGTCGGCGAACGTAAGAACGCCGGTCACCCCGGCCTCCCGGAGACGGGCGACCGCGAGCTCGGGCTCACGCGCGAGGACGGGCAGCGTGGCCTCCGCCCCGGTTGGAACCGCCCCCTCCCCCTCCCCCTCACCGCGAAGCGCGTCGACCGTCGCCGCGACCGCGACCGCGACGAGCCCGACGACGACGAGCCACGTCAGCGGGCCCCGCACGGGCTACCGCCAGTGGACGTCGCGGGCGTCGATGGGCACATGGTGGATCGACGGCGTGCGCTCGTCGGCGCGGAAAACGTAGATGCCGTCCGAAGCGGCCGTCGCGATCCACCGCTCGTCGGGGGACCACGCCAGCGCGTACCCGTGCCTGACCGCGGGCCGCACCGTGCGACCCTCGAGGTCGAGGACGGCCAGGCCGCCGGGGTCGACGATCCGCGCGACGGCGAAGCGGCCCGACGGGCTTGCCCGCACGTGCGCGAGGTCGCCGTAGCCGAATCCCGGCTGCCCGACGAGAGTGCCGTCGCCGTCGAAGACGGCGAGCAGGTCGAGCCGCTCGTCCCGCGAACGCGCGCGGACGATCGCGGCGATGCGGTCCCACGCGAGCCAGGCGATCTCCTCGACCGCGAACTCGTACCCCCGCCAGCCGGAGCGCTCGAGCGCCGTTGCGAGAGCGGCGCGCGTGAGCGCCGGGCGCTCGCCGACGGGCCCCCCGTCGCCGAGCCGCCCCTGGAGCACGACGACCTCGCCGCCCCTCACGACCGCCAGCGCACCGTCCGCCCTCCACGCCGGCATGCACCCGCGGTACGTCGCCGATTCTCTCTCCCCGCGCCGGCTCACGCGCACCGCGCTCCCCTCGCAGCGCGCGCCGAGGGTGCCGTCCGGCGAGACGGCAGTGCCGTCGAACGTCATCTCCCGCAGCCGCTGCGGCGCGAAGGAGCACGTGCTGGCGTCCGGCGCCTCGCGCTCGACGAGATCCGGAAGCCGCACGACGTGGATCCGGCAGTCCGGGTCGGCGTAGGTGAGGACGCCGTGGACGCCCGCCCTGCGCAGCCCGGCGGCGGCGACGTCCCGGGCCGTGCGCGGCGTCTCTTCGGGCTCCTCGACCGCCGCCGCCTCCTCCCCGGTCGTCGTCTCGGCCGGGAGCTCCTCCGGGGGTCGTGGAGACGCCCCTCCCCCCGACGAGCGCAGGGCGTCCACGCCTGCTGCGAGCACGAGCGCCGCGAAGCCCGCCGCCAGGAGCCAGGTCACCCCCTGACGCACTGTCCCTACCCCTCCCTCCAGGGCAGCCGCGCGCCGGCGGAAACCGCGACCCTCACACGACCAGGGTACGCCGCCCGGGCCCGGGCGGGCGCAGGACGCCGTGGAGTGCGGGCGCGGGGGACGGACCTCCTCGGCGGGGCGGAGCGTATCCGGGGCGGATGGACCTCTCGACGGCACACGCTCGTATAGTCGGCACGCGATGGCGGGCGACGGCCGCGACGAGCGCGCCTGGGTGCGCGGTGCCCGGGCCGGCTCCACCTCCGACCTCGAGGCGCTCTTCCGTGCCCATTGGGGCCGCGCCTACCGGGCCGCGTACCTCGTCGTCCACGACGACGCCGCCGCCGAGGACATCGCGCAGGAGGCCTTCCTCGCCGCCGTTCGCGCCCTCGACCGCTTCGACGGCTCCCGTCCATTCGGGCCGTGGCTCCACCGGATCGTCGTCAACAGGGCGATCGACTGGTCGCGGGCTCGGGCCCTCCGGGGCGAGGTCGGCGGCGACGACGCGCTCGCGGGAGCGGCGGCGCCGGAGCGGACGGACGCGGCGGCGGCCCCTTCCGCAGACGTCCTCGCCGCCCTCGCCTCGCTCCCTCCGGAGCACCGCGCCGTCATCGTCCTCCGCCACCTCCTCGACTACAGCCCCGGCGAGATCGCCCGCATCCTCGACGTGCCCCGGGGAACGGTGAACTCACGCCTCCGGCGGGGCCTCGACGCCTTGCAGGAGTCGCTGCCGAGGGAGGAGCCGTGAAGGGGCGGGACGTGCGCGACGCCCTGCTCGGCGTGCCCGTGCCGGACGAGGCCGACGCCGGGCGGCGCTCGTGGGCCGTGGTGCGTGGCGCGTTCGAGGCGCGCGAGCCCGTCTCGCGCCCGCCGCGACGGCTCCGACTCCTGGTCGCTCTCGCGCTCCTGGCCGTCCTCGTCGCCGCCGCCCTCTCCCCGCCCGGCCGAGCCGTCGGGGGCTGGGTGCGCGACCGCGTCGCCGGCGAGGGGGACGCCGAGCCGGCCCTCTTCCGCCTTCCGGCTCCGGGACCGTTGCTCGTCGTCTCGGAGCAAGGGCCCTGGGTCGTGCAGCCCGACGGCTCGAAGCGCCTCCTCGGCCGCTACGAGGACGCGTCCTTCTCGCCGCGCGGGCTCCACGTCGTGGCGACGAGCGCACGCCGCGTGGTCGCCCTCACCCCGGCCGGCGAGCTGCGCTGGAGCGTGACGCGTCCCGAGCCGGTGTCCGGCGCCCGCTGGGCGCCGAGCGGCTTCCGGGTCGCCTACCTGGAGGGCGAGACGGTCAGGGTCGTGGCCGGCGACGGCACCGGCGACCGCCTGCTCGCCGAGGGCGCGGCCCCCGTGGCGCCGGCCTGGCGCCCAGGCGCGGACGAGAACGTCCTCGCCTATGCGGACGCGGAGGGCCGCGTGCGGGTCGTCGACGCCGACTCCGGCGAGGAGCTCGTGCGGCTACCGCCCGCCGCCGGCGTGCGCGCGCTCCTCTGGACGCCCGACGGGCTGCCGGTGGTCGTCACGGAGAGCGAGGTGCGCGTGCACGGCCCGCGCGGACGCCTGCTGGAGGCAGCGAGCGTCCGGCTGGCCGAGGGCCACGAGGTCTTGGACGTGGCCCTGGTCGCGGGCGACGCCGTCTACGCCGACTTCGATCCCGCCGACGAGGAGACGATGCTCGTTCGCGCGGCCTGTTTCGCCCGCGGGCCTTGTCGGACGATCGGCCCGCGGGCGGTCTTCGCCGGCGCCGGCCGGCTCGAGGGCCTCACGCTCTCGCCGGACGGGCGCTGGCTCCTCGCCGCCTGGCCGGACGCCGACCAGCTCCTCTTCCTCCGGCTTGGCACCGGGCGGGCGCAGCGGATCGTCGCAGTGGACGACGTCCGCCGCGAGTTCGACCCCGGCGGGACGGGCGGCAGGGCGGCCCCCAGGCCGGCGGGTTGGTGCTGCCCCGCGCCGGCTCAGTAGCGGTAGCCGTCCTCCTCGTCCCCGGTCGTCGTGTCCTCCGCCGGCGCCCCGCCGCCTGCCCCGACCGCAACGGTCGCCTCCATGCCGAGGCTCCTGTGGCTCCCCAGCGGGCACCAGAGCACGACGTCGCCCTCCGTCAGGTCGACCCGGAGGTCCGCCGCCTCGCCGGGAGCGAGATCGTCCGTCTCCGCCTCGAGCCCGGGCCCCTCGACCCGGAGTGCGTGGACGACGTCGCCCTCGTTGACGACGCGCAGCGTCGTCGTCCCGGGCTCGAGCCCGGGAGCAGGCGCGACGGCGAAGTCCGTGAGGACGACGTCGACGGCGACGCCGACGCCCGCCGCGGACGGAGTCTCTTCCGCGCTCGGCGACTCCTCGCCGCCGCAGGCAGGGGCGGCGAGGAGCGCCAGCGCGGAAAGCGCGATCCGCCACATCACGAGCCAATACGGGCCTCCTCCGTCCGCGGTTTCGCCGCAGGCTCGCGGCCAGGGACTATCGTTGCGCCGTGATCCTCGAGAACGGCGTCGTCCGCACGCTCGACCCCTCCCTGCCCCGCGCGGCGGCCCTCGCGATCGCCGGCGCCCGGATCGCCGGCGGCGTCGGCACGCACGAGACCGCGCTCGCGAGCCCGGAGCGCGTCGACCTCCGCGGGCTCTGCGTCCTTCCCGGCTTCACGGACGCGCACGTCCACTTCCCGACCTGGTCGCTCGCGCAGCGCCAGGTGCGGCTTGAGGGCGCGGCGACGCTCGACGAGGCACTCGCCCGCGTGGCCGCCGCAGTGCCCGACGTTCCTCCGGGCCGGTGGCTGCGGGGCCTCGGCTGGCGAAGCGGCGACTGGTCGCCCGCCGTCGAGCCGACGAAGGAGGCGCTCGACGCGGCCACGGGCGACGTCCCAACCGCCCTCATGGCCAGGGACTACCACTCCCTGTGGGTCAACTCGGCCGCGCTCGCTCTCGCCGACGGCGACCTCGACGTGCCCGGCGGCGTCGTCGAGCGCGACGAGCGCGGCGAGCCGACCGGCGTCCTGCGCGAGGAGTGCGCCTGGCATTTCCGCGACGTCCATTCCCGCCCGAGCGGCGCCGAGATGGTGGAGGCTTCCCGCGAGGGGATGCGAATCGCGAACGCCCGCGGCGTGACCGCGATCCACGACAAGGACGGCTGGCTCGGCGCGCTGCGCGTCTTCCAGCGGCTCCGGGACGAGGGCTCGCTGACCCTGCGGGTTTGGCAGTCCCTTCCGTGGGAGCAGCTCGAGCGACTGGACGAGCTCGGAATCGTCTCCGGGCTCGGGGACGACCTGCTCCGAATCGGCTACATCAAGGCGTTCCTCGACGGGACGCTCGGCTCCCGGACGGCGCTCCTGCTCGACGGCTCCGGGGTCGAGATCACGAGCTACGAGGAGTTCGTCGACATCGTCCGCCGAAGCGCGCGGGCGGGCTTCCCGGTGGCCGTGCACGCGATCGGAGACCTGGCGAACCGCCGCGCGCTCGACGCGTTCGAGGAGACGCAGGACGAGTGGCGCGCGCAGGGGCTGCCGCAACGGATCGAGCACGCGCAGCTCCTCGCCCCGGAGGACGTCGGCCGCTTCGCCGAGCTCGGCGTCGCCGCCTCCGTCCAGTTCAGCCACGCGCCCTCCGACCGGGACCTCGCCGACCGTTTCTGGGCCGGGAAGACGGACGGCGCCTACGCCTTCCGCTCACTCCTCGACTCGGGCGCCGTCGTCGCGAACGGCTCCGACGCGCCCGTGGAGGAGCTCGACCCGCTGCTCGGGATCCGGGCCGGCGTCCTCCGCAGCCTCGACGAACGCGAGGCCTGGCACGGCGAACAGGCAGTCACCATCGAGGAGGCCCTCCACGCGACGTGCGTCGCCCCGGCCTGGCTCGCCGGCGACGAGCGCCGGCGGGGGCGGCTCCTCCCCGGCTACCTCGCCGACCTCGTCGTCCTCGACCGCGACCCCCTCGACTGCCCTCCGGACGAGCTGGGGGGGATCGAGGTGGTCGCCACGATGCTCGGCGGACGCTGGGTGCACAACCCGCCGCCCTGGTAGCCGCGAGGGCCCGGACCGCTCCGGGAGCTACAATGAGGCGATGCGCACCATGAAGCCCGTGCACGACGAGGAGTGCGCGGTCGCCTGTACGGCCGACATCATCGGCTCCAAGTGGACGGCCATCATCGTCCACGACCTCTCCGAGGGCCCGCGCCGCTTCTCCGAGCTCGAGCGCTCGTGTCCCGGCATCAGCCCGCGCACCCTGTCCGAGCGGCTCCGCGTGCTCGAGCAGGAGAACCTGATCGAGAAGCACGCCGGCGCCCGCAAGGTCGAGTACGAACTGACCGAGAAGGGCGAGGCGCTGCTGCCGATCATCGACGAGATGCGCCTCTTCGGCCACGCCTGGCTCGTGCCGGACGACACGCACACGCACGGCGAGCCGGCCAAGGCTGCCCCGGCCGCCTAGCCTCGCAGCTCAGCGGCGCGCGAGGTTGCGCAGCAGGAAGAGGAGGTTCGCGGGCCGCTCGGCCAGCCGCCGCATCAGGTACGGGAACCACTCCGGCCCGAAGGGCGTGGCGACGAGCACGCGGTAGCCGCGGCGCGCGAGGTCCAGCTGGAGCTGGGGGCGCACGCCGTAGAGCATCTGCAGCTCGAAGCGGTCGCGGCCGATCCCCTCCCGCTCGGCGAACGCGAGCGCGTGCCCGATCATCCGCTCGTCGTGAGTGGCGATCGCGGTGTAGCCGCCGCCCGCGAGCGAGCGCTCGACGAGCCGGAGGTAGGCGCCGTCGACGTCCTCCTTCCGCGGGTAGGCGACGTCCGGCGACTCGAGGTAGGCGCCCTTCACGAGCCGCAGGTTGGGCCGGAGCGGCAGGAGCTCCTCCAGGTCGCGCGGCGTGCGGTAGAGGTAGGACTGGAGCACCGTGCCCACGTTGTCGAGGCCGTCGTCGCGCAGCCGGCGGTAGATGCGGAGCGTGGCGTCGACGACGCCCGAGTGCTCCATGTCGATGCGCACGAAGGTGCCGAGCTCGGCCGCCCGCGCCACGACGCGGCGGACGTTGGCGTAGGCAACCTCCTCGCCGACGTCGAGGCCGAGGTGCGTGAGCTTGAGCGCGACGTTGACCTGGAGGTCCTCAGCGTCGAGGCGGTGGAGGATGCCGAGGTACTCGTCGGCGACCGCGTTCGCCTCGTCCACGTCGGCCACGTCCTCGCCGAGCAGAGTCGTGTTGGCGACGAGCCCCTGCTCGTTCAGGCCGCGGAGGACCCGAACGCACTCGTCGAGCGTCTCGCCGGCGACGAAGCGCGCCGCCCCCAGGCGCATGCCGTACCGGCCGACGACGCGGCGCACGAGCGTGCTGCCGGCCGACGCCAGCACGAGCTTCCGCAGGACGCCGTTGACGAGCCGCGCGACCGGCCCCGGCCCGGCGGGAGCCGTCTCGCCCCGAGGGGGCGCCTCCGGGCTCGGCGCGGCCGGGCCGGAGACACCGCCGGCGCTCAAGGGGCCGGGGCCGCGCGGCGCGGGAGATCCGCGAAGGCGAGCAGCGTCTCCCGGGCGGCGGCGACGCCGAGCGGGACGTAGCGCGCGAGGAGGCGCTCGTTCGGCGAGTGGATGTTGGCGCCGGGGAGGGCGAAGCCGGTGAGGATCGTGGGGATGCCCCGCTCCGTCAGCGCCGGGACGATCGGAATCGTCCCGCCCGAGCGCAGGAGGAGCGGCCGGCGACCGAGCGCACGCTCGAAGGCGTCCTGAGCGAGCCGGACGGCGGGAGCGTCCGGCGGGACCAGCCCGGCCGGGCTCGACGAGCGACGCTCGACCTCGAGCACCGCCCCCCTCGGCGCGGCCTCCCGCAGGAGCCGCTCGAAGGCGGCGGCGATCTCGGCCGCGTCCTGGCCGGGGGCGAGACGGATGGAGACGTTGGCCTCCGCGTGCACCGGCAGGACGGTCTTCTGCAGCCGGGCCTCGCCCCCGGAGATGCCGTTCACGTCCACGGCGGGCTCGGCGAAGGTGCGCAGGTAGAACTCGTCGGCGCCCCGTCCGTCCGCCGGCGTCGCCCCCGCGGCCGCGAGGACGGACGCGCCGTGATCGAGCTCCGCCCAGGACGCGACCTCCTCCTTCGCAGGCGGGATCGCCCCCGCGCGCAGCTCTTCCGGGGGGGGCACGACCGCGTCGAGGGTCTGCGCGAGCGCGTGCACCGCGTTCATCGCCGCGCCGCCGAACATGCCGGAGTGGAGGTCGCGCTCGCCGCTCCTGAGCTCGACGTGGAAGAAGACGAGCCCGCGCACGCCGAGATCGAACGAAGGCGCATCCTCACGGGACATGCCGCTGTCGAAGATGAGGCACGCGTCCGCGCCGCGGTCGTCAGCGGCGAGGAAGTCCACGATCGAGTGGCCGCCGATCTCCTCCTCCCCGTCGAAGGCCACGCGGACGTTGACGGGCAGCGCGCCCTCCTCCGCGAGCAGCCGGGCGGCCTTGAGCATGAGATAGGAGTTGCCCTTGTCGTCGACGGCGCCGCGTCCGTAGAGGTAGCCGTCGCGGAGCTCGGGCTCGAAGGGGTGGGACTCCCAGAGCTCGAGCGGCGCCGGAGGCTGCACGTCGAAGTGCCCGTAGAGGAGGGTCGTCGGGGCCGCGGCCGCGTTCGCGGACGCCGCGATCTCCCCGACGACGAGCGGCTGCGCGGACGTCTCGACGACCTCCGCCTCGCCGCCGGCCGCACGGACGAAGTCGCGCAGCCACTCCCCCGCACGGCGGACGTCGCCCGCGTGTGCCGGGTCAGCGCTCACGCTCGGGATGCGGAGCCATTCGAAGAGCTCGTCGAGCCAGGCGGGGTCGGGCGTCTCCCTCACGAGCGGGAGTCTATTGGGGCCACCCCGAGCCACCACCCGCTTACGAGCGTAGCGAGGAAATCCGCGCGTGTCTGTGCCTGTTCGTGCCGAGAGCGGCGCGCTTCGCGCCGGGTCTGCGCGGCGACCCCCGCCCGGGGGCTGCGGGTGGACCGGCTCAGGCGACGTCGCGGAGCTTCTGCGCCTCGGCCAGCGCCTGGAGCTTCTTCAGGCACTGGTTCTCGATCTGGCGCACGCGCTCGCGCGTGACGTTGAACGTCCGGCCGACCTCGTCGAGCGTGCGCGGCTGCTGGCCGTCGAGGCCGTAGCGCATCTCGAGCACGCGCCGCTCGCGCAGGGAGAGCGTCTGCAGGATGCGCCTGAGCGTCTCCCTGCGCATGGTCGTCTCGGCAGCCTCGTCGGGAGCCGGCTCGTGGTCGTCGGCGAGGAAATGGCCGAACTCGGACTCCTCGTCGTCGCCGACCGGCTTCTCGAGGGAGACAGGCACCTGGGCGCTGCGCCGGATGTGCTCGACCTCCTCCACCGCGAGGTCGAGCTCGCGCGCGATCTCCTCGGTCGTCGGCTCGCGGCCGAGCTCGCCCAGGAGCTTCCGCTCGATGCGGCCGATCTTGTTCAGCTTCTCGACCACGTGGACGGGCATGCGGATCGTGCGCGCCTTGTCGGCGAGCGCCCGGGCGACGGCCTGGCGGATCCACCAGGTCGCGTACGTGGAGAACTTGAAGCCCTTGCGGTAGTCGAACTTCTCGGCCGCGCGCACGAGCCCGAGCGTCCCCTCCTGGATGAGGTCGAGGAAGGGCAGGCCCTGGTTGCGGTAGTTCTTGGCGATCGAGACGACCAGGCGGAGGTTCGACTCGACCATCGTCTGCTTCGCGGCGTGGTCGCCCCGCTCGATCCGCTTCGCGAGCTCGACCTCCTGCGCCGCGGTCAGGAGCGACACCTTGCCGATGTCCTTCAGGAAGAGCTGCAGCGCGTCGGTCGAGACGTCGCGCTCCGCGACCTCGAGGTTCGGCCCGGCACCGGCCTCGCCCTCCTCGACGACCTCGATCTTCAGCTCCTCGAGGGCGGAGTAGAAGTCGTCGAGCTGGACGGGCTCGAGCTCCTCGCCGAGCGCCTGCACGATCTCCTCGTGCGTGAGAAAACCTGCCTCTTGCCCCTGGCGCACGAGCGCGCGTGCGTCCTCGTGATCGAGCATCACGGCCGCGTCACTCCCCTTCCGATCCGCAGACACCCCTATTGCCCCGTCTCCTGAACGTAGTCGGGGAGGACGATTTGTCAACGGCCCCTCTCCGTCTCGGTCGTGTGCGCCGCGACTCTTGCATGCGTGTCGGATATCCGCCATGGGCCGGAGGTCCCATCTTCGGCGCCGGCGGTCCTACCCCGTTCGGGTGACAGGGTCAGGCGCCGACCTCCTCTAGACGCGTGAGGAGGCGTTCCGCTTCCCGGCCGTAGAAGCCCTGCGGGCCGGCGTCGCGGGCGAGTCGGAGCTGGCGCATCGCCTCCTCGACCTGCCCGATCCAGGAGAGCGCGAGGCCGAGGTGGTAGCGGACGACCCCGTCCTCGTCCCGGACCGCGAGGGGCCCGAGCTGCGAGAACGCGGCCGAGGGGTCATCCTTCTCGAAGCGCCCGAGCGCCGCCGCGACGCGCGCCGGCAGGCTCCGGGAGTGGGCGTCGGCCGCGGCGGCGAACGCCTCGCGGGCGGACACGGGCCGGCCGACGCGCTGGAGGGCCATGCCGTAGCGGAGCATGTCGTCGAGCTCGCCCCCGGCCGCCAGGCGCTCGAGCTCGGCGAGCTGCTCCGCCGGCGAGAGCTCGTCCAGGCCCGGCGGAGGCTCGAGCGGCGCGACGAACGGCGGCCGGCCCGGCGCGATCTCCGGATGGAGGATGTCCTCGGCGCGCAACGCCGCCGGGGTGTCTGGATCGCGGCTGAGGGCCTCGCGCCACTCCGCCTCGGCGCTCTCCCGGTCCCCGCTCGCAAGCAGCGCGAGGCCGAGGTGAAAGCGTACGACGCCGCTGTCCGGGTGCCCGGCGGCGAGCGCCTCGAGCCGCTCGACGGTGCCCTCGGGCCACGCCGCGACCGCCGCGCCGACGGCCGCCTCCACGGAGTCGGGATTCGCGGCCAGAAGCGCCTCGAACCGCTCCGAGGCGGCTGCCGGATCATCCTCCTCGAACAGCTCCTCGGCCTCTCGGAGGGAGCGAGCCTCCGCGTCGTCACGCACGGAGAGGCCCAGCTCGAGCGGCGGCGGGGGCCGCTCGGCCTGAGCCGCCTGCGGCTCCCCGCCCCCCTCCCGCCGGTCCTGGAGCACAGCCACGCCGACGACGAGGGCGGCCGAGGCGGCGGCTGCGAGGCCCGTGAGAACACGTGCGCGGGCGCGCG
Organism: Gaiellaceae bacterium; assembly: GCA_035461525.1. Lineage (GTDB taxonomy): Bacteria > Actinomycetota > Thermoleophilia > Gaiellales > Gaiellaceae > JAIBJN01. The sequence goes on from DATHVD010000064.1 coordinate 26,645, forward strand.
GGGACACGCTACGAATCTAGCCGGAGGGGCTTGCAGACCGGGGCAGGTTGGTCGCTATACTCATTGAAGCAATGCCGAGCTACCGCGAGCTCCTGCAGCAGGTGAAGGACGAGATCGAGGAGATCGACGCCGCCCGCGCGGCCGATCTGATCGAGACCGACAGCCCCGTCTTTGTCGACGTCCGCGAGCGGAGCGAGTGGGACGAGGGCCACATCCCCGGCGCGGTGCACGTTCCGCGCGGCCACCTCGAGTCCCGCATCGAGCACGCCGTCCCCGACCGCGACGCGCGCGTCGTCCTCTACTGCTCGGCCGGAAGCCGCTCGGCCTTCGCCGCCAAGGCGCTCGCCGAGCTCGGCTACGAGAACGTCGTCTCGCTCGCCGGCGGGTTCACGGACTGGAAGCGGAACGGCCACCCCTTCGACCTGCCCCGAACGCTCGACGAGGCGAAGCGCCGCCGCTACTCGCGCCACTTGCTCATCCCCGAGGTCGGCGAGGAGGGGCAGCTCCGCCTCCTCGACGCGCGCATCCTCCTGATCGGCGCCGGCGGCATCGGCTCGCCCGCGTCCCTCTACCTCGCGGCCGCCGGCATCGGCACGCTCGGCATCGTCGACGACGACGCCGTCGACGAGACGAACCTCCAGCGCCAGATCGTCCATTCCACCGAGCGGCTCGGTGAGGGCAAGGCCGAGTCGGCGAAGCGGACGATCGAGGCCCTCAACCCGGACGTGAGGGTGAAGGTCTTCGCCGAGCGCCTGACGTCGGAGAACGTCGACCGCATCCTCGGCGAGGGCTGGGACGCAATCGTGGACGGCGCCGACAACTTCCCCACGCGCTACCTCCTGAACGACGCATCGGTCTGGCACGGGATCCCGGTCGTACACGGGTCCATCTTCCGCTTCGAGGGCCAGGCGACGGTCTTCAAGCCGAAGGAGGGCCCCTGCTACCGCTGCCTCTTCCCGCAGCCGCCTCCGCCCGAGCTGGCGCCGAGCTGCGCCGAGGGCGGCGTCCTCGGCGTCCTGCCCGGGATCATCGGCTCGATCCAGGCGAACGAGGCGCTGAAGCTCGCACTCGGCGTGGGCGAGCCGCTCGTCGGCCGCCTGCTCCTCTTCGACGCGCTCGAGACGGAGTTCACCGAGATCTCCCTCCGCCGCGACCCCGAGTGCCCGGTCTGCGGCGACAACCCGACCATCACCGACTACGTCGACTACGTCGAGTTCTGCGCCGGACCCGGCCCCCGGGTGACGTCGTGATCCGCGTCCGCATCCCCCCGACCCTGCGCGCCGAGGTCGGCGGCGCCCGCGAGGTGGAGGCCTCCGGCGCCACGCTCCGCGAAGTGCTCCGCGACCTCGCCGAGCGCTTCCCTGGCCTCGGCAGCCAGGTGCTCGAGGCGGACGAGGAGATCGCGGCCTTCGTCAACGTCTACCTCGACAGCGAGGACGTCCGCACGCTCGACGGCCTCGAGACGCCCGTGCGCGAGGGCGCGACTGTGATCCTGCTCCCCGCCATGGCCGGCGGCGAGCAGACGATCACGCCGTCGCTCCTCGAGACCGTGGGGCGCACCCCGCTCGTCGAGCTGCCGCGGCTCGCGCCGCACCCGGCCGTCCGCCTCTACGCGAAGCTCGAGGGGCAGAACCCGACGGGCTCGATCAAGGATCGTGTGGCCAAGGCGATGATCGAGGCGGCCGAGGCCGCCGGCGAGCTCGAGCCCGGCCGCGAGCTCCTCGAGCCGACGAGCGGGAACACGGGCATCTCGCTGGCGATGGTGGCGCGCCTGAAGGGCTACCCGCTCACCTGCGTCATGCCCGAGAACGCCACCCCGGAGCGCGTCCGCCTGCTGGAGCTCTACGGCGCAAGGATCCTCTACTCGCCCGCCTCGGAGGGCTCGAACGGCGCCGTACGCATGGCGCTCCGGCTGGCCGAGGAGGAGGCCCGCTGGTTCATGCCCTTCCAGTACGCGAACGAGGCGAACCCGCGCGCCCACTACGAGGGCACCGGCGCCGAGATCGCCGAGGCGCTCCCCCGCGTGGACGCGCTCGTCGCCGGCCTCGGCACCGGCGGCACCCTCATGGGCGCCGGCGAGCGGCTGCGCGAGTCGTTCCCCGACCTGATCGTCGCCGCGGCGGAGCCGCTCCAGGGCGACCTCGTCTACGGCCTCCGCTCGCTCGCGGACGGCTACGTGCCGCCGATCCTCGACGTCGAGCGGCTCGATCGCAAGCTGCTCGTCACGAACGAGGAGTCGGTGGAGGGACTGCGGCTCCTGCTCGAGCGCGAGGCGATCCTCGCCGGGGTCTCCTCCGGCGCCGTCGTCCACGTCGCCCGCCGGATCGCGGAGGAGCTCGAGGAAGGCGTCGTCGTCACGGTGCTCGCAGACGGAGGCTGGAAGTACCTCTCGGCCGACTTCTGGGACCGCTCCGCCGGCGAGGTCGGCGAGGCGATGGAAGACCGCCTCTGGTGGTGATCCCGGCCGAGGTGCGCTCGGCGCTCGTCGAGCACGCCGAGGCGGAGCTTCCGAACGAGGCCTGCGGGCTCGTCGTCCTCCGCGACGGCGTCGCCGAGCGCTTCGTCCCGGGCCGGAACGCGGCCGCGAGCCCGTACCGCTTCGAGCTCGAGGTCGACCCGGAGGCGTGGTTCCTCGAGGACGAGGGCTACGAGCTCGCCGTCTTCCACTCCCACCCCAGGAGCCCACCGCGCCCGTCCCGGACCGACGTGGAGGCGATCGGCCTCTGGGAGGGCCGCCCGTACGTGATCCTGTCGCTGCGCACGGCCGAGCTGGCGGCCTGGCGGATCGCGGATGGCTCGGTCGAGAGCCTCCCACTCTCGTAGGCTTTCCAGGAACCTTCTCGGCCCGCCGCCGGTCACAGGAGCAGATGAAGCCGTTCGCCCTCATCGTCGCGCTCGGTCTCGCCGCCCTCGCAGGGTGCGGGAGCGAGGGCGGACGCGACTCCGCCTCGCCGCCGGCCGGGCCGGCGGAGCTCACGGCCGACGCAGCGGCCGAAGGGGGCTACGAGGGGCCGGCGGTCGTCACCGGGAACGTGCTCTTCCTGGACGACGAGATGCGGATCTGCGAGGCGCTTGCGGAGTCGTTCCCACCCCAGTGCGGAGGCGGCTCCGTCCTCGTCGAGGGGATCGAGCCGGCCCTCGTTCCCTGGATGGTCGAGGTGGAGGGCGTCTGGTGGACCGACCGGCCGGTCGAGCTCGAAGGGGTTCTCGCCGACGGAGTCCTCACGGTGCGCCAGAATGTCGGCGAGTGACGCTCGAGCATCCCGAGGGCTGGAACGAGGTGCGCGGCGCCCTGCAGCGCGGCTACCGCTTCCGCGACTTCGCGGAGGCGATCGCCTTCGTGAACCGCCTCGCGGCGGTCGCGGAGAAGGCGAACCACCACCCCGACATCGCGATCAGCTGGAACGCCGTCACGGTCCGCTGGTGGACGCACGTGAAGCGCGCGATCACCGAGACGGACGTCGAGCTGGCGCGGCGCACCGACGAGGTGGCCTCGTCGTCCTCCTCGCACTGATTCTCCTCCTCGCGGCCTGCGGCGCCGAGGAGCCAGGGGACGGCGGAAACGGAGGTGGCGACGCGGGGGAGGACGGGGACGCGGGTCGGCCGGGGCCCGGGATCGAGCTGACGATCACCTTCTGGCCGGAGGGGCGCGAGGGCGAGGCCCGGGAGGCGGTTCTCATCTGCGACCCGGTCGGCGGCACGCATCGGGCGGCCGACAGGGCGTGCAAGCTCCTCCGCGCGAACCAGGACGCGCTCGAGGGGCTCCCGCCCGACACGATCTGCACGCAGGTCTACGGCGGCCCGGAGGAGGCCGAGGTCACGGGCGTCGTCGACGGCGCTCGGGTGCAGTCCGCGTTCAGCCGCCAGAACGGGTGCGAGATCGACCGCTGGGACCGGCTCGCGGCCGTGCTCGAGCTCGAGGCGCCCTCCTAGAGGCTCACGGCGGCGCCGTCTTGCGCCGAGCGGCGGAGCGCCCCGAGCACGCGGGCCTGAGCGACCGCGTCCGCCCGGCCGAGAAGCGGCTCCGACTCCCCCGCGACCGCCCGTGCGAAGTCGTCCAGCTCGAGCCGGTAGGAGTCGGCCGCCTCGACTCCGATCCGCTCGACCGACTCGCCGCGGCGAAGCTCGATGCCGGGCCGACGGCAGAGCCACGGGTCGTCGACGAAGAGCGCCCCGTCGGTGCCCACGGCCTCGAGCGTCGCGCGGAAGGGGAGCCGCAGCCCGCAGTCGAAGAGCGCGTGCACGCCTCCGGGGAAGGAGAGGCTGCCCGTGAAGAGGTCGTCGACCCCGGTCGGCCCGACCACCGCCCGCCCGAAGGCGCTGGCGGGCTCGCCGGCGAGGAGGCGGGCGCCGCTCACGCAGTAGCAACCGAGGTCGCCGAGCGAGCCGCCTCCCAGCTCCGAGTCGAGGCGGATGTTCGCTGCGCCCTCGACCGCGAAGGAGAACGACGTTCGGACGAGCCCCAGGCGCCCGATCGCACCGTCCCGGACGAGCTCCGCGAGCCGACGCGTCTGAGGGTTGTGGCGGTACATGAACGCCTCGGCGAGGACGAGCCCGTGGCCTCCGGCGAGGTGGAAGAGCGTCTCGGCCTCGGCGGAGCGTTCGGTGAGCGGCTTCTCGCAGAGAACGTGCTTGCCCGCCTCGAGCGCACGGCGCGACCATTCGACGTGGAGAGAGTTCGGCAGCGGGACGTAGACGGCGTCGATGCTCGAATCGGCGAGCAGCGCCTCATAGCTTCCGCGGGCGACGGGAATCCCGTGCTCCCGCGCGTACGCTTCCGCGCGCTCCGGCGTGCGGCTCCCCACTGCGGCGACCTCGACGAGATCGGACGCGGCCGCGGCCGGGAGGATCCGGCGGTTGATGCGCGCCGTCGAGAGGAGCCCGAGTCGGAGGGGCTCAGGCAAGAGCCTCGCGCTCCTCGTCGGTCAGCTCGATCGCCGCAGCCGCCATGTTCTCCTCGAGGTGGCGCAGCGAGGCAGTCCCGGGGATCGGGCAGACGACGGGCGAGCGGGCGAGGAGCCAGGCGAGCGCGACCTGCGCCGGCATGGCCCCGTGCGCGTGGGCGATGGCGTCGAGGTCGCCGCCGGAATGCGCTACCTCGCCGACGGCAAGTGGACGCCAGGGGAAGAACGCGATGCCGGCGGCCTCGCAGGCCTCGAGGACGTCTTCCGCGTCCCGCTCGACGAGGTTGAAGCGGTTCTGGACGGACGCGATCGGGACGATCGAGCGCGCGCGGCGGACCTGCTCGACGTCGACGTTCGAGAGCCCGACGTGCCGGATCTTTCCCTCCTCGCGCAGGCGTGCGAGCTCGCCCACCGACTCCTCCAGCGGCACCTCCGGGTCGGGGCGGTGAAGCTGGTAGAGGTCTATGCGCTCGAGCCGCAGGCGGCGCAGGCTGCCCTCGCACGCCGCGCGCAGGTGCTCTGGTCGCCCGTCGCGCTGCCACGGGCCCGGGCCGGTCCGCAGAAGCCCGCCCTTCGTGGCGACGACGAGGCCTTCCGGGTAGGGGTGCAGCGCCTCCGCCACCTGGAGCTCGTTCACCTCGGGCCCGTACGAGTCCGCCGTGTCGATCAGGTTCGCGCCAAGCTCGACGGCCCGGCGGAGGACGCGCAGGGCGTTCTCGCGGTCCTCGGGCCATCCGGTGACGCCGGGGCCGCAGAGCCGCATGGCGCCGAAGCCGAGCCGCCGCACCTCGAGGTCGCCGCCGAGGACGAACGTGCCGCTCACGCGCAGAGATCATGGGCGACGGCCCCGTACACCTCGGCGCACCGCTCGGCGCTGGCGACGTCGACCCACTCCTCGACGGCGTGCGCACCCTCTCCGGAGGGGCCGAAGAGGACGGTCGGGATGCCGGCCGCGCCGAGCAAGGCGGCGTCCGTCCAGAACGGTGCCCCGACGACCTCCGGGTCGCCCGCGTGCCGGCGGACGAGCTCGGCGATCGGGCTCTCGGCGGAAGCCTCGAACGGCTCGCGGGCGAGGAGCGTGCGGGTCTCGCCGTCGAGCTCGCCGAGGAGGGCGCGAAGCTCCTCCTCCACATCCGCCACGGTCTCCCCCGGGATCGTGCGGCGCTCGCCCGTGAGCAGACAGCGCTCGGGGTAGCTCGAGAGCTCCTGGCCGCCCTCGACCAGGGAGGCGTGGACCGAGCCCGAGCCGAGGAGCGGGTGGGCGGGCTCGGCCCGGAGCGTCCGGTCGAGCGCCTCCATCCGCACGAGCACATGGCCCATGCGGACGATAGCGTCGATGCCGAGCTCGGGCATGGAGCCGTGCGCGGCCCGACCCGCCGTCTCGATCTCGAACGCGACGAAGCCTCGGTGCGCCACCGCGAGGCGGAGGCCGGTAGGCTCGGCCACGATCGCGGCGTCGGCCCGGTGGCCCTCGGCGACGCGCGCCGTGCCTATGCTGCCGAGCTCCTCGTCGCAGACCGCCGCGACGACGACGTCGCCGCGAAGCCCGGCGCGGGCGGCGTCGGCGCCGGCGAGCATGATCGCGGCGAGCGCCGCCTTCATGTCGTACGCGCCGCGGCCGTGCAGTCTCCCCTCCACGATCGCCGGCTCGAAGGGCCGCTCCATGCCGGCGACGCCCACCGTGTCAGTGTGGGCGTTGAGGAGGAGCGAGGCGCCGCCGCCCGAGCCGCGCGCGATGCCGACGACGTTCGGCCGGCCGGGCGCCACCTCCTCGACCTCGACTTCGAGCCCCGCGTCCGCAAGCCAGGCCGCGACGAAGCGCGCGATCTCACCCTCGCCGGCGCCGCCCTCGACGAGGCCCGGGTTCACGGAGTCGATGCGGACGAGCTCGGACGCGAGCCCGGCGAGCCGCTCCGTCATCGCGCGCCCCACCGCCCTGTCCGCGCCGGGGTATCGCCGCAATAGTCACGCTTTCGGCACGATCCGCGCACCACGCGTGCGTCTTTCCGGTGTACGCTCGAAAGCGGGTGGTGGGCTGGGGTGCCCCGAAGGACGAGGCGGGGCGGCGGGCGGGCCGCGGCGCTCACGCGTACGGTTGCACGAACTCGACCGGGGCGCCGTCCACCTCGGCGAACGCGACCCTCACCTCGCCGAAGACGTCGAACGGCTCGGCGACGACGCGAAGCCCCTCGAGCGCCTCCTCCAGGCTGTCCACGCGGTACGCGACGTGCGGAAGGGTGCGCACGAGCTCGGCCTCGGGGCTCTCGGGCTCGTACCAGAGCCACTCGACGCGGTACGGATGGTCTCCCGGGCTCGTCAGCCAGAGGCGCTTCGACTCGAGGTAGCGCATCCCCTCGCGCCTCGCGGGCGCGGGCACGCCGATGTGGTCGAACTCCACGCCGCGATCTTACTCTGCAGCGACGTCCGCCTCGCCGGTCTCGACCTGCCCGGCGAACTCGACCTCGAGCCGCTCGATGCGCGGGCCGTCCACCTCGACGACAGTGAAGCGGAGCCCCTCGTGCTCGACCTCGTCGCCGCGCTCGGCGGCGCGGCCCAGGGCGCCGAAGACGAAGCCGGCGACCGTGTGGTAGTCCTCCTGCGGCAGCTCCGTCCCGAACTTCTCGTTGAAGTCGTCGATCGTGAACGTCCCGTGGACGAGGACGTGGCCGTTCTCGAGGGGCTGGATCGACTCGTCCGGGAGGTCGTACTCGTCCTCGATCTCGCCGACGATCTCCTCGAGGAGGTCCTCGAGCGTGACGATGCCCTCGACGGCGCCGTACTCGTCGACGACGAGCGCCATGTGCTGGTTCTGACGCCGGAACTCGCCGAGGAGGGCAGCCAGATCCTTGGTCTCGGGAACGACGTACGCCGGCCTGACGATGTCCTCGACGACGACGCTGTCGATCCCTCGGTCGTAGAGCGCCGAGAAGAGGTCGCGCACGTGGAGGATGCCGAGCACGTCGTCCAGCGAGCCCCGGTACACCGGATAGCGCGTGAAGGGCGAGTCGATCACCGCGGCGAGCGCCTCCTGCGGCGGCAAGTCGACGGAGAGGGCGACGACCTCCGGACGCGGGACCATGACGTCGTGCGCCTCCTTGTCCGCGAAGTCGAAGACCTTGTAGAGCATCTCCTCCTCCGCCTCCGGGATCTCCTCCGTCTGCGAGACGATCAGCCGGATGTCCTCCTCCGTGTGCATCGTCATCCCGGCAGGAGCGGGCCGGAAGCCGAGCAGGCGCGAGATGCCGTTCGCGGACTTCTGCAGGACCCACACGAGCGGGTAGGCGACGCGGCCGAGCCAGTGGAGCGGGGCTGCGAGGAAGACCGCGAGCGACTCGGCGCGTTGGAGCGCGATCGACTTGGGCACGAGCTCGCCGAGCACGACGCTCAGGTACGTGAGGATGAGGAACGCAAGGAGGAACGCGAGCGAGGTGGCGAGCCAGTCGTCGAACCAGCGCGAGAGGAACGGCTGGCCGAGGGCGCCGAGGAGGATGCTGAAGACCGTGATCCCGACCTGCACGGTCGAGATGAACCGGACCGGCTCGTCGAGGAGCCGGAGGGCCGTGGCGGCGGGCCGGCTGCCGGCGCTCGCGCGCTCCTCGAGCCGCGTCCTGCGCGCCGTCACGAGCGCGTACTCGGCCGCGACGAAGACGGCATTCCCCAGCACGAGCAGGAGAATGACGGCGATGCGAAGGGAGTCGCTCACGCCCCGCTCTCCGGGGCGTGGGTACTAGGTGGGATCTCGTCCAAGAGCGGTCTCAGGATAGCGCAGTCGTCGGCGCGCCCAGAGGCGCCGAGAGTTCCATCCGGACGCAACCGGATATATACGCCCTGATGTCTCTGGACTCGACCGGCGTCCCCCGGTCCCTCCGCCTCGCCGCCTCCCTGAGCTGGCGCTTCCTCGTCGTCGCGGCGGCGGTCGTCGTCCTCGCGCTTCTCGTCGTGCGGCTGCGGATCGTCGTCCTGCCGGTCTTCGCCGCGATCCTCCTCGCGACGGTGCTTGTGCCGCCGGCGAACCAGCTCGCCGCCAGAGGCTGGCCGCGAGCGCTCGCCTCGCTGACGGTGCTCCTCGCAGCCCTCGCCATCCTCGCCGGCGTCATCGTGGCGCTCGCCCCGTCCGTGATCGGCGAGCTCGGGGACCTCGACCTCGGCGTCCGCGGCGGCGTCACGGAGATGGAGGACTGGCTCTCCGAGGGCCCGCTAGGGCTCTCCGAGACGCGCGCGGACGAGCTGATCCAGCGCGCTCAGGAGGAACTCGAGGCCAACGCCGGCAGAATCGTCGGCGGGGCGCTCGGCGGCGCGATCATCGCCATCGAGGCCGTAGCCGGCGGCCTCCTCACCCTCGTCCTCCTCTTCTTCTTCGTCCGGGACGGCGCCCGCCTGTGGGAGGCGATCGTGTCGATCGCGCCCGAGGAGAGCCAGGACGACCTGCGGGAGATCGGCGCACGCTCCTGGGACACGCTGGGCGGTTACATCCGCGGGACGACCATCGTGGCGCTGTTCGATGCGGTCTTCATCGGCCTCGCGCTCTGGATCCTCGGCGTCCCGCTCGTCCTGCCCCTGGCCCTCCTGACCTTCTTCGGCGCCTACATCCCGATCGCGGGCGCGGTGGCGGCGGGGTTCGCGGCCGCCATGGTCGCGCTCGTCTCCGAAGGGTTCGTGGCCGCGCTCATCGTCACCGGGGCCGTCATCGTCGTGCAGCAGATCGAGAGCGAGGTCCTGCAGCCGCTCGTCGTCGGGCGGAGCGTCGAGCTCCATCCGGTGGCGATCCTCCTCGCCGTCACCGCCGGCGGCGTCCTGTGGGGGATCCCAGGCGCCCTCGTCGCCGTTCCCGTGGCCGCGGTCGCCGCGCGCGCGGGCGGCTATTTGCGCGAGCGTCCGAAGGTCACGGCCGTACGGGCCGGCCCGCCACCAGTGTCTGCCGAGGAGTGAAGTCGCCGGCGAGGACGGCGAGGTCCGCCCGGTAACCGGGCGCGACCCGCCCCCGATCGGTCAGGCCGAGCAGGAGCGACGGGACGAGGCTGGCCATGCCCGCGGCCTCCGGGAGGCCGAAGCGGGCCATCCGGGCGACGAGCGCGGCTCCGCTCCGGTCTCCGCCGAGGAGCGTCCCGTCCGCCTCCTCGGCCGGCGAGCGCACCCGGTCGCTCGTGAGCGCGATGCGGCCGGGGCCGGCCGCGCGCACGGTCAGCTCCTCCGTGTCCGGGTGCAGGTGCCGGCCGTCGGCGATGAGCCCGAGCGTGACCCGCTCGTCGAGGAGGAGCGGGAGCACCGGGCCGGTCGTCCGAGCCCTGAGCGGCGCCATCGCGTTCCAGACGTGGGTGGCGAAACGGGCGCCCGCATCGATCGCCGCCCGCACGGTGAGGGCGTTCGCCCGGGTGTGCCCGACCGCGGGGACGATGCCGGCGGCGGCGAGCCGCTCGACGGCGGCGAGCGCGCGGGGCAGCTCGGGCGCAAGGGTGACGAGGCGGACGAGGCCGGCGGACTCCGTCCAGGCGTCCACGAGGCCGAGGTCGACGGGCGCGAGCTCGCCCACCGGGATCGCGCCCGCGGCGTCCGCGTTCAGGAACGGGCCCTCCAGGTGGAGCCCCAGGCAGAGCGGGTCGTCGACGGGCTCGACCCTCCGGGTCGCCAGCAGGTAGCCCGTGACCCCGCTGGCGGCGAGCCCGCGCGGGTCGTAGGCCTGGAGGTCGACGAAGCCCGGGAGGATGAGCGGCTCGGCAGGCCCGCTCCCGCGCCGAGCCACGGCGGCGATCCGGCCGTCGGCGATCTCGACCGCGCCCGGAAAGGCCCCCTCGACAGGGTCAACCACAAGTCCCTCTAAAGTGTGAGCGCTTCTCACCCGATTATCATCCTGCCTTGGGGACCGAGCCGCCGATGCCAGCCGAGATCACCTGCCTCATCGCCGACGACCACGAGGTCGTGCGCGAGGGCCTGCGCCTGTCGCTCTCGCGCTCCCCGCAGATCCGCGTGGTGGGCGAGGCCTCGGACGGCGCGAGCGCCGTGGCGGTCGCCGAGCGCCGGCGCCCGAACGTCGTGATCATGGACGTACGCATGCCCGGCATGGACGGGCTCGAGGCGACGAAGATCCTCGCCGACAAGTTCCCGCACATCGCTGTCCTGATCTTCACGGCCTACGGCGAGCGCAGCCTGCTCGGCCGCGGCCTCGAGGCGGGCGCGAAGGGCTACATCCTCAAGGAGGCGCCGCACCAGACGCTGCTCCGGGCGATCGAGAAGGTCGCGAGCGGCGAGGGCTACGTCGATCCGGCGCTCATGCCCGCCCTCCTCACGCGGGAGCGCGAGGAGATGCTGACCGTGCGCGAGCGGGAGATCCTTCAGCTCCTCGCCGACGGCATGTCGAACGCCGACGTCGCGGCGCGGCTGTTCATCAGCCAGGAGACCGTCAAGAGCCACGTGCGACACATCCTCGCCAAGCTGGAGGCGGACACGCGCACCCATGCCGTCGCCATCGCGCTGCGCGAGTCCATCATCGACTGAGGCGCTGCGCTGATGGGCGAGCATCTCGTCCGGAACGCCCGCGGGATCCTCGTCGGCTGCACGGTCGGCGCCGCGCTCGTCGGCTCGCTCGGACTCGCGGTCGGCGACCACGGGATCGCAGCCGCGGGCCTGATCGCGGCGACGGCCTTCTTCGGCGTCTTCGCCCTCTACCTCATCGTCACGGAGCGCCGGCGGCACGAGTCGGCCGAGGACGAGCTCCAGGCCCAGGCGACCTTCCTCGAGTCGCTCGTCGACTCGATCGCCGCGATCTCGTCGACCCTGGACGCCACGGAGATCCTCGAGCGGGCCTGCGACGAGGCGAAGCGCCTCTTCGACGCCCGCGGTGCGCGGATCCTCCATCCCGGCGGCGACGTCGGCGACCCTCCGCTCGACGGGGAGCGGATCGTCGTCCCGCTCGCCGTGCGCGGCGAGCGCCTCGGCAACCTCGAGATCTCCCGCCCGGATCCGTTCCACCGCTGGGACCACATGCGGGCGACCGTGCTCGCCGACTTCGCCGCTCGCGCCGTCGAGAACGCCCGCCTGCTCGAGGAGGCGCGCGAGCGCGAGCAGGAGCGCGAGCGCCTGACCGAGCGCCTCATCACCGCCGAGCAGGACGAGCGCCGCCGCCTCTCGCTCTTCCTCCACGACGGCCCGCTCCAGTCGATGTCCGGCATCGCGCTCATGCACGACGCCGCCATCGCGGCGCTCGAGGACGGGCGGCTCGAGGACGCGGCCCGGGTGATGGAGAGCTCGCTCGAGAAGGAGCGCGACACGATCCGCGTCCTCCGCGACCTCTCGTTCGCGATCGAGCCACTCGTCCTCCGCGACCAGGGCTTCCACGCGGCGGTGCGCGCCCTCGGCGACCAGGTGGAGCAGTCCCACGGCATCACCGTCGTCACCGACGTGGGCGACGGCGAAGCGCTCGGCGAGAAGTCGCAGGTCGCCCTCTACCAGATCATCCGCGAGGCGATGAACCAGGCGGTGCGCCGGCGCCCGGCCAAGATCGAGGTCACCGTGCGCAGCTGCGAGGACGGCGGCTACGAGACCGAGATCTTCGACAACGGCGTCGAGGAGCGGCGGCGCGGGTCGATCGAGGCGATCGACGAGCGCGTGAAGATCCTCAACGGACGGTTCTCGGTCGACAGCGGCGAGGCGGGCGGGACGCACGTTCGCGTCGCCGTGCCACCCTACGTCGCGGCCGCGCGAGGCGGTTAGACTCCCGGCCGATGGCCGCCGAGGGCAAGCACCTCCTCTTCGTCTCCCGCCCTTCCGGCTACGAGCTCGTCGAGCGCGACGGGAGCGCCCCCGAGCCCGGATCCGAGGTCGAGGTCGACGAGGGCGTGCGCTATACCGTCGTCAAGATCGCGCCCTCCCCGCTCCCGCAGGACGAGCGGGCCTGCGCCTACCTCCAGCTCACCTAGACGCGGGCCCGACGGCGTCCTCGGCGGCGATCCGTCCGAGCACGAGCGCGGCCGCGAGGGCACTCGACCAGCCTCCGGTGGAGACCCCGCCGGCGTCTGCGCCGGCCGCCCAGAGGCCGGCGGCGGCACGGCCCCGGGCGTCGACCAAGATCCCGCCCAGCGTGGTGGTGATCCCGGCGACGACCTCGACGCGCGTCGTCCCGCCGCGGCGCTCCACCGGCGCCCCCGCGTGCTCCGCGGCGGCGATCGCGTCGCCGACCGTGCGCTCGCGCACGGGCTCCGAGAGCGCCGCGTCGGAGACGAGGTACCAGGCACGCGCGCCGGGCTGTCGGGCCGTCCACTGGGCGACGTCGACCTCCGACCACGTGCGCGCCTCGTAGCGCTCGCCGAGCACGTTCTCGACGGTCGCGTGGCGCGCGTACACCTGCGCGAGCGGAACGAAGTCGCCCGGCTCGATCCGCGGGGCCGCCGCCAGGTTCCGGCCGTAGAACTCGTCCATGCCGGCGGAGAGCCCGGCGCCCCGCGCGAGCGCGAGCCGCAGGCCGTCCCCGGCGCTCCACGGATTGGCGCGGAGGACGAGGGCGGCAGCCTCGGGCGTGACGTGGCGGCGCACGAGCTCCAGGTCGCCCTGAAACCCTCCCGTGGCGAGGACGACGGGGACGCCGTCTGGAAGCGCGGCCAGCGGCTCGCCCGCTCGCAGCGTGCCCGCCCGGCGGGCAAGCGTCTCCGTCAGGCCCCGGACGTCGAAGCGGACGCCCGTCGTCACCGGGTTCCCGGTCTCGCGCACGAGGACGGGCGCGCCGAGGGCCTCGAGCCAGGCGAGCGCGTCGTCGAGGCCCTCCCACACGGCGCGCTGGAGCTCGGGATCGCCACCCGGGCACTCCGCCCGGAAGCGCTCCCACTCCCGGTAGCGCCAGACGACCCCGCTCGAGAGGCGCATCGAGCCGCCCGGGCGGTCGCCCTTCTCGTGGACGACGACATCCGCGCCGAGCTCCCGCGCCCTCGCGGCGGCCGCCAGCCCGGCCATCCCGGCGCCGGCGACGACGAGCGTCTCAGCCACGCCCCGACACCCGCTCGTGTTCCACGGTCACGAGCCGATCCCGGCCGGGCGGAACCCGCCGAACGGCGCAAGAAAGCAAGCCCTCGGCCCCGGAAGGACTTTGTGCGCGTGAAACACAAGCGGGCTCCGCCTCGGGGGACCGGCCGCCTGCACGGCTCTCCGACCTGCCTACGTGAGCGAGAACGTCGGCTTGTGCTCGACGTACTCGAGCTTGATGTGGTTCGGGCCCCAGAGGAAGACGGCGTAGGTGTTCGGCGCGTCGACGACGTCGGCGATCTCGAGCCCACGCTCCTCGGCCTCTTGGATGTGCTCGTCCGCCGACTCGACGCGCAGGCCGAGGTGGTTGAGGAGCGGCCGCTCGCTCTCGCCGGAGTCACCCTGCTCGAGCACGACCTCCGCCTCCCCCGCCCGCAGGCGGCCGTCCCGGACGTCGAAGCCGAGCTCGGCGAGCGCCGCGAACGTCGCCTCGGGGTCGGGGATGCGAAAGGCGATGTGGTCGAGGTCGTAGTCGACGCCCTCCTCCGCCTCGACGAGCTCGACGCGGAGCCCTTCGGGCGCCGTGAACGACGCTCGACCGCGGGACCACTCGACGGCGAGGCCGGCGGGCAGCGCCGCGACGGCGGCGTCGAGGTCGTGGACGCGCAGCCCGACGCGGGCAAGGACGCCCGGGACGCGCTCGCCCTCGGCCGCGAAGAGCGTCAGCTTCCCGCGGCGCGCGTCCGAGCCCACGAGCGTGAAGCGCTCGGTGCGCTCGATCTCGTGCATGCCGGCGTGCTGCGTGAGGAACGCGGCGAGCGTTTCCCGGTCCTCGCTCCAGAGGGCGACGTGGTCGAGCGTCTCGATCTGCATCCGGCCGGAGCCTACCCAAGGACCCGGTGCCTGGAAACGCATGGGCGGCCCACGTCGTAGAATCGGCCCTTCCGACCACCCGCAGGAGGCCCATTCAGCCATGCTCACCTTCGGCGTCACGGTTCTGCCCGACCCGCCCCACTCGCGCTTCGTCGAGCTGATGCAGCTCGCCGAGCGGCACGGCTTCCAGTACGGGTGGACGTACGACTCGCACATTCTCTGGCAGGAGGCCACGCCGCTCCTGACGCTCCTCGCCGTCCACACGGAGAAGCTGAAGCTCGGGCACTGCGTCACGAACCCGGGCACGCGCGAGCCGACGGTGACGGCGAGCGCCTACGCGACGCTGCACGACATCTCCGGCGGGCGGATGGTCATGGGCATCGGCCGGGGCGACTCCGCGCGGCGCGTGATCGGCCAGAAGCCCGTGAA
The DNA here is from genome assembly GCA_035461525.1 of Gaiellaceae bacterium. Taxonomy (GTDB): domain Bacteria; phylum Actinomycetota; class Thermoleophilia; order Gaiellales; family Gaiellaceae; genus JAIBJN01. Next base: position 41,800 of record DATHVD010000064.1, read on the forward strand.
GATGGCCGAGTTCGAGGCCGCCTGCCGGATGATGAAGCGGCTCATGAACGGCGAGCCGGTGGAGTGGAACGGGAAGGATCTCGAGCTCACGTGGGCGAAGGGCCGCGAGCGGATCCCGCTCTACGTCGCGGCCTACGGCCCCAAGGCGCTCGGCGTGGCGGGCCGCGTCGGCGACGGCGTCATCATCCAGCTCGCCGACCCGGTGATCATCCAGTGGATCATGGCCCAGGCCCGCGAGGCGGCCGCCGAGGCGGGCCGCGACCCCGACGAGCTCGAGTGCCTCGTCAGCGCGCCGAGCATCGTCACCGGCGACCTGCAGGAGGCGCGCGAGGCCGTGCGCTGGTTCCCCGCGATGGTCTCGAACCACGTCATGGACCTGATCGAGCGCTACGGTGAGGACTCGGAGATCCCGCGGGAGCTGACCGAGTACGTCAAGGCGCGCAAGTTCTACGACTACAAGGACCACAGCCGCGAGGGCGCCGCCCACGGCGAGTTCGTCACCGACGAGATCTGCGACCGCTTCAGCGTCATCGGCGACGCGGCCGCCGTCGAGGCGAGGCTTCGCGAGCTCGAGTCGGTCGGCGTCGACCACTTCAACATCTACCTCATGACCCACGGCCAGGAGGAGATCCTGCGCGCCTACGGGGAGGAGATCATTCCCGCTCTCCGGCAGGCCGGCGCGTGAGCGCGGCGCACGAGCACCTCTTCGGCGTCGACGAGGCGAAGCGCCGCCTCCAGGCAGACAACGGCGGCTACGAGATCGTCCACCTCTCGCACGGCCTCGAGGTCGGCGTCTACGTGCTCGTCGCGCCCGAGCCCGACCGCCAGCAGCCGCACGCCGACGACGAGGTCTACGTCGTCCTCGAGGGCCGGGGAACGCTGGAGGTCGAGGGCGAGGAGGTCGACCTCGAGGAGGGCCAGGCGATCTTCGTCGCCGCCGGCGCCGAGCACCGCTTCACGGGCTACGAGTCGTTGGCGCTCCTCGTCGTCTTCGCCCGCGGCCGGCAGGGGTAGCCGCCGCCTCGACGACGAGGCGCACGGCGCGGGCGAGCGCGGCCGGCACCTCGGCGCCGTCCTCGGAGAAGTGGCGCCACGCCCGCTCGGGCTTGTGCGAGTGCCCGCGCAACCCCGCGACCGCCTCGAAGTCCGGCTCGAGGACGATGGTCCGCTCCGGCCCGGCGACCTCGGCGATGAGCCGGTTCAGCGCCGCCTCCGCCGGGATCGGCTCGGACCCGGGCTCGGCGTCGCGGTCGTGCAACGCGACGAACGGGATCCCGCAAGCCGTGCAGATGCGCGCGAAGACGGGGATGTTGGACTTGCCTCCACACTCGACGATGGAGATCTCGAGGCCGTCGGCGTCGTGCCCGAGCGCCGCGAAGATCGCGGGCAGGACGAGCTTCTCCGTGCGGCCCTCGACGAGGAGGGCCGCACGGGCGAGGAAGAGCTCGCTCCGCTCGGCGTCGAACTCGCTCACGACGCGGAAGGCCTCGTCGGCGTCGAGCGGCTCCGGCTGGACGATCCGCGTGCCACGCTCGGGGTCGTAGGAGACGAGGACGAGCTCCTCGAGCCGGGCGACGTTCAGGAACGCGGGTGCGTGCGTGGAGTAGAGCACCTGGTTCCCAGCCTCGGCGAAGGCGCGCAGGCGGCGGTGGAGGTAGCGCTGCGCCTGCGGGCGCAGGAAGAGCTCGGGCTCCTCGACCAGGAGTACAAGGCCCTCGATGCCGGCCTCGCAACAGGCCTCGATGGCGGCTACGAGCGCCCCGGCGGGCGCGGCGCTCGACTCGCCTCCGTCGGGCTCGGCGAGTGCCGCCTCGAAGCGGCGGAGCACCTCGCCCGCGGACCCGCGGGCGTGCTCGGCGGCAACGAGGCGCCCGGCCCGCTCGGCGGCCGGGAGGAAGAGCGCGGGCGGGGCACCCTCCCGCCGGATGGCCGCACGCCCCGGCGGGCGCGCCGCGAGCGATACGCGCCCGCCGCCGGCGAGCCGGGCCTCGACCTCGATCGTCTCGACGTCGTCCCGGCGCACGTCCTCGGGGCCGAGGAGGGGTGCCTCGGGGTCGAGGAGCTGGCGAACGGCCCGGAGGATGTTGGACTTCCCCGTCCGCGCCTCGCCGACGAGCGCCGTCAGCGCGCCGAGGGTGAGCTCGACGTCTCCCGCCGAGCGGTACCCGCGGATGCGCACGCTGTCGAGGAGCGGCATCGCCGCGACCATACTCGGCGCTCAGCTCCCGCGCCCGCGGGCGACGGCCGCGCGCACGGCCGGCGCGACCTCGGCGGCGAACCGCTCGAGCTGGCGCACGGGCTCCCCGCCCGGCCAGAACACGAACGTGTCGAAGCCGAGATCGAGCGCGAAGTGCATCAACTCCTCGGCCCAGTGCGCGGGCGGGCCGTGGAGCGGCTCGCGCACCGGGCCGTCCGCGATCGTGCCCATGAGGTTGTAGATCCGTCTGATCGCCTCGGGAGGGCGGCCTGCGCCCCGGGCCGCCTCGTCGATGCGGCGGCGCATGTCGGGCACGCGCTCCGGCGGCACGTACGGATGGGAGACGGTCCAGCCGTCGGCGAGCCGGCCCGTCAGCGCGAGCATCCGCGGCTTGAGCGCCCCGACCCAGATCCCGATCGGGTGCAGCGGCTCGGGGCCTGGGTGGACGCCGGCAAGCCGGTAGTGGCGGCCTTCGAAGCGGACAGAGCGTTCGTCGCTCCAGAGGAGCCGGATCACGCGGATCGCCTCCTCCAGCGCCTCGAGGGCCTCGACAGGCGAGCGCTCGGGCCCGCCCAGGGCCCCGATCCCTTCCCAGAACGCGCCAGCGCCGAGCCCGAGCTCGAAGCGGCCGCCCGAGAGGACGTCGAGGCTCGCCGCCGCCTTGGCGATGATGGCCGGCCCGCGCAGGGGGAGGTTGGCGACGTTGGGGAAGACGGAGACGCGCTCGGTCTCGGCGAGCAGGGTCGCCATGAGCGACCACGTGTCGAGAAAGCGCCGCTGGTACGGGTGGTCCTGGACGCCGAGGAGGTCGAAGCCGAGGCGCTCGGCCGTCGCTGCGGTCGCACGGGCCTCGGAGGCCCGGTCGGCGCTCGGGTCGACGTTAGCCGCGAAGGCGAGCGGCCTCGGGCTCCCGCTCATCGTCCTCCGCCCAGTCGTGGGCCCAGCGCTCGACAGCGGCGACCACGCCCTCGAGCGCGCGTCCCTTCTCCGTGAGCGCGTAGCGGACGCGCACGGGCGAGCCGGGCTCGACGGTGCGGGCGAGGACGCCCTCGGCCTCGAGCTCCTTCAGCCGCTGGGAGAGAGCCCGTCCCGAGATCTCGGGGATGGCCCGCTCGAGCTCCGCGAAGTAGCGCGGCCCGTCGAGGAGCGCCCGCGCGATCGAGCCGCACCAGCGGCGGCCGATCAGCTCGACAGCGCGCTGGAACCTGGCACAGAACTCGCGCTCGCTCACGTCGCGGCGCTGGTGCGGCGCGGGTCTGGGAGGGGCGTCAGCACCTGCTCGAGGCGCTCGCGCAGCGGCTCGTAGGCCGGCGGCAGCGAGAGAGCCTCGCCGAGGGTCTCGAGCGGCTCGTCGGCGGTGAACCCCGGCCCGAGCGTGGCGATCTCGAAGAGAACGCCGCTCGGCTCGCGGAAGTAGACGGAGCGGAAGTAGAAGCGGTCGATCACCGGCGTCGGCCGCGCGCCGGCCCTTGCCACGCGCTCGCGCCACGCCTCGTGATCCTCCATCGTCGACGACCAGGCGACGTGGTGCACCGTCCCGGCGCCGGAGAGACCGCGCGCCTCGGGCGGCTCGTCGTAGGTGTAGAACGAGCCTCGCCGCTCACCGCGCACCTCCCAGGCACGCTCGCCGTCCGGGGAGAAGGCGAGCGTCTCCTCGAGCAGGCCGCGGCTCGCGTCCGGGTCGGTCGCGTACGCGCGCACGCCGTCGAACCCCTGGAGCGCCGTCTCCACGGGGATCTCCGGGTGGCGCGCGACGAGGGGCTCGTCTTCGGCCGCCGCGACCCCGATCTCGAGGCCGAGGCCCTCCGGGTCGGCGAAGCGCAGCAGGTCGCCGTGCCTCTCCGGCTCGATCCCCTCGCGCGCGAGGCGGTCGGCCCAGAAGTCGAGCGCCTCGGCGGAGCCGACGCGCCACGCGACGGTGTGCACCATGCCCGCGCCCGCACGGCCCCGCTGCAGGCCCGGGTACTCGAAGAACGTGATGTCGGCGCCTGCGCTGCCCTCCTCGTCCGCGTAGAAGAGGTGGTAGACGGTCGGATCGTCCTGGTTGACGGTCTTCTTCACGAGCCGCAGGCCGAGCACCCGCGCGTAGAAGTCCACGTTGCTCGGCGCGTCGCCCGTGATCGCGGTGACGTGGTGGATGCCTTCGAGCTTCATCGCCATCCTCCCGGTTTCGGGGTTCTCGGAGGTAAGGAACTTCGGTTCCGTTACCCACATTCCCCGGATGCCGAACCGGGCTGCGCCTCCGTGAGCTCGCCGAAGCGGAAGCAGGAGACGACGTGGTCGTTGACGAGGCCGGCCGCCTGCATGAGCGAGTAGCAGACGGTGGGCCCGACGAAGCGGAAGCCGCGCCGCTTCAGCTCCTTGCTCATGGCGCGGGAGACCGGAGTCTCGGCCGGGAGCTCGGCGAGGCTCCGCCGCCGCTCGACGACCGGCTCGCCGTCGACGAAGCTCCAGAGGAGACCCTCGAGCGTCTCCCCAGCCTCGCGCAGCGCGAGGATGCGGCGGGCGTTCTCGACCGCGGAGGCGACCTTGAGCCGGTTCCGGACGATGCCCGGGTCGGCGAGGAGCATCTCCACCCGCCGCTCGTCGAACCGGGCGACGGCCTCCGGGTCGAAACGGGCGAACGCCCGCCGGTAGCCTTCCCGCTTGCGCAGGATCGTCGCCCAGGACAGCCCGGCCTGCGCGCCCTCGAGCACGAGCAGCTCGAAGAGCCCACGCTCGTCCCTGAGGGGGACGCCCCACTCATCGTCGTGGTAGGCCTCGTAGAGGTCGTCCCCCTCGGGCACCCAGGCGCAGCGCTCGGGCATCGCGCACGAGGTTAGACGCTCGGCGGCGCTCCCGCGGCGGACGACGCGGTACGGTGCCCGCGTCCGCGACGTGCCGCGCCGAGAGCCCCGCATCCTCACCGTCAACACAGGCTCCTCGAGCGTGAAGCTGGCGGTGTTCGAGGGCGGGCACCGGGTGGAGTCCGAGCACGTCGAGCGCCTCGACGCCGGGTCGGGCCACGCAGAGGCCGCGACGGGCTTCGTCGCGCGCGTGGGCGCCGAGACGCTCGACGGGGCCGGGCATCGCGTCGTCCACGGCGGCGAACGGCTCGTCGGGCCGGTCCGCATCGACGATCGCGTACTCGCCGAGCTGCGGCGGGTCGAGGGCCTCGCCCCCGCGCACATGCCGCAGGCGCTCGCGGCGATCGAGGCGCTGGTCGAGGCGGCGCCCGAGCTACCGCAGGTCGCCTGCTTCGACACCGCGTTCCACGCGACGCTCCCACCCGTCGCCCGCATCCTGCCGCTTCCACGCGAGCTGGCCGCCGAGGGCGTCCGCCGCTACGGCTTCCACGGGCTCTCGTACGAGTCCGTGCTCGACCGGCTCCGCACGCTCGACCCCGCGGCCGCGGACGGGCGCCTGCTCCTCGCGCACCTCGGCCACGGCGCGAGCATGGCCGCGGTGCGGGACGGGGAGTGCGTCGAGACGACGATGGGGTTCACACCTGCCGGCGGGCTCGTCATGGGCACCCGCCCTGGGGATCTCGACCCCGGCGTGCTCGTGCACCTCCTGCGGACGCGCGGGCTCGGGCCCGACGAGCTCGACGCGCTTCTGAACGAGCGGTCGGGCCTCCTCGGCGTCTCGGAGCTCTCCTCGGACATGGAGGAGCTGCTCGCCTCCGACGACCCGCTCGCCGCCGAGGCCGTCGACCTCTTCTGCCGCCAGGCGCTGAAGTTCGCAGGAGCGCTGACCGCCGTCCTCGGCGGGCTCGACGCCCTCGTCTTCACGGGGGGGATCGGCGAGAACGCCGTCGAGGTTCGCCGCAGGGTCTGCGTGGGCCTCCGGCACCTCGGGATCGAGCTCGACGAGGATGCGAACGCCGCCGGGGACGAGCTCCTCTCGCAGCCGGAGAGCGCCGTGACCGTGCGCGTCGTCCCCGCGGACGAGGACCTCGTGCTCGCTCGCCACGCGACCGCGCTGGTCGTGACGCGCTAGGCGACCGCGACGAATCGGCGCCCTCGCGGCGGCCCTGTGCGGCGGCTTGGTCGCGGACCTGGGTCCGGGACGCCGCGCCGGCGACCGCGCCGAGGGCGAGCGAGGAGCAGAAGCGCGGCGCCTCGTCGACGTGGACGACGGGCACGCCGTGGATCTCCCGCCCGATCTTGCGTGGATCCAGCTCGACGAAGGCCGCGACGGGCACGCTCGCGCGGGCGAGCTGGCGCGCGAACGACTTGCCGACCGGGCCCGCGCCCCACACGAGCACGCTCTCGAAGCCGTCCAAGAGCGTCTCCCTGAGGTGATGGACCTTGCAGCGCACGAAGGCCTCGCGGGAGAAGGCCGGATGCGTGCGGGAGACCCGGCGGTCGTGCTCGCGCCAGCCAAGGACGAGCGTCTCCACGTTGCGGAAGCGACCTCCCGCTGCCCAGAGGCGGAGCACGAGGTCGTAGTCCTCGGGCCAGCCCGGGTCGCGGTAGCCGCCGGCCGCCTCGAGCGCGTCGCGGCGCACCGCGAGCGCGGGATGCGCGAGCGGGCACTCGACGAAGACGTCGCGCGCCGCCGCCTCAGCTGTAACGAGCCCGTTCAGCCAGCGCTCGTACCGGCGGGCGCCGTCGCGAACGGCCTCCGGCGGGAAGTACTCGACGCGGCCGCCGCACGCGACGAGATCCTCGGCGTCGAGGACGTCCACCTGCGCCCGCAGGCGATCCGGGAGCGCGACGTCGTCGGCGTCGAGCCGCGCGATGATGCGCCCGCCGGCCGCCGCGCGGGCGCGCTCGAGCGCCGCGACGACGCCCCCGGGGCGCTGGCGGACGACGCGGAAGCGGGGATCCGCCCGGGCGTGCTCCGCGGCGATCGCCCCGGACCCATCCCGGGAG